>JAHFUP010000019.1 GCA_023265025.1 Acidimicrobiia bacterium | reverse complement strand
TCCCGGCTCTCGAAGCGCTCCCTCACCTACACAGCGCTACCACCCCACCCCAACCCCGCGCCAGTCCGGGTACAAAACCCGCAGGTCACAGCCTCGCCGCTCCGACTTCCGCGCAGCCCTGCGGGAGGACACCTGAAATCACAGGCCGAGGTCGATGCCGAGATCGCGCTCTCTCGCCACGGGCGGGGGAGTCCAGGCGCCGGGCCGGTCGAGTCCCATCCCTCGTGCCGGCACGCCGCGGCTGCGCTGTAAGCGCTCGTCGAGCGCCTTGATCTCCGCGCCGAGATCGACGATGCGTCTGGCCGCCTCGGGGTGGCTGGCGACCCAGTCTCGGTGGCTGGCCTGCTGCTTCCGAAGCCCCAAGAGACTCCCGGTGAGGCGGTCCTCCTCAGCGTCGAGGCGGGACGCCTCGGGCGCGGCTGTCGCCGCCACGTCTCCTCTCGCCGCGCTCCGGCGCTCCTGCCACTCGCCGAGCTCGGCGCGCGATCGGCGACGGTCCCGGCGCGAGGCGCCGGAGCGGTCCAGGTCACGCTTCAGGCGGGCGACGTTCATCTCGGCCTGCCCGAGCTCCCAGACGGCGTGGCCGACGGGTCGGTCGGCGTAGCGACCCTTGCCGGTGGCCAGGTCTTCGCGCTGGCGATGGATGCGCCTCAGGTCCTTCTCGACGGTGGGTATCTCGGCGGACGGGTCGGGAGGGATGACGGCGGCGATGGCGGCCCGCTCGGCCACCAGGCGGCCACGGCGCAGGGCGTCTCGCATCGGCCGGGCCACCCGCTGGCTGACTTCGACGGCGGCGGGGTCGGTCACCGGAGTCCCGGAGTCGATGACCCACGCCGGCCGGCGCTCCGCTGACCATTCGCGGGTGAGGTCCTCGGTGGCCTGGTCGACGTCGTCGGCCACGACGTAAACCGTGGAGCGTTCCTTGGCCCGGCTCATCTTCACGTACGCCAGCTCCCGTCCTCCACCGTCCTCCAGGGCATGGGCCCGCTGCACCGTCGAACCTTGGGAACGGTGGACGGTCACCGCGTAGGCGTGGGCCAGGCGGTCGTCGGCGATCTCCTCGGCCTCCAACCGGCGCAGGTCGCCGTGGTCGTCCATGCGCACGACGAGGGCTCTGGCTTTCGCATCCAGCGCCGCCACGGTTCCCGTCTCCGACGTCACCACGCTTCCGCCGGCACCGGGAGCCAGGGCCACGACCCGGTCGCCGACGGCATAGGGCGTGCCGCCGGGGGCGACGAGCTCGTCGCCCCGGAGGCGACCGAGGGACCGCCACGCTTCCCGGCCACGGCGGTTGAGCTCGGCCACGTCGACTCTCCTCCAGGCGTACATCGCTGCCTGATGGCCAGCGGCAACATCGGCGGCCCATCCCGAAACCACGGCGTCGAGCGCACTGCTGCGGTCGCGCGACACGACGATGGGCCCGCGTCGCGCGTAACTGGCAACAGCTTTGGCAACATCGCCGTCGCGCAGCTCGGCCAGTGCCGCCCGATCGGCAACCTCGTGTTGGCGGACGTTGTCGGCCAGCACGTGCACCGCGGCGCCGTAGCGGGCGACAAGGGACTCGAAGCCGCCACCTGGGCCCACGGCGCCCAGCTGGCGGTGGTCGCCGACCAGGACCACCTTGGCTTTCGCCCTCGACGCCGCCGATAGGACGCTGAGGAGGGCGGCGTCCTCGCTCATCGCTGCTTCGTCGACGATGACCACGTGGCGGTTGGTCAGGGCGAGCCGGCCGTGCTCGAGTCGCCAGGTGAGCGATGCCAATGTGCGGGAGGACTCGATGCCGGCCTGGCGCTTCAGGGTCCTCGCCGCCTGGCCCGACGTGGAGGTGCCGATGACCTCGAAGCCCTCGGCCTCGAAGGCCTCCCGCACCGCAGCCAGGGCGGTGGTCTTGCCGGCGCCGGCCACACCCACGACCAGCTCGGTGCCCCGGCCGGAGGTGGTCAGGCCCATGACCGCGGCCCGCTGGCCCATGGTGAGATGGGTGCCCAGCTCCCGCTCTCGGTGGGCGATGGCCAGCCGGGCGTCGACCTGATCGACAGCGGGGGCGTCGGTGCGGGCCACCTCGATGTCGACGGCGGCGGCGATGGCCGCCTCGGTGGCGATGATCGTCGCCGTGGCGTAGGCCCGCTCCCGGGCCATGGGCGTGGCCATGAGGGGGATGGCCTCGGGATCGGCCATGACCCGGTCGACCAGAGACCTCAGCTCGGCGGGGTCGTGCCCGAGCAGCTTGGGCGCCACCGCCACCACGACGTCGCGACGGGAGAACACCTTGCGGGCGGCCAGTGGCCCGTCGAGGGCGAGTGTCTCGGCCACGATGCGCCGGCGGTGCTGATCATCCAGGGCACGAGGACGCCGGCTGCGGGAGCGGGCCTCGGCCACCGAGCGCTCCAGCTCGGCCACCGGCCAGCCCACCGAGGCCAGCTCGGCCTGCCAGCGGGCCATCAGGTCGGCCACCGGCTCGTGGCCCTTGGGCGCCCTGTTGTCCCGAGCCACGATGTTGCGGGCCTGGTAGCTGGCCAAGCCCCGACGCTGGGTCTCGGCGGTGATCTCGGCCGCTCGCTTGGAGTGGACCTCCATGGCGGCATCGGGGACGCCGGCGATGGCCCATTGGCCCAGGCGCCCCGACGGGCCGTCGTCGGCGACGATGCCGTAGCCGAGGCGCACGGCCTCCCGGGCCGCGGCCACCCGCCCGACCATGGTGGCGGCGTGGAGGTGGTCTCGGGGCAGGGACATATCGGCCGCCTTCCAGCCGCCGCGGTCGTCGTCCATGCGCAGCAGGTTGGCGATGAGCACGTGGTCGTGCGGGGCGGGGTCGCCGGCCCGGGAGGTGGCGTGGCGGGTGATTGCGTAGGTAAGCCCGGCGGTGGGCGTGGACAGCGACGCTGCGCCCCGCCGGCCGCCCCGCACACGCACGAGGTCGTCGAGGTAGGCCAGGGTGGCGTCGCGCTCGGCGTCGAGGATGCGGTGCATGTCCTCGGCCCGGCCGATCACGCCCAGCTCGGCCACGGACTTGTGGGCGGCGATGACCAGCTCCATGCCCGGCCGGCGGGTCGACACCAGGCGCTCGCCGGTCGTGGGGTCGACGGCGCCGCCGGGGCCGTAGATGGCCTCGTACTGGGCCTCGGTCACGGTGCCCACCAGGCCGAGGGCTCTGGCGCCGGCGCCGCCCCACACCAACGGCGTCTCGCCCCTGGACGCGTAGTAGGCCAGCGCCTGGCCGGCGTGGTCGTCACCACGGTGCAGCACCGTGTCGCGGTGGTAGGCCACCGAGTCCGCACCCATCATCCGCATCCACGCCATGGGCTGCTCCCCAAGCCGCAGGCTTGAAATCGTGTTCAAGCCTTCCTGGGGTACTACTGGTGTGGATTTCGGCGACGCGCGACAGATGCTGCCGCGGGGGCTCTGTCGTGGGGGCGTCATCGCCGTGCTGTCGCGCCGTGGGCGGAAACACACCAGTAGTACGGCGAACGGGACGGTCCCGGGCGAAGGGAGCGGGTGCAGGTATGACTCGGAACGAGAAGGTCGTACGTCGGATGCTCACCACCGAGGAGGCGGCCGAGTACCTCGGCACCACTGTGAGACACCTCCGCCGGCTGGTGACGGACCACGAGCTGAGCCGGTACAAGGTCGGCGGGCGCAACCGATTCGCCGACGTCGACCTCGACGCGTGGCTCGACACCCGTCGAGTCGAGGGTGGGCGGCCGGTCTCGGCGCCGGCGTCCCCGCGATCGACCCGGCGTCGTCGGCTCCGGTGACGGGCATCCGACGCCATTGCCGTCGGTTCTCGTGGCGCGATGTCACCAGACGTGCGTAGCATTCATTCTGCCTAGGCAAGGCACGGCGACCCGACGCTGATGTCGAACAGACGTCATCGTCATAGGGAGGAGTTGAGTGGCCAGCATCAAGCGCCGTGCCGACCGTGGGAACCGCTGGGAGGTCCGGTACCGGGACCCCGAGGGCACGCAGAAGGCTCGGCTATTCGACCGCAAGGTCGACGCCGAGCGCTTCGTCACCGGCGTCGACCACTCGATGCTGATCGGCGGCTATGTCGACCCCGCTGCCGGCAAGGTCACGTTCCAAACCTTCGCCGAGACCTGGAGGCTCATTCAGGTACACCGGGCCGGCACGGCGCAGTCGGCCGAGCAGCAGCTCCGCCTGCACGTGTACCCGACCATCGGCCATCGTCCTATGGCAGCCATCCGCCCGAGCGAAGTCCAGGCCATGGTGCAGCGGCTCGCTACCGAGCTGGCCCCGTCGACGGTCGAGGTCATCTACGGGCGGGTGGTCGCCGTATTCCGGGCGGCCGTGCGCGATCGGATTGTGACCACCAGCCCCTGTGTCGACATCCGCAAGCCGGCCAAACCGCCGGCCTCGATGCTCGAGGTTCTGTCCCGCGACCACGTGTTCGCCCTGGCCGAGTCGATACCGGAGCGATATCGGGCGCTGGTCCTGGCCGGGGCCGGCACGGGCCTCCGCCCCGGCGAGCTGTTCGGGCTCACCGTCGACCGGGTGGACTTCCTCCGGCGGTCGATCCGGGTCGACCGCCAGCTCGCCCGGGTCCGTGGCAACGGCGTGGCGCTCGCACCACCGAAGACGCCGGCGTCGTACCGCAGAGTCCCACTCGCCGCTGCGGTGGCCGACGCCGTGGCCGCCCACCTGAGCCGGTGGCCGGCTCACGACGACCCCGGCTTGATGTTCACGAACGAGCGCGGCGCGCCGATCCAGCAGAGCCCGTTCGCCGTCGTGTTCGACGCGAGTGCCCGGCGAGCCGACCTACCCAAGTGGGCGACGCCGCATGATCTCCGCCACTACTTCGCCAGCGTCCTGATCCGCTCCGGCGCCTCCGTGAAGGTCGTCCAGGCCCGCCTCGGGCACTCCTCGGCGAAGACGACGCTCGACGTCTACGGCCACCTGTTCGCCGACGAGGAGGACCGCACCCGGGCCGCGATCGACGCCGAGTTCGGCTCGCGATGTGCACCAGATGTGCACCAGCGGGGTGCCTTGACCAGATAACTGCAGGTCAGAGGGGGTACGAAGCTAGATATCGTAGTAGAGGTAGAACTCCCAGGGGTGAGGGCGCAGGCGGACCTCGTCGATCTCCTTGAGGCGCTTGAACGAAATCCACGTCTCGATGAGGTCGGGGGTGAAGACGCCGCCGGCCAGCAGGTAGTCCTGATCCGATTCAAGCGCCGACAAAGCCTCCTCCAGCGAGCCGGGCACCTGGGGCACCTGGGCCAGCTCCTCGGGCGGGAGGTCGTAGAGATCCTTGTCCATGGGGTCCGGCGGCTCGATGCGGTTCTGAACGCCGTCGAGGCCGGCCATCAGCATGGCGGCGAACGCCAGGTACGGGTTGGCCGACGGGTCGGGGCAGCGGAACTCGAGGCGCTTGGCCTTCGGCGACTTCGACACCAGCGGGATACGCACCGCCGCCGAGCGGTTGCGCTGGGAGTAGACCAGATTCACCGGTGCCTCGTAGCCGGGCACCAGGCGCTTGTAGGAGTTCGTCGTTGGCGCGGCGAAGGCGAGGATCGACGCTGCGTGGGCCAATAGCCCGCCGATGTACCAGCGGGCCATGTCGGAGATGCCGCCGTAGCCGGTCTCGGAGAAGAACAGCGGCTCGCCACCCCGCCACAGCGACTGGTGGCAGTGCATGCCGGAGCCATTGTCCTGGAACAGCGGCTTGGGCATGAACGTGACCGAGAGGTTGTGCGCCCACGCCACCGACTTGGTGACGTACTTGTAGAGCATCACCTTGTCGGCCATGCGAAGGAGCGTGTCGAACCGCATGTCGATCTCGGCCTGGCCGGCGGTGCCGACTTCGTGGTGCTGGATCTCGATCTCGATGCCCATCTGCTCCATGGTCAGGATCATCTCGGAGCGGAGATCCTGGAAATGATCCATGGGCGGGACGGGGAAGTACCCCTCTTTGGTACGGGGCTTGAACCCGAGGTTGGGGTTCTCGTCCTTGTTGGAGTTCCAGATGCCCTCGACCGAGTCGACTGCGTAGGACGCAGAGTGCTGGTCCTGGTGGAAGCGGACGTCGTTGAAGATGTAGAACTCGGCCTCGGGCCCGAAGTAGGCGGTGTCGGCCAGCCCGGTGGACGTGAGGTAGTCCTCCGCCTTCTTGGCCACGTAGCGCGGGTCACGGGAGTACGACTCGCCGGTGAGCGGATCCTTCACGAAGCAGTTCAGATTGAGCGTCTTGTGCCGGCGGAACGGGTCGATCACCGCGGTGTTCGGGTCGGGCACCAGGATCATGTCCGACTCCTGGATCTCCTGGAACCCCCGGATCGACGAGCCGTCGAAGCCGTAGCCGTCCTCGAAGCCCTCCTCGGTCAGCTGGTGGACCGGCGCCGAGAAGTGCTGCATGAGGCCGGGCAGGTCGCAGAACCGGAAGTCGACGATCTCGACCCCCTCGTCCTGGCACAGGCGCACCACTTCAGCCGGGCTTCGCTCCTCCACGGTTCCTCCTCGTCGTGCACGGCGGTTTCCCCGCCGTTGCGCCTTGATGAACTACGTGTGAACCCGGCGGTACCCGCCCGGACGCCTGCCAAGATAATCCCATGGAACGCCAGCAGGATTATGTGCTCAGGTCGGTCGAGGAGCGGGGCATCCGCTTCATCCGCCTCTGGTTCACCGACGTTCTCGGCCAGCTGAAGTCCATCGCCATCGTCCCAGGGGAGCTGGAGAACGCCTTCGAGGAGGGCATGACGTTCGACGGGTCCTCGATCGACGGCTTCAGCCGGGTTCAGGAGAGCGACATGCTCCTCCAGCCCGACCCCAACACCTTCGAGCTCCTGCCGTGGCGGGGCGACGACGCCCCGGTCGCCCGCATGTTCTGCGACGTCACCACACTCGACGGCGCCCCCTTCGCCGGCGACCCCCGCCACGTCCTGCGCCGGCAGCTCGACATCGCCCGGGAGAAGGGGTTCTCGTTCTACGTCGGCCCCGACATCGAGTTCTTCTACTTCGCCCAGGGGAAGAACGGGAAGCCGACCAACACCCCGCTCGACACCGGCGGGTACTTCGACCTCACGACGGTCGACGTGGCCACCGACCTGCGCCGGCGCACCATCCTGGGGCTGGAGTCGATCGGCGTCCCCGTGCGCTACAGCCACCACGAGGACAGCCCGAGCCAGCACGAGATCGACCTGCGCTACACCGACGCCCTGACCATGGCGGACAACGTCATGACCTTCAAGCTGGTCGTGAAGGAGATCGCCCTGGAGCGCGGCGTCCACGCCAGCTTCATGCCGAAGCCCCTCGCCGGCGTGCAGGGATCGGGCATGCACACCCACCTGTCGCTCTTCGAAGGCGACGTCAACGCCTTCCACGACCCCGGCGACGAGGCCCACCTGTCGAAGGTGGCCAAGGGCTTCCTGGCCGGGCTGCTGCACCACGCCCGGGAGATCACCGCCGTCACCAACCAGTGGGTCAACTCCTACAAGCGGCTGGTCGTCGGCTTCGAGGCGCCGGCCTACGTGGCGTGGGCCCGGAACAACAGCTCGGCCCTCCTGCGGGTGCCCAGCTCCAAGCGCAACAAGCCGGCGTCGACCCGCATCGAGTTCCGCTCGCCCGACCCGGCCTGCAACCCCTACCTGGCCTTCGCCGTCATCCTGGCCGCTGGCCTCAAGGGCATCGAGGAGTCCTATGACCTGCCGCCCGAGCTGACGCAGAACCTGTACGAGATGACGGCGGAGGAGCGGCTGGCCGAGGGCGTGGAGGCCCTGCCCGGCTCGCTGTCGGAGGCCATCGGGTGCATGGAGAGGTCCGAGCTGCTGCCCGAGGCCCTGGGCGAGCACGTCTTCGAGTGGTTCATCCGCAACAAGCGGGCCGAATGGGACAGCTACCGCACGCAGGTGACCCAGTTCGAGCTCGACCGGTACCTGAACCTCTAGCGGCCACGAAGAAAAAATGGAACCCCTGCTCGTCTTTCCCGATCCGCCGCCCCCGTCGCTGGCCAAGGCACTCGCCGACGCCGGCTACCCCTTCCGCGCCGCCACGACCTCCGACGAGGCCACCCGCATCGAGCCGGAGGACGGCTGGGCCGGCGCCCTCATCTGCTCTGACGAGGACCCGGAGGGTGCGGCGGCGATGTGCCGGCACCTGCGCAAGCGTGACATCCCCCTCGAGCCGCTCCTGCTGGTGGTCCGGAGCAACCACTTGGGCTCCCTGGAGCCCCGCGAGGACCTGTTCGACGACTTCTGCCTCCTCCCCCTCCAGCCGGGTGAGCTGGAGGCCAGGCTCAAGCACCTCTTCTGGCGAACCGGCCGAGGCACCCGTCCCGAGCTGATCGAGTACGGGCCGCTCATCCTCAACCTGGAGACCTATCAGGCCGCCATCGACGGTCGCCCGCTCGACCTCACCTACATGGAATACGAGCTGCTCAGGTTCCTGGCCACCCACCCGGGCAAGGTGTTCACCCGCGAAATGCTGCTGTCGCGGGTGTGGGGCTATGAGTACTACGGCGGGGCCCGCACGGTCGACGTCCACATCCGCCGGCTCCGGGCCAAGCTCAGCGAGGAGCACGCTGCGCTGATCCAGACGGTGCGCTCGGTGGGCTACCGGTTCGGCCAGTCCCGCTGGGGGCTCTGACCGGGGGGCGTCCGGGGGAGACCGCCGTTCCGGCGACTCCCCAGCGAACGGCGGGCTGGTCGGTCGCCGGCTCCCTGCCGAATGCCCGTCCGTCGTTGGCTGCTCCCGAAGTCGCGGCGCCCGGCACTCCTCAGGGCGACCGAGCTGCGATCGCCGCCATGGCGAAGCAGACCACAGGATGGGGCGAACCGACTTGAGTAGGGACTACTCAACGCGGTCCGCCACTCGACCGATCGGGGATCGAGTGGGAGAATCCCGGGAATGCACAGGCCCTGGCCGCTGGTAGGCAGGACCCACGAGCTGGGGCTCGCGGGGGCCCTGCTGACCGGGGGCGAGCGGTGGGGGGTCGTCGTGGCCGGCCTGGCGGGCGTCGGCAAGACCCGGCTGGCCTCGGAGTGGCTGGCCCTGGCCGAGGCGCGGGGCCTGGCCACGGCCCGGGTCAAGGCGGGTCAGGCCGCCCGGAGCCTGCCCTTCGGCGCCCTCGCCCCCCTGCTGCCGAACACGATCGGCTCCCGGACCGAGCCCGCCGACATGCTCTGGCGGGCGCGCGAGGCCATCGTCGGCCTGGGTGCCGGGCGGCGGCTCGTCCTGCTGGTCGACGACGCCCACCTCCTCGACGATGCGTCGGCCACGCTCGTGCACCAGCTCGTCGCCACCCGCTCGGTCTTCGTGATCCTCACCGTCCGCACCGGCGAGGCCGCTCCCGAACCGGTGGTTGCCCTCTGGAAGGACGAGCTGGCCGAGCGCGTCGACCTCGAACCGCTTACGCCGGCCGACGTCGAGGAGGTCCTGACCGGCGTGCTCGGCGGCCCGGTCGGCGCGGCCACCCTCCACCAGCTAAACGAGCGCAGCGCCGGCAACGCCCTGTACCTGCGGGAGCTCGTGCTGGCCGGCAGGGAGTCGGGCCGGCTCAGCGACGCCGACGGCGTCTGGCGGCTGACCGGGGCGCCGGTCGTGTCGACCCGCCTGATCGAGCTCATCGAGGCCCGCCTGGTCGAGGTGCGCGATCCCGAGCGCAAGGTCCTCGACGCCCTGGCCTTCGGGGAACCGCTCGGCGTGGCCTGCCTGCTCGGGCTCACCACCGAGGCGAAGCTGCAGGAACTGGAGGAGCGCGGCCTGATCGTGACGGCGTACGACCGTCGCCGGCTCCAGGCGTGCCTGACCCACCCGCTCTACGGCGAGGTGATCCGGGCCCGCATCCCCGCCTTCCGCTCCCAGCTCGTACGCCAGGCGATCGCCGGCCGGCTGGAGTCGGTCGGCGCCCGCCGGCGGGAGGACGCCCTGTGCGTCGCCACGCTGCGCATCGACGCCGGCGGCACCATGGCTCCCGAGCTCATGGTGACCGCCGCCACGGCGGCTCGCGACCGCTGGGACCTGACACTGGCCGCACGGCTGGCCGACGCCGCGGTCGACGCAGGTGGTGGGTTCGAGGCGGCGATGCTCCGGGCCGAGCTGGCCATGATGGGGGGACGAGGCCAGGAGGCAGAGGAGCAGCTCGCCATGCTCGCACCGGCGGCGCCCGACGACGCCGACCGGGTGCGTGTCGCCAGCATGAGGGTGAACAACCTCATCAGCTCGCTGGGCCGGACCGACGAGGCGCTGGCCGTCGTCGGCGAGGCCGAACGCCTCGTGTCCGACCCCACCGCCCTCGACCAGCTGATCGCCAAGCGGTCCTTCGCCCTGCACGTCAGCGGCCGGTTGCAGGAGGCGCTGGACGTGCTCCTGCCGATGCTGGTCCGGGCCGAGGGCCCGGAGTTCAGCTTCGCCTGGTACATAGGCGGCGCCTGCATGGCCCGGGCCGGACGGTTCGCCGAGGCGCTGCTGCTGTGCGAGAAGCTGGCCCGGGCGGCCACGGCCTTCGGTGGAGGGCCGCCGTCCTTCCGTCCGTCGCTCGAAGCCGTGGTGCGGTGCGCCGTCTTCGCCGGCGCCGGCCGCCTCCGGGAAGCCGAGGAGGCGGGCGCCGAGGAGTACGCCCGCGGCGTGGCCGACGGGTCGGTCACCATCCAGGCGGTGGCCTCGCTCCACCTGGCCCGGGTCGAGATCATGATGGGCAAGGTCGCCGAGGCGGCGCGGTACGCGCTCGAGGCCCGCAACCACTTCCGCGACATGCGGTGGCTGAACCTGTCGCGCACCGCCTTGACCGAACTGGCACTGGCCCACGCCCTGGGCGGCTCCGTCGAGCAGGCCGGCGCCGCCCTGGCCGAGATCGACGGCCTCGACCTGCCGCCGAACGACCTGAACGCGGTGGAGCTCAGTCGGGCGCGGGCCTGGACTGCCGCGGCGGCCGGCGACCTGGCCGAAGCGCAGCGACACCTCCGGGAGGCCGTCGCCCTGGCCAACGAGCGCGCCGACCTGGTGTGGGAGTCCGAGGCCCTCCACGACCAGGCCCGCCTCGGGCGGGCCGCCGAGGTCGCCCCCCGCTTGGCCGAGCTGGCCGGGCTGGTCGAGGGCGACCTGGCACCGACCCGGGCCGACCACGCCGGCGCACTGGTGGCCGGCGACGCCGGTACCCTCGGACAGGTGTCCGCCGCCTTCGCGGCCATGGGGGCCTGGCTCCTCGCCGCCGAGGCTTCGGCCGCGGCGGCCGTCGTGCTCCGGCGCGGCGGCGACGCTCGCCGGGCCGCAGCCGCCGAGGTGCGGGCCGCCGAGCTGGCCCGGCGCTGCCAGGGGGCCATGACGCCGGCGCTGCGGGCCATCCAGACCCAGGCGCTGCTCAGCAGCCGGGAGATCGAGGTGGCCGCCCTCGGCGCCGCCGGCCTGTCCAACAAGGACATCGCCGCCCGGCTGTCCGTCTCCGTGCGGACGGTCGAGAACCACTTGCAGCGGGTCTACGAGAAGCTGGGCGTGGCCCGGCGGGCCGACCTGGCCCAGGCGCTTCTCTCGGTCTGACGGGCTCCCTCGGCCCGGTTGAGTACCCGGTACTCAAGACGCCGGCGCCAGGACCTGATGTTCTGTTGACGGGCGGGGACCCCTCAGACAGAGCAGGAGAAAGCGGCGTGGCGGAACGACTCATGGGCACGACGCCCGGAGACCCCACGGAGCAGGCAGGCCGGCTGCAGCGGTCGGCCGCCGACATGCAGGCGATGCGGCGGTGGGCCGAGGCTGAGGCGCTGGCCGGGCGGGCGGCGTCGATCCTCGCCGGCGAGCCGGACGGGCCCGCGGTGGGCCGCGCCTGCCACGCCCTGGCCGGCACCCTCGACGACCTCGGCGACCACGCCCGGGCCGAGGCCCACTACCGGCGGGCGGGCGCCATCTTCTCGGCCCTGCCCACCGGCGGATCGGACGACAAGGCCCGCATCCGCTGCGCCCGCGGCCTGGCCGCCAACCTGCGGATCCAGCGCCGCGGCGAGGAAGCGGACGCCATCCTGGTGGCCGCCCTCGGCCTGGCCGAGCAGCTGCTGGGCCCTTCCGACGTCGACACCATCGCCACCATGGCGGGGCTCGGACTGCTGTGGGAGGGGCTGGGCCGAGCCGACGAGGCCGAGGAGCTCTACCGCCACGCCCTGGTGCGGGCGGAGGTCACCGCCGGCTCGGATCCCGACGAGGTGGCCGGCATCGCCGCCGCCCTCTCCGGGCTCCTCGAACGCCGGCAGGCGCAGCCACCGAGATCAGGCCTGCGGGATATCGGCCGCCTCCAGCGCGACCAGCACCTCGTCGGAGACCTCCCCCAACTCGACGACCCGGCTGGCCTGAGCCGAGACCGCGGCCTCGAACAGGTTGCGGACGAGGCGGGCGTTGCCGAAGCCCCGGTCACGCGGTCGGGAGGTCACGTACTCGAGGACCCGTTTCCTGGCATCCTCGGTAGGCGTGTAATGGCTTTTGACACACATGCCGTCGAAGATCCGCAGTAGCTCGTCGTCGGAGTAGTCGTCGAAGAAGATCGTCTTCGGGAACCGCGATCGCAGACCGGGGTTGGCGTCGAGGAAGGCCGCCATCTCGTCGGGGTAGCCGGCGACGATCAGGACCACGTCGTCGCGGTGGTCCTCCATGAGCTTGACGATCATGTCGATGGCTTCGTGGCCGAAGTCGCGGTCCTCGCCGCGGGCCAGGGCGTGCGCCTCGTCGATCAGCAGGATGCCGCCGAGGGCCTTGGCGAAGACCTCCTTGACCTTGATGGCCGTCTGCCCGACGTAGCCGGCCACCAGGCCCGACCGGTCGGTCTCGACGAGCTGGCCTTTCTCAACCACACCGAGGGTCCGGTAGATCTGGGCCAGCAGGCGGGCGACAGTGGTCTTGCCCGTGCCGGGGTTGCCGGTGAAGACGAGGTGGCGGCTGTGCTCGACGACGGGCAGGCCCCGCTCGGTCCGCAGCTTCTCGACCCGGAGCAGGTTGGTGACCAGCTTCACCTCGGCCTTGACCGGAGCCAGCCCGACCAGGCCGTCGAGCTCGGCGAGTAGCTCCTCCAACGGGCGGGGCGGCTCGAGGGGTTCGGCCGGCTCGGCCGCCGCCGCCGGCGCCTCTCCGCCGGCGGCCGACGGCTGGGGCGTCGGGCCCCCGGGCCTCGGCACGCCGGCCTGGTCCATGGCCCGCAGGAGCATGGACCGGAACCGCTCGACGGCTGTCAGCTCGGCGTGCGACGGGTGGTCGTCGAGGGAGAACACGACGTGGGCCAGGTCGACGGCGGCCAGGTAGTAGCGCCACGAGTTCTGGCCGGTCCCGCCCCGCAGGTCGGCCTGGAGCAGCAGCTCGAACAGCGGCGACGGCCGGTCGAGGAACGTGCGCCGGCCGGCGAGGAGGCCGGCGGCCCGCAGCGCCGGCGGGCTGGCGGCACTTGCGACGGTGTCGAAGCGGGCGGCGAAGGCGCCGATGAACGCCCACAGCTCCTCGTCGGTGTGGCGCCCGTCGGCGTCGATGAAGGCGGCCACCAGGTTGAACGCCTCGAGGGCGACATCGTCCGGCAGCTTGTCGGCCTTGGCCAGGGGCAGGTCGGCGACGAGGTCGACGAGGACCGGTGCGAAATCTCGGACGAACGTCTCGACGGGCCGGCTGAGAGCGGTGTCAACCACGCCCAAGTGTGGCCGAGCGGCGCCGGCGCTGTGGCCGATCAACCGAGTGTGCAAAAAGTGTCGCTATGCAACACTTTTTGCACACGTCGCCGGCGTGCGACGGTGCTCACGACTTGCCGTAGAACAGCCGCTCGACGACGGCGCGGCTCCGGCGGGTGGTGCGCCGGTATTGCTCGCGCAGGTCGTGGGGACCGGTGCCCAGCGACCGGGCCAGGCGGGTGAGCTGCTCGGGCCGGCTGGGCAGCGAGTCGCCGGGCGCGCCCCGGATCAGGAACAGCCGGTTCCGGGTGCGCTCGCAGAAGCGGTAGGCCTCGGCCAGCACGGCGTGGTCGTCGGGGGCGAGGGCGCCGGCGGCGTCCAGCGCAGCCAGCGCCGGCATGGTGCCGGCGGCCCGCACGCCGTGCTGCAACTGAAGGAGCTGGGCGCAAAACTCGACGTCGGACAGCGAGCCCCGGCCGAGCTTGAGGTGGAACTGCGGGTCCTCGCCGGCGGGCAGCCGCTCCCGCTCGATGCGGGCCTTCATGCGCCGGATCTCCCGTACCCCCTCGTCGGACAGCCCGTCGCCCCAGACGTGGGGCTCGACGATCTCCATGAACCGGCGGGCCACCTCCTCGTCGCCGGCGACCGGCCGCGCCCGGACCAGCGCCTGGCGCTCCCACGTGCGCGACCAACGCCCGTAATAGGCGCGGTAGCCGTCGAGGCTGCGGGCCAGGGGGCCGTCCTTTCCTTCGGGGCGCAGGGCGAGGTCGACGGGGTAGACGCGCGTGGGCGGCGACGTACCGGCGAGGAAGCGCACCAGGTGCTCGCCCAGCCGCTCCGCCACCGCGAAGTCGGCCGGCGTGGACCCGTCGTAGACAAAGAGCAGGTCGAGGTCGCTGGCGTAGGACAGCTCGGCCCCGCCGAAGCGCCCCATGGCGATCACCGCGAACGGGAGCTTCGGCTCCAGTGCGTCGAGGGCGGCGGAGACGCACGCCTCGGCCAGCGCGGTGAGCTGGGCGGCGGTGACGACGACATGATCCTCGCCCGCCGCCGGCGCCAGGTCGAGCACGTCGGCGGCGGCGATGCGCAGCTGCTCCCGCCGCTTGTAGCGCAGCAGGGCCAGCTGGCGGTCCTCGGTGTGCTCTCGCCAGGCGAGGGCGTTGGTGCTCCCCGCCAGGAGGGCGCCGGGTGGCCGGGTGGCCAGCCCGTCGGGCTGGCCGAGGGAGGGGATCATGTCGGGCTGGTGCTCAAAGGTGTCGGCGAAGATGCGGCCGGTGCCGAGGAGCAGGCAGAGCCGGCGGGCAGCCTCGGGCGACTCCCGGAAGGCGACGCCCATCTCGGTGGCCTGTTGCCGGCCGGTGGTGAGGATGCGCAGGCCGAGCAGGCCGAGGTCGGGGTCGGGCGACTCGGACAGCCAGCCCAAGAGAAGCGGCAGCATCTGCTGCATCAGCCGGGACGACCGTGTTAGGCCGCGGGTCAGCTCGTGGAGCGCCTGGCGGGTCCGCTCGGCATCGGTGAAGCCGAACGCCGACAGCCGGGCCGCGACCGCGTCGTCGCGCAGGTGGGCGGTCGTCGACCCATGGGTGAGCTGGTCCAGCAGGGGACGGAAGAAGAGGTGCTCGTGAATGGCTCGTACCGTGGCCTGCTGGCGGCTGAGGTAGCCGGCGAGCAGGTCGCCGGCGCTGGCCTCGGCGGTGTCCCGGTACCCCATGACGCGGGCCAGGCGGTCCATGGCCTCGCCGCGGGCCGGCAGGGTGTGGACCTGCTGCTCGGCGACGAGCTGAAGCCGGTGCTCGACCGTCCGCAGGAGCCGGTAGGCGTAGTCGAGCGACCGGGCGTCGCCTGGCTCGATGTACCCGCCGGCGCCCATCTCGGCCAGGGCGTCGAGGGTGGTCGGTGACCGCAGCGCCGGGTCATGGGCGCCGTGGACCAGCTGGAGGAGCTGGACGGAGAACTCGATGTCGCGGATGCCGCCCCGCCCCCGCTTCACCTCCCGGTCACCGACGCCCTTCCTGGCCAGCTCGGCCTCGGCGCGTGCCTTCATGGCCCGCACCGCCCGGAGATCCTCGGCGCTGAACGGCCGCTCCCACAGTCGTTCGGCGGCGGCCGCGGCGAAGGCGGCACCCAGCGCCGGCTCGCCGGCGACGGGCCGCGCCTTGAGCAGCGCCTGGAACTCCCACGTCTGCGCCCACCGGTCCCAGTACGCCTCGTAGGAACCGAGCGACCGGACCAGCGGGCCGTCGCGGCCCTCGGGCCGCAGGTCGACGTCGACCCGGAAGCACGTGCGGGCCACGTCGAGCACGGCGCGGGCGGTCCGGGCGTCGTCGTCGGCCGAGCCGGCGCCGGTGCTGACGAAGAGGATGTCGACGTCGCTCGAGTAGTTCAGCTCCGCCCCGCCGAGCTTGCCCATGCCGATGATCGCCAGGCCATCGGCCGCCGGCCCGGCCGCGGTCAGGGCGGCGCCGAGCACGTCGTCGGCCAGCCGGGCCAGGGCGGCGCCGACCGCGGGCAGGTCGTCGCAACCGAGCAGGTCGCGGGCCGCAATCCGCAGGAGCTCCAGGCGCTTCCAGCGGCGCAGGTCGTCGTCGGGGTCCCGGGTCGGCCGTCGGTCGAGGTCGGCGAGAACGTCGATCGCGACAGGATCGGTGAGCGCCAGTTCGGTGAGCGACCGGCTGGCCGCGGTCACCGCGACGAAGGCGTCCCGCAGCGTCGGGTCGTCCTGGAGCCGGTCCAGCACGGCGGGGCGGCCCTCACCGAGCCGATCGACCGCCAGGCGGACCGAGGCCGGCGCCGCCGATCGCTCGATGGCGGCGGCCAGGGACATCGCCCAAGTGTCGCGTCGTTAGGCTCTGTGCCGTGCCCCGACTGCGCGTCGCCGCCTGCCAGGTCAACAACGTCGTCGGCGATCTCGACGGCAACGTCGAGCTGATCCTGGCCGCCCTGGGCCGGGCCGACGCCGCCGGCTGTGACGTCGCCGTGTTCCCCGAGCTGGCCATCACCGGCTACCCGCCTGAGGATCTCCTGCTCAAGCCGGCCTTCGTCGCCGACAACCGGTCGGCCCTCGCCAAGCTGGCGGCCCGTACCGGCCGGTGCGCGGCGGTGGTGGGGTTCGTCGACGCCGGCCGCGACCTCTACAACGCCGCCGCGGTCTGCGCCGGGGGCGAGGTCAAGGGCGTCTACCGCAAACGCATCCTGCCGAACTACTCGGTGTTCGACGAGCAGCGGTACTTCGCGCCGGGCTTCGGCGACCCGCAGCTGTTCGTGATCGGCGGCGTGAAGGTCGGAGTGTCGATCTGTGAGGACTCCTGGGCGCCCGACGGCCCCATCGCCGACCAGGCCGCCGGCGGCGCCGAGCTGATCGTCAACCTCAACGCCTCGCCGTACTACGCCGGCCGCTTGGCCGAGCGGGAGCGCATGCTGGCCACCCGGGCCGCCGACGCCTCGTGCGCGCTCGTCTACGTCAACCTGCTCGGAGGCCAGGACGAGCTGGTCTTCGACGGGGCGTCGCTCGTGCTCGACGCCGACGGCCGCGTCGTGGCCCGGGCGCCGCAGTTCAAGCCCGCCGACCTCATCACCGACATCGAGATCCGCCCCGTGTTCCGCAAGCGCCTGCTCGACCCCCGCGGCCGGGCCAGCGCGCCGCCGCTGCCCGAGGTGCTGGTGTCGGCACAGGCGCGGCCCCACGACGAGTTCTGTGTACCCGAGGTGACCGAGCCGCTGTCGGCCGTCGAGGAGGTCTACGAGGCGCTCGTGCTCGGCACCGGCGACTACGCCCGCAAGAACGGGTTCACCGACGCGGTCATCGGCCTGTCGGGTGGCGTCGACTCGTCGCTGGTCGCCGCCATCGCCGCCGACGCACTCGGGCCGGACCACGTCCACGGCGTGTGCATGCCGTCGCGGTTCTCGAGCGAGGGGTCGCTGACCGATGCGCTGGCCCTGGCCGGCGCTTTGGGCATCGAGACCCGCACCATCCCGATCGAGCCGGCGCACACTGCCTTCCTGGAGATGCTCGGCCCGTCCTTCGCCGGCGTGGCCGAGGACCTCACCGAGGAGAACATCCAGGCCCGCGTGCGGGGAACGACGCTCATGGCGCTGTCGAACAAGTTCGGCTGGCTCGTCCTGGCCACCGGCAACAAGAGCGAGATGGCCGCCGGCTTCTCCACCCTCTACGGCGATCTGGCCGGCGGCTACGCGGTGATCAAGGACGTCTCAAAGCTCTTGGTGTACGACCTGTGCCGCAACCGCAACGAGCGGGCCCGCGCCGCCGGCGAGCCCGGGCCCATCCCGCCCGACGTGCTGACCAAGCCGCCGTCGGCCGAGTTGCGCCACGACCAGCGCGACGACCAGTCGCTGCCCCCCTACGACGAGCTCGACCCGATCCTGCTCGCCTACGTCGAGGGTGACGCCACCGCCGGCGACCTGGTCGCCGCCGGCTTCGACCCCGAAGTGGTCCGCCGCGTCGTGACCATGGTCGACCGGGCCGAGTACAAGCGCCGGCAGGCGCCGCCCGGCGTCCGGGTCACGCCGAAGGCGTTCGGGAAGGACCGGCGCCTTCCGATCACCAACCGCTACAAGGGATAGCCACAGGCGTCCTCGATCGGCCGCACGCGACGACCCACGGCAATGTGCGTGAGCAGGACACCGTGGCTGATCCTGACCAATGGGGTTCCCATGAACATCGAGCAGGCCTGCTGCGAAGACGGAGCGAGGCCTACGGTTGGGGGCGACATGCGCTACCTCTCGCCCGGTGTCTACTTCGAGGAGTTCGCCGCCGGAACGAACCCGGACACCGGTGGATTCGCACGCGGCACCGCGACGCGGTCGGCGTTCGAGCTTCCCATCACCCGGTCGCGCTGGCTCGATCCGCGGTTGACAGCCGCGTTCGTCGGCTTCGCCGACCGCGGGCCCGTCAATGCACCCGCCTACATCACGAGCTGGCAGGAGTACGTCTCCTACTTCGGTGGCTTCGTCGAGGGCGCGTTCCTCGGCCATGCCATGTACGGCTTCTTCCAGAACGGCGGCCAGAGCGCGTACGTCGTGCGCGCCGGCGCCCAGGGCAGCCTGTCGAGATACGCTGAGGTGGCCGTCCCGTCGGCGACGGATCCCCGGACCTCCGCGTTGCGCATCGTGGCCCGGTCCCCCGGCCCCGCCGGCAACGCGCTCGCCGTCGAGGTGTTGCCATCGGAGGACCCGAGCGGCTTCGACCTCGTCGTGACGAGGGCGGGCGAGGCGGTCGAGCAGTTCCAAGGCCTAGAGGTCGAGCCAAATCAGAGCAACGCGGGCGTCGCCGTGAACGACCTCTCGCTGCTGGTCGCCGTCGCCGGCCCCGAACCGCTCGCCCCTCCGGCGATCGGGAGGTACCCGCTCATCGGCGGCAGCTTCCAGGGTCCCTCCGATACCGTCACCAGCCGCTCCGACGGCGTCGATGTGCACCACACCGCGATTGACGCCCTGACGGAGCTCGCCGAGCGGGTCCAGGTGGTGGCGGCTCCCGACATCATGTCGCTCTACGCCGGCGGTGAGATCGGAGTCGAAACGGTCCTCAGCAACCAGCATGCGCTGATCGCGCACTGCGAGCACATGGGCGACCGGATCGCGGTGCTCGACGTGCCCCCCGGGCTCAACGCCTCGATGGTGCGCGAGTGGCGCACAGAGGTTGCCCGCTACGACTCCTCGTCGGCCGCGATGTACTACCCCTGGATCGGTGTGAGCGATCCGAGCACCGACGGGCGGATCACGGTGCCACCGTGCGGCCACGTGGCGGGCGTCTGCGCCCGCACAGTGGCAGGTGAGGGCTTCCGGCGTTCACCGGCCAATGAAGCGCTCATCGGCGCGGTGACTGTGGAGCGCTCGCTCTTCCGGGCCGAGGTGGACCTCCTCAACCCGGAGGGCATCAACACGATCGTGTCGCCCGCCGGCAGCGCGCCGATCGTTTGGGGGGCCCGAACGCTGTCGAGCGACCCGACGTGGCGCCTGGTCCGCACTCGGCTCGTCGCCAACTTCGTTGCCGGCAACATCACGGCGGCCATGCGCTGGGTGATCCACCGCCCGGGCGGGCCCGCGCTGTGGGCGGAGGTCACCCGGGAGCTTCGCGGCTTCTTCGACCTGTTGCTGCTGTCCGGTGCGCTCGCCGGCGTGTCGGCCGAGGCCGCGTATTCGGTCAAGTGCGACGAGGACACGAACCCGGCCGAGGCATTGAGCGCTGGGCTCACGAAGGCGGAGTGCGCGCTCAACCTCGACGGCGGTTCAACGCTGATGTTCCGCGTGGTCTTCGCCAGCATCTGAGCGGCCACGGCGCACGGCGTCCGACCACGCTCGGTGGAAGAGGGCGAACGTGGCTGCCGGCGACGGAATCCGCGCCAGGCAGAGCGCGGCTTCGGTCCGGGCCGGTTCGGCGTGCAGGCGAAAGGTCGAGAGGAGTTCCGGGACGGCCCCGGGCCCGGCCGCGACGAGCGCCTCGCGCGCGCCCTCGCGCACGACGGTGTCGGCCGCGGCGAGCCGCCGTACGAGCGGCGCCCACGCCGCTGGCCCCAACGTGCCGAGGCCGGCTGCTGCGTCCGAGCGTGTCAAGTAGTCGCTTTCGCCCAGTCGATCGAGCAACGGGGTCAGCGCCTCGGGAAGCGCCGTGGCGGCGAGGACTCGTGTCGAAGCTCTCCGGAGGACGACATCGTCGGCCTGGGCCGCCTCGCTGAGCGCGGGAAGGGCGAGGGGGCCCATCCGCGCCAGTAGGTGGGCAGCACTGTCCGCCCCCCTCGGCTGCGGATAGGCGAGGGTCTCGACGAGGAAAGGGATCGCCACGGCCCGGTTGGGCCAGAGGGCGATCTCGGCGAGGGTCTGCTTCGCGCCCCCCACATCGAGCAGGGCGATCAGGGGGTCGATTGCCGGCACGCCGATCGCACCGAGCGCGTGCGCCGCCAGGCGGCGGTGCTTGCTCACCGTGGAGTGGCACATCACGTCGATGAGCGGGTCGACCGCCGCTTCGCCAAAGGCAGCAAGGGCGGGTGCCAGTTGGTCCGCGTCCGGGTCGTTGCCGGACATCGCAGCCACCAGCGCGGGGAGCGCTTCTGGATCGCCGATGTTGGCGAGCGCCAGTGCCACACGGTGGGGGGGCGCCTCGCCGTTCCGCAAGGCCTCGAGCAGCCGGGCAGCGGCGGTCGTACTGCCGATCTCGCCGAGGATTTCGACCACCCGCCACCTGGCGTCGGGGTCGCCGTCGAACCGCGCGCCTGCGAGAGCGCCCACGGCCGGCTCGCCGATGGAAACGAGGACCGATGCCACCGCCTCGCGTTCAGGTGCCGTATCGCTGCGCAAGGCACCGACGAGGGCGTCGACCGAGGACGACCCCAGAGCGAGGAGTGCGCGGCGCGCCGCCTCGGCCGCCCCTGGATCCGTCCCACTCAGGCGCTCGATCAGCGGGCCAACGGCGGCGGGCCCGAAGGCACCGAGGGCGCCGGCGGCGCGCCAACGCACATCCACCGCCCTGTCGCCAAGCACGCCGACGAGGGCGTGCAGCGCCTCGGGGCCACCCAGCTCGCCCAGCGCGCCCACGGCGGCGGACCGAACGGACAGGTCGGTGTCGCCCACGGCCCTGGCCAGGTGGCCCCGGGCGGCAGGGTCCCCGATCTGGCGCAGGGCGCCGACCGCGGCGAGGCGGGTCCAGGGCCACTGGCTCGTGGTGGCGACCGCGCCGAGTGCGTCGACCGCCGGTGGTCCCAGCCGGGCGAGAGCCGAGGCGGCGGCGTCCCGGACGTCGGCGTCGAATGTCTCAAGCGCCATGACCAGGCCAGGGATCGTCGCCGGACCGATCGTGACCAGACGGTCCGCGGTGGCGCGGCGGCGGTGGGGCGGCAGCTCGGGCTCGTCGAGCGCCTCGAACAGCCGCTCCTGCTCCGGTCGGACGAACGCCTCGGTCACGTCGTCGAACCTCGGGTCGACCCGCGCGCGCATCTCGTAGACGCCGACGAGTCGTTCGTGCGGCCAGAGGTAGGCCTCCCGCCGACCGGTCCGGTGCCACTCGTGGGCGGCGACGACGACTTGGCGCAGGAGCCGGAGGTCGTCGCGTTCGAGCTCGATACGCAGCCGCAGGCGGTCCCAGCTGCGGAACAGCGCCTCGTGGGCGACGAACACGACGGGCTCGTTGTCGAGGCCGCGGCTTTGGACCAGCAGCCGGGCCTCGGTGAACACGTCGACCACGCGCCGCGACGCCGGATCGGGGGCCGCCTGGTCGAGGGCGGTGCGCCGGCGCGCCGGCCGGCCGTCCTCGTCCGTCTCGATGAGATTGCGGAAGACCGAGCCGAAGGCCGCCTGCTCGGCCGGTCCTAGCCGACGCCGGTAGACGTCCTCGGCCCGGGCACCAATGGCGCCCTGCACCCCACCGAGGTCGTCGTAGGCCGCCGCGGTCAACCGCCCCGTGCCCTGGCAGGCGCGGTACAGCTCCTCAAGGGCGTACGCCAGCAGCGCCAGTGCACCCGCGCTCTGGCCGGTCTCCCAGAGCATGCGTCCGGGCAGGCCCTCGTCGAACTCCAGCCCGGCCAGCTCGGCCGGGCGGGTGATCATCTCGTGGAGCGTGTCGGTGGGTGTGGCGACGGGCAGCTGGCCGCGTTCGAGGAGCCGGGCCAGTGCCGGAAGCGCCACGCAGCGGTGGTAGAAGTCGGCCCGCATGGTGACGACGGCCCGTGCGACCTCGCCCTCGGCGATCGACGCGAGCAGGGCCACGAACGGTTCCCGGTGAGCAAGGGAGACCGTGGTCACCAGCTCCTCGAACTGGTCGACGAAGACGAGCGCCTCGGCCAGTCCACGCTGGGCCAGCGCGGCGGCCAGGAGAGCGTTCACCGCGCTCGGGCGAGATCGCAACTCGTCGGCGATGGGCCGTGGCGGGCGGGCCACAAGCGGCGCGAGCTTCACGGCCAAGGCGACAAAGGGGTCGTCGCCCAACTCGGCCGGCGTGAACCGGAGGCCGTCCCACTGCTGGCTCGCGGCGTCGAACTCAGGCAGCAACCACTGCGCGGTCTCGGCAAGTCGGGGGATGAGGCCGGCGCCGACGAGGGAGGACTTGCCCGACCCGCTGGCGCCCACCACGGCCACAAAACGGCTGACGGCAAGCCGGCGCGCCAGCTCGTCGGCCTCCCGGCCCCGGCCGAAGAAGATCGGCGCGTCGGCGGATGTGAAGGCGCGCAGGCCGGGAAACGGGGAGCCCTCCCACCGGCGGACGGCGGGAGGGCGCGCCGCGTCGGCCGCCGTGGGCGGCGATGGGCTCGCGTCGAGCAACCGGTGGGCGAGTGCCCGGAGGTCAGCCTCTAGTTCGGCCCTAAAGTCGTCCGGCGTCACGTAGGACTTGTAGCCGTGCGTGATGGCGTCCGTGCCGGGGTTGCGGAAGCGCTCAAACAGCTGCCCCACGCGCCGCTTCTGCTCGAGGCGCGCCTCGAAGTCGGCGGCGTCCGGGTCGAGCAGCACCGTGGCCGTGCGGCGGTAGAGGAGGACGGCCGGAAGACCGGTGGTCCGGGCGGCGGACAGCGCTTCCTCGAGCTCCCACGCCGTGCCGGACTCGTAGAGGGTCCCGTCCGGGCGCTGGTACTCGGGGTAAGGCAGCGGCGTGCCAACCCGTGACCAGAAGATCACCACGACGATGTCGCACTCCGAAGGCCGGGGGAGCCCGGCGTCGATCGACGCCTGGGGCGTCACCGCCGCCAGCAGGGGCGCGCCGCCGCCCGGCTGGTCCCACGCCACGAGGTCGATTGAGGCCCGGCCCCGGATGAAGGGGTCGTACCGCAGCCGCTCCACGACCAGAGACGCCAACGCCCGTTCGTCCGACACGTCGCCGGGCGAGGATAGGAAGATGCGCAGAAGGGCCGCCGGGCGGACCATGCGCGGAACCTACCGGTGCTCGCGTCGAGGCGGCGGAGGCAGCAGGTAGGTCTCCGAGGAGGGTTCCCGATGAAGCGGCTTCAGCGCTCGGCCCTGTTGACGATGTTGGCGGACGAGCGGCAGGCTCACGGGAGCTGTCCGGAGGAGGCACTCTGCATCCCGCTCGATATCGACTTCACCCTCCTCGAGCCCGGCCCGTTTCCTTCCACTTGCGTGACGATATCCCTGGCCTTCGGGCAACCGGGGCGTGCTATCGCGGTGTGCTTCGACATCCGCAGGAACGGAGGAGGACGGTATGACGCCAGGCAGCATCGAGATCGCCGGAATTGACGTTGGTTCCGTGACGCTGTCGGAAGACGAGGTCGAGGCGCTCGTATCCGGAACCGGAGGGCGGCTACTGCGACCTGGGGACGAGGGATGGGACGAGGCCGTGCTCATCTGGAACGCGATGGCGGCCAAGCAGCCCGCCGTGATCCTTCAGCCCACCTCGGCCGATGAAGTGGCTTCGGCCGTTCGCTTCGCGGCCGAGCACCGCCTCCTCCTCTCCGTGAAGGGCGGCGGCCACAACATCGCCGGCACCTCCATGGCGCCCGGTGGCGTGACCCTGGACATGTCCCGGATGCGCGAGGTGACCGTCGACCTGGATGCGAGGCAGGTGCACGTGGGGGCCGGCTGCAAGCTGGGAGAGGTCGACGCGGAGACGCAGAAGCACGGGCTGGCCGCGGTGCTGGGGTTTGTGTCGGAGACGGGCGTCGCCGGCCTCACCCTTGGCGGGGGGTTCGGCTACCTCACCCGCCGCTACGGATGGACGGTCGACGCCCTCGACGAGGTCGAGATCGTGACCGCCGACGGCCAGGTGCGCCGGGCCAGCCGAGACGAGAACGCCGACCTGTTCTGGGCCCTGCGTGGCGGCGGCGGGAACTTCGGCGTCGTCACCCGCTTCACCTTCGAGCTGTTCGACGTCGGCCCCATGGTCACCGGCGGGCTGATCGCCTGGGGCGCCGAGCGGGTCGACGACGTGCTGGCCGCCTACCGGACACTCACCGAGTCCGCCCCGCGCGAGCTCACCGCAGTGCTGACGATCCGCCTGGCCCCGCCGGCACCGTTCCTGCCGACCGAATGGCACGGCCGGCCCATCGTCGGTGTCGTCGTGTGCCACACCGGGACGGATGCGCCAGCCGACCTGACCGTCCTGCGCGACCTCGGGTCTCCGATCGTCGACCTCATCGTCGAGAAGCCCTACGCCGCCCAGCAGGCGATGCTCGACGCGACCCAGCCCAAGGGCATGAACTACTACTGGAAGACCGAGTTCATCCCCCGCATCTCCGAGGAGTTCCTCGCGAGCTTCAAGGCCGGTGCGCTCAAGGTCACCTCGCCAATGTCGCAGTCCATCATGTTCCACCTCGCCGGCGCCCTGAACGAGCGCAGCCGGGACGACGGAGCCATGGGAAACCGTGACGCCGGCTACGTGACCGGCTTCGCCGGCTCGTGGCCACCCGCGGACCCCCGTGGGGGCGAGCACGTCGCCTGGGTCCGCGAGTCATGGTCGGCGATCCGGTCCTTCTCGACGGGCAACTACGTCAACTTCCAGGTGGCCGACGATGACCCGACCCGCACCGCCGAGGCGTACGGGCGAAACTTCGAGCGTCTCCAACGGGTCAAGGCCGCCTACGACCCCGACAACCTCTTCCGGGTCAACCGCAACGTCGTCCCGGCCGGCTGACCGGCGAAGGTGCCCGGCACTTCTACGCCGGCGGGACCACGAACGTCCGGGTCACCTGCACGCGGGGGTTGAAGGGGGCGTGGTCGCCGGCCACGAACTCGGCGAGGAGGATGTGGGTGCCGGGCGACGCCTGGATGGTGTCCTCCAGGCTGAAGCTCATGGATTGCAGCTTGTCGTCCATGGTCAGGTGGACGTGGCCCTCGTCGGGCTTGAGGTCCTTGGTGGCGGCCGGCACGATCCGTGCGCCCTCCAGGCTGAGCTTGACGTTGACCGTGCCGCCCGGGATGGTCGACCCCGCGGCCGGATCGATGATGTCCAGCTTGGCGGTGGAGGTCGGTCGTGTCTTCGCCGGGGTGGCGGCGCCGCTGCTGCCGCCTCCGCACGCGGTGAGGGTCAGCGCCAGGGGCGACCAGGGGCACCAGGGGCACCAGGAATCTTCGACGCATGAGGGGCTTCCTTCCATTGATTGTCAGGTGGGCATGGGCAGTTCGAGAGGGACGAACAGGTAGTCACCGTCGGCGGTGACGGCGGTCAGTTCCAGCGCCCAGCGCCCCGCCGGCGCGGTGAGGTCGGCCACGAAGTGGCCCGGGCCGAGGCGGCGGGGCGTGGAGACGACCGCGTCAATGCCGGCCTTCAGCGCGGTGACGGTGGCGGCGTCGACAGGGAGCTCCTTCCCGTCGGCCGTGAAGAAGGTGGCGTGGAACTCGGTGGGGCCGGGGCGCTCCGGGTCGGCGTAGACCTGGACGGAGCGGCCCCGGGAAAGGGCCACGTCCCAGAGCGTCGGCTGGCCGGGCGACCGGGACTCGGTCATCGTGGGCGCGGGGACCGCGGTGACGAGGTCCAACGGGATCTCCACCGCGTCCGCGCCCCGCTGGACCACGACGGTGACCCGCCATCGCCCGGCGACGGCGAGGTTCGTCCCGGAGGCTGAGAACGAACCCAGCGGGCCCGGGACGAAGTCCAGCGTGCTCTCGCCGGCTGCAGGGTTGGCGGGCGGTGCGAACCGGGCCGTGACGCGGTCGGCCGCGACCGGGTCGCCGGTGTCGTAGTCGCGCACCGTGACCTCGAACCGGTTGTCGCCGGCGACGCCGGGCGTGGCCTGGAGTCGCACCCTGACCGTGGTGGCGAAGTCGTTGCCGTCGACGACCACCACCGACGGCGCCGGCACTGTGTCCCTCGCCGGCGGCGCCGCGGTGGTCAGGAAGCCGGTGACGGTGAAGACGCCGGCCGCCACCGCCAGCTCGGCAGTGCCGACGCGACGGAGGCCGCGCAACGACCTCCCGGCCGCCGGCACGTTGCGGTAGTGGTTCACCGCGCCGGCGCCGGCCAGCAGCACGAGCAGGCCCGACTTCACCACGACGAGCCGCCCGTAGCCGGTGTCCACCAGCGCGGCCCAGCTCCCGACCTCGTCGATCGCCCGGATGACCCCGGTCACCACCAGGACGCCGAGGGCGACGCCGGCGCCGGCCGCGTAGCGCCGGGCCGCAGCGGCCGCCGCCGGCCCGGGCCGCTTCCCGACGCCGACGAGCAGGGCGACGAGGCCCCCGAGCCAGCCGCCGGCGGCGATGAAGTGGGCGCTCTGCAGCCCGACCATGGTCCACGGCGAGGAGGCGGCCGCGGCATGGCCGGCGTGCACGTGGGCCACGATGGCGCCCGCCGCACCGGCGGCGGCCACCGCCGTGCCCGCCCGCCACCGCCGCCGGGCCAGGAGCAGGCCGGCGCCGGCGGCCCCGACGCCGACGGCGCGCCACAACACCGAGCGGCCGAGCGGGGCGCGGAGGAAGGCGCCGACCGATGCGCCCGTGGTGTGACGCTGGGCCACCCCGAGGGCCACCACGCCGGCGATCGAGACGACCCACGCGCCGGCCAGCAGGACGGCCACGCTCCGCCGGCGCTCCCGGAAGGCGACGAGGCCCACCCAGGCGGCCCCGAACAGCGCGGACAGGCCGGCGTAGAGCAGGGCGCGTCCACCGACGCCCAACACCGAGCGGTTGCTCGGCGCGTCGCCGGCCGCACGGACGGCGTCGTCGGTCACCGCCTCGCCCACGCCGAAGGCGAAGGAGCCGGCGGTGAGGTGGCCGTCGACCCGGGAGACGATCCGCCAGTTGACGGTATAGACGCCGTGGTCCAGCGGTCGCAGGCCGAGGCGGATCGTCTGGGGATCGCCGGGCGCGGCCTCCAGCCGGCCCGTCCCGAACGACGCGCCCTGGCGGTCGAGGACTTGGACCGAGGAGAACCCGACCTCGGGCGCCTCCGTGAACGTGAGGACGACCGCCGGCGGGGCCTCGGCCAGCACGGCGCGGCTCTGCGGTTGCGAGGCGCTGAGCACGCCGTGGGCGTCGGCCCTCGACGCCCCGAGCACGACCGCGGCGAGACCCAAGGCGACGGCTGCCGCCCTGCCCATGCGCTTGGGGGATGTCAGGGTCAGCTGCCGGTGGGAACCTTCGCCGATGACCGGGACGTCGCCCCCGGGACGGCCGGGCCCCGCCGGCGGGCCGTCACGCCGAAGGCGATGCCGGCGACGCCGACGAGCAGACCGACGACGGCCAGCACGGTGGCCCGCGTCGCCGCGCTCTTGGCGTCATCGGCGGCCGACTCCGCGTCGGTGCGGACCTGGTCGATCCGGGGCTCGATGCGCTCCACGCGGGCGGCCAGCTCCCCCGTGGTCGGATCCTTGGCCGGGAACTGGACGTCGGCGGTGTCCTTCGGCGAGTCGAAGGTCTTGTCGGACGACGTGAACGACTGGTCGAGCTGCTGGCCCTTGACGGTGCCGACGAAGCGGAAGGTGTAGGGGCCGGGGCGGTCCGGCACCAATGGCGCGCGGTACTCCCCCGGGGACCCGAAGGCGGGAGCCATGGCCAGCGGTCCGGTCTTCTGGCCGCCGAAGCTGACCTCGACCTTGAGGGCGTCCGCCCCCACGTCGGTGATCGGGCCGGCGTCATCCGCCAGCCGGAGCTGCACCGCGTTCAGGAAGCCCGAGTAGGCCGGCTCGTTGAGCCACCCGACGGTCATCTGCACGGTGCCGGCGGTCCGCCGCTCATGGGCAAAGGCGGTGCCGGCGAGCGGCCCGACCAGCAGGCTGGCGCCCATGGCGGACGCGGCCAGGCGCGCGTAGCGAATTCGCATGTGATTTCTCCTCGTTGTCGTGCCGGCCCACGTGGGCCGGCGCCTGGGATGACGTGGTTCAGGCGACGACGAGGAGGGGAGGCCCGCGGGCCGGGATCGGGGCGGCCGACCAGCGGGGGCAGGGCCGGGGAGAGGGGTGCGGGAGCGGGCACGCCGAAGGCGATCGTCGGGTATGGAGCGAGGCGGCCCGGAGTCGCTCGCCGAGGCGCTCGCCGGCCTGCTCCAGCTCGGCGGTCAGGCGGCCGGCGAGGAATCCGACGAGGGCCTGCAGCGGCAGGCCGATGACCAGGACGACGACGAGGTCGTTCAGCGGCGCGTGAGCGACCAGCCGCTCGCCCACCTCCAGGGTGGCGAACGCCAGCATCTGGGCCACCGGGAGCGCAGCCGACCACCGCAGCGCTCGCCGCCCGCCGTCCGTCGCGCCGAGGCCTCGCCGCACGCCGACGACGAACACCAATGCCAGTCCGAGGAGGGCGACGAACGTGGCGGTGTTCAGGGCGGACGGCAGGTACTGATGACCGGTGTGAGCCAGCAGCCGGTGCCAGGCCGTGTCGTCGTGGGCGAGGAGCATGTACTCCCCGACGTGGCCCACACCGACGCCGGCCAGCGACAGGGCGATCACGAGCAGCGCCTGGCTGGGTCGCACGCCGCGCTTCATGGCTAGCGCTCCGTCAGGTGACGTTGGCGATGCTCAGGACGAGCCAGGGGCGCCGCTGGCAAGGCCGCAGGACGAAGGCGCACGCGGCGCGCGTCGAGGCCGAGAACGCAGCCAGGGGTGGTCCTGGCCGGCCTGAGCGCGGCGAACGTTGCCTGACGGCGCACTCGACCCAGGGTACCGACGCGGCCGTCGGAACTGCGGGCGCGGCCGTTCGTCCTTCCGGGCGACCCGCCTGGACTGCAACCACGTCACGCGGTCCCGCCTCGGCGCCGGCGGCTGACCGCTCGCTTCCCGGTACAGGTTCAGCAACGCCGCCAGCCCCGGCGCCCCCATCCCGTCGTTCTCGCGCGACGGCCTTCAGAGCAGGGTCTTGGCCGCCAGGACCCGCTGGCTGGTGTGCACCGGATTGCCGTCGTCGGGCTCGATAGTGACGCCCATCCGGGGGAACCGGGTGGTGTCGGCGCTGAAGTCCCATCGCACCGTCGCCCGACCGTCCTGATCGACCGTGAAGGTGCCGACCGAGACACGGTTCGGACGGTCGATCGAGTCGCCCGAGGCGGCCACCAGCCAGCACTCGAACACCGAGCCGGGCGGCGGTGGCGCCAGCCCCTCGACCTCCATCTCGATGACGCCGCCAGTGGGCGTCCGCCGCACGTGGGCGACGGCGGACGCCGGCCCGCCGCCCGGCGCCTCCAGCTCGATCACCTGCGCCACCGCGGCCTCGGGCTCCGTCGCCTGCCGCACGACGGTGATGCCGACGCCGACGAGCACGACGGCCGCGGCGGCAGCCACGAGCCGGCGGGCCCCGTCCCAGCGCCGCCGGCGGGCGGGTGTCGGCCCGTAGTCGGCGGCGGCGATGGCGGCGAACGTGCGCGCCTCCAGGCCGGCGGGAACGTCGACCGCAGGTGCGGCCCGTGCCAGCAGCTCGCCGGCGCCGGCGAGGTCGGCCACCTCGTCCCGGCAGGCGCGGCAGCCCTCGATGTGGGCCGCGAATGCCGCGGCCTCGTCAGGCTCCAGCACGCCGAGCACATAGCCGGCGACGTCGGGTTGGGCGTGCTCGTGCTCAGCCACCGACGCCTCCCTCCTCCAGCGCCGCCTTCATCGCCCGCAGGGCGTGGAAGGTACGGGTCTTCACCGTACCGAGCGGCACCCCGAGCCGCTCGGCGATCTGACTCTGCTTGAGGTCCTTCCGGTAGGACAGCTCCAGCACCTCGCGATGGGCCGGCGAGAGCGAGTCGAGGGCGTGGCGGACGGTCAGCCCCACGAGCACCCGCTCCATGGGATCGCCGGGCGCGGCCTCCTCGGCCGGCTCCGGCTGGAACGGCCGCGACGACGGGCGCCGCCAGAGGTCGACGGCGATCCTCCGGGCGATGGTGAAGACGAACGTGGCGACCGAGCCCTTGTCGGGGTCGAACTGTCCCGCCTTGCGCCACACCCGGACGAACGTCTCCTGGACCAGCTCCTCGGCCAGGCTCGGGTCGCCGAGGAGCCGCAATCCCAGCCCGTACAGCCGGCCTTCGTAGGCCCGGTAGAGCTGGCGGAGGGCGGCGCCCTGGTCACCGGCGGCCACCCGTGCGACGAGGTCCGCCTCGTCGCCCCGGCGGGCCGAAGCCGGCGCCTCGTCCACGTCCACACAGTCAACCAGGCCGCCTGTCACCGTGCCCGGATACGGACCGGAGGGTGGTCGAGGTTCACCCGGACGAAAAGAAAGTCGCGGTGAACCGCCGGCCGGCGGCCTGCGTAGACGGAGCCGACACAGCTCAGCAACAGCCTCGTGAAGGAGAGCCGAGATGCCCATGACCCGTTTCCGTCGACTCACCGCCCTCACCGCCGTCGCCGGCGCCCTCGCCATGGCCTCGCCGGCCGGCGCCATGATCGACGGCGATCCCCCCGAACCCACGGTCGATCTGCCCGACCTGAAGGTGAGCGCGCTGGCCGTGTCGCCCGTCGGGGGCGACTGGTCGATCACCTGGACGGTGGTCAACAGCGGCGCGGGATCGGCGGCCGCCTCGACCATCTCGTTCAACGGAGGCGGCGGCATGGCCGCCTCCCGCAGCGTCACCTCCCTCGCCGCCGGCGCCAGCCGGTCGGGATCGCTCACGATCCCCCGCACGGCCGACTGCTACGTGGCCATGAACGTGACCGCGGACTCGGGCAAGGTCGTGAAGGAGACCAACGAGACGAACAACCCCCGCCTGGCCTTCGGCGTCCTCCCGCCCTGCCCGGCCCGCTACCGGGTCACCGCCTACAGCTTCAAGGCCCTCGACGAGAGCGGCATCGACTGGAGCGGGTCGGACGAGCCGTACTGGGTCTTCAACTCCGTCGGCACCGCCGGCACCGCCGCGAGCCGGGCCAGCCAGGTCTTCGGCGGCATCGACACCGACGACACCCAGTACTTCGCCCCGGTCGACAGCTGCGTGTGGGGGTGCGGCGTCGCCGGCGCCCCGGCGCCCTTCGGCATCGGCCTCAGCGTGCAGTTGTGGGAGCAGGACCTCGGCCACGTCTCTGAGACGCTGCACGACACCGCGTCCTTCTTCCAGCAGGCCGGCCCGATCCTGACCGCCGCCGGCGCCCCGCCGTGGGTAGGGACGGCCACGTCGACCATGGGCAAGGCCATGGACTTCATCCTCGGCTGGGCGGAGGACGACCTCCTGGGGACCAACACCTACGCCTTCGACGCCGCCGGCCTGGCCGCCGCCCTCCCGGCCCGGGGCGGCTTTAGCGACACCCGCATCTACCAGAGCGACGACGCCCGCTACAGCCTCACCATGCAGGTGACCCGGGTCATCTGACCGGCCGCCACACCACGACAGGGCAGCCACACCACGACAGGGCAGGGGAGGGCCACGGCGGCCCTCCCCTGCCGGCGTTTCATGTTTCGGGCGGGGTGTTCCGGGGAACGTACGGCCTTCCGGCCTTCGTTCTCCCTCTTGCCGTCGGTCGGTCTCTTGGCCCTGCGGAGGAGTGAGCGAAACTACGATGCGAAATGCATCCAAAGAGCGTACGATGGAGCCAGATCGTCGCCATGCCGGCGAGGGTTGACCTGCCAGGTAGACTGAGAAAAGGCAGTCTGCGCCGATTCAGTGCTGTGCGGAATTCCCGCGCCTGCGTCGGCGTTGTCTCTTTGCCGGTCTGTCATCCGGACACCCGCTAGCGGCCGCTAGCAGAACCCCCAAGGAAGAAGCTTTCAATTGGCCAAGGAGCGTGTCGAGCGGGACGAGGAAGACCTCGTCCGGCTTTACCTCACGGACATCGGGCAGTACCCCCTGCTCACCAAGGACGACGAAGTGCGCCTGGCCAAGGCCATCGAGGCGGGCAACGAGGCCCGTCTGCACCTCGAGCGTGAGGGCACCAGCGTGCCCCAGGCCCGCCGGCGTGAGCTCCGTCGCGTCAACGCCGAGGGCGTGAACGCCCAGCGCACGTTCGTCCAGTCCAACCTCCGTCTGGTCGTCTCCATCGCCAAGAAGTACCAGGCTTCCGGCCTGCCCCTCCTCGACCTGATCCAGGAGGGCAACCTGGGCCTGATGCACGCCGTCGAGAAGTTCGACTGGCGCAAGGGCTTCAAGTTCTCCACCTACGCCACGTGGTGGATCCGCCAGGCCATCACCCGCGGCATCGCCAACACCGGCCGCACCATCCGCCTTCCCGTCCACGCCGGCGACACCCTCGCCCGGCTGCAGAAGGCCCGCGCCCGCCTGGAGCTCAAGCTGGGCCGCCCGGCCACGCTCTCGGAGCTGTCGGCCGAGGTGGAGATGCCGGAGGACAAGGTCACCGAGGCCCTGCGCTTCGCGGCCGAGCCGCTGTCGCTGTCCGAGCCGCTCCGTGAGGACGGCGACGCCGAGCTGGGCGACGTGGTCGAGGACCGTTCGGCCGAGTCGCCCTTCGAGGTGGCCGCCACCGCCCTCCTGCCCGAGGAGATCTCCAAGCTCCTCGGCCCGCTCGACGAGCGCGAGCGCGAGATCCTGCGCCTGCGCTTCGGCCTCGACCGGGGCGAGCCCCGCACCCTCGAGGAGGTCGGGGAGCACTTCAACCTCACCCGGGAGCGCATCCGCCAGATCGAGGCCCGGGCCATGTCGAAGCTGCGTCACCCCAGCTCCGACACCGGCGCCCGCGACCTCCTCGCGGTGTAATCGCCGTCGCAGCCGGAGGCTGCTCGGCGAGGCAATCGCGCTTCGGGCGTCCGGCGGAGCCGGACGCCTTTCGCCGTTCTTCTTGGCCGGCAGCCGGATTGAGGCCGCCTTCGGCGGCGCCGGGCGGCCGCCGGCATTGAGCGTCCCGAGGGCCCGGCTCGTCGGGCTGCATCGACACCGACGACGTGTCCCAGCGCGGATGGTTGGCTGCGTCCGTCACGAAGGCGAAGACCTCCGCCGGCGGCCGGTCGATGGTGATCTCGACCGCGTGCTCGATCATGTTGTCCCCTCCCGCGCCAAGCCCGGCGTGAGGGTACCGGTCAGCCGGACAGGACGCTCAGGCCGACCACCAGGAAGACGAACCAGCCGACGATCCACAGCGCCATGACCCCGCCGGCGGCGTAGAGCGCGCCGCGGGGCACGCTCTCGAGGAAGCCCCCTGACGGCCGGGACGGCCCGCCGTCGAGGCGGGGCAGGACGCCCATGCGGTCCATGACGATGATGGCCGCCACCGCGAAGACCAGCAGTGGTCCCAGGATCAGCAGGAACAGCATCAGCGCACCAACCCTCCGAGCAACGACGGCTTGCTCGGCGCAGGCGGCGGCGGGACGTAGACGGTGGGCGGGACCCACACCGGCTGGTCCGGCACGGTGATCACCGGCGCCGGCACGTAGTTCGGGTCGACGGGGGAGTACGGAACGGTGCCGCCGGCCGGCGCCGGGGCGTACGGATCGACGGGGTCGGCGACGGGCGGGACGGTGGTGGTGCCGCCCGGCCGGGGCGCGACGGGCGATGGCGGCGGGGGCGGGGGCTCGGCCGGCGGGGCGAAGTCGGCGGTCGGCTTTCCGTCGAGGGCGGCCGTCATGTAGTCGTGCCACGTCTTGGCCGGCAGGGTGCCGCCGTAGACCCGGGCCAGCCCCTTGATGTTCACCAAGGGCTTCTGGGCGTCGGTGAAGCCCATCCAGATCGACGTCGACAGCTCGGGCGTGTAGCCCACGAACCACGCGTCGCTGAAGTTTTCGCTCGTGCCCGTCTTGCCGGCGGTGCCGTTGGGCCGCCCCAGGTCGGCGGCCTTCCCGGTGCCGTGGCCGATCACGCCCTTGAGCACCTCGTTCATCTGGTCGGCGATGGTCTCGTTGAGGACCCGGTTGCCCGCCCGGGAGCGGTTGTCCTCCAGGACCTTGCCGTCGGGCGCCACGACGCGCAGGACGGGGGTGGCCGGGAACTGCAGGCCCCGGGCCGAGAAGACGCCGAAGGCGGCGGCCATGTCGAGCGGGGACACCTCGGCGGCGCCCAGGGTCAGGCTCGGCCCGTACGACTCCTTGTCGTTCAGCCTCCCGTCGGGGTCGATGGAGGTAATGCCGAGCCGGTGGGCGAGCTCGGCCGTGTCCTTCACGCCGACGTCCTGGATCAGCTGGGCGAAGACCGTGTTCACCGAGTTGGCGGTGGCCTGGCGGAGGTCGATGGTGCCGTAGCTCCCGCTCTCGACGTTGTGGACCGTACAGCCGCCGGTGCCCGTGTCCTTGCAACGGGGATAGGTGTACGTGCCCGGGCCCCGGTAGGTCTTGTCGAGGCTCATACCGTCCTCGAGCGCCTCGGCCAGGGTGAAGGGCTTGAACGACGACCCAGGCTGGCGGCCGCTGCCGCCGCCGGCGACGCAGACCGGGCCCGGCGGTGGGTCCTTGTCGGGCTTCTCGCCGAACACCGGGGCCTTCGGGGTCGGGCAGCTCCCGAGAGCCAGGTTGACCTGCGAGCGGGTGAAGTCCCGACCGCCGACCAGCGCCTTCACGAAGCCGGTCTTGGGGTCGACGGTGGCCAGCGCCATGTCCAGCGGTGCCGAGGTGCCCTTCAGCGCCTCGCTGACCGCAGCGTCGGCCTTGGCCTGCAGGACCGGGTCGACGGTGGTCTCGACCCGAAGGCCGCCGGAGTAGACCAGGTCGTCGCCGTACTTGGCGACGAGATAGCCGCGGACGTAGTCACTGAACCATGGGTACTTGGTCGGCAGCGCCTTGGCCGGCTTCACCACGGTGGCCGCCGGCGCGCCGGTCTTGGGCAGGTTGCCCTGCAGCGTGACCCGCAAGGGCAGGGCCTGGGCCAGCTCGACCTGGGTGATCTTGCCCTGGTCCGCCATCTTGCCGAGGGCCCGCTGACGCTGGTACTCGGCCTCGCCGGGGTTGGTGCGGGGGTCGTAGAGGCTCGGCGCCGACAGCAGGCCGGCGAGCGTGGCCGCCTCCGTCAGGCTCACGTCGCGCACGGACTTGCCGAAGTACGCCTCCGCAGCGGCGGCCACCCCGTAGGCGCCGCTGCCGAAGTAGGCGCGGGACAGGTAGCCGTAGAGGATCTCGTCCTTGGTCAGTTCCTTCTCGACGCGGCCGGCGAGGATGGCTTCACGGAGCTTGCGCCCGGCGGTGCGCTCGTCGCCCGTGTAGAGCAGGCGGACGTACTGCTGGGTGATCGTCGAGCCGCCCTCGACGTAGCCCCCGCCGCGGATGTCGGCCCACAGCGCCCGGAAGATGCCCCGGGAGTCGACGCCCTTGTGCTCGTAGAAGCGCTGGTCCTCCATGGCGAGGACGGCGTCGATCAGGACGGGCGGGATGTCGCCCTTGGCGACGGGCAGGCTGGTCTCGAACCGGCGGTAGTTGGCGATCTCGGCGCCGGTGCTGTCGAAGACCCGGGTGATGCGTGACTCGATCGACGGCCGCTCCGGGGGGAGCGAGCCCTTGAACGGCATGGTCAGGAGCGACACGGCGAGGATGCCGACGACCAGGATCGGTACGAGCAGGCTGGCCACGGCCAGCGCGGTCACGCCGCGGAAGACGGGGTCGTCCCAGACGGAGGGCGCCGACCACAGGGGGGTGTGGGAGCCATCGCCGCGACGCCCGAAGCGAGTCTCAGTCGCCGAAAGCATGTCCCTCTCCCCCGGCTCGGATGAGCCCCGTCGTCGCGGCCCTGGTCTGGACCGCCTCAGCCACCGTTCCCGTTACGACCGATTCTCACACCTTTCGTGTCGGTACACCCGGCCGGGGGCGTCTATGGTCGCAGGCGGAGGTGTCCGGGCACCTGGTGGGCTCCCCCGCCTTCAAAGCGGGTGGGACGGGCGATCCCCGTCCGGCGGGTTCGATTCCCGTCCACCTCCGCCACCTGCCGGCCGGCCCGGCGCCCCGGCAAGGCGGGCGCGTTACGCTGTCGGGATGAAGAAGCTGATCCTGCTTGTCATGCTCGTCGCCCTCGGCGTGGTCGCGGCCAAGAAGGTGCGCTCCGCCTAGCGCTCTGCCCGGCCGTCGCCCGCCCGTGAAATCGGGTCTTGCCAGGCGGCGGCCCAACCGGTAGTTTTCCGCTCGACTCTTCCCCGGGGTTCAGTTTTCCGCGCCCGGGGAGGGTTCAATGCTGATTGCCTGCTGGTCGCCCAAGGGGGGCAGCGGCACCACGGTGGTCGCCTGCGGCCTCGCCGCCGCGCTCGCCCGTACCGCGCCGCCGCCCGGCGCGCTGCTCGCCGACCTGTCGGGCGATGCTGCCGCGGTGCTCGGCGTGGCCGAGCCCCCTGCGCCGGGCCTGGCCGAGTGGCTGGCCGCCGGGCCCGACGTCTCCGCCGGCGCGCTGGCCCGCCTGGAGCTCGAGGCCGGCGCCGGCCTGCGGTTGCTGGCCTGGAGGCCGGCCGGGCCCGATGCCGCCCGTCCGGGGTCCGGTCGGGCCGAGTCGCTGCTCGACGCTCTGTCCGCCGAACGCCGGCCGGTGGTGGCCGACTGCGGGTCGGGCGCCTTCGGCGCCGGCTTGGCCCTGGCCGCCGGCGCCGAGGTCTCGCTGCTTGTCCTGCGGCCCTGTTACCTAGCGCTGCGCCGGGCGCTGGCCGCGCCGGTGCGCCCGTCGGGCGTCGTGCTGGTCACCGAGCAGGGCCGGTCGCTCGGCCGGCGCGACGTGGAGGACGTGCTCGGTGTGCCGGTCCGGGCCGAGGTCGCCCTGGACGAGGTGGTGGCCCGGGCGGTCGACGCCGGCCTGCTGGGCCGGCGCCTCCCCCGCTCGCTCGAGCGGGCGCTGCGCCCGATCGTGCTGCCCCGTGCCGGCCGGGACGCGGCATGAGTGCCGCCGCGCTGGCACCGCTCGACGACGCCAAGGCCCGGATCCACGCCCGGTTGCTGGCCGACGCCGGCACCGGCTCGCTGGCCGAGCGGGTGGCCGCCCTGGTCTCCGAGGAGGTGCCGCTGCTCGGCGGGGCGCTGCGCCGGCGGCTGGTGGCCGGCGTGCTGGCCGACGTCTGTGGGCTGGGGGCCATCGAGCCCCTGCTGGCCGACCCCGAGGTCACCGAGATCATGGTGAACGGCCCCGGTCGGGTGTGGATCGAGCGCCGGGGGGCCCTGGTCCGGGTCCCGATCGACCTCGACACCGCCGCCATCGAGCACCTCATCGAGAAGGTGGTGGCTCCGCTCGGCCTGCGGGTCGACCGTTCGTCCCCCCTGGTCGACGCCCGGCTGCCCGACGGGTCCCGGGTCAACGCGGTCGTCCCGCCCCTGGCCGTCGACGGGCCGTGCCTCACGGTGCGGCGCTTCGGCGCCCGGGCCGTCCCGCTCGCCGACTTCGCCGGCCCCGAGGTGGCGGCGTTGCTCGCCGGCGCGGTGGCGTCGCGCCGGAACCTCGTGGTCTCCGGCGGCACCGGGGCCGGGAAGACCACCCTGCTCAACGCCCTCGCCGCCTGCATCCCGCCGGCGGAGCGGGTCATCACCGTCGAGGACGCGGCCGAGCTGAACCTGCCCCGCGAGCACGTCGTCCGGCTGGAAGCCCGGCCGGCCAACGCCGAGGGCGCCGGCGAGGTCCGCATCCGCGACCTCGTCCGCAACGCCCTGCGCATGCGGCCCGACCGCATCGTCGTGGGCGAGGTCCGGGGCCCGGAGGCGCTCGACATGCTCCAGGCCATGAATACCGGGCACGAGGGATCGCTTTCTACCTGCCACGCCAACAGCCCCGACGACGCCCTGCGCCGGCTCGAGACCATGGTCCTCATGGGTGAGGTCCAGCTCCCGCTGGCCGCCGTCCGCAGCCAACTGGAGGCTGCGCTCGACCTCGTCGTCCAGGTCGCCCGGTTCCCCGAGGGCCGGCGGCGGGTCGTCGCTGTCGCCGAGGTCGTCGAGGGTGCCTCCGACGCCGGCGGCCGCACCCGGCTGATCGCCGACGCCGACGGGCTGGTGGCGTCGTGAGCTCCCGGTGCATTTCGGGTCGTGATCCGGGCCTGAACGGGCGATTTCACGACCAGAAATGCACCCGGGCGACCGCGGTGTGCGTTCCGGGTCGTGATTCGGGCCGAAACCGGCGATTCCACGACCCGGAATGCACACGGATCGCGGGACGGAGCCGGCCATGACGCTCGCCGCCCTGCTCGCGCTCGCCGTGCTCGCCGCCGGCGCCCTGGCTCGTGAGGCCCACCGGCTGTCCCGGCGAGGTAGCGTCGTCGGGCGGCTGGCCGAGGCGCCGGCGCCGGCCGAGCGCCGGCGCTGGGAGCCGGTCGCGCCGCCGGAGCGGGTGGCGGCCGCGCTGGTCGAGGCCGACCTCCCGGTCCCGCCGGCGGTGGCGTGGACGGCGTGGCTCGGCGCGCTGGCCATCGGCCCGCTGCTGGCCGGCGTCGGCGGCGGGCTGGGGTTGGCCGGCGTCGCCCTCCTCGGGCTCGCCGCCGGCCCGTACGTGCTGGTCCGCAGCCGGCGGGGGCGGGCCGGCGAGCGGCTCGAACAGGCGCTGCCCGGCGCCTTGGAGGCGGTCGCACGGTCGTTGCGCTCGGGAGCGTCGCTGCGCCAGGCGGTGGCCGAGGCCGGCGCCGCGGCCGGCACCGGCCGGGTGCTGGCCGCCGAGCTGTCCCGGGCCGCGGCGGAGGCGGGTCAGGGGGCGAGCCTCGTCACCGCACTGGAGGGCGTGGGCCGGCGCCGGCCGCTGCCCGGGGTGCGCCTCGGCGTGGCCGCCCTGTGCCTCGGGGCGGAGACGGGTGGCGCCCAGGCGCGGGCGGTCGACGGCGTGGCGGCCACGGTTCGGGAGCGCATCGCGGTCGCCGCCGAGCTGCGGGCGCTGTCGTCCCAAGCCCGGATCTCGGCCCTCGTCATCGGGCTGGCGCCCGTCGGCTTCGGGGCGTTCGCGGCGGCCACCGATCCGCGAACGTCGCAGTTCCTGCTCCACACCACGGGGGGCCTGATCCTGCTGGTCGCCGGCCTGACCCTCGACGCCGTGGGGTGGCTGTGGATGCAGCGCCTGGCCAAGGTCGACGTATGAGCGAGCCGCAGGCGAGCGAATCGATGGACACAGTGCCCCGCTCAGCGGGGCAGCCGCCGGAGGCGCCGGCCCAATGAGCGAGAGCGAATCGATGGACACAGTGCCCCGCTCAGCGGGGCAGCCGCCGGAGGCGGCGGCCCAATGAGCGCGGCGGTCGCGTTCCTCGCCTGGTCGGTAGCCGTGCTGGCCGTTGGCTGGCGGCGCCGGCCGGCGCCGGCCAGGGTCCGTGCCCTGTCGACGCCCGAGCCGGGGTCCGCGCCGGGCCGTAGCGCCGCCGCCTCGGTGGCGCTGCTGTTCGAACGCGTGGGGGCCGCCGTCCTCCGTCGGCTCGGGCGCCCGGCCGACCCGGCGACGGCCCAACGGCTCGGAACTGCGCTGGTCGCCGCGGCGTTCGCCCTCCCGGTCCTCCCGCCGGCGGCGGTCCCCGCCGGCCTGGTGGCGTGGTCGGTGCCGGCGCTGCGGGCCCGCCGTCAGCGCCGGCGCCGGCTGGCTGCCGTCGCCCGCGACCTGCCCGACGTGGTCGACCTGCTGGTGCTGGCGGTGGGCGCCGGGCTCACCGTCCGCCTGGCCGTGGCCGCGGTGGCCCGCCGGTCACCGGGCCCGCTCGGGGCCGAGTTGGCCCAAGCGGGCAGCGAGGCCGACCTCGGGCGCCGGCTGGGCGACGCCCTCGACGACATCCCGGCGCGGGCCGGCGAGGCCACCCGGCCGCTGGTCGCCGCGCTCATCGCGTCAGATCGCTACGGCGCCCCGCTCGGGGCCGGCCTGGAGCGTCTGGCCCACGAGGTCCGGGCCGACCGGCGCCGGCGGGCCGAGGAGGCCGCCCGCAAGGTCCCCGTCAAGCTTCTCTTCCCCCTGGTCAGCTGCACACTCCCCGCCTTCGGGCTGCTCACCGTGGCCCCTCTCATCGCCAGCGCCATCCGTTCGCTGCGCCTGTGAGCACTCCGAGAAGAAGGAGGGAGCGACCAATGCTCGCCCTCTACGTCCATCTGTCCACCTACCTCACCGCCCTGGCGGCCCGCCCCGCGCCCGACGAGCGGGGCCAGGCCTCGGCCGAGTACGCCCTCGTCCTGCTGGGCGCGGCGGCCGTCGCCCTGCTCCTCGTGGCCTGGGCGACGAAGTCCGACCTGTTCGGCAAGCTGCTCGACGCGGTCATGAAGGCCATCACCGACAAGGTCAAGTGAGCGTCCGACCGTGAGACGGGAAAGGGGGGACGGGGGCCAGGCCTCGGTGGAGCTCGCGCTCGTCCTCCCGCTCGTCATGATCCTCCTGCTGGCGGTCGCACAGCTCGGCCTCCTCGTGCGCGACCAGATCCTCGTGGTCCACGCCGCCCGGGAGGCGGCCCGGGAAGCGGCGGTCGACCCGGCGGCCGACGCCCCGCGCCGGGCGGCACTGGGCAGCTCCACCCTGGCCGGCGACCGCCTGACGGTCACGAGCACCGGCCGGGGCGCGCCCGGGAGCAGGGTCCGTGTGGAGGTGGCCTACCAGGCCTCGACCGCGGTGCCGCTCGTCGGCGCGGCCATGCGGGGCCTCACGCTGCGGGCCTCCGCCACCATGCGAGTCGAGAGGTAGTGGAATGCCGCCGAGATGCCACTCTCCGTGACGAGCCCGCTCTTTTCTGCAAGAAATACCGCCGGAAGGCTGGACCCGACCCCGCCCGTCTGGTAGCTACTTGTGCACAGCAGATACCGGGGTGGTGGTGATCATGCGCGAGCGCGTCAGCGCTCGCCGTGATTACTCATGAGGAGGGGTTCAACAGATGCGCACGGTGCAACGTCTCGGGGCCATCGCATTGTCGGCCATGGTCACGACGGCGGTGCTGGCACTGCCGGCGTCGGCCCAGCAGACGACGGTGGAGACCCGTCCCGAGAGCTTCATCGCCACCGCCGCCGCTCGGGGGCTCGACCTCAACGTCTTCGGTACCAAGGTCACGATCGGCCAGGCCAGCGCCCTCATCAACAGCACGCCGCTGGCCCGAGCGTCGGGCGCCGGCGTCGTCCTCGCTCCCGGGACCGTGAGCAGCAGCGAGGTCAGCGCGCCGAACCAGAGCGCGGCGCCGCCCAAGGCTTGCCTGCTGAACCTCCCCGTCGCCGCCCTGCTGGCCGTCGAGCTGGCCTGCGGCGAGTCCAAGGTGGACACCAGTAACGGCGCCCCGTCGGCCATTGGCAAGGGCTCGGTGGCCGGGGTCGACGTGGCCGCCCTCAACGCCCTCGACCCGGTCGTCCAGCTCCTCCAGACCCTGCTCAACCAGCTCCTCCCGGTCGTCGACCAGACCGTCGGTAGCGTGGTCACCACCCTGCCGGGCATCGGCGGCCTCGTCGGCAGCCTGGCCGGCACCCTCGGCCTGGGCACCACGTCCAGCATCAACCCGGTCACCAGCCTGGTCAGCAGCCTGCTCGACGGCGTGCGGCGGGCCACCGGCCTGGTCGACATCACCCTCGGCGAGTCGACGGCGCAGGCCGTCACCACCGCCGCCGCGGTCACGGCCACGGCCAACGCGGCCGGCGCCCAGATCGACCTGCTGCCCGGCCTCACCATCGGCGGCACCCCTCTGCTGTCGATCATCGTCGGCCAGGCCAAGTCGGTCTCCACCTTCGACCGGGGAACCGCCAAGAGCACGCCGACCTTCGACGCCGCCGTCGCCCGGGTCCACCTCGGAGCCCTCCTGGGCGGCGTCGACCTTCCGATCCAGCTCGGCGCCCCCTTGACCCTCCTCGCCGGCACGCCCCTCGAAACCACCATCTCCCTGGGCGCCGGCCGGACGGTGACCGACCCCAACACCGGCGCGGTCGCCTCCTACGCCGACGGCGTCAGCATCCAGCTGCTCAAGGGCCTCAACGGCGGCATCGGCCTCGAGCTGGCCCACGCCGAGACCGGCGCCGGCGGCCAGACCCGCCTGGTCAGCCAGCAGCAGGTGATCACGCCGGTCGTGCCCACGCTGGCCAAGACCGGCAACGACCCCTGGCTGCCGCTCGCCGGCGCCGGCCTGCTCGTCATGGCCCTCGGCATCCGCCGCCGGGTCCTGGCCGCCCAGCCGGCCCGCATCGACGAGCGGGTGAGCGAGTAATCGCAACCCGCACGGGTAGCCTCTTGATGGTCATGACCAACGGTTCAACATGCTCATAGACCTCCTCCGTACCAAGCCCTGGCTGCGCCGCACCCTCTCCGGTCTCTCGGTCGTGCTCCTCCTCGGCGGGCTGGGGCTGGTCGGGTACCCGTTCGCCACCAACATGTGGCAGGGGCGCATCCAGGACAAGCTCGAGGAGCAGATCGCCAGCCCCGAGCTCCAGCAGGCGTACAAGGAGCGCAAGGTCGAGACGGGCGACAGCCTCACGCGCATCAAGATCCCCTCGATCGGCCTCGACACCGTGGTCGTCGAGGGCATCACCCCCAGCGCGCTGCGGGCCGGCGCCGGCCACTACCCCCAGACGCCCCTGCCCTGCGAGGGCGGCAACGTCTCCATCGCCGGCCACCGGACCACCTACGGGCGTCCGTTCGGCAACGTCGACCAGCTCAAGCCCGGCGCCACCATCGAGCTCACCACGCCCATCGGCGGGTGCGTGTACCAGGTGGCCAAGGACCCGTACGTGGTCGCGCCCAGCGACATGAGCGTCATCGACCCCACCGGCGAGCGCTCCCTCACCCTCACCACGTGCCACCCCAAAGGGTCGGCGGCCCAGCGCCTGATCATCCGCGCCACCTGGGTCAAGGATTTGAAGGCGGCGTGATGCCCGGCCTCGGGCGGCGCGCCGGGGCGGCGGCTGCGCTCATCCTCGCCGTGCTGCTGTGCACGCCGGCGTCACCGGCCGGCGCCGACCCGGTCGTCAAGGTCGACAAACCGGCGGCCGACGCCACGCTCGACAACGCGTCCGTCACGATCGCAGGGACGGCGACCGCCAGCGACTCGCTCCTCGACGGCCTCGTCACCATCAAGCGGGTGACGCTGACCCTCGACGGCAAGGGAGTGCTCACCAAGGACTGCACCACCAGGCAGTGCCCATTCACCTACACCGCCGCGTTCCCGCTGAACGGCCCGCACGCATACACGATCGCCGCCACCGACAGCCAGCTCGGGCTCGACGGCCCAACCACCACAACGGATCGGAAGTTCAGCGTCGCCGCGCCGGCGGCCCGACCGGTGCTCGACGCACCCAAGATCACCGACGGCCGCACCGTGGACCTGTCGTGGTCACGGAACACCGAGGGCGACATGCTCTACTACGCCGTCTTCCGCAAGGACCCAGGCGCCTCCAAGTATTTCCAGGTCGGGGGCAAGGTCAACCAGCCCACCTCTGGCACCAAGGTGACCTTCTCCGACACGACGACCTCGACGTTCGGCGCCGGCGACTACAGCTACCAGATCGTCGCCGTGCGCAAGGGTGCCACCGGCACGGCCGGGAGCGAGAAGCTGTCCGAGCCGTCGGCCGCAGCAACCGCCGCCGTGCCGGCCCCCCCCACGACCACCCCGACGACCGCGCCGGCCCCCGGTACGCCGGGCGCCGGCCCGACCACGACGGCGAAGCCGGCGCCACCCGCCGGCGTCGACCTGTCAGGGTTCCTCTCGGCCCGCCAGACGCCGGCGACGGTCCCCGTCATCACGGTGCCAGAGCCACCGGACACCGGGTTCAAGGGGACCCTGCCGTTCGGCGCCCGCCCGCCGGGCGAGGAGCTCGAGGAGGGCGACGCCGACGCCACGCCGCCCCGTGACACCGGCGGATCCTCGATCGTTAGCCTCGACGGGGGCCGCCCGCTGGTCCCGGTGGCCGGCGGCCTGGTCCTCCTCCTGATCGCCATGCACATGCGCCTGCTCGGCAAGCGGGTGAAGGCGCCGGCCGGCGCCGGCACCGACCTTCCCGTCGTGGCCGCCACGCCGGCGCCGGCGCCGGCCCTGACGCCCGCCCCGGCGGCGCCCCTGGCCCCGGCGACCGAGCGCGACCCCGAGCCCGTGCTGTTCGACATTGCCGCCGAGGAGGACTGGGGCGCCGGGGAGGACTGGGCGCCGCCGGCTCCCGCCGCCGACCCGGAGGCCGAACCGGATCTCGTGACCGTGTGGGCGTCGGCCGTCGAGGACGAGCCCCAACCGCCGGCGTTCAACCCCGACGAGATCGAGGTCGTCGAAGTCGTCTCCTCCACCCGGCGGACCCTCGCGCGCGCCGGGAGTCGCTGATCCCTTCCGATCACCTCCCGCTCGCTTGCTAGCGTGGCAGGAGAGAGAACTCCTGGGAGGAACTGCATGGATCTCGGTCTGGACGTCGAGGAGAGGGACGGGTTCGCGGTGCTCAGCGTGCGCGGCGAGGTCGACGTCTACACCGCCCCGCGCTTCCGGGAGCGCCTCATCGAGCTGGTGAGCGAGGGCAAGCACAAGATCATCGTCGACCTCGAAGGTGTCGACTTCCTGGACTCCACCGGGCTCGGCGTCCTGGTCGGCGGCCTGAAGCGCCTCCGCAGCCACGACGGCGACCTTCTCCTGGTGTGCACCCAGAGCCGAATCCTGAAGGTGTTCGAGATCACCGGCCTGACCAAGGTGTTCTCCATCTTCGACTCCGTCGACGCGGCGGTGAGCGGCGGGGCCGACGGCGGCGCCGCCACGTAGGACCGTGAACGACAACGACCTGGCCGGGGGGGAGGTCATCGAGCTGGAGATCCCAGCTCGGGCCGAGTTCGTCGCCCTCGCCCGGCTCGTCGTGTCCGCGCTGGCCGCGTCCGACAGCAGCCTGGCGGACGAGCGGATCGACGACCTCAAGCTGGCCGTCTCCGAAGCGTGCACCAACGCCATCGAGGCCCACAGCGCGGCGGGGACGTCCGAGGGGGTCCTCGTGCGCTGCAAGGCCGGCGTCGACACCGTCGAGGTCTACGTCGAGGACCGAGGCCACGGCTTCGACCCGGCCCAGCTGCCCGACCACCCTCCCGTCACCGACCCCGACCGGCTGAAGTTCGAGCGGGGCCTCGGCATCCCGCTCATCCGGGCCCTGGTCGACGAGGTGGAGTTCAGTCCCACCGACAAGGGCACGTCGGTGCGCCTCGTCATGCGCCATGGCACCAACGGCACCCACAGCTAGTGCCTCGACCTCATTCGTTCGCTTCGCTCACTCCATTCGGTCGAAGTGATCGTGCTCCGGCGGGCGAGCGGAGCTCGCGCCGCCTCCGCCCTGTCCCTCCCTCGTGTCCGCTGCCGGAGGGGCCGCCTTCGGCGGCGACGGCGGCCGCGGACGGGAAACCCCACGAACGCGGCGAACGTTTGTGGTCAGCCCACAGCTAGCAAGGAGAGCGGCATCGCCGTGGCCTTCCGGAAGCTGCTCCAGCGGCTCACCACCTCCGACGCCGATCTCGACCGCGAGCGGCTCAGGCAGTTCTGCGCCGACGTGCCCGGCGTGACGCGTATCGTCGACGCCCAGCCCCGCCAGGAGATCACTGTCGCGGGGGAGATCTCCTCGCTGCGCATCGTGCCCCGGGCCGGGACACCGTCGCTGGAGGTGACGGTGAAGGACGGGAGCGGCTCACTGGTGATCGTCTGGACCGGTCGCCGCCACATCCCCGGCGTCACGCCGGGCAAGCGCCTGGTCCTGAGCGGCCGGGGCAGCCCTCAGGGCGCCGGCGGCCGCCTCATGCTGCTCAACCCCCGCTACGAGCTCCTGTAGCGCCGGACGGCGCCGGCCGGGCACCGACGAACAGCGTCTTGACGGCCTCCTCGGAGTCCGGCGTCACCAGCACGAGCACCTCGTCGCCTGCGGCCATCACCGTCTCACCCCGGGGGACGATCACGTGGCGCTCCCGGATCACCGCCACCACGGTGGCGTCCCGTGGCACGCCCAGCTCGCTGATGGCCCGGTTCCCGGCCGGCGAGTCCTCGGCCAGGGTGATCTCGACCAGGCGGGCGTCCTCGAACTGCAGGAGGCGGACGAGCGAACCCACCGACACCGCCTCCTCGACCAGGGCGGTGAGCAGGTGCGGCGTGGACACGGCGATGTCGACGCCCCACGTCTCGTTGAACAGCCACTGGTTGTTGGGGTGGTTGACCCGGGCGACGACACGGGTGACGGCGAACACCTGCTTGGCCAGCAGAGAGATGACCAGGTTGTCCTCGTCGTCGCCGGTGACCGCCACCATCACGTCGCAGGTCTCCAGGCCGGCGGCGGTCAGCAGCGTCGGCTCGCAGGCGTCGGCCACCACCACCTGCACGCCCTCGACCAGGCGGAGGCGGGCGGCGATGTCGGGGTTCTGCTCCAGGAGCAGCACCTCATGACCGGCCTGGGCCAGGTCGTTAGCGATGTGGGTGCCCACGTTGCCGGCGCCGGCGATTGCTGCCTTCATACGGACACCGCCTTCATCGGGCCTCCGGTCCGGCGGCCATGCGGGCCTCCAGCTCCTCCTGGCCGTCGTTGCGCACGATGAGGTGCAGGATGTCCCCCTCCTGGCCCACGAGCTCGGGGCCGTACAGCCGGGCCACGCCGGCACGGGTCAGGGCGACGAGCCGGTACCTCCCGGGCTCCTCCATCTCGCTGAGCTTGCGGCCGGCCCAGGAATCGGGCAGGGCCCGCTCCAGGAGGCTGACGGTGCCCGACGCATCGGTCCACTCCGAGACCGACTTCTCGGGGAACAGCCGGCGCAGGACCTGATCCGTCGTCCAGGCCACCGCGGCCACCGTCGAGATGCCGAGCTGGCGGTAGATGACGGCCCGCCGCGGGTCGTAGATGCGGGCGACGACGTGGGGCACCTCGTAGGTCATCCGGGCGATCCGTGCGGTGAGGATGTTGGAGTTGTCGCCGTTGGTCACCGCGGCGACGGCGTCGGCCTCGCGGATGCCGGCCTGCTCCAGGTGCTCCCGGTCGAAGCCGAACCCGAGGATGGCCTTGCCCCCGAAGCCGTCCGGCAGCTCGTGGAAGGCGTTGCGGGCCTTGTCGATGACGCTGACGCTGTGGCCGTCCCTGTCGAGGACCATCGCGAGCTCCCGCCCCACCCGGCCGCAACCCACGACGATGACGTGCACGTGCGCCATGCAACACCGCCTGACGGCCGAGCACAACTCGGAGGGAAGCGACACCGATGACGTCCCCCTCCTGACAGGGGCCTATCGTCGGGAACCGTGCTGAGCATGCTGAAGCGGGTGATGGTCGGGCGGCCGCTCGCGTCCGAAGAGATGGACCATCAGCGCATCCCGAAATGGATCGGGCTCCCCGTCTTCTCCTCCGACGCCATCTCGTCCACGGCCTACGCCACCGAGGAGATCCTGTTCGTCGTCGCCCTCGGCGCGTCGAGCCTCACCCTCGGCCTCTCCAAGCTCATCCCGATCGCCATCGCCGTCGCCTTCCTGCTCGCCATCGTCACGTTCTCCTATCGCCAGACGATCTTCGCCTATCCGAACGGCGGCGGTTCCTACATCGTCAGCAAGGAGCATCTGGGCGAGATGCCCTCGCTGGTGGCGGCCGCGTCACTGCTGGTCGACTACGTCCTCACCGTGGCGGTGTCCATCTCCGCCGGCGTGGCCGCCATCATCTCGATCCCGACGTTCCAGAGCCTGGCCGAGCACCGGGTCCTCCTGTGCCTGGGCCTGATCGCTTTCATCACCGTCATCAACCTGCGGGGGATGAAGGAGTCGGGCAAGGTCTTCGCCTTCCCGACCTACATCTACATCTTCAGCCTCGGCGGCATGCTGGCGATCGGGATCTTTCGCACCTACTTCGGCCACATCGACCCCGTCCCGTTCAACCCCGAGCGGTTCGAGGGCGTCCGGGAGATGGGCGGTTCCATCGGGCTGTTCCTACTGCTGCGGGGGTTCTCGTCGGGTGCCGTGGCCTTGAGCGGCGTCGAGGCCATCTCCGACGGCGTACCCGCCTTCCGCAAGCCCCAGGCCAAGAACGCGGCGAGGACCCTGGTAGTCATGGCCACGATCCTCGGATCCCTCTTCTTCGCCGTCTCGCTCCTCGCCCACCACCTCAAGCCCTACCCGACGCACGAGGAGACCGTGCTGTCGCAGATGTCACGCGTCGTCATCGGCGACGGGCCGTTCTACTGGGTCCTCCAGTTCGCCACCGCCGCCATCCTGGTGCTGGCGGCCAACACCGCCTACGCCGACTTCCCCCGCCTGTCGTCGTTCATCGCCCGCGACGGCTTCCTGCCCCGCCAGTTCATGAACCGCGGCGACCGCCTGGTGTTCTCGAACGGGGTCGTCTTCCTGGCCGTGGCCGCCTCCGGCCTCATCATCGCCTTCGGCGGTGTCACCACCGCCCTGATCCCGCTGTATGCCATCGGGGTCTTCACCTCGTTCACCCTCAGCCAGTCGGCCATGGTGCGCCGCCATCTCAGGCTCAAGCAGCCCGGGTGGCGGGTCGCCACCACGATCAGCGGGGTCGGCGCCACCGCCACCGGCGTCGTGGCGTTGATCGTCGGCGTCACCAAGTTCACCATCGGGGCGTGGGTGCCGATCATCGTGGTCCCCGCCATCATCTGCGTCTTCAAGGCCATCAACCGCCACTACAAGTCGCTGGCCATCGCCCTCGCCCTCACGCCGGAGGAGGTGCAGCGCCACGACCTCCACCACACCGTCGTCGTCATGGTCGGCCGGGTCCACAAGGGGGTGGTGGTCGCGCTCAACTATGCGAGGTCCATGCGGCCCGACCATCTGATGGCCCTCTTCGTCGCCACCGACAGCGACGAGGCGCAACGGATGCAGGAGGAGTGGAAGCGCTTCGGCTTCGACGTGCCCCTCGACATCGTCCACTCCCGATTCAGGGACCTGGTGGCCCCGGTGGAGGCCTTCCTCGACGATCTCGACGACCGTTGGAAGAACGACACCATCACCATCGTGATCCCCGAATTCGTCGTCGGGACGCGCAGCCTGGCCAACCTCCTCCACGGCCAGAGCGCGCTGGCCCTCAAGCTGGCCCTGATCGACCGGCCCAACACCGTCGTCACCTCGGTGCCGTTCCACCCCAGCGCGCCGGTCGCCGGCGCCACGTTGCCGAACAGCCAAGCGCCTCCGTCGCCCAACGGCGAGGCGCCGCCCGGGACGGTCACTCCCCAGGACGAAGATCCGCCGGATCGAGCAGCCGGTACCCCACCCCCGGCTCGGTGACCAGGCGGGGCCGTTCGGGGTCGTCGGCCAGTTTCTTGCGGAGCTGGCTGGCGTAGACCCGCAGGTACTGGGTCTCGGTGCCGTACTCCGGTCCCCACACCTCCTGGAGGATGGCCCGGTGGGTCAGGACCCGGCCGGGCCAACGGGCCAGCAGGGCGAGGAAGCCGAACTCCTTGGGCGTCAGGTCGACGGCCCGTCCGGCGACGGTGACCTCGTGGCGGGCCACGTCGAGGCGCACGTCGCCCACGACCAGGACGGCGTCGTCGACCACCGGCCCTCCGGCCGCCCGCCCCCGGTGGCGCAGGGCGACGCGCACCCGGGCCAGCAGCTCGGCCATGGAGAACGGCTTGGTCACGTAGTCGTCGGCCCCCACGTCGAGGGCCAGGACCTTGCGGTGCTCGGACCCCTCGGCGGACAGGACCACGATCGGCACGTCGGACCACTCCCGCACCCGCCGGCACACCTCGACGCCGTCGACGTCGGGCAGGTTGAGGTCGAGCACCACGACGTCGGGGGCCTCGGTGGTGATGGCGTCCAGGGCGGCCCGGCCGGTCGCGGCGGTGACGACCCGGAAGCCGCGGGCCTCGAGGCCGGCGCCCACGGCGCGCAGGATGGCCGGCTCGTCGTCGACGACAAGGATGGTGCTCAAGGGTTCGCCGCCCTGGCCGGCAGGGCGACGACGAAGGTGGCCCCGCCCCCGGCGGTGCGCTCCACGCTGATCCTGCCGCCATGGGCTTCGACCACCGCCTTGCAGATGGCCAGGCCGACGCCGCTCGACCCGCTCCCCTCGCCCCGGCGGAAGGGCTCGAACACCTTCGTTCGTTCCCAGTCGGGTACGCCGATGCCCTCGTCGGACACCCGCACCTCGACATCGCCCCCCCGGCTGCGGCCGGAGATGCGGACGAAGGAGCCCGGCGGGGCGTGGCGGGCGGCGTTCTCCAGGAGGTTGGTGAACACCTGGTCGAGTTGGGAGTAGTCGCCGTCGACCAGCGGCAGGTTCCTGGGCAGCTCCATCTGCACCCGGATCCGGCGGAAGAGGTCCTTCATCCGGCGGACGCGATCCGTGACCAGCTCGTCGAGGTCGACGGCCTGGCGCTCGGGCTGGAAGGCGCCGGCCTCGATGCGGCTCATCGAGAGGAGGTTGGCCACGATGCGGTCGAGGCGTTCGGCCTCGTCGCACACGGTGGCCAGGAGCTCGGTGCGGACGGCGTCGTCATAGACGACGCCGTCGCGCAGATCGCTGGCCACGGCCCGAATGGTCGCCAGCGGGGTGCGCAGGTCGTGCGACACCGAGCGCAGCAGGGCGGAGCGCTCCTCGTCGACCCGCTCCAGTACCTGGGCCCGGTTGGCGTCCTCCAGGAGCCGGTCGCGCTCGGCGGCCGAGGCCCGTAGCTGCTCGTAGAGGCGGGCCAGGTCGGCCTGGCGCTCCTCGGCCGTGCGTCGGCGCTCGACCTCCGCGGTCATGAGCAGGCCGACGACGAGGGCGACGGCCAGGAAGACCCCGAGCGCCACCCAGTCCTCGCCGGCGGTGACCTTGAGGGTCCAGTACGGCGGGATGAAGACCAGGTTGAATGCCGCCGCGGCCACGACAGCCGTGAGCACGGAGGCCCGCACGCCGCCGACCAGGCCGGCGCCCACCACCGCCAGCACGAACAGGAGTGCCGGCGACGCCCGGCCGAGGTCGTCCCGGAGCGGCACCAGGCCGGCGCTCATGACCACCACGACGACCAGCCCCAGGGCGGCGCCGGCCCAGGGCGAGCGCCCGGGTGGGGGTCCGTCGGCCATTGCCGCGATCTTGACCCGGATCCAAACCCTTGACGTTTCGCTCACCCGAAAGTTAGGTTGTCCATCGTCGAAACCATGGTCGCCCCCCTCACGAAGTCCGAGCGCGAGACGCTGAAGTCGTTGTACCGCCTGGCGCGCGACGGCCACGACGCCCACACCGGGGCACTCGCCGAGATCCTGGGCGTCTCGCCGGCCACCGCCACCGCCACCGTCAAGCGCCTGGCCGAGCGGGGCCTCCTCGACCACAAGCTCTACCGGGGCGTCGAGCTGACGCCGAGCGGCCGCGCCGTCGCCATCGCCGCCATGCGCCGGCACCGCATCGTCGAGCGCTTCCTGGCCGACATGCTGGGCTACGCCTGGAACGAGGCGGACCGGCTGGCGACGTCGTTCGAGCACGACCTGCCCCAGGAGGTCGAGGACCGGCTGTACGTCGCCCTCGACCAGCCCGCCTCGTGCCCCCACGGCTTCCCGATCCCGGCCCCGGAGGTCGGCGAGATCCCCGAGATGCCGGCGCTCTACGATCTGGAGCCGGGCGACGTGGCGGTCGTGGCGGTACCCGGGGACACCGACCCCGAGATCGTGAAGTTCCTCGACACCCTCGGCCTGCGCCCCGGCGTCCGCGTCGAGGTGCGGGAGAAGCACCCCTTCGAGGGACCGCTTGTGCTGCGCGTCGACGGGAAGGACCGCACCCTGGGCGAGAAGGTCGCCCACCATCTCTACGTGAAGAAGGACCTGAAACCAATGGAGGAGACGCCGGCATGATGAAGATGCTCGCCGCCGAGGGCGGCTACCAGGTCTTCACGCTCAAGGGCGGGGAGAAGGCATGGCTCCTCTTCGCCGTCGCCACCGCCCTGCTGGCCCTCGGCGTTGGCTTCTCCCTTATGAAGGGGGTGCTGGCCGCCGACCAGGGCACGCCCAAGATGAAGGAGATCGCCCTCGCCATCCAGGAGGGGGCCATGGCCTACCTCAAGCGGCAGTTCCGGACGATCGGGTTCATCCTCATCCCACTGGTGATCCTGGTGTTCATCACCTCCACCGCGGTGTCCAAGCCCGACGGTACCGACGCCCTGTCCTTCGCCCAGTCGGGCATTTTCCGGACGCTGGCCTTTCTCGCCGGCTGCCTCATGTCCGGCCTGACGGGCTTCATCGGCATGAGCCTGGCCGTGCGGGGCAACGTCCGCACCGCCGCCGCGGCCAAGTCAGGCTCCCTGCCCGCCGCCCTCAAGGTCGCCTTCCGCACCGGCGGCGTCGCCGGCATGTTCACCGTCGGCCTCGGCCTCCTGGGCGCCACCATCATCATCCTGATCTTCCAGAACACCAGCTCCGCCATCCTCGTGGGCTTCGGCTTCGGTGGCTCGCTGCTCGCCCTGTTCCTGCGGGTCGGCGGCGGCATCTTCACCAAGGCGGCCGATGTCGGCGCCGACCTGGTGGGCAAGGTCGAGGCCGGCATCCCCGAGGACGACCCCCGCAACCCGGCCACCATCGCCGACAACGTGGGCGACAACGTGGGCGACTGCGCCGGCATGGCCGCCGACCTGTTCGAGAGCTACGAGGTCACCCTCGTCGCGTCGATCATCCTCGGCGTCGCCGCCTTCGCCTCCATCGGCCGCAACCCGGCCCTCGGCCTCATCTTCCCGGTCGTCGCCCGGGCCATCGGCGTGCTCGCCTCCATCGTCGGCGTCTACGCGGTGAAGGCCACCGACAAGGACAAGTCGGCCATGGCCCCCATCAACCGGGGGTTCCTCACCGCCGGTCTGCTCACCGTGGTCGGCACGTTCCTCGTGGCCCAGTTCTACGTGAAGAACCTGAAGGTGTTCTGGGCCGTGGTCATCGGCCTGGTCCTCGCCCAGGTGGCCAGCCGCCTCACGGAGTACTTCACCTCGACGGAGACCACGCCGGTCCAGGAGATCGCGGCCGCCACCCGCACCGGCCCGGCCACCACCGTGCTGGCCGGCATCTCGTCGGGGCTCGAGAGCTCGGTGTACGCCATTGTCGCCATCGCCGGCGCCCTCGCCGTCGCCATCGCCCTGGGCGAGGGCAACATCCAGTTCACCTTCTACCTCGTCGCCCTCACCGGTATGGGCATGCTCGCCACCACCGGCGTGGTGGTGTCGGAGGACACCTTCGGCCCGGTGGCCGACAACGCGGCCGGCATCGCCGAGATGTCCGGCGAGTTCAGCGGCGAGGCCGAGCGGATCATGGTCAGCCTCGACGCGGTCGGCAACACCACCAAGGCCGTCACCAAGGGCTTCGCCATCGGCTCGGCGGTCATCGCGTCGGTGGCCTTGTTCGCCAGCTTCATCGAGACCATCGGCGCCGAGCTGGGCATCGAGGACACCGGCTCGGCCCTGTTCCGCAACCCGATGACCCAGATCAACGTGGCCGACCCGAAGACCTTCATCGGCCTCCTCATCGGCGGCTCGATCGCCTTCCTGTTCAGCGCCCTGGCCATCCGCGCCGTCGGGCGCACCGCCGGCACCGTCGTCCAGGAGGTCCGCCGCCAGTTCGCCGACGGCCAGATCATGGCCGGCACCAAGCGGCCGGACTACGGCCCGGTCATCGACATCTGCACCGCCGCGTCGCTGCGAGAGCTGGCCACGCCGGCGCTGCTCGCCGTGCTGTCCCCGGTCATCATCGGCTTCGGGATCAGCTACCTGGCCCTGGGCGCCTTCCTGGCTGCGGTCATCCTCACCGGCCAGCTCATGGCCAACTTCCTGTCGAACTCCGGTGGGGCGTGGGACAACGCCAAGAAGTACATCGAGGACGGCCACGAAGGCGGCAAGGGCTCGGAGGCCCACAAGGCCGCGGTCATCGGCGACACCGTCGGCGACCCGTTCAAGGACACCGCCGGTCCGGCCCTGAACCCGCTGATCAAGGTGATGAACCTGATCTCCCTGCTGATTCTGCCGGCGGTCATCAACCTGCGAAACAACGACGGCGCCCGCTACGCGGTGGCGCTGGTCGCCTTGGCCATCCTCATCGCCGCCATCGCCTTCTCCAAGCGCAAGACCGAGGGTCTGGGCGCCGGCGCCGAGTCGGTTGCCGCCTCTGCCTTTACCCAGTAGGCGGTGGCGCTAGCTAGGGGCGGGGTGCGCCGTGCACGGCGGCGCACAGGTCGGCGCCGACCTCCGTGGTGATGCCGAGGACCCCGACGTAGTCGATGGCGTGGCAGGTCTCGTGGGCGATCACGTAGCGCAGGGCGGCGGTGGAGGAGCCGATGCGCCCGATGTCGACGGCGATCCAGCTGCTCCCATTGCCCTCGCAGTTCCAGCAGGCGACGCCCCAGCGCGCTTCCCCGGCAACGATGGCGGTGCCGGGGCAGCGGAACCCCCAGCCCGCCGGCAGAGTGAGCCCGTGCTCGGCGACCCACTGGCGTGCTTCCGCACAACGTGCCTCCGGCGTGGCGGTCGTCGGCGCGATCGCCGCCGGAGTCGACGTGACCCGGGGGGCCGTGGGCGCCGGGGCCGTCGCCGGCGGGCGGGTGGTGGGCGCCGCGGTGGTGACGGGCCGGGGCTTCACGGTCGTCGGCGTCGTGGTCGTCGGGCGCGCGGTGGTCGACGTCGTCGTGGTCGGCTTCGCGGTGGTCGACGTGGTGGTCGACGAGGGCGCGGCGGCAGCGGCGATGGCGGCGTTGGCGGCCGGGGACGTAGCGGCGACGCACCATGCGAGAGTGCCGAGGGCGACGGTGGCGATGCCGCTCACCGCGCCAGCTCCGATGAGGAGACGTCGGGTTCGGCCAGCGGTTCGCATACCCACCTTTCGGCGGGATCCGCACCGGCTTTAATCGACCTCCGCGGGTTTGGGACCATCCGCACCGTCGGCGGTAGGCAAAGGGAACCAGACAATCAGGACCAAATCCCACAACGCGTGGCTGACGGTCGGCGCCACGAGCGTGCCCCGCCAGGCGAAGAGGGCGGCCCAGAAGGCCCCGCCGACCACGGCGGCGAGGACGAGCACAGGCTTGCGTTCCCACACGTGCACGGCGGCGTAGGCCGCGAGGGCCACCGCGAATCCGGCCCGAGATTGCACGAAACCGCGCCAGAACAGCTCCTCGCACGGCCCGACGATCAGCAATACCGCGGCGATCGGTAGCCGCGCCGGCGTGCGCACCGACCGGACCTTGTAGAGGTTCTGCACCTGGGCGGCACCAGCGGGAAGCCAGCGCCGCAACACCGCGTCGCCGGCCCAGAAGATCGCGTAGAGCACCCCCGCCCCCACCACGCCGATCGCCACGTCGAGGACCGTCGGCCGCAGCAGGTCACCGATCGTCGCCCGCTGGGCGATGACGCCGTAGGTGCCGATGGCCAGCCCGGCCAACGCCGCACGCGACCAGAACGCGCCCCGCGCCACCCCGAACAGCGCCCCCCACGCCACGGCAGCCACCGCCAGCCCGACGACGACCACCGCGCTCACGGACCGGACCGTGGCGCATGCGAACGCTGGTCGGCGCGGCTACTGCCCTTCACCCTGGTCGGGTACGACGACGCCGTCCGCCTGGGCCTCGCCCCTCCGCATCTTCAGCAGCTCGAGGATCACCGGGATGAAGGACACCGCCCCTATGAGCAGGACGATGGGTAGCAGCCACTTGTCGATGTCGGGGATCGACTTCCCCAGGTAGTAGCCGGCCACCGTCACGCCGCCGCCCCACAGGATCCCGCCGACGATGTTGTAGGTGACGAACTTCCGGTAGTTCATCTGGCCGACGCCGGCCACCACCGGGGCGAACGTGCGGATCACCGGGACGAACCGGGCCAGGATGATGGTGCGGGGCCCGTTCTTCTCGAAATAGGCCTTGGCCCGGTCGACGTTCTTCTTGTGGAACAGCCGCGACTCGGGCCGGCGGAAGATCGCCGGCCCGGCCCGCCGGCCGATCACGTAGCCGACCTGGTCGCCGGCGATGGCGGAGACCGCACAGCCGACCATGATCAGCGGGAGATTCAGCGTCCCCTTCGAGGCCAGCAGGCCGGCGGTGAAGAGCAGGGAGTCCCCGGGCAGGAAGAAGCCCACGAGCAGCCCGGATTCGGCGAACACGATGGCGAAGAGGCCGAGCGTTCCGAACGCCTCGATCAGGGATTCGGGGTTCATTCCTGCACCGTAGACGCCCTTGCCGGCGGGTATGGAAGCGGCACGACGTTTGACAGGGGCCTCCCAGCCTGTCAATTGTCGTGTAGCCATGGCCAAACCCCTCGTCATCGTCGAATCGCCCGCGAAGGCCCGGACGATCTCCCGTTTCCTCGGGAGTGAGTTCGTCGTCGAGTCCTCCGTGGGGCACATCCGCGACCTGCCGAAGGACGCCAAGGAGATCCCGGCGGCGCAGAAGGGCGAGTCCTGGGCCCGCCTCGGCGTCGACGTCGACAACGGGTTCAAGCCGCTCTACGTGGTCAACAGCGAGAAGCGCCACGTCGTCACCAAGCTCAAGGCCCTCCTGAAGGACGCCACCGAGCTCTACCTCGCGACAGACGAGGACAGGGAGGGCGAGTCGATCGCCTGGCACCTCATGGAGGTGCTGAAACCGCCGTCGAGCATGCCTGTACGGCGCATGGTCTTCCACGAGATCACGGCCGGCGCCATCAGGGACGCGGTGGAGAACTGGCGCGACCTCGACCGCCGGCTGGTCGACGCCCAGGAGGCCCGCCGCATCCTCGACCGCCTGTACGGCTACGAGGTGTCGCCCGTCCTGTGGCGCAAGGTCCTCCCCCGCCTTTCCGCCGGCCGGGTGCAGAGCGTCGCCACCCGCATCCTGGTGGAGCGTGAGCGGGCCCGCATGCGGTTCCGCAGCGCGTCGTACTCCGACGTCGAAGGCAAATTCTCCAAGGACTCGCCGCCGTTCGGCGCCACCCTCGTCTCGCTGGACGGCACCCGGGTGGCCACCGGCCGGGACTTCGACGAGACCGGCGCCCGCACCGCGCCCGACGTCGTCGTCCTCGACTCCGAGGATGCCCGCAGCCTGGTCGCCCGCCTGGCCGAGTCGACGTTCACCGTGAAGTCGGTCGACGAGAAGCCGTACAAGCGCACGCCGTACCCCCCCTTCATGACGTCGACATTGCAGCAGGAGGCCGGACGCAAGCTGCGCTTCACCGCCCAGCGGGCCATGAGCGTCGCCCAGCGCCTGTACGAGAACGGCTACATCACCTACATGCGGACCGACAGCACGGCGCTGTCGGAGACCGCGCTCAACGCGGCCCGCAGCCAGGCCGCCCAGCTCTATGGGCCCGAGTACGTGCCCGATCAGCCCCGCCGGTACGCGAAGAAGGTCAAGAACGCCCAGGAGGCCCACGAGGCCATCCGGCCAGCGGGAGATACGTTCCGCATGCCCGAGCAGGTGGCCCGCGAGGTCAGCCCCGAGGAGGCCGCCCTCTACGAGCTGGTGTGGAAGCGCACCATCGCGTCGCAGATGGCCGACGTCCGCGGCAAGAGCGTCCAGGTCCGCATCACCGGGCGGTCCTCGACCGGTGAGGAGGCTGAGTTCAGCGCCGGCGGCAAGGTCATCGAGTTCCCGGGGTTCCTGCGGGCCTACGTCGAGGGCTCCGACGACCCCAATGCCGAGCTCGAGGACCGCGAGGTCCGGCTGCCGGCGCTGTCCGTGGGTGACACCGTGACCGCCGAGTCGCTGGAGGCCAAGGACCACACCACCCAGCCGCCGGCCCGGTTCACCGAGGCGTCGCTGGTCAAGGCGCTGGAGGAGATGGGCGTGGGCCGGCCGTCGACGTACGCGTCGATCATCGGCACCATCCAGGACCGTGGCTACGTCTGGAAGAAGGGCTCGGCGCTCATCCCGTCCTTCACCGCGTTCGCGGTCGTCAACCTGCTGGAGAGCCACTTCGGCGACCTCGTCGACTACGCCTTCACCGCCCGCATGGAGGACGACCTCGACGGCATCGCCGGCGGGTCGCAGGAGGCGCAGCCCTGGCTGTCCAAGTTCTACTTCGGCAGTGCCGGTTCTTCGGCCGCAGCGGCCGACAATGGCAGTCCGGGCCTGAAGGACATGGTGAAAGACCGCCTGGAGGCCATCGACCCCCGGGCCATCAACTCCATCCCGCTCGGCACCGACACGGACGGCAAGGAGATCGTCGTGCGGGTGGGCCGCTACGGGCCCTACCTGTCCCGTGACGGCGAGACCGCAGCGGTGCCCGAGGGCATCGCCCCCGACGAGCTCACCATCGAGAAGGCCGTCGAGCTGCTGGCCACCCCGAGCGGCGACCGGGTGCTCGGCGACGACCCCACCTCCGGGCTGGCGGTCATCGCCCGCGCCGGGAGGTTCGGTCCCTACGTCCAGCTCGGCGAGGCCGACTCCTCGTCGAAGAAGAAGCCCCACACGTCATCGCTGCTCAAGAACATGAACGTGGAGGCCGTCACCCTCGAGGACGCCCTGCGCCTGCTGAGCCTGCCGCGCTCGCTGGGCAAGGACCCCGCCGACGGGGCGGACATCACGGTGCAGAACGGCCGCTACGGGCCGTACGTCAAGAAGGGCACCGACAGCCGCAGCCTGGAGGACGAGGAGCAGCTGTTCACCCTGACACTCGAGGACGCCCTGACCGTGCTGGCCCAGCCCAAGGCTCGGGGACGGCGGGGGACGGCGGCACCGCCGCTGAAGGAGCTCGGAGACGACCCGGTCAGCAAGAAGCCGATGGTCGTCAAGGAGGGCCGCTTCGGGCCCTACGTGACCGACGGCGAGACGAACGCGTCACTCCGGAGCGGGGACGACGTCGACTCCCTGACGCCGGAGCGGGGCGCCCAACTGCTGCAGGACAAGCGTGACAAGGGGCCGGCGCCGCCGAAGCGCAAGGCCGCGGCAAGACGCAAGAAATAGCCCCGCCTCCCGTACGCTGACGAGGTGGCCGAGCGCGTCTCCGATACGCCCGACGGCGACGCGACGCAGCCGCTGCCGTCGGTGAACGGCGCGCGGACGGAGCCTTCTGGTCCCAAGCTGCTCGGGTCGACGTCGTTCTTCCGGCTGTGGCTGGCCCAGGTCGTCTCGTCGATGGGCGACTGGATCGGTCTGTTCGCCATCCTCACCCTTACCGCCCGGGTGGGGAAGGGCTCCCCCGAGGCGGCCATCGCCCTCGTCATGAGCGCCCGGATGATCCCGGGTTTCTTCCTGGCGTCCGTCGGTGGCGTCCTGGTCGACCGGTGGGACCGGCGCAAGGTGATGGTGGCCTGCGACGTCGGCCGGGGCATGGTCCTCTTCACCCTGCCCTTTGTGGACACGGTGTGGGGCCTGTTCGTGGCCTCACTCGTCCTCGAAGTGCTGACCCTGCTGTGGTCGCCGGCCAAGGAGGCGTCGGTGCCCAACCTGGTGGAAGCGGGCAAGCTGGCGTCGGCCAACTCCTTCTCGCTGGCCGCCGCGTACGGGACGTTCCCGATCGCCTCGGCCCTGTTCGCCTCGCTGACCAAGGTGTCGGAGATCCTGGGCCGCCACGCCGGCAGCCTCGACTTCCTGCGTCTCAACCAGGAGTCGCTGGCGATCTACTTCGACGTCGGCACGTTCTTCCTATCCGCCTTCCTCATCTGGTCGTTGACCCTGCCCCGGAACCGGCCGGTCCAGCGGGCGCCCATCGACCTCACCCGCACCTTCTCGGAGATCAAGGAGGGGTGGAGGTTCATCGGCACCAACCCCACCGTGCGGTCGGTGATGATCGGCCTGGGCACCGGCCTGATCGGCGGCGGCATGATCGCCCCCCTCGGGCCCATCTACGCCAACCAGGTCCTGCATGCCGGCGCCGCCGGCTTCGGGTTGCTGCTCACCGCCCTGGGCATAGGGTTGGCGGTCGGAGTGGTGGGGCTGTCGACGGTTCAGAAGCGGGTGCCCCACAGCCGGGCCTTCCCGTGGGTGGTGGTCGGGGCTGGCGGATCGATGCTGATCGCGGTCTCGATGGGCAGCCTCGGCCTGACGATGGCGTTCATCGCCGTGATGGGCGTGTGTGCAGGAGCGGTCTACGTGCTGGGCTTCACCATCCTGCAGGAGAGCGTGGACGACGAGCTGCGGGGCCGGACCTTCGCCACCCTTTACACCCTGTCCCGCCTCTGCATGCTGATCTCACTGTCGCTGGCGCCGTTGGTGTCGCGGGTGCTGGACGACTTCTCCGACGCCGTGTTCGACGGTGAGCTGAGCCTGGGGTCGGCCGACTTCAGCCTGCCCGGCGTGCGCATCACCCTCTGGATCGGTGCCGCGATCATCCTGACCGCCGGCGGGCTGGCGCTGCGGGCGTCGCGCGTGCGGACGTGAGCCGCTTCCTCGTGTTCGAGGGTGGGGAGGGCAGTGGGAAGTCGACCCAGGCTGCCCGGCTCGCGGCTCGTTTGGGCGCGGTGCTCACGCACGAGCCCGGCGGGACGTCGGTCGGCGCGCGGATCCGGTCGTTGGTGCTCGATGCCGGCGGCGTCGGCACCGCGCTCGACGTGCGGGCCGAGGCGCTGCTCATGGCCGCCGACCGGGCCCAGCACGTCGCCGAGGTCATCCGACCGGCACTGGCGCGGGGCGACGACGTGGTCAGCGACCGCTTCACCGGCTCGACGCTGGCGTACCAGGGGTTCGCCCGGGGGTTGTCCGTCGACGAGCTGGCCCGCCTGTCGGCGTGGGCCGCCGGCGGGTTGGCGCCGGACGTCGTGATCCTGCTCGCCGTGACCGCCGAGGTCGCCGCCAGCCGGAGGAAGGCGGTGCCCGACCGGATGGAGGCGGCCGGCGACGACTTCCACCGGCGGGTCGCAGAGGGGTACCGGTCCTTGGCGGCCGCCGACCCGGCGCGCTGGCGGGTCGTCGACGGGTCGGGCAGTGTCGAGGACGTGGAATCGCTCGTGCTGGCGGCGTTGGAGGCCTGATGTCGGTCTTCGACGACGTCATCGGGCAGGAGTCGGCGGTCGCCCACCTACGGGCCGCGGTGCCGGCGCCGGTGCATGCCTACCTGCTGGTCGGCCCGCCCGGCTCGGGCAAGCGCACCGCGGCGGTCGCCTTCGCCGCTGCGCTTCTCTGTCCCCGTGGGGGGTGTGGGGAATGCGACGCGTGCCGGCGGGCCTTGGCGGGGGCGCACCCCGACGTCGTTTTGGTCGAGCGGTCGGGGCCATCGATCACCGTCGACCAGGCCCGGGAGGTCCGCCGGCTGGCCATGCGGTCGCCCAACGAGGGGGCCCGGAAGGTCCTGATCCTCACCGACTTCCACCTGGTGCGCGAGGCGGCGTCCGTGCTGCTGAAGGTGCTGGAGGAGCCGCCGGCGAGCACGGTGTTCGTCATCCTGGCCGAGCAGCTGACGCCCGAGCTGGTGACCATCGCCTCGCGGTGCGTCCGGGTCGACTTCGGGGCGCTGAGCCCGGCCGAGGTGGAGGCCGCGCTGGTGGGCGAGGGGGTCGTTGCCGAGGTGGCCGCCGAGGTGGCGGCAGTGGCAGGTGGCCGACTCGACCGGGCCCGCCTGCTGGCCAACGACCGCGGGTTCAGCGCCCGGCGCGACGCCTGGCGAGCCGTTCCGAGCCGGCTGGACGGCACCGGGGCGACGGTGGCCGTGGTGGCCGCCGACCTGGCCGAGCTGCTGGGGTCGGCCGGCGTGGCCACCCTGGAGGCCCGCCAGGCCGCCGAGCTCACCGAACTGGCCGACCGGGTCGAGCGCACCGGCGAGCGGGGCGCCGGCCGCAAGGTCCTCGCCGACCGCCACAAGCGCGAGCTGCGCCGGCTCCGCCACGACGAGCTGCGGTTCGGCCTGGCCACCCTGGCCGGCGTCTACGGCGACGCCCTGACCGCCGGCGCCGGCGACGCCAAAGCGTGCATGGACGCCGTCGGCGCCATCCAGGCCACCGCCGAGGCCATGGTCCGCAACCCCACCGAGGCGCTGCTCCTGCAGAGCCTCCTGCTCAAGCTCCCGCCGCTTGGTGGCCGGCGTGCCATACTCGACAGCTCGCCCGGGTAGCTCAGTTCGGCAGAGCAGCTCACTCGTAATGAGCAGGTCGTCGGTTCAAATCCGACCTCGGGCTCCAGCAAGAGTGCAGGTCAGACGCTATTTCAGAGCGGAGACGTTGGCCGGAGCGCCGGGCCGAGTCCACGAAAAGTCCACACCCGCTCGGCGGAAGAGGTCCTCGAGGCGGTCGGTTATCTCGGCATCCCGCTCCGGGAACAGGTGGCCGTAGGTGTTGTAGGTCACCGTGATCGACGAGTGACCCATGCGCCGCATTACCGCATACGGGTCGGCCGTGGAAGCGATGCAGAACGCCGCGTAGGTGTGCCTGAGGTCATGGAAGCGCAGCCCCTCCGGCAGGTTGGCCGCCAGTACCGCCGGCTTGAACGCACGTCTGTAGAACAGGCCGTGACGCAACGGACCGCCCTTAGGAGCGGAAAACACCAAGTCGTCGGTGCTCCGGCGGCTCAACGCGAGGTACTCACCCAGCTCGTCCCTCAGGAACGGCGGGAGGGGCACATGCCGCCGGGCGTAGTTCTTGGTCGCGCCAAACTCGAGGTGTCCTCCCAAGTCGGCGAGGGACTCGGCGACCTCGACCGTGCCCCTCAAGAGGTCGAGGCGACCGAGACGGAGGGCACCTATCTCCCCTGCCCGCAGCCCCGTGTACGCGGCGAACCGGATCAGCGTTGCGTACTTGTCGGGTCGGATCGAATCGGCCAGGGCGGAGACCTGTTCCGGACGCAGGAAAAGCTTCTCGCCGGGTACCGACTTCGCCAGTCGCAGGGCAACCGCGGGATTCGCCCGTAGGGCGCCACCGTCGACAGCGACGCTGAGCACATGACGGGTCACCTGGATAGCCACCTGCACCACCGCCGGGCCGGCGCCACCCTCGGTGAGCTGGCTGGTGAATCTCCGGATCGCGCTCCGGTCGAGCGTTCCCACCTTCGCGTCACCTAACAACGGCAGAACGTGGCACCGCAAGGATGTCTCGTAGCTCCGGCGAGTCTTGGGCTTCAGATGGCCCAGCTGAGTAAGCCATTCGACCGCCCACTCCTCGAATGTGACCTTGGCGAGCCGCGGGTCAAGCCAGTCGCCTCGGACCTTGTCGGTCTCGACTGCATGTACGAAGCGGCTCGCATCGGTCTTCCGGGCGAAGTTCCGGGCGTGCTGCCGCCCGTTGGGGTCCCGGTACCGCACCTGCCAAGTCGATGAGCCCGTTTTCCTGATCGATGCCATGACCGGATAATACGCGGCTTGTCAGTTATCAGGCACGCACGCAAGTTGCCGGGCGGCGACCGACTTCAACCGTCCTCAACTTGGGAAGTCGACACATAGCAGTGCCATGACCTGGGAAAACCGGAAAACCTGCAGGTCAGCACCTAGCATCAGTCTCCGGGGCGATGCCGGGAGCGGCGTCACTGGTCGTGCACAAGACTTCGGCCACCTGCACCAAGACTTCGGCAACCTCGGACACCGTCGTCCATGACCAGCGCTCTCTCGACTGAGAGCGGCCGACAGGAAGACAACCGGACTCGAACCGGCGAACCCTGCTTGCAAAGCATGATCAGGGTGCTGCGCTGACCAGCGATAATGCCCTGAAACCGATCTGTGGAGTGGCCGATGGCGGTCAGCACCGGGACAAGGCACGCCGCCACCGCCCTCGCGAGCTCCGGCGAGTCGAACGCGACCAGGTCGCTCCGGGCGCCGCCGCCCGGGCCAGGACGATGACCTCGACACCTTGGGCACACAGCCCCGACAGGGCCCGAGCCACCTGCGCCGGCGCCGTCGGCCCGCTCATGGCCGCACGGGCCTCGACCACCTCGAAGGCGTGGGCCGAGCGCCGCAACACCTCGATGACATCGGCTCGGCCCGCACCCTCCGTCGCCGAGACCAGCCCGATCCGCCGGGGCACCGCCGGCATCCCCAGCGCCCGCTGGGCGGCCATCGCCCCACTCGCTTCGAGCTCCCGCACCCAGTGCGTCCCGAGCCAGCACCGCCGCGCCGACCGCGACCCGGGGGTCCACCCCAAGGCCGACCATGCGCAGCGGGCCGTACGCGCCGTTCGACTCGAGGCGCCCGTACAGGGCGACCTCGATCCCGTCCCTCCAGCTGCACGCCGGCTCCGGCCAGCACCCGGTCGATCTCGGCCGCTGCGGCATGGAAGAGATCCCCACCGGTAGCACCGACCGTACGGTCGTTGCGTCGGGCTGGTACTCGACCAGCTCCAGCGACAAGAAGCCGCTCTTCCGCCGCATACTGCTTACGGTCCCCACCACCCAGAGTTGACGCATGCCGGCGTTGGCCGGCGCCGCGTCCAGCCCGGCGTGCACCTGGCTCACTGTCCACGTCGGCGTTACGCCCGCGTCCTCCACGGGGCGATTCGTTGTCCGCTCGAGCTCATCGCTTCCCTCCTACAGAGCTTCCTCGAAGGCAGGCCCCGGTGTCATCGACGGGGATGGGCGGCCCCTTCAGCGAGGCGACGCGAGTCGACCCCAAGGATAGGAACGACGCGGGCCAGGGTGGTGGATAAGTCCACGGAGCCGGCGGACGACTGACAGCGTCGACACCGACCACGTCGTGGCGTTGGCGCTGGCGGGCGGCTACGGGCGTCAGGGGTTCTTCATGTAGCTCTTGAACTTCACGCCAAGGGCGGGGTCGGTCCCCCAGGCCCTGAGCCTTCCCTGAGTGAAAAGTTCGTCCGAGGCCGCCCGTCCATAGGCGAGCAGAAGGACCGCGGTCGGGTCTCCGCCAACGTGACAGTCGACCGGCCCGGTATTGGCGGGCTCGACGGTCGCAGTTCCATCGCTGAACTGCACGACGAGCGTCGGCCCCCCGTCGACGGCGAGCTCAACACGGGCTTTGAGCCCCTTCGTCGTGTCCGGGTTGACCAGGACGGGGATCTTCACCGGGAAGACCCCGGTGATGATGCGGCGTGCGTCGTCGGCATCGATCGGCCATGGGCGCCCGGCGCCAGCGGAGATGTCAACACCGTGGATCACGAGTTCGCCGAGGAGGAGACAGGTCATGGGACCGACGCAGTTCGTCCGGTCGACCGTGTACCAGGGCGTGGGAAACCGGTCGTCGGGCGACCGGTCCGCGCTAGCGGAGAGAAACGCGTCGACCGCGTGCCCGAGCTGGCGCGCCACGGTCCGCGGGTCGTGTTGATCGGGGATCTCGGCGAGACTGGAGAGAACCGCATCAGCGGCAGGGGTCCCCCACCCGTCGAGGCGACCTTCGACCGCCGCAGCGAAGGCGCGGAAGCCCTTCACCAGGTGGGCGGCCGTACCGGCCACCGTCCACTCCAGGCCCGGTATGGCGGCGTCGGTGCGATCCAGGCCGATGAGAAGGTCGATCAGTTGCGCGGTCACCCGGACGATCGCTCGACGTGCCGCCCCATAGTCGGTCGGATCGTCGACGCCCAGGAGATCACTA
>JAHFUP010000106.1 GCA_023265025.1 Acidimicrobiia bacterium | reverse complement strand
CAGCGTGCTGCGAATCCACGGCCACACCAACATCGCCCGAGCGCTGCGACACATCGCCCGGAACGCCACACGAGCACTCACCCTCCTCGGCCTATAGCCCGCCGACTACCGCGCAACCCTGGACCAGGGGGGCGAGCATCACCCGCAGCCGCACGAGCACGTCAACGTCCTCATGGGCGTAGCTCACGAAAATGACCCGCCCCTGCCCGCCTGGTGTCATGGCCGAAGGAGGCTATGCGGAACGGCGCCGGCTCTGGTCGACGAGCCTCCCGGGAGGATCGGGCGCAGGTCCGCTTCGAGCATCGTCGAGGTCTCGTCGGCCCCTGAACCGCCTCCCGAGGTATGCCGTCCGGCGTGGCCCCCGAGCTCATCCTCGGACCGGTAGGTGAGCGGGACTCCGTGATCCGGAAGCGGCGTCAATATGGAACAAGCGCTGGCGCCGGACCAGATCGCCGTGGCAGCTCCGCCCGGCGGCCAGCCGGCCAGCCGGCCAGCCGGCTCTCCGGCTAGCTGGGTTGCGCCTACCGGCGCATGCTTCCCGCCGCGAGAACCCCCGAGCCGACGCTCTGGAGCCGATCGGCTGAACGTGAATGGCAGGCTTTGACGAATGCGAACTGCGGTGAGGCTCCGCAAGTGGATCGGGAGGCACCTCGCACGCGTCGTGACAATCGGCGCCGTCCTTGTCGTGTCGTTCGCCTTGATCACCGCCCGCCTGTTCGTCTGGCCGTCCCACTGCTGAGCCGGCGCGTGCGGACGCCGTCGTCATTTTCGCTGGAGGCCGTGGTGAGCGACTTGCGGTAGCGGAGCGACTCATGGCCGCTGGGATGGCATCGAACCTCGTCATTCCCAATGGGACGGCGCCCGAATGGCCCGCTGGAAACCGAGCCTGCAGCGACGACCTGCCCTATGAGGTTCATTGCCCACGACCGGACCCCGATACCACCCGGGGGGAGGCACGCGTGATCGCCGCCCTAGCCGAGGAGAAGGGCTGGACACGCGTGATTTTCGTGACCTCCTCGTATCAGCTCTCCCGCGCAGGCCTGCTTCTCGGGCGATGCTTCGACGGTGAGGTGCTCGGGGTGCGCGCCCAACCCGGGCTCGCGCCGTTTGCGTGGGCGCGACGCGTTGGGCACGAGTGGCTCGCCTGGGCGCATGACGTGACGATCAGCCGTGGCTGCTGATCCGGCGTCGTGGGACACCGTCATTCCGGCGATCGGGTCGTCGATAGGAGACACCTGCGACGGCCGTCCCCGGTGTTGCTTGACCGCAGTCGCGCTGAAGCTCAGCTGGCTGAGTTCACCTGCAGAGACAGGACCGCGTTGGCGAGGAGAGAGTTGACCACCGAGAATGGCGCCGTGGACAAGGAGCGGCGGAGGCCACTGACGATCCTCGACCACGACGATGGGTGGGCTTTGGCCTTCGCTACCATCGGCGCGGCACTCCGTGATCGGCTCGGCCAGCCGGCCCTCCGAATTGATCACATCGGGTCGACAGCGGTCGCCGGCCTGGCCGCGAAGGACGTCATCGATATCCAGGTCACCGTGGCGCACCTCGATGTGGCGCGAGGTTGGCCTCACGAAATCCTGCCGGACCTCATCCGACGACAGCATGTGATCGTTGACCACCTCCCGCTCCGTCTTCCCTCCGATGCAGGCGAGTGGGCCAAGCTCTACTGGTCGAACGGGTCGTCAATCCACCTCCACGTCCGGGAACAGGGCCGACTGAACCAGCGGTACCCGCTCCTCTTCCGCGACTACCTGCGTGCCGACCCAGTCGCCGCAGGCGCATACGGACTCTTGAAGCGCGCCCTCGCCGACGTCGCGCTCGACGACTCGGACATCTACTACGCCGTGAAGGACCCAGCGTGCGACCTGATTCTCGCCGGCGCCGAGCACTGGGCCATGCGGACGGGCTGGATCCCCGGGCCGAGCGACGCGTAGCCGGCGTTCTGGGCGACCCCGACGGACCCGCGAGGCTCGTGGTCATGGGTCACGTGACACTGCTGGTAGACCTCGCATCTCGAATACCGATCGGTGCTCAGGCATATGCTGCGGCGCTGCGCAGGGGGAGAATCGGCCCCTGTCTGTCCTCTAGGCGCATCGGCGCATTCCCGGCACTCATGGCGGAGCGTGGCCGTTCGGATGAGAGACTTCCGGTTCGTGGATGGCCTAATAGATGTCCAGCATCTCGACGACGGGGATGACTGGCGTCGAGGAGAGCTCGTGTCGCCGGATCCAACATCTGTTTGGCCTCGGATCGCGCCGATACGTGAAGCGTGGATCGGGACCGACGACCAAGCCCTCGTCGTCGGAGGGCTCCACGGTTTCGACACCGTCCTTCATTCCCTCGATGTCGATGAGTCGGACCACGAGGTCGGGGTGACGGCCAGGATTGCGTTCACGCAGGACGCCGCCCGCCGACGCGCCAAAGCCAGCGAGCAGATGGGAGAGGCCACTGTCGGCATTGGATGGAGCGCCAACGTGCGCCTGCAGAACCCATTGGCGGGACGCAAGGTCATCGACCGGGGAGTAGTGCAGCTCGAGCTGCTGCGCTCGGAGCAGTCCTCGCCGTTGCACGGTCTTGTGATCGCACACCTAGAGGCCGAACTCGCGGCGACAAGAGGACCGGCTGAGCGACGGCCGTCAACACGGCGGCCGAGCGAGACCCCTACGTCACCACGAAGTCAGGCCGTCAACACGGCGCATCCGTCAGACGATCAAGGCGATTCGCCGCAACCCCGACAAGGCGGTCGCATGGATTGAGAACCACGATGCCGACGACTTGGGGATGACCCAGGTTTTGGGGCAATAGCGTTGCCGGCGAGGTGACGCACGTCGAAGTCGAGCCCCGTCGATCGGTGGTGGTGGTTCCCGACCGCCGTCGTGGTCGCATAGCCGGCGTTTGGGGTCACCCCGTCGGACCTGCACGCTCGGTGTTATGGGCTACCGCTGGACGGTCGTCTACAGCGATCGGGCCGTTCCATCTCGCGCAGGACCAAATCGACGTCCTTGGCTGGATCCGGTCCGATGAGCGATGAACACACACCGTGATCGACTTCCAGCGCAGCGTTGCCGTGCTTACTCGCTGGGCGCCCTCACCGCGACCCAGTGCCGGCCGCCATCCTCTGTGGCGTAGAGACCGCGCACTTCTTCGTCGCCGACGCGCTGGGTAGCCACTGCCCACGCTTGGTCGGCGGAGACGAAGCTCAGGTCGACGACGTTGACCGCGGGCAGGTCCGTGGTGACCTCCTGCCACGTGCGGCCGCCATCGGTCGTCGCCCACAACTGCCGGCCTTGGGAGATGTGCCAATCGTCCGGCCCGGTGGCGGACAGCCTCAGGGGCGGGCCGGTGTTGCTGAATGCGGCGCGATCAGGCGCCCGGCGGGAGGTCCAGGTCCGCCCGCCGTCGGCGGTGACGTCGAAGACGGCGTAGCCCATCATCCCGGTCGGCACGTTGACCTGCAGCACGCCTCGGATGCCGAACAAAGAGAGTGCCGTGTAGCTGGCGGGAAGCTCGGGGATGGCCGGGCTGGGCGGCTGCTCGCCCCGCCACGTCACTCCGCCGTCATCGCTGCGCCAGAGTCGGCTGCCGAGGGCGAACAACGTCTTGGTGTCGACCGGATGAAGCGCGCCATCGACGGGGATCCCGCCTATGGCGCGCCATGACTGCCCGCCGTCATCAGTCCCATAGAGGGTGCTGCCCGGGGTGCGCCCGGCGATGGCCGCCCACCCGTGCTGCGGGTCGGCGAACGCGACCCGGGCGGACGTCGCGCCGGGGTGCGGTCCGGGCAAGGCGACCTGCGAGCTAACCCCACGCTCCTCGACCCGTGTCACCACGACCATGCCGTCGCCTTCGGAAACGGTCACGATCCACGCTATGTCCGCCCGGACGAACAACTGTCCTGGCGGGAACACGCCAGCCGGTAGTGGTGGAACCGCCGCACCTGTCCATGTGGTGCCGCCGTCCAGCGTGCGGTACAGGTGGTCCCTCGTCAGCAGCCAACCCGAGCTGGGCCCGGTCGCGTACGCGGTGACGAATGCTTTGGGGCGCGCCGGTTCGGTCGGGAGGGTTGACGGCTCCACCGTCTGTGCCGACACCGACGGCGCGGGGACCGGTGCCGTGTCCGGCGCATCGGGCGTGCAGCCGGTGGCGATGGCGACCACGACCAGGATCGGTGCGAGCTGACGACGAACCACCGGAGAACCTCAGCGATCCGGCCGGAGTATGCGGCTGGTAAGCAGCCATCCCGCGGCCGCTTCCAACGAGACCGTCGGGTCGCCGAGCCGGCATAGCGCCGCTGATTCGCGGTCCCGGTTGTCGCCATGGCCGAACTCCAGAGCCACCCCCAAACCCGAGGGGCAGCGAGCGCCGATCGCTCGGAACTTCGCGATAACCAGCCGCCGCACCGTCTGAACTATACCGTCGGCAAGAAGGAGGCGCCGAGGCGCCGTGCTGGTCAGAGTTGGCCGCGGAGCACATGGACATCCCGAGCTGACTGACTCGGTGCCGGCGGTCAGGGACAGGAAGCCGACGACGCGGCCGCGTAATTATGGGCGCACGGCGGGACGACCCCAGGGAGTCAAACCCGGGCGTGGTCCTGGGTGAGTTCCCCGTGAAGCCGGTCGACGACGTCGAGGACGGGGAGGGAGATCAGCCCGGTTCGGGCCTCGGTCAGGCGATCGAGGAGGTGGTCCATCACCGCGACCCGGACAGTCTCGCCGTCGCCCAGTAGACGGGGTCGTACCAGCCGTGCGAAGGCCACGACCATCTCGGCATACGCCTCGACGAGGTCGGCGTGCCCGGCAGTGACCAGGCGGGTCTCGTTCACGGCATCGGCCATCGCCGCGCAGGCGTCGGCGATGAAGGACAGTCCGTCGTCGGCGTGCAACACCACGACTCGGTCAACCATGGCCCCTCCTCGGAGATCGACGAGTCCCAGATCGTAGAACCGACGGGTCGCTCAGGTCCCGCCGACTCCGTCCTGGTGACAGGGGAGGTGCCGTGGTCAGCCGTGCCGTCTGGCGATGTGGGCAGCCAGTTCGCGGTCTGGACTGCCGTGGCGGCTGTACAACGGCCCGCACGGGGTGCGGGCGAGCCACAGCGACAGTTCGACGAGGTCGACCGCCTCCTGCGACTCAACGTAGGCGCTACCGAGGAAAGCGAACTCGGTCATCATCCCGACCACGCTGCGGTTCGTGGTCTTGGCAAGACGATGGTGGGCCATCGCTGCGCACTCGGCTTCGACCAACGGCTCGTCGATACCGTGCCTCGCAGCACCGTCGCCATCGCCGCTGAGAACCGGTCGATGACCGAGGCCGCGGGGGCGAAGGGCAGCAGCACCGGAAGCAAGATCGATTCGTTGACGAACAGCGCGCTCTGGGGCCTCCAGAACAGGACCGTCGCGTACCAGTCGCCAAGGACGGTCGTCGGATAACCGTCCTCGGCCCGGGATGGAGCGCCGACCCGTTCGAGGAACTTGCGGGTACCGTGGACGACGTACACGTTGCCGAGTCTCGCGTAGCGCTGGATGGGGCGGCGGCTGGTCCCGGAGCCGGCGATACGGGCGAGGGCATCCAGCTCGAACTGCCCGGGTTTATGGGGTGGCTCGACAGCTGATCAAACCCCGATACGCCGCCGGCCGAGGCCTCGTGGATGTGTCGTTCGCAACGACGGAGTGAATCTTCGATCGCCGCGTCGGAGCCGCTCGTGCTGTGCGACACGCCCTGGACGAAGGCCCGTCGGCGTCCTAATCCGATCCGGCGGAGGGTTGGCCCCTCGCCGCGAACCTGCCCTCCCGAAACGCCGCGAGTACACCGGCGGCGACATCCTCGGAGGGGCCCGTGGCGTCTATGACGTGCGGCTCGTAGGCGCCGACCTGGGCGAACCTGGCGTGCAGCTCGTCGAAGGTCCGCGAGTCCAACGGCCATCGCCCTTCGCCGCGACGGCTGGCGCGGGCCCAGCAGGTGGCGAGATCAGCGCGCAGCACGACGTAGTGGAGTGGCACGCTTCGCCTTGCGCAGGCGACGGCCAGCCCTTCGACCCCGCTAGGGAACAGGTGCCCGTCGACGACCGTCGTGTAGCCGCTCCCAGCGAATTGCATTGCGGCGACGGCAAGGACCCCGCCGACGATCTCGTGCTGACGCTGAGCCGCCGGGAGCCAGGGGTCGACCCATCCGCTGACGACGAAGCCCATGATGGCGTCCGTCGGAACGATGGCGCTCCGATCGAAGGCCGCGGCCACGAGTCGGCTCACGGTCGACTTTCCGACCCCCGATGGACCGGAGACGATGATGATCGGTGCGGGCTTCGCGCTCACTGCTCCATCGTCGCCCGTGGCGAGCCGTGCCGCAGGGAGGGCGTAGCGTCGTGGCCGTCGGCGTACGAGGGCGCAGGGCATACTCTGCCGCCCAACCGGCGGTAGAGGACACCCCGGCCGATCGCGACGTCCGTCGTTAGGTGGCACCTTCGGCCGCCGGAGCTATGTCGGATCGACCCAAGTGAACGTCGCCGTGACTCGTTGGGGATCGGAGACGCCGTCGCAGCCGGTGGAGATGGCGGTCAGGGTGAGTGTGTAGACACCCGGTGCCGCGTAGTGATGGATGGCCTGACCCGTCGGGATCGACTTCACCCCCTGCCCCGGCCAACCCTCGAGGGTCGGTCGACACGTGGAGAGGTCGGCGGTCGGACCGAAGGACTGCGGAGCGCTTCCATCCCCCCAGTCGATGGCCGCACTGACGATGAACCCATCATCGTCTTGGATCCAGGCGACCATGGAGGCCCAGCTCCTGTCGCTCTCGCGGCCGACGGGCCGCTGGGTCTCGTCGAAGAAGTCGATCCTGGGCGGCGTTGGTCCCTGTGCTGCCTTCGCTCCCGGGCCGATCTCGACGACGCCAAAGAGGCCGGCCATCGCCTGCGGCTCGACACAGTTGCCCGAGATGGGCGCGACCATGAACGTCCACCGCCCGTCGAGGTTGTAGGTGTGCGTTGTCGTGAAATGGACCGGACCGTGCCCCTGAGGTCCGGGGCAGGTCCAACTGTTGCCCCCGTCGAAGCGGTACCCGTCCCCGAAGCTCACCTCCACGCCGCAACAGACGTGTGCCGAGCTCGACAGGTCGATGTCGAAGGTGATCGGATCCCCGACGCGGGGGGCGGGCTTGTCGGTGCGCACGGTGATCGTGACGCCGTCGGAGATGCCCGCCCACGATGTCGCCCCGCGTGAGTAGGCGATGTCGAGGTAGCTGGCGGGTGCGGGGCCGAAGGTGTTTCGCGTCGAGCGGACGACCCCCGACGGAGCAGTGGTGGGATTGCGCGTCGCGGGGGACGTCGTGACGCGAGGCGTCGCCGGCCGTCGTGAGGTGGTCGGGCTGACGACGCTCGCTCGGGTGGTGGTCGGAATGGCCGCTGCGGTCGTGGTCGTCGTCGCCGCCGGGGCGACCAACGCCAGTGCGTCGGTTCCGGTGGCCTGCACCCGGGTGCTGTTCGGGAGTCCCGGGGGGCGCCGCGCCGCCGCGGAGGCCATGGACACAGCCAGGACCAGCACGACCAGCGACGCGACCAGCGCCACGACGCGGCCGTTCGGCACTTGGCGCATCCTCGTCCTGTCGGCACCGTCACGCCACGGCTTGAGGGCCTCACTGCGCGACCTCTGGCCCTGGTCATTTCTCTCCAGCCATGTCATCCCGCACCGGTTGGCGAAATCGCCCTACGGCCGTCTCCGCACGAGGGACCTCCTCACGGGTGATCACGCAAGCAATCGTGCACTCCGTGACGCAACGGTCGTAGGGCCGAAAGCCCCGACTATCGATGCGCCAGCGCGGTCCGCTGACCCAATCTGCTGATCGGCTGCCCGAGGTGCTGCGCGAGGTCGTCAGTTTCGCCACGAGCTCCGCACCCTCGACATTCGTCGCGCCAGTCCTAGCGTCTGCCGCCCGCCTGCCGGCGTTACGTGACGGTGCTGCGCCTGCGGGATCGCTGGTATTAGGGGACACGCTGTAGCCCCGCGGGCGCTGGTGCGGTGCCTGCCTGGTCGGCGATCATGGTGTTCCAGGGGAGAGCGAACGCCAGGGAGGCCGGCGGCTGCCTCGCCCGTGGGCCCCGGAGGCGCCACACGTCGGGATTGTTCACACTTCAGGGCGGGCAGTTGTGCCTGAGGCTGCTGCGATCAGCCCTGGCCGGCTCACAGGCCGCCCTCGCCTCGCTCTGGGCCGCGGCTCCACGGGTCCTACCGCCTCGGCGGAGGCGGGCGCTTCCCCACCCGGAAACCGCCCGCCCAAGGCCAGCCTGCGCTGATCGCTCGGCTGCGAAGGAGCCGCCTCTCGACTCATCACCTACGCTCCGCTCCCCGTGTTCGTCCTTGGATCGAGGCTCAGCCCATGTGGCCCATGTGCTCGCCCATGACCGGAGGCTCGTCGCCGACGCCCGAGACCGTGGGCAGGAGGCTCGGGTGGACGATCACAGTCAAGCCGAGCGCGAGGAGCCCGACGCCCACCACGCGGGTGAGCCCCACCGCGTGGCGCCAGTTCTTCTCAGCGACGAAGATCAGGGCCACGGCGACCATCCACACCAGGTTCATGAGGCCGACCACGACCAGCACTGCCATCAGAGCCCAGCAGCAGCCCAGGCAGTAGGCCCCGTGAGAGACACCGGCCCGGAACGCGCTGCGGGCGCCGCCGCCGAAGTCGTGGGTGAGCACGAACTGCAGCGGGCTCCGGCAGGCTCGCAGGCAGAGGGCCTTCCACCGGGTGAACTGGTAAGCGCCGGCGACGGCGAGGACGCCGCCGGCGAGCGTCGGCAACCAAAGCGAGTCTCCGGCGTCGGCGGCCAGATTCCGAAACCCGAGGAACGCCAGCAGGGGTACGACCCCGATGAGCGACCACACCCCGAGATAGCCGCCGATGAAGGCGGAAGTGACCCCACCGCCCTCGCCCCGCTTCACTACCACTGTGCGGTGGGCGAGCACGATGGGCGCCACGGCCGGGAGCATCATCGCCACCATCATCCCGACCCACATGCCAAGGAAGACCGGGATGGCCATGTCGTTCGGCGCCAGGCCGCCCACCTGGCCTAGGCCCGTGACCATGTCGGACATGTCGTTGGCCTGCCGGGCGGTGATGACCCACGCCAGGCCGGCCAGCACGAGGAGCCACGCGACGACGGCGGCGGTCACCCGCCGGGGGAGCAGGCTGTAAGTCGCTCGTGGCGTATCAGTCCGCTGGGCGGGGGCCGGAGCCCCCGCCATCAGGCGCTCCAGTCGAACTCAGCCATCTCGGAGTGGCCGCCGCTCTCCCACTCGCGGAAGTCCGGCGCGTGGAAGTGGGTGCCGCCGCCCTTGCCCAGGAAGGTGTCGTCGCGGAAGGACGCCGCCGCGTGCAGGACGCGCGTCCTCTCCCCCGTCGGTCCCATCAACGGGTTGAAGATCCCGACGCCAACGCCTTCGACGGTCACCCGAAGCTCCTCGCCGTCTTCGCTAAACGCGACGGCGGCCCGCTCCGAAGGAAGGATCTCGGGGACGAGCCCGGCGATCGCCTCGAACACACCACCCTTCTGTCCACCAAGGACCGGTTCGAGGGCTGCGCATTGCTCGGGCGACAACCCGTTGTCAAAGTAGATTCGGCCCTTCCCGTCACCAGCTAGAAAGCCCCGGGGCCAATCGGCGAGCAACACGACTTTGGTGCCGCCGATGTCGAGTCCGTCGACTTCGCCGCTGTGTATGTCGAGGCCGATGATTCCCGAGCACCACCCTCGATCGCCATCGAGCTCGCCGAAGAGGCAAGGGCAGCCAACGTCGCAGCTGCAGGGGGCCACATACCTACCGGTCATCTGCCAGGGCATCGTTCCTCCTTGACGGTTGGGTCGGTCTTCGCGCCGCCGAAAGGAATCCCGCGGTCGAACCGCAGAATGGGACGACGTAGTCGCCACGATCCGCGGCCAGGTCGCGAATGAGGTGTCGCCGGCCAGGACGACGCCGGCTTGGCCGGCGCCGGAGAGGACGTTCCCACCAGAAGGAATGGGAGCGGTTCGGCGCAACGTCGTGCGATGGCAACGCAGCGCCAAACGCCTAGTCGGGCGTGACCCATCCCGGACTCCCAGCTGGATCGGCCACAAGCGCCAACGCTGTTTCCCATCGCAGTCGAAGCGTACCGCTGCCCTAGCGCGCAGCCAAGGGTTCGCTTCGATCCGCAGCCTGAGCTCGCCAGGCGGCGCGAAGGTTCGAAGAGGTCGTTGAGCATGCTTGCCAGCCGTCCGGCCTCGCACCCCAAATTGTGCGGCGGTGGTAAGGGGCGACGGTGTCGTGGTCGGAGACGACGCCGTCCGCGAGGCTTCGGCCTGGTCCGGACGCGGGCCACCGGGAGGAAGATCGCGCGTTCGGGACACGGTAGGTGCCCCTCAACCGGGCAGATCGCCGAAAATGAGTCAGGCGCGTCGCGGTCCCCCTCCTGCGCTTCTGCGGCCGGCTCGCCTGTCCTGTCGCGGCTCTGGGCTGGCGGGCCCCGGGCGGACTATGGACGTCAGGGCCGCGTCGTTGCCGAGCGCGCGGGAAGTGCTGCGATGCGGTTCGCTACAGCCGGCGCCGGATGCACAACGCGCCGCGCTGGCGTTTGCGGATCACCCGGCCCTCGCGCGTCCGCTCGGCAGCCGGCAATTGCGCGGGCGTCTTCACCGGCGGCGCCAGCGAGATTATGGGCGCCCTCGTGCTTCACGCCCGCACTGCGGCGAGCTTGGCCGAAGCCCGCTCAACCATGACCCAGCGCCGGCGTTGTGGGCGATGTGGCGGCGGCCGAAACTGCCGTGATTATAGGACGTCGTCGCCGGGTGCCGCTTCTCACCCCCGCCGGAGGGGCGCGCGTCGGATTCAAGTGGCAGGAGCCGGCCCTCGGTTCCTGGGGCGGTTCGACTCTGCCCGGAGGGCGTGGCGGTGGAACTCACCGTGCCGCCGCATCTCCGGAAAGCGCACCGTCCCCCAGCACCACGTTGCGACCCGGGCACTGTTCAGACGCCTCAGGCGCCGCAACAGGTCATCATCGACGTCGGAGAACGTCGCGCTGACCTCGTCGGACTGGAAGGCAAGGTCCCATTCGAGGGGTCCGACGCCGCAGCTCTCGAAGTCGATCCAGCGCACTCCCTGAGCGGTCAGGACCCGGTTGCCGTCGTGCGGGCTCGCCGTGAAGTCGTTGGCGGTCGAGGTCGACTCCGTCGAGTTCAGCCAGGCCGGCATCGTAGACAGCGCGGAGGAAGCTCCGATCGCCTGGCGCGAGGGCGGCCATGAAGGCGTCGTCGTCGAGCGCCAGTCGGGCCCGCATCAGCTCCGCCCGAAAAGACGGCACCTTCGTTCGGGTCATTGCCAGGGCGGCGTGGAGTGCGGCCAGGGAGTGCGACAGCGACCGGTCGGTCGTCTGTGCCTCCACGCGTTCGAGCCGCTCCCACAGCGTGACCACGAAGCCGGTCGGCAGGTGCTCAACGGGCTCCAGGCCGGGCAGGGGGACGGCGATGTCGGCTCCGAGGGTCGCCAATTCGGACCCGAGGGCGTGCTCAAGGCGGACGCCGAGCTTCGAGGCGGTACGGGTTGCCACCTTGGCTACGACCGACGACGGCCGCAGCCAGACCACTGTGTTGTTCGTCTCCTGGAGAAGCGCCGGCTCAGTCACCCGGATCCCGCAGGCCGTGCCCACCTCCACGGCAGCCTGCAGCGCTCGACTCATTCACGAAGCGTCGCGCGGCACCGGTCGAAAGCGCTGATCGGTCGGCCGGCTGGGTCCTGAAAGGTCGGCACACCCACTTCGGGCATGGTCAGGACTGTCGTTGACGGCGACGTCCGGCCCAGGCGGAATGGAGCTGTTGACCTTGCCCAGGGGTGAGGCCTCATGATCGTCGTCGTGGACGACATGATGACGATCGGTGACTTTTCCAGTCGCTGTGGGCTCTCGCCCAAGGTGTTACGGACCTACGCAGAGGCGGGCGTACTCGTACCGGCGCTCGTCGATCCGACATCTGGATACCGGTACTACGAGCTCGTCCAGATCGAGCAGGCCGACACCGTGCGCCTCTTGCGACGAGCCGGCGTCGGGCTGGCCGACATCGCCCAGTTCCTTGCCGAGCCGTCGGCCGATTCAGTGGACGGCTGGGAGCGTTCGCTGACTGCGGAGACTCTGAGCCGCCATCAGGCGCTGGCCGAGGTCCGCTGCCGTCTTGGTGTCGGTCCCGAGAGGACGAGGGGCGCCACGACGATCGAGGTGCATGCCGTGCGCGACCTCGGCGACCTGAGAGCCGCGTTCGACCTCGCCGGTGCGCAGCTGCCCGAGCCGATCGACAGCGGTGACCACCGCATCGACGACCTCGTCGAGCGTTTCGCTGCCGACCAGCCGCTCATGGTCGTGGCCACGGTCGAGGGGAATGTGGTCGGTGGCGCCCTCGGGTTCCGCAACGACAACGGCACGGTGACGCTGCGCATCATCGGCGTGGTCTCGGCGTTCCGTCACCGCGGCATCGGCCGTCGTCTCGTCGAGCGGGTCGAGGCGGAGGCCCGCCGGCTCGGCGCGCTCTGCGTCGCCCTCGGGACCGACGAAGCCGTCGGGTTCTGGTTTCACCTCGGCTACACCCCGAACCTGCTGTTCCAGTGGGTCTACGACGCCGATCTCTACGAGACAGAGACCGATGCGTTGCTCAACGGGCTGCTCGCGGGCCTGCACTTCTGGCGCTCATCGTTCAACGGCATCCCCCAGCTGTTCGTCGAGCTCGATGAGCCTCGCCTCGATCTGCGCCACGAGGTCCGGGAGGCGGTCACCGGGTGCCACGTCGGCTTCATGATGTCCAAGAGGTTCACTGACCGGCGATGACCTGAAGATGGAGCACCCGCATGACCGGCGTTCTGGGACAGGCGGGTGCAACTCTTCGAGAGCACGCCGTGTGCTGCCGAGGTGACCCGCGTCATGCGCGCTGCGACCGCAGCCTCGCGCTTGTAAGTAGAACGCGGTTCCGACGTGCCGACAGTTGCCACAATTGTGTGAGTGAGTAGCTACGCGTGCGTGTATCTGAGCGACGGCCGACCCATCTGCTCTTTTCGAAACGGCGTGGACCAGCTGTTCTTCATCCTCTTCACCCGCGAAGACTGGATCGAGCTGGAGGGGCCGGAAGCAGTGCGACTGGCCGCATGGAAGCGGGGGCCGTACGAGGACGACGAAGTGCGCGTAACCGGGTTCCGCACACACGTCGGTGCGCTTCGTGATCGTCTCGACGTGCTTGGCGTTCCAGGGTGGAGCGTTGCGTTGGAGCTGGAACGTCTTGCGTCAGAGCGGGTCGAGTTCCTCGTGGACTTCCGACAGACCCGAGCGACGATCCTCGACGTCGAGGACGCCCAAGAGGTCGCCTTCTTAACCGGCTTGACCTGGGATCGATGGCTTGAGGATCTGCGGAGGGGGCTGGCCGCCGGTCAACGGGTCGAGCGCTGGGGCCAACGCGAGCCGTTCGGCTCCGCGTCGTGGCTGATGTCTTTCTGGGACGATCATGACTCCCGCTATCAACTTCGCGCGGTTCTCGAAGCTCTCCCGCCCGACGAGGAGATCACCCTCGACCTGGACGATCTCCTCGAGGGCGGGTGGCTAGAACCGTCCGTCGATCCGCGAGACCACGCAAGGGAGCTTGTCGCGTATACAAGCCAGGGCGGCCTGGCTCCGATTGTGCTCACCGAAGGTCGGTTCGATGTGGAGGTGCCCTGGTACTCCGCCGCCCTCACTTGATCGGCTACCTGAAGCTTCCCGACTTCGCCCAAAAGAACGAGGGCGGCGCCGCTGCACTTCGTCAGACGGTCCGAGCCTTCGCGTCTGCGGGTATCCCGAACCGCGTTGTCGCCCTGTTCGACAACGACACCGCGGCTCGTGATGTCATCCACGCCGTGGACACTTCAGCTCTTCCGGCCAATCTGGTAATCACCCGGCTGCCTGGGCTTGACCTGGCCAGTGCCTACCCGACGGTCGGCCCGCAAGGAGAGCACGTCATGGATGTGAACGGCTTGGCCGGATCGATTGAGCTGTACCTCGGTTCGGACGTCTTGACCGTCGGTGGAGAGCTGCAGCCCGTCGTGTGGGGCGGGTACGTCAGCCGCCTGCGCGCGTACCAAGGCGAGATCAGCGACAAGGAGCGAGTGCAGGAGCGCTTCCGGGAGAAGGTCGCCGCAGCAAAGCTGCGCCCTGAGGTGATGGTCGACCAGGACTGGTCAGGTCTGGACCTCGTTCTCGACCACCTCGTCGACCTTGTACGGCACATCACGCTGCCTGGACCGTGAACCGGCGTTGGGGGGTCAGGCCTCCACGATGTAACTGTTCAGGTGGGTCCGCCACTCGAACACGCGGTCGTGTGAGAATCGCGGATCTCACCTTCTACTGATCCCGACGGCGGCGTTGCGCCGCAACGGAATGCTCCGGGCGCGGCGTTGTCGGCCGAGGAGTTGGAGGCGGCGATCGCCCGGCTCCAGGCGGAGAACGCCGGGCTGCGGGCATTGCTCGTGCAGTTGCAGTCCAAGGTCGCCGACCTGGAAGCTCAGCTGGGCAAGCACTCGGGTAACTCCTCGAAACCACCGTCATCGGACACGAACACCCAGCGGGCGGCGAACAACCTGTCCCGGGCGCAGCGCAGGGCCGAGGCCCGAAAGCAGGGCAAGCAGCGCGGCGCCGAGGGCCATCACCTGCGCCGGGTCGAACGCCCGGATCGCACCGTCGTCCACCGCCCCGAGCGCTGCTCGGGATGTGGCGGCGGTCTCGACCGTGGCACCGTCGTCGGAGGCGAGAGCCGCCAGGTCTTCGACCTCCCTGCGGTGCGGGCCGAGGTGACCGTCCACGTTGCCCAGCGGGTGCGCTGTGGTTGCGGAAAGATCACCGCCGCGTCGTTCCCGCCAGAGGCGACGGCCCCGGCGTGTTGGGGGCCGGGGGTGCGGGCGCTGGGGACCTACCTCACCGCCCGCCAGCACCTGCCCGTGGCCCGGGCCGCCGAGCTGCTCTCCGACGTGCTGGGCGCCCCGGTGTCGACCGGCTTCGTGGCCGGCCTGCAGGCCGAGGCGGCCGGTCGCCTGGGCAACTTCTTCGCCCGCCTGCGCATGGCCTTGGCCGGTTCCGTGGTCCTGCACACCGACGAGACCAGTGCCCGGGTGTCCGGGGCCACGAGCTGGTTCCACGTCGTGTGCACGTCGTTGTTCACCCTGGTGGTCTGCCACCCGAGCCGGGGACGGACGGCCATCGAGGACATCGCCGTGCTCCCCGCCTACAAGGGCATCCTCATGCACGACGGGCTCAGCACCTATGACTACTTGGGCGGCGCCACCCACGCCCAGTGCTGTGCGCACCTGGTCCGGGCCCTCGGCGCGGTCGGCGAGGTCGCCTCGCAGAACCCGTGGACGACGGCCATGGAGGCCGTGCTCTTCGACGCCAAGGACGCCGCGGAGAAGGCCGCTGCCGCGGGAAAGAACAAGGTGCCGGCCAAGGCAGCAGCCAACCTGCGCCGTCGCTACGACGACGCGATCCAGATGGCCTTCGGCGGACTGCCCCCTGGTCCGCCGCCCCGGCGCCGCCACACCGGAGGTTGGACCGGCTACCAGCGCGACGCCTGGAACCTGGCCGCGCGCCTACGCGACCGCAAGGCCGAGGTGCTGCGTATGGTCGCCGACACTCGGGCGCCCTGGTCGAACAACCAGGCCGAACGGGACCTTCGGATGGTGAAGATCCAGCAGAAGGTGAGTGGGACCTTCCACAGCACCGGCGGAGCCGAGGCCTTCGCCGCCTGCCGCAGCTACATCCAGACCGCGGCCAAACACGGCAAGAACCTCCTCGACGCGCTCGTCGAACTGTTCACGACCGGCCCCTGGCTACCGCCGGCCGGCGCTCGTACCTGAACAGTTACTCCACGATTCGGGCGACGACGATAGGGGGCGCCGCGTGCCGAACCCGTAGCGTTGCCGACATGGCCGCAACATTGCGCTGCGCGGAAATGGCAGAGCTTCCTGCCGTGCTCGACCTATGGGCCGCCGGTGATGCGGAGCCTACGCACACCGACGATATCGAGAGCCTTACCCGGCTCGTGAATACTGATCCCGAGGCGCTTGTCGTGGCCGTTGAGAATGGCGTCATCGTCGGGTCGGTGATCGCTGGGTGGGATGGGTGGCGTGGCTCGATCTACAGGTTGATCGTCGCGCCGACTCACAGGCATCGCTCGCTGGGGCGTCAGTTGTTGGACCGCGCTGAGGGGTCCTTGCAGGAGCGGGGTGCGACCCGACTCGCTGCCAGCGTCGTACACAGCAACGACCGGGCTGTCGGGTTCTGGCGTTCTACCGGATGGCTGGAGCAACCTGATCGCCTTCGGTTCGTAAAGGGATGACGGGAACCGGCGCGGCCTGAGGCCTGTCGACCCCGCAGCGCTAGCGTTCACGGTTGATGACCCGACGGCGGGCCCATGGGCCGATATCCCTGGCGATTTGTCTGTTCGTGGGCGCGCTCGGCGGCTGTGGCAATGGCGGTGGTTCGGCACAGGACGGTGTCCGACCGTATGGCGTGGGCGTCCGCACCGAGACGTTCGTCGACATGAGCCGCCCGACGGACGCCAAGGGCGGCGAGCCGGCGAAGGTGTCGCGCACGCTCGTCACCTCCATCTACTACCCGACCCCGTCGTCGGAGGGACCTGAGGCAAAGGAGGCGGCCCCGGCGGCCACCCGAGAGGGCGGGTTCCCGATGGTCGTCTTCGGCCCCGGGAACGGCAGCTCGCCTGGCTTCTACGCAGTGCTGCTGAAGGCATGCAGGCTGTAGCGAAATAGCCTGAGGGGGCCACCTTGGATGCTGGCACCGGCGATCGCCCTATGAAATGGAGTCCCCGAGTCGAAGGCATATGAGCCTGGCGCTAATGGTGCCGTGGAC
>JAHFUP010000018.1 GCA_023265025.1 Acidimicrobiia bacterium | reverse complement strand
CCAACGCCCGCGGCTTTCACAACCCAGATGCGTTCATCACCATGATCATGCTGGACCGAGGTGGGCTCGGCCCCGAGCTTCCTTGGGCCGCCGCCTGACCCACGGAAGCGTCAGTTGTCCCCAACAAGTTTGGCCGGAGCATCGTCGCCGACACATCGGACATCGCCGAGTCCTACGACGCCGTGTTCGCGGTCAACGGCGACTACTACGGGTTCCGCGACAACGGCATCCTGATCCGCAACGGTGTCCTGTACCGCGACGCCGACGCCCGCATGGGCCTGGCCATGTACCGGGACGGGACGATGGCCGTCTACGACGAGCGGACCACCACCGGCGCCGCGCTCCTCGCCGCCGGCGTCTGGAACACGCTGTCGTTCGGTCCCGGCCTTCTCGAGAACGGCGAGATCGTCCCCGGGATCGACCACGGTGAGATCGACAACAACTTCGGGCTCCGGTCGATCCAGGGGAACAACCCCCGTACGGGGATCGGGATGATCGACGCCAACCACTTCGTGTTCGTCGTCGTCGACGGGCGTAGCAGTGGGTACAGCCGCGGCGTGACCATGACCGAGTTCGCCCAGATCTTCAAGGACCTCGGTGCCTCGGTGGCCTACAACGTTGACGGTGGCGGGTCGGCGACCATGTACTTCAACGGCGGGGTGGTCAACAAGCCGCAAGGGAACGGCGACCAGCGGGCGATCAGCGACATCCTCTACATCGGGTGACCGGACCTACCGGGCGTGGCGGACCAGGCGGGGGCTCAGCCGGCGTTCGGCGGCGGCACCGAGCAGGGTGATCCCGACGATGAGGGCGACGAGGGCGATCACCGGGGGCGCCAGCCACCACTTCCACGCCGAGGTGATGAACAGGGCCCGGAAGGCGACCGCGTCGCGGATCATGGCGCCCCAGGACGGCAGCGTCGGGTCACCGACACCGAGGAATGCCAGGCCGGCCTGAAGACCGACCGCCCGACCGGCGGCGGGGATGAACTCGGCGATGGCGAGCAGGGTGAGGTCGGGGAGGATGTGACGGCGCAACTGGTGCCACGTGCCGGCGCCGAAGCCGGTCGCGGCCCGCACGTGCGTGCGGGTGCGGAGGCTGAGCACCTGGGAGCGGAGGATTCGGGCTGCGTTCGGCCAGAACAGCAGGGAGATGACCAGCGACAGCCCGAGGACCGAGCCGCCGGTCAGGGCCCCGACGAGCAGGAGAAGGGGCAGCTTCGGGACGATGAGCACGAGGTCGGTGACCCGCATGAGCACGGCGTCGCACCAGCCGGGGAACCAGCCGGCGACCACGCCCACGATGCCGCCGAGCACGACGGTGCCGGCGCCGGCGCACAGGGCGACCGTGAGCGATGCCCGGGCGCCGAGGATGAGCTGGCTCAGGATGTCCTGACCGAGCAGGTTGGTGCCCAGGCGGGTCGCCCCGCCCGGCGGGGCAAGCGACGGCCCGGCCAGCTCCGTGGCCCGGAACGGCGCGAGCTGGCTGCCGAAGAGCACCAGCACGACGTAGAACGCGATGATGAGGCCGCCGATGGCGCCGGCGACATACGTGCCCCGGGGCGACCCCTGCCCGGGCGCCGGCGCCCGCGTCACGGTGGTGGCCGTCACCGCCGCCTGACCCTCGGGTCGAGCTTGGCGTACGTCAGCTCCACCGCCAGGTTGGCGATCAGGACGACGACGGCGAGGAGGATGAAGCACCCCTGGAGCAGGGGATAGTCCCGGGCGGTGACCGCCCGCTCGACGAGCGTGCCCATGCCCGGATAGTTGAAGATCGACTCCACGAAGAGCGAACCGCCCACGGCGAAGCCGGCCTGGATGCCGAGGGCGGTGACGAAGGGCAGGAGGGCGTTGCGGCCGGAGTGGCGGTACTTGAGCAACCGGCGCGACAACCCCTTGGCCCGGGCCAGGACCATGTAGTCCTCGCCCAGGGTGGAGATCACGGTGTTCCGGACGATCAGGAACTTGTTGGCGGCCAATCCGACCGTGAGGGCGGCGAGCGGCAGGGCGAGGTGAAAGAGGACGTCACCGATAGCGTCGAGTGGTGACCCGTAGGTGGCGAACGCCTGCTGCGCCCCGGCTTGGGGGAAGATCGGATAGGTCACCGCGAAGGTGATCAGCAGCGCGCTGGCCATCGCGTACTCGGGGATGGCGCGAGTGGCCGACAGCACGACGATGAGGGCGCGGTCGGCGAAGCGGCCCCGGTGCCACGCGGCGGTGATCCCGACGAAGTAGCTGATCGTCGACGAGAGGAGAAGGGCGCTGCCGGTCAGCAGCAGCGTCCACGGCAGGCGCTTCTTCAGCAGCGTGGCGACCGGCGTGTTCTGGGAGATCGACCAGCCGAAGTCGCCCTTCCGGAGGTCGGAGAGGTAGGACCGGTACTGGGAGACCAGGGGCTTGTCGAGCCCGTAGTACGCGGCGATCTTGTCCCGCTCCTGCGCGTCGTAGATGAACTGGCCGCTGTCGGCGTCCTGGAGCGCACGGAGCGGATCCCCGGGCATGAAGCGGGGGAGGAAGAACACGAGGGTCACCAGCGCCCACAGCGTCAGCGCGTAGAGCCCGATGGTCCGCAGGTAGGGGACCCTCGACCGCGGTGGTGCGTCGTGGCCCCGGGCCGCGGCGCGCGCCTCGCGCTGCAGCACGTCGGTCATGTGTCGGCGGCGGCGAAGAGCAGGTCCCGGCCCGCCGCGGACAGAAGGGACCGGGTGACCTCGTGGCGGGGCGACGCCAGCATGGACCCCCCGGAGCCCTCCTCGACGATCTTCCCGTCCGACAGGACCAGCACCCGGTCGGCGACGCGCAGGACGACGGACAGGTCATGGGAGATGAACACCATCGCCATCCCCCGCTCGACCTGGAGGTGCTTGAGGAGCTGGATCATCTTCGCCTGCTCGCTCGGGTCGAGCATCGAGACCGCTTCGTCGGCCACCAGAAGGCGGGGGTCGAGAACCAGGGCGCGGGCGAGCGCCACGCGCTGGAGCTGGCCACCGGAAAGCTCGTGGGTGTGGCGGTCGAGGAATGCGTCGTCGGTGGGCAGCCGGCAGTCGGCCAGCCCCTGCTTGACCTTGGCCCGGCGCCCCGCGGCGTCGCCGATGCCCTGGACGTCGAGCGGCTCCCGGACGGCGGCGCCGATCGTGAGTCGGGGCGACAGCGCTTCGAACGGGTCCTGGAAGAGCATCTGGACCTGTGCCCGGAGGGCCTTGAGCTCGGCGCCGTGGGCGCCGAGGAGATCGTGACCGTCGAAGGTGACCGTGCCCCCATCGGCGTCAAGCAGGCGGACGAGCAGCATCCCGAGCGTCGACTTGCCGGCGCCGGTGGCACCAACCAGCCCGACCACCTCGCCCTCGCGCACGTCGAGGTCCACGTCGTCGACGACCCGCACCGACGACCGTCGACCGAGAAGGCCGCCGGAGGTGTAGGTCTTCCGGAGGTGGCGGGCGGCGAGCAGCGCGACCACTCCGCCCCGGGCGCAGGCGACCATCCGGGGACCGTCCTCGCCGTGGGGCGGCACCATCGGCGGCGACGCCGGCCGGCACACCTCGTCGCGGCTCTGGTGGCAGCGGCCGAGGAACGGGCAGCCCTCGGCCAGCTCCGTCGGGTTGGGTGGCACGCCACGGATGCCCCGGAGGTCCTTCACCGACGCCAGCGTGGGCCGGGCGTTGAGGAGCGCCCACGAGTACGGGTTCCGGGGGTCGCCCAGCACACTTGCGGCCGGCCCGACCTCGGCCAACCAGCCCCGGTAGAGCACAGCCACACGGTCGGCCAGCAGCTCAAGGGCGTCGGCGTCGTGGCTGAGGACGACAAGGGACATCCCGCTCTCGTCGCGCACCGAGCGCAGTAGGGCGAGCACCCGGTTGCGGGTCGCAGGGTCGAGGCCGGCGGTGGGCTCGTCGAGCACGGCCACCTGCGGACGACAGGCCAGGGCCATGGCCAGCATGACGAGCCGGCGCTGGCCCCCCGAGAGCTCGCTCGGGTACCGGTCGGCCGCCCAGGTGCCCAAGCCGACCTCGCCGAGGAGCTCCACGGCCCGCCGGCCGGCGTCGCCGTGACTCATGTCGAGGTGGACCCGCAGCGGCTCGGCCATCTGCTGGCCGATGCGCAGGACCGGGTTCAGCGCCGTCGTCGACTGGAAGGAGAGCGAGATCCGCTTCCAGCGCACGTCACGCCAACCCTCCTCGTCGAGGCACCGCAGGTCGATGTCGCCGAGGTGGATGGAACCCTGCACCTCCGCCTCGGGGAGAAGGCCGAGGAGGCTGCGGGCGAGCGTTGACTTCCCCGAACCGGACTCGCCGAGCATGCCGAGGCATTCCCCCGGAGCAACGGTGAGGCTGACGCCGGCGACGGCCCGGACCGGCGGTGGCCCCGGATAGGTGACGACGAGATCACCTATCTCGAGGCTGGCCGGCTCAGGTGGCAAAGAGCACCGACCTGGCTCCCTGCCCAGGGAGGTCCAGGATCGTGTCGTCGACGGCAAAGCCTGCCTCGGACAACCACTCCCGATACTCCGCCTCGGTGTGGGTGTCGCCACCGTTGTCGTTGACGAGCATCTGCACCGCGAACAGCGACGTCATCGGGCTGCGACCGCGGAGGAAGGTGACCACGGCCACGCCGCCGCCGGCGGGGACGATCCGGCGCAGATTCCGGAACAGCATGCCGTTGTGCTCGCCGTCGAAGGTGTGGGTGATGCCCGAGCAGAACGCCAGGTCGAACGGCCCGTCGGGGACGGTCTCGAAGAAGCTGCCCTCGAACAGCTCGACGCCGGCCGCCTCGAGGCGACCCCGCCGGCGGGCCACGTCGATCATGGCCGGCTGGTCCTGCATCGTCGCCGTCAGGCCGCGCCGGGTGAACTCCAGGGAGTACTCGCCGTGCAGGCCCCCGAGATCGAGCACGCTGCTGGCCTCGGGGAAGCGCTGCAGGCACACGTCGACGACCTCGGGTGCCACCGCGCGGGCGTTGGCCGCCAAGGCGTCGTGGAACATCTCGGGGTCCACCGCGGCGCCGGCAGCCGTTGCCTCCCCCCGTAGCCGGGGCTCGATCGTGTTCGCCCAGCGCTTGAGAGCCCGGGCGTGGTGCCGGATCCTGGGCATGGCCGCCGGTTCCGGCGCGCCGGCGGCGAGCCGGAACGCTCCGCCGTCACCGCGCTCCAGCACGCCGAGGGCGACGAGCGCGTCGAGGACGACCCGCAGGGACTCCGGGTCGAGCCCGGTGCGAGCCACGAGCTCCTCGGCGGTGCCGGGCAGCTTCTCAAAGATCCCGGTCGAGGCGGCGGCGTCACACAACAGGATGAGGCGCCAGTCGGCGGTCTCCCCCGGAGGCGCGAGGAACGTGAGGTCGGTGGGAAGGGCCACGATTCAGTTCTTCGGTGCCGGGTCGGCGTTGCCGGTGAACAGGTTGCGCTTGTTGCCGGTGGCACCGCACGGCGGGCAGCCCGGCGTGTAGGCGAACCCGTTGTACTTCGCCGAGTCGACGAAGGTGATCTGCTCGGGCACGTAGAGCGAGATCTGGGGCAGATCGTCGGCCAGGATGCTCTGCATCTGGTCGACCAGTGCCCCACGCTTGGTCCTGTCGATCTCGACGGCCTGGTCGTTGGAGACCTTGTCGAAGGCGGGGTTGTTGTACCCCCACACCCGGGTGAACGACGTGCTGCGCGTGGTCGACTGGAACCGGGTGATCAGACCGGACGGGTCGCCGGAGAGGCCGCCGAAGTGCTGGACGGCCATCTCGTAGTCGCCCTTGGCGCCCCGGTCGTCGGAGGTCTGCTGGTCGACGGCGTTGATGTCGACGTCGAGCCCCACGGCCCGCAGGTACTCCTTCACCAGCTGGGCCTGCTGGGTGTCCGTCGAGCTGACCGACAGCGGGATCTTGAACGCCGAGCCGTCGGGCTTGTCCCGGAGGCCGTCGTTGTTGCGGTCCTTGAGGTCGATCTGGTCGAAGAGGGCGCCGGCCTTCGCCTTGTCGAGCGGGTAGGCGGGCAGGTTCTTGTTGAGGAACTCGTTGCCCGGGCCCAGGGCGCCGGCCGGGCCGGGAATCCCGCGGCCGTCGAGGAGCCGGGTCACCATGTCCTTGCGGTCAAGGCCGTAGACGACGCCCTGGCGGAACGCCTTCTCGTTGTAGGGGAAGCCCTTGGCCTGGTTGAAGAACAGGGCCAGGTTGAACTCACCCGGCGCGGTCAGGACCTTGTACTTCTTGGCCAGGGCGTCGTACTGGATCTTGGGGATCAGGCTGTTGCCGCCGCTGGCAGCGTCGACCTCGCCCCGCTCGAGGGCAAGGAGGGCGTCGGCCACGGGGACGATCTGGAACTTCTGCACCTTGGCCGGGCCGAGGAAGAAGTCCTCGTTGGCCACGAAGTTGAAGCTGTTGGTGGTCAGGTCGAAGTTCTCGAGCTTGTAGGGACCGGAGCCGATGAGGGCCGTCGGGCCCTGGAACTTGGCGGGGTCGGTCACGGTCGACCAGATGTGCTTCGGCATGATGGCGAAGCCGAACGCGCCGGCGATGTCCTGCAGGAAGCTCGGCCGCACCGTCTTCAGGGTGATGACGACCGTCTTCGGGTCGGGGGCCGTGACCGTGTCGATGTAGGTCACGCCCTGGGCCACGCCGGACGCCGCGCCCGGCCCGGTGAGGTTGTAGTTGAAGGAGAAGACGACGTCGTCGGACGTGAGCGGCATCCCGTCGTGGAACTTGACGTTTTCGTTCAGGTTGAACGTCCACGTCTTGCCGTCGGGCGAGGTCGTCCACGACTTGGCCACCCAGGGCTTGGGCTCCCCGGTGACGTCCGGGAAGGCGAGCGTGTCGAAGATGTAGGTGGTGATCAGCCGGCCGGGACCGCGGATGGCCGCGTACGGGGTCGGGTAGCCACCGCTCTGGGTGTTGGCCGCGATCCGCAACGTCACCCGTTGCTGGCCCGGCGTGGTCGACGCCGAGGTGCCGGCGTTCTCGCTCGTGCTGCTGCAGGCCGCGGCGGCCAATGCGAACACGGCCGCCGCCGCGGCGACGCGCAGATGACGTCTGACCATGGATACTCCTCCTGTTGTACATACGTGCGAGAAAAAGCGCCTGTGCAGGGCGCCGGGATCAATGGTGCCCCTACCGAACGTTTCCAGCGTAGGGCCGAATTGCAGTTCAGCCGACAAACCGCGTCGGGTCATCGACAGGAAGATGCGATTGCTCTAATCGATCAATGCAGATGAGCGTCGTCCGCGCATCGCTTGCGGAGTCGGATCCAGACCTCCGACAATGGAGTTCCGCACCCGAGGTGAGGAGAGCGCGATGATCGACGAGGCGACACTCGAACGGGTGGTGGAGTTCCACGGGCACATGTGCCCCGGCTTGGCCATGGGCGTGCAGGCCGCCCTCATCGGGCTCCGCGAGATCGGGCCCCACGCCAAGGACGAGGAAGTCGTCGCCGTGGTGGAGACCGACATGTGCGGCGTCGACGCCATCCAGTTCCTGACCGGGTGCACGTTCGGCAAGGGCAACCTGATCCACCACGACTACGGCAAGACGGCCTTCAGCTTCCACCGCCGGTCCGACGGGCGGGCGGTGCGGATCGTCCTGCGCGCCGACGCCTGGCTGCGCGACCCGGAGCACCAGGCTCTGTTCGCCAAAGTTCGGTCCGGGTCGGCGACCGAAGCCGAGCGCGCCCGGTTCCAGGAGTTGCACGTGGCGCAGTCGCGCAAGGTGCTCGCCATCGCACCCGACGATTTGTACCGGATCGAGGAGATCCACACGCCGGCGCCGCGCAAGGCGCGCATCCACGCGAGCGTCGTCTGCGCGGAGTGCGGCGAGTCCGCTATGGAGACGCGGGTGCGACGGCTCGACGGTCGGGAGCTGTGCCAGCCGTGCTTCGACGCCGCAATGGCCCCGGACCAACCAATCCTCCTGCGCAGGGGCCCCTCGCCCAGTCCCACCAGTTAAGTCGCTGGACGGGCTAAGAGGGCCGGTTCGTTTGTTCGCGCCCGTGCCGGGACAAGGCAGACGAAGTGGGGGTTTCGTCGAGCCTTGTCCCGGACAGCGGCTGATGCGAGCGCGTGGTGCTGAGTGGCTTAGCTGACCTGCGCGGCCGATTTCTGGCCCGCAGGCTTGGTGGATGCCGGCGGAGGGTTTCGGCGTCGGGCGGCCAGGGCGGCGACGACGAGCACAACGCCCACAACCACGATGCCCACGACGGCGGCCAGCGCCATCTTGGCCGCGTTGGACGTTCCACCCCCACCGATGGCCTCGAACTGGACGGCGGCGGTGTAGATGTCCTGCAGACCACCGCCGAGCTCGGCGTTGAAGCCGGTGGGCGCCGGCCCGCTGTTGCGGGTGTCGTCCCAACCGACAACGGCGTAGGCGTTGGTGGACGCGACCCCCGGCGGGGCGGCGATGTCGTACCCGAGGCCGTAGACGCCGAGGCGGCGGTCGACGCTCTGGTCGGTCATACGCTCGTTCTTGCTCCAGGTCCTGCCGTCGTCGGTGGAGTAGGCGTAGTAGACGTCGTTCGAGCGGATGCCGGGGTCGTCACGGGTGTCCCACCACACGGCGTCGACGCGGCCGTTGGGAGCCACGCTGATGTTGGGGAAGAACTGGGCGGCCAGGTTCTTGGGATCGTCATCGCTCAGGTCCTTGAGCGGGCTGAAGGTATTGCCGCCGTCGTAGGAGGCCCGGTGGTAGACCTCTCCGTAGGCGGCGAGCTCGGGCTTCGGGTTGAACCCGTAGACGATGTGGATGGTGCCTTCCTTGCTCACCGCCATCTGCTGGCCGGCGAAGGCGGGCCCCCCGATGGGGTTGTCGTACCCGTAGGGGGTGGCCTGGGTCGTTGTCCAGGTCCTGCCGGCGTCCGTGGACTTGGAGAGGAACAGCGCTCCCGGCGGGGACGGGGTGATATTGGCCGAGCCGGCTCCCCAGAGAACGTAGGCGTTGCCCTTGCCGTCCACGGCGACCGTGTGCCCGTTGCGCCCACCCCGGCTACCGAAGTTGGACGCCTGGTTGGGCGTCGCGGCCTTGGACCCGGCCGGCGGGGCGGTCGTGGTGGTGGTGGTCACCCCGGGGGCGGGGACGGTCGTGGTCACCGCGGCGATGGCCCGGTCACGTATGGCTTTGTCCTCGAATACCTTGTCGGCGAGGTTGGTGCCTTCGTCGAACGTGCGACCGCCGTCCCGGGAGACGGCGACCATCGGAATGCCGGGCGCCGCGTTCGGGGCGGTGAAGCCGGTGCGGGCCTGGGCGAACGTCAGGTAGAGGACATCGTCCTTGCCGGCCTTGGCGGTCACCGCGATGTCCTGTACCGGGCGGAGGTCCTCTGCGGCCTCGCCGGTCTTGCCCCGGCCGCTGCGCACGACCGTGGTCTCCCAGGAGTCGCCGAGGTTGGCCGAGCGGGCCACCATCACCGCGCCGGAGCTGCGGCCGACGTCCTCAGGTCCCCATCCACCGAGGGCCATGTAGAGCATGCCCTTGGCGCCGAAGGCGATCGGAGCCTGGATGACACCGCCCTGCTGCTGAATGCAGAACGGGAAGGTCGCCGTGTCCGGGGAGGCGTCGGGCCGGGTCCACGTGGCACCACCGTCGACGGAGCGGAGCACGCCGCAGCGGCGGCTGCGGAGGTCACCCCAGCCGGCGGCCATGTGCATCGGGTTCTCGGGATCGATCGCCAGTGACGGGCTGCCGTAGAGGCGGCCGGGGTCGACGTCGACCTTGGATGCCTGGGTGGGCTTGGTCAGGCCCACCGGGCCGGCGGCGGGCGCCGGGCCTGCGGCCAGTACGGCGCCGATGGCACCGGCGGCCAAGGCGGCCAGAACACGCTGGGGTCGTCTCGTCACGTCTACTCCTGATCTCGGTCGAAACCCGACGGCGGCCTCCCTTCACGAGGAAGGGAGGCCGCCCATGAACGGGTGATGCGGGAAGCTGGGTGCCTAGCTGCGGGCCTTGGCGGCCACCGGGGAGTCGCTGCTGCGACGGCTGGTCATGAGGGTGGCGATGCCGGCCATGAAGAGGGCGATGCCGCCCACGCCCATGGCGATGAGCGCCAGCGTGCCACCACTGACCGAGTCGCTGTTGGCGGTGGCCAGGCTGTCCAGCCGGTTCCCGGACGATGCCGGCGTGGCGCCGAGGACCGGCTTGGCGCCGGAGTCACCGGTGATGTTGATGAGGGACCGGGCCGGCACCTGTGAAGGCTTGCCGTCGGGCGTGGTCTGGGTGAACAGCAGGACGTAGGAGCCGGGGGCGGTGCCGGCGGGGATGGTGACGCTGCCTTCGAGGGCACCGCTCCTCGGGGCGCCCAGGTCGGCGAGCACGGGACCGTCGAGGGCGTTGAAACGCACGACGACGGACTCGGGCTTGGTGAAGTTGGTGGCCTTGATCTGCACCGTCTCGCCCGCCTTGATGGTGGAGGTGTTCATCAGCACGGCCGGGCCGGACACACATGCCCACGCTGTGGCTGTGGTGACCACCGCGACCGCCGCGGCGGCCAAGCCGGCGCCCGCCAACCTACGAAGAGACCTCATTGTCGTCACGTGCCTTTCTCGATTCGACCCAATGTGCAGTTTGAGGAACCCGAGGCGTGACGCGTGCCTCAGATCGAGCCGCCCCCACGCGGCGTCGGGGCCGACGCCCCAGCGGCAAAGGATAACACCAGATTGATCACGTTTGATCGACTATAAGAAGAACTTATAGACGCGAGACGGACCGGGTCCCTGACTGGTGGCCCCTACGTGTTGCGAGACCGTCGGGCGATCGCGCCGTGATTGCGAAGAACACCGAGCAGGGCCTCCGCGGCCGCTGAGGGACGGCGATCACCGCGCCATGCGATCGCGGCGGTGTGCGTCGGCAACGCCGGGCGGACGGCCAGGATGGCAATCGGTGGGCCGGGTGCCTGCGCCGGTATCCGGGCGATGATCGACACGCCGATTCCTGCGGCCACCAAGGCGCGCACCGACGTCAGCGTCGGGGTCTCGGCGACCACACGCGGCGAGAAGCCCTCGGCGGTCATCGCCGTCGTGAGCGTGTGGGCCAGCCCGGAGCCGCGGGTCCGGAGCACGAAGGGTTCATCCCGGAGCTCCCGGAGCTCGATGGTCCCGCGGTCTGCGAGCCGGTGTTTCGGTCCGACGATCGCGACGAGCTCGTCGTCGAAGAGCCGCTCCATCACGATGCCCAGCTGCGAAGGGTCCCCGGTGTACATGCCCGGCACGGCGTGGAGCACCGCCAAGTCCAGCGCACCCGAACCGACCAGTCGGGCGAGCACCTCGGAGTTCTCCTCACGGAGGATCATCTCGATCATCGGGTGCGCGGCATGGAAGATCGCCAGGATCCGGGGCAGCCAGGCAGCCAGGGCGGGCAGCGCACCGATGACCAGCTTGCCCCGGCCGACACCGGCGAACTCGCGTATCTCCGCCTTCGCCAGCCGCACATCCGCCAGGATGCGCTCGGCTCTGACCTCGAAGGCCTGGCCCGCCTCGGTCAGCGTCAGCGGCCTCGTGCTGCGGTCCAGGAGGATGACGCCCAACTCCTCCTCGAGGCGCTTCATCTGCTGGGAAAGGGCGGGCTGGGCGACACCGACAGCCTCGGCCGCACGCGTGAAGTTCTGTTGGCGCGCCACGACGAGGAAATACTCGATCTGGCGGAGGTCCATAACCACACCTTATGGAATAGGTCCATGACCCTGCGCTGGGGCTATGCAGCTCGGTCGGCGAGCCGGCCCTGCGACGACATGGCGATCCGACAGGAGCGGGGGTAGAGTGGGGAGTCGTTCTCATTCTCATAGGAGGTCCCGTGCGCGTTCGTCTGGGCGTCCTGCTGCTGGTCGGGGCGATGGCCCTCGGCGCGTGTGGCACGGAGGGCGAGGACCCGGCCGATGGGCGCACGAAGGTCGTCGCCGCCTTCTATCCGCTGTTCGAGGCCGCCCAGCGGGTCGGCGGGGCACATGTCCAGGTCACGAACGTCACGCCCGCCGGCGGCGAGCCCCATGACATCGAACTGAGCTCGCGCCAGCTTGACCGGATCGAGGATGCGGCGGTGGTGCTCTACTTCGGCCACGGGTTCCAGCCGGGGCTGGAGAAGGTGGCGGCGCGGGCCAAGGGGACGAAGGTCGACCTGCTGAGCGAGGCGGGCACCCTCCTGGGGGCGCCTCCCGGGGACCAGGAGCTCGACGTCGACCCCCATGTCTGGCTCGATCCCACCCTGTTCAAGGGCATGGTGACCAAGGTCGCGACCGCGTTGTCCCGAGTTGACCCGGCCAACCAGGGCGCCTACGAGGCCAACGCTGCGGCGTACGGACGGGAGCTCGACGACCTCGACAGCGCGTACCGCCAGGGGCTGGCCCAATGCGACCGAAAGGTCATCGTCACCTCGCACGCGGCCTTCGGGTACCTCGCACGCCGCTACGGGCTGGGCCAGGAGGCCGTCGCCGGCCTCCAGCCCGACGCCGAGCCTACGCCCCAGCGTCTGGCCGAATTGGCGTCCCAGGTGCGAGCGCAGGGCACCAGGACGATCTTCTACGAGACCCTCGTTTCGCCGAAGGTGGCGCAGACGCTGGCTCGGGAGGCCGGCGTCTCGACCGCGGCGCTCGACCCGCTGGAGGGCCTCTCGGACGACGCGCTCAACGCGGGGGCGACGTACATCTCAGTCATGCGCGAGAACCTGGCCACGCTGCGTTCGGCGCTGGGATGCCGCTGACCGCCGACGCCCTCCGTCTTGACGACGTCCGCTACGCGTACGGCCGCCATGCCGTGCTCGACGGCGTGAGCCTCCACGTGCGCGCCGGCGAGTTCGTGGCCCTCACCGGTCCGAACGGCTCCGGGAAGTCGACCCTCGTGCGCGTGGCCCTCGGCTTGTCGGCGCCGCACTCCGGGGAGGTCCACCTCTTCGGCGAGGTGCCTGGCGCCCTGCGCCAGCGGTGGCGGGTGGGCTATGTCCCCCAGCGCGCCATGCTCGTCGACCACCTTCCCGCCACCGTCGAGGAGGTGGTGGCTTCGGGTGGGGTGGCCCGTCGGGGGTGGGCCCGCCGGCCCCGGCGCGACGACCCGGTGCGGGTCGATCGGGCGCTTGAGGTGGTGGCCCTCAGCGACCAGCGCCGTGTCCCCATCACCGAGCTCAGCGGCGGCCAGCAGCAGCGCGCCTTCATCGCCCGCGCCCTCGTCTCCGAACCCGAGCTGCTGGTGCTGGACGAGCCCATCGCCGGCGTGGACGTGGAGTCCCAGGCCCGTTTCCGCGACGCCCTGGTCACCCGCTGCCACCAGGACGGCGTGGCCGTGCTGCTGGTCTCCCACGAGCTGGGCGCGGTGGCCGACGATCTCGACCGCCTCGTGGTCCTGCGGGGCGGCAGGGTGGTCTTCGACGATACGCCGGAGAAGCTGACCGCCGAGGGTGTGAGCCTCGGTGTGCACCGCACCGACCTGCCGGTCTGGCTGGAGGGCCCGGGATGACGCTGCCCCTGCCGTGGCCCTTCGACCGCCAGTACATGCAGCTGGCGCTGCTCTCGGGTCTCGTCGTCGGAGCCTGCGCCCCGCTGATCGGCACGTTCCTGGTCCAGAAGCGGCTGTCGCTGATGGGCGACGGCGTGGGCCACATGGCCTTCGCCGGGGTGGCGGCCGGGCTCCTGGCCGGCGTGAGCCCGCTGTGGACGGCGCTCGTCGCCGCAGTCGCCGGGGCGGTGACGATCGAGTGGCTCCGTCTGCACCAACGGGCCAGCGGCGACCTGGCCCTCGCCGTCTTCTTCTATACGGGCATCGCCGGCGGCGTCGTGCTGACGGGCCTCGCCGGCTCCCTCAACGCCGGCGTCCTCACCTACCTGTTCGGGTCCGTGCTCACCGTCAGCCCGGCCGATGCCCGGAGCATCTTCATCCTGGGCGTGGTCATCCTCGCCGTGGTCGCGGTGTCGTGGCGGGCCATGTTCGCCGTCGTCCTGGACGAGGAGGCGGCCCGGGTGGCCGGGCTCCCCGTCGACGCCCTGAGCCTCGGTCTGGCCACCCTCACCGCGGTCACGGTGGTGGCCGCGATGCGCGTGGTCGGCGTGCTGTTGGTGGCGGCGTTGATGGTCCTACCCGTCGGAGCGGCCCAGCGGCTGGCCCGGTCCTTCGCGGCCACGCTGCGCTGGGCGGTCGCCGTCGGCGTCGGCTCTGTCGTCGTCGGCCTGGCCGTGGCCCGAGCCGGCGGATTGGCCCCCGGCGGCACCATCGTGCTGGTGGCGTCGGCGACCTTCGCCCTCACCTCGACTATCGACCTCGGACGCCGGCGGGTCCGGGCGTCGTAGGAACCGCCGTCAGGAGCAGTTCGGGCAGCGGCCGTCGAAATCGAGACGGTGGCCGCTGATGTCGAAGCCGGTCTGCTCGGCCACCAGGCGGCTGGCTTCGAGCAGGGCCCGCTCCAGCCGGTCCGACGCCGCGAAGTCGACGACGGTGCCGCAGTCGGCGCAGATCACGTGGTGGTGATGGCCGGACAGATCCTCGGCCAGCTCGAAGCGCCCCAGGTCGTCCATGCCGGGCAGGCGCCTGGCCACGCCGGCGTCACACAGCACGGTGAGGTTGCGGTAGGCCGACGACTGCGGCATGCCGGCGACGCCGGCCAGGATCTCGCTGATGGTGAGCGGGCGCCCCGCCTTGAGGAGGGCCTGGACGAGGGCCCGGCGACTGGCGGTGTAGCGCTGGTCGACCGCGGCCACCCGCTCGGCGGCGGCGGCGTGGAGGCCGAGGTCGTCAGAGGTGCCGCGGCGACCCGCGGTCGACTTGGTCGTCAGAACCTCCGCGGTGCTCAGTGCTCGCCCCAGTGACCGTCGTGGCTGGCTTCGGAGAGCCGGCGCTCGGTGGAGTGCACGACGGCGTCGTGCACGATGTGGAAGACGTGCTGGTCGCCCAGGGAGTAGGCGATCTCCCGGCCGCGACGTTCGGCGCGCACGAGATGGCCGGTCCGCAGAATGCGGAGGTGTTGGGACACGAGAGGTTGGGAGACGCCCAGCGCCTCCACCAGCTCGTGGACGCATCGGGGCCCCCTGTTGAGCTCGGACACGATGGCCATGCGATGGGAGTTCGCCAGCGCACGCAGTAACTCGGCGCCCGCCTCCAGGCCGGCGTCGGACATATCCGTCGAGGGCACAGCTTCAGGAGCCACGCTCGGAGAGCGTGCGGCATCGGCCATCGGACGCATCGTAGCATGCGAATGAACGCATGTCTCCACGGATCGCCGATTGAGGCCCGTATCGAGCCGACCGGAGAAGCCCACGATGGATGCATCTCACACGGGGAGGGGTCGAACTGAGCGACGACGACCTGGTGGACAGCCTCGAGCGCCTCGCCGAGGGGTTGCAGACCCAACGGACTTTCAACCTCCGGCTGAGTCGAGGCCGGCGCCGAATCGGTACTTCATCCAGATGTGGATGCACTCCAGTAATGCGCTAGAACTGAAGCGATGCCCGTGGAGTCCTCCGTCGACGCGGCCGTCATGCTGCGCCGGCACGGATTGCACGTGACGGCCCAGCGGCTGGCCGTGCTGCGAGCGGTGTCCGACCGGCCGCACAGCACGGCGGACGACGTCGACAAGGGCGTCCGGGCCGAGATCGGCGCCATCTCCCATCAGGCGGTGTACGACGCCCTCGGGATCCTCACCGAGAAGGGGCTGTTGCGGCGCATCCAGCCCGCGGGGTCGCCGGCCCGCTACGAGAACCGGATCGCCGACAACCATCACCACCTGATCTGTCGAAGCTGCCGCCGTATGGTCGACGTCGACTGTGCGGTCGGCGAGACTCCTTGCCTGACGGCCGCCGACGACTCGGGCTACGAAATCGACGAGGCCGAGGTCATCTACTGGGGCCGATGCCCCGAGTGCCAGAACGAAACCACGAGACAGGAGACGGACCGACGTGCCTGAGAGCGAAAGCGAAAACCCGGCAATCCCCGCCCCGACGCCCAAGGGGCACCGGCCCCGGACGAACCAGGACTGGTGGCCGAATCAGATCGACCTGTCGGTCCTCCACCAGCACTCGCCCGTCTCCAACCCGATGGACCCGGACTTCGACTACGCCGAGGCGTTCAAGACGCTCGACCTCGAGGCGCTGAAGCGGGACGTCATCGGCGTGATGACGACGTCGCAGGACTGGTGGCCGGCCGACTACGGCCACTACGGGCCGTTGTTCATCCGGATGACGTGGCACCAGGCCGGCACGTACCGCATCGCCGACGGTCGGGGCGGTGGCGCCAGCGGCGATCAGCGCTTCGCCCCACTCAACAGCTGGCCTGACAACGCCAACCTTGACAAGGCCCGGCGGCTGCTCTGGCCGGTCAAGCAGAAGTACGGCCGGACGATCTCCTGGGGCGATCTCCTGGTCTTCGCCGGCAACTGCGCCATGGAGTCGATGGGGTTCACCACCTTCGGCTTCGGCTTCGGGCGGGAGGACATCTGGGAGCCCGACGAGATCTTCTGGGGCCCCGAGGACACCTGGCTCGGAGACGAGCGCTACGCCGGCGACCGGGAGCTCACCGGTCCTTTCGGCGCCGTGCAGATGGGCTTGATCTACGTGAACCCCGAGGGGCCCAACGGCAACCCGGATCCGCTTGCTGCGGCCAGGGACATCAGGGAGACCTTCGCCCGCATGGCGATGAACGACGAGGAGACGGTCGCCCTCATCGCCGGCGGCCACACCTTCGGCAAGTGCCATGGCGCGGTCGACCCGCAGTACGTCGGGCCGGAGCCCGAGGCCTGCCCCGTGGAGCACCAAGGCCTCGGCTGGAAGAACAGCTTCGGCAGCGGCAAGGGCGTCGACACGCTCACCAGCGGGCTGGAGGGCGCGTGGAGCAACGAGCCGACGAAGTGGGACAACGGCTTTTTCGACAACCTCTTCGGCTACGAGTACGAGCTGACGACGAGCCCCGCCGGCGCGAAGCAGTGGACGCCCACGGATCCCGCCGCCCGCGAGACGGTGCCCGACGCCCATGATCCGTCGAAGCGGCACACCCCGATGATGCTGACGACGGACCTCGCGCTGAAGCTGGACCCGATCTACGCGCCCATCTCGAAGCGCTTCCACGAGAACCCCGACCAGTTCGCCGACGCGTTCGCCAGGGCGTGGTTCAAGCTGTTGCACCGAGACATGGGGCCCGTCTCGCGCTACCTCGGCCCATGGGTTCCTGAGCCGCAGCTGTGGCAGGACCCCGTCCCCGCCGTCGATCATGACCTGATCGGCGACACGGACATCGCCGCCCTCAAGGCCACGATCCTGGCGTCGGGGCTGTCCATCTCCCAACTGGTCTCCACCGCGTGGGCGTCGGCGGCCACGTTCCGGTTCACCGACAAGCGGGGCGGGGCCAACGGGGCGCGGATCCGGCTCGCGCCGCAGAAGGACTGGGACGTCAACCGGCCGGCCGAACTGGCCAGCGTGCTGCAGTCCCTCGAGCAGGTCCAGCAGGACTTCAACGCCTCTCAGGCCGGCGGGAAGAAGGTCAGCCTGGCCGACCTGATCGTCCTCGGCGGGTGCGCCGCCGTCGAACAGGCGGCCAAGGACGCCGGCCACGACGTCGTCGTCCCGTTCGCGCCGGGCCGCACGGACGCCTCGCAGGAGCAAACCGACGTCGAGACGTTCGCGGTGCTCGAACCGAGGGAGGACGGGTTCCGCAACTACCTCCGGGCCGGCGAGAAGCTGCCGCCCGAGACCCTGCTGCTGGACCGGGCCAACCTGCTGACGCTGACCGCGCCCGAGATGACGGTTCTCGTCGGCGGCATGCGGGCCCTGAACGCCAACGTCGGCCAATCCCAGCACGGCGTCTTCACCGACCGACCCGGGACGTTGACCACCGACTTCTTCGTGAACCTGCTCGACATGGGCACGGAGTGGAAGCCGTCGGTCTCGTCGGAGAACGTGTACGAAGGTCGCGACCGCGCCACGGGCGAGGTGAAGCGGACGGCCACCGCCGTCGACCTCGTCTTCGGATCGCACTCCCAGCTCCGAGCCCTGTCCGAGGTCTACGCCTCGGACGACGCCAAGGAGAAGTTCGTGCGTGACTTCGTCGCCGCGTGGGACAAGGTCATGAACCTCGACCGCTTCGACCTGGCCTGATCGAAGGCCCGGTGTGGTGGCCGGTTCGATGGGAACCGGTCACCACACCACAAGCGACTACCTGGACCTGTTGACCTTGGCGAACGGGCCGGTGATGGCGAACGTGATGCCGGGCGACTGGATGTTGGCGAAGAGGGTGTGGCGGTCGGGCGAGAACGTCGCACCGGTGAACTCGGAGTCGTTCGCGTGGTTCCGGGCGAAGAGCGACGTGCTGCCATCGGGCGCCACCGCCAGGAGGTGTTGCACGCCGTCGCCGTCCTCGCACAAGACGAGACCGCCCCACGGTGAGACGGTGATGTTGTCCGGGCCGTCCGGCAGGTCTGCGCCTTCCCCGTCGGGCGCCCAGTTCACATCGAAGCGAACCTCGAGGCGAAGCACGGCGGTCAGGGGGTCGTAGCTCCACACCTGACCGTCGTGCTCGCCGACGGAGCCGTCCGAACGCCGGGCGAACGAGCACACGATGAACGCCCGGCCGGCGTCCCACCACGCGCCCTCGAACTTGCGGCTCCTCGTCGCCTCGGGCGCACCGGCGTTGGAGGCGTACCTGAACTGCTTGCGCGTCGACGTCGACGCCGCCAGCGGGTCGGGCACGGTGACCCATTCGACCGACAGTTCCGTTCCGGGCTGCGTGTACACGGACAGGTCGGGCACGGCCGAGCCACCGGAGCGGCAACGCATGGCCGTGAGGGTCCCGCCGTCCCGCAGGTTCCCGTACCCGGGGCTCGGGTTGGCGGGCACGCACCGGTAGACCAACCCGTTGGGGTTGCCGGCGTCCTCGGTGAGGTAGACGGTGCCGGTGCCGGGGTCGATGCACGCGGCCTCGTGGGCGTAGCGGCCGAGCGCGGTCAAGGGCGCCGGCGTGGCGTTGTTCGCCGGGTTGGCTGGGTCGACCTCGAACACGAAGCCATGGCTCTTGGTGAACTGACCGCCGGCTTTCGTCTCCGTCTCCTCGCAGGTGAGCCACGTGCCCCACGGCGTGACGCCACCGGCGCAGTTGCTGAACGTGCCGGCCAGGCTCACGTACTCGTCGGCCCGGTCGCCGTACTTGTTGAGCTCCAGTGTCGAGGTGCCTCCGGTCGCGCCCGGGTCGTAGACGACGGTGGAGTCGGCTGCGGCCACCGTCGACCAGGTGGCGGATCCACCCTGCTCGTGGTTACGGACCAGGCGGACGCCCCCACCAGGAGCAGCGAAGGCGCCGGTCCCGTCGAAGTTGCCCGGCAGGCGGGCGCCGTTGGTGAGGACGTCGCCGGCACGGGAGACGATCCGGTAGGTGAATCCCGGCGGCAGATCCAGAATGCCCGCCGGGTCGGGGTAGAGCAGCCCGTAGGACCCCGCCGCCTCCAGTCCCCGTGGGATAGCAAGCGCCGGCGTCGCGCCGAACAGCGAGCGGACGTTGCCCACGGCGAGCACGCCGGCGCCGACGGCCGAGCGCTTCAACAGGTCGCGTCGTGACATGGTCATGATCGGTCCACCTCCATCTGTCTGAAGGAGCCCAACCTTGCGTACCGGAATGGCGCCGCCGTGAACCGGGAGTGAGCGGGCGGAGGACCCGAGGTGAAGCCTCGGTGAAACTCGCGCCGGCTAGAGGGACGACACTCGCGCGAACGAGGCAGTTTCGCCGGTGGCCGCCGACGCCGCCGCAGGCGGCCTCCCCGGCTGCCGGCCGACAAGAACGGCGGAGGGCGACCGGCTTCGCCGGCCGCCCGGAGCACCTTGATGGCTCGGGTCGGAACCTTTGGTTCCGACCCGAAAGTCGCTAGTCAGTGCCCTGACCACAAACGTTCGCCGCGTTCGTGGGGTTTCCCGTCCGTGGCCGCCGTCGCCGCCGAAGGCGGCCCTCCGGCAGCGGACACGACGGAGGGACAGGGCGGAGGCGGCGCGAGCTCCGCTCGCCCGCCGGAGCACGATCACTTCGACCGAATGGAGTGAGCGAAGCGAACGAATGAGGTCGAGGCACTAGGCGCCGGTGCGGACCTCGTCGCCGTCCTGGGCCCAGCGGGTGTGGTAGCTGCCCTCGCGGTCGGTGCGCCGGTAGCTGTGGGCGCCGAAGTAGTCGCGTAAGCCCTGCACGAGGTTGGCGGGGCCCGACGCCCGCCGGTAGCCGTCGTACCAGGACAGGGCGGAGGAGAAGGCCGGGACGGGCACGCCGCGCTCCGTGGCCACGTTGACCACCCGCCGCCATGAGTCCTGCGCGTCGGCGACCGCGTCTCGGAAGTAGTCGACGAAGAGCAGGTTGGGCGTGTGCGGGTCGGCTTCGTATGCCTCCCGGATGCGATCCAAGAACTCGGCCCGGATGATGCACCCGCCTCGCCAGATCGTAGCCATGGCACCCAGATCGACGTCCCAGCCCTCGGCCTCCGACGCGGTCGTCATCTGGGCGAATCCCTGGGCGTAGGCCACCACCTTGGAGGCGTAGAGCGCCCGCTGCACGTCATCGACGAAGGCCCTGTCCAATGCCGCGCTGTCGCCGGGCCGGGGGCCGGCGAGCCGGCGGGACGCCTGGGCCCGCTCGTCGCGACGGGCGGAGAGCGTGCGGGCGAACACGGCCTCGGTGATGGTCGTGAGCGGGACGCCGAGCTCGAGGGCATCCTGGGCGGTCCACCGTCCGGTGCCCTTCTGCTCCGCCTCGTCGACGATGACGTCGACCAGAGGACGGCCGGTGGCGTCGTCCGTCTTGCCGAGCACGATGCCGGTGATCTGGATCAGGAACGAGTCGAGGTCGCCCTCGTTCCACCCGACGAAGACGTCGGCCACCTCGGGCACCTCCAGACCGACGCAGTTGCGCAGCAGGTCGTAGGCCTCGGCGATGAGCTGGATGTCGGCGTACTCGATGCCGTTGTGGACCATCTTCACGTAGTGGCCGGCGCCGTCGGGGCCGACGTAGGTGCAGCACGGGGTGCCGTCGACCTGGGCGGCGATGGTGGTGAGGATGTCTTCGACGTGCGCATAGGCCTGACGGTCGCCGCCCGGCATGATGCTCGGCCCAACGAGTGCTCCCTCCTCGCCTCCGGAGACGCCGACGCCGAGGAACCGCAGCCCGCGGTCGGCGAGGGCCCGGGTCCGGCGCTGGGTGTCCCGGAAATGCGAGTTGCCGCCGTCGACGAGCGTGTCGCCCTCGTCGAGGTGGGGCGCCAGCTCGTCGATCACCGCGTCCACCGGCGGGCCCGCCTTGACCATGGCCATGATCGTGCGCGGGCGCTCGAGGGCGGCCACGAAGTCCGCGACGGAGCCGGCGCCGGTGATCGGTCCCTCCTGCCCGTGCTCGGCCATGAACCGCTCCGTCTTGCTCGCGGTGCGGTTGTGGACGGCGACGGGGATGCCGTGGTGGGCGACGTTGCGGGCCAGGTTGGCGCCCATCACGGCCAGGCCCGTGATCCCGAAGTGCGTTTCACCGGCCATGTCGGCGCCTCCTGTCAGATGCAAGCATGAACATTGCAATTCTGACGGCCTCGGCGACGGGTCGACGCCCGAGCTGTGGTCTACCGGTCCTTGGCGGCGGACGGTCGCTCGAACTTGTAGCCGAGCCCCCGGATCGTGACGATGGAGACCGGCGACTTCGGGTCGGCCTCGATCTTGGCCCGGAGCCGTTTGATGTGGACGTCGAGCGTCTTCGTGTCGCCGACGTAGGACGACCCCCACACCCGATCGATGAGCGCGTCCCGGGTGAGGACCCGCCCGGCGTTGTCGAGCAGCGCCTCCAGGAGCTCGAACTCCTTGAGCGGGAGCCTGACCGGATTGTTCCGCACGAAGACCTCGTGACGCTCCGCATCAAGGCGCACATGGCCGACCTCCACCACGGTGGGAGCGGTGGCCTCGTCCCTTACGGGGAGGCGCCGGAGGGAGGCCCGGATCCGGGCCACCAGCTCCCGCATCCGGTACGGCTTCGAGACGTAGTCGTCGGCCCCGACCTCCAGGCCCACGACGATGTCGATCTCCGATGTCCGGGCCGACACCATGATTATCGGGACGCGAGAGTGGGTGCGGATCTGCCGACAGACCTCGATGCCGGAGACCATGGGCAGCATGACGTCGAGGAGGACCAGGTCGGGGTGGACAGCGTCGAAACGCTCGAGGGCCTCGACGCCGTCACGGGCCACCTCCACCCGGAACCCCTCGCGCTTGAGACCGACGGTGAGCGCTTCGACGAAAGACTCTTCGTCCTCGACGACCAACACCGTGGTCGCCGCGTCTGGAGCCACAGCAGTCATCGGATCTCCGCGGCGAGGGCGCTGGGGTCGCCGGTGAGGGTGTAGCTGACGCGTTCGCCGATGATCACCGCGTGGTCGGCGATGCGTTCGAGGTTGCGGCCGGCGGCGTGGGCGTGCAGCACCAGGCTCGGCGCCCCCGGCCCGCTCCGGTCGAGGAGGTGGGCGACGAGGCGGCGGAAGGTCTCGTCGAGGACGTCGTCGCGGTACTTGAGGTCGGAGGCGACGATGAGGTCCTGGTCCAGCCACGCCCGGCGGGCGGCCGTCAGAAGCGTGAGCGCGAGGTCGCCCATGCGGGCCAGCAGCCCGACCGTGGTCGCCTCGCGGTCCCAATCGGCCAGCGCCGACTTGGCCACTGCCACGGCCCGGTCGCCGGTCTTCTCGTAGTCGGCCATGACGCGCAGCGACGACATCAGGAAGCGCAGATCGGCGGCGACCGGCGCCTGCTGGGCCACGAGGGCGTAGGCCCGCTCCTCGAGGGCCACGAACAGAGCGTCGGTGCGGTCGTCGCCGGCGACGACGCCGAGCGCCGCCTCACGGTCGCCGCCGACCAGGGCGCGCAGGGAGGCGCTCACCGCCTGTTCGGCCATCAGCCCCAGCGCGTCCACGTCGATCCGGAGCATGTCCAGCGCCTCCTGGAACTGCGCCCGACTGGACATCACCCGAAGCGCCCGCTGACGTAGCTCTCGGTCCGCGGATCGGACGGGTTGGTGAAGATCTTCTCCGTGCGGTCGAACTCCACGAGCACCCCGGCGCGGCGGTCGGCGTCGGCGTCGACCTCGGCGGTGAAGAAGGCGGTCATGTCGCTGACCCTGGCTGCCTGCTGCATGTTGTGGGTCACGATCACGATCGTGTAGTCGGCCTGGAGCTCCTGCATGAGGTCCTCGATGCGAAGCGTAGCGACGGGGTCCAGGGCCGAGCACGGCTCGTCCATGAGGATGACCTCGGGCTCGGCGGCGAGGGCACGGGCGATGCAGAGCCGCTGCTGCTGGCCGCCCGACAGCTGGGTGGCCGAGGACTTGAGGCGGTCCTTGACCTCGTCCCACAGCGCCGCCTTCTTCAACGAGTGCTCCACGCAGTCGTCCATGTTCACCGCAAGCTTGGCCAGCCTGGGGCCGAAGGCGACGTTGTCGTAGATCGACTTGGGGAACGGGTTCGGGCGCTGGAAGACCATGCCGATCAGGCGCCGGACCACGACCGGGTCGACGCCGGGCCCGTAGAGGTCGTCGCCGTGGTAGCGCAGGGCTCCCTCGACGCGCACGCCGGCGATGAGATCGTGCATGCGGTTCAGCGCGCGCAGCAGGGTGGTCTTGCCGCAGCCCGACGGCCCGATGAGGGCGGTGATCTGGCCCTTGCGCACGTCGAGCGTCACATCCCGCACGGCCCGGAAGTCGCCGTAGTAGACGCTCGTCTTCGCCAATTCGAAGACGACGGGCCCGACGGGCGGGACGGTGTCGCGGGTGACGGCTGCCAGGCTGGGGACGGGGCCACGGACGTCGGTCATGAGGCTCTGACGGGAACGTACCGAGCGACAGTGACGCAGAACCGTCTGCGCGGTGAACGGGCGGTGAACGCCAGGTGTCATCGCCGGATTCGACCGCCGTTTCACGTCGCGTTCACCTCGAATCCACTTTCGAGCCACGTGGCGTCAACCATCGCTCTCTAGCGTCGATCGCTACAGAACGACGAAGAAGGGGGCTCATACGATGCGCCGAAGGTCAACACGATTCGCCGGTCCGGTTGCCGGTCTGCTGGGCGTGGCGCTGCTCGCCAGCGCCTGCGGCGGCAGCGACAAGGCCGACACCGCTTCGACCGACACCGGCAGCCAGGCGACGGCGACCACGAAGGAACCGGCGCTCTCGGCCACGCTCAACGCCTCCGGGGCGACCTTCCCCAAGGGTTTCTACGAGGTCGTCATCGCCGGCTACAAGAAGGTCCAGCCGGGCGTCACCGTCAACTACAACGCCACCGGCTCCGGTGCCGGTCGGCAGAGCCTTCAGGACGGCGTGGTCGACTTCGCCGGCTCCGACGGCCTGGTCGCCGCCGCGGACGTGTCGAAGTACAAGGGCGAGTTCCTGTACATCCCGACGACTGCGGCGCCCATCACCGTCTCGTACAACCTCGGTGAGGTGAAGGATCTCACCCTCGACGCCGACACCATCGCCAAGCTCTTCCAGCGCCAGATCAAGAAGTGGGACGACCCCGCGATCGCCGCCCTGAACCCGGGCGTCAAGCTGCCCTCCACCGACGTCACCGTCGCCCACCGCTCCGACGGCTCGGGCACCACGGAGAACTTCACCAAGTACCTGGTGGCCGCGGCGCCGGCGGCGTGGACGCTCAAGTCCGGCTCCACCGTCGAGTGGCCGGCCGACACCCAGGGCGGCAACGGCAATCAGGGCGTGGCCCAGATCGTCAAGGCCACCAGTGGTGCCATCGGCTACGTCGACCTCTCCGACGCCAAGGCGTCCGGCCTGCAGTTCGCCAAGATCAAGAACAAGGCGGGCAAGGCCGTGGTGGCCGATCTGGCCGGGGCGACCGCCGCCCTCGCCGGCGCCCAGGTCAATGCCGACCTCACCTACAACCCCCTCAACGCCGATGGTGCCGACGCCTACCCGATCACCGCACCGACGTGGATCCTCGTGTACAAGAACCAGGCCGACAAGGCCAAGGGCGAGGCCATCCGCTCCTTCCTGCGCTACATGCTCACCGACGGGCAGAAGCTGGCCAAGGACGTCGACTACGCCCCGTTGGCGCCGGCGCTGCTGCAGAAGGCCGCCTCCCAGTTGGACGTCCTCGTCGTGCCCGCCTAGCTCAGTCTCCCGAACCGTCCGTCGATGACCATCACCACCGCTCCACCCAGCCCGCCGGCGCGGAGGCCGCTCACCAGCCCCGGCCGGGCGGGCTGGAGCGACCGTGCCTTCCGCGGTGTGAGTTTGGGCTGCGGGCTGCTCGTCCTGGTCATCCTGGGGCTCATCGCCGTCTCCACCACCCGTGAGGCGTGGCCGGCGTTCTCCCACGACGGACTGCGGTTCTTCACGTCGAAGCGGTGGGCCCCGAGCGCGGATGTCTTCGGGTCCCTTCCCTTCGTCTACGGCACGGTCGTCACCGCCATCATCGCCCTGGTGCTGGCCGTCCCCGTCAGCGTCGGGATCGCCCTCTTCCTTTCCGACGTGGCGCCCCGCCGGCTGCGGCGACCGGTCAGCTCCCTCGTCGACCTGCTGGCCGCCATCCCGTCGGTGGTGTACGGCCTGTGGGGGGTGATCGTCCTGGCCCCGTGGATCTCGGGCGTCTACGACCGGATCAGCGACGTCACCTCACCGGTCCCGTTCGTCTCCACCCTCTTCGCCGGGCCGTCGACGGGCCGGGGCCTGTTCACCGCCGGCATCATCCTGGCCCTCATGGTCACGCCGATCATCACCTCGATCACGAGGGAGGTGTTCGACACCGTCCCCGTCACGGCCAAGGAGGCGGCCTACGCCCTCGGCGCCACCCGCTGGGAGATGCTGCGGGCCGCAGTCTTCCCCCACAGTCGCGCCGGCATGACGGGCGCGGTCATGCTCGGGCTCGGCCGGGCCATGGGCGAGACGATCGCCGCCGCCCTCGTCATCGGCTCGAGCCCCCAGATCACCGCCCACCTCTTTCGTTCCGGCGACTCCATGGCCGCGGTGATCGCCAACGAGTTCGGCGAGTCCGGTGGCGTGCACCGCGCCGCCCTGATCGGCCTCGGCGTCGAGCTCTTCGCGCTGACGATCGTCGTGAACGTGGTCGCCCGCACGATCATCGCCCGGGGCCGCCGCAACGGATGAGCACGCTTCTTCTCGGCACCGTCAGCCCGGCGCGCCGGCTCCGCAATCGGCTGGCCACCGCGTCGATCTGGCTGTCGGTGCTGGTCGCCGCCATCCCCCTGGCTTTCGTCGTGACGTACCTGGTCCGACGGGGCGCGGGCATCGTCGACTGGAAGTTCCTCACCGGCGACATCCCGATCAGCTCGCGGCTCCGGGGCCCCGGCATGGGGCCGGCCGTTCTGGGAACGCTCCTCACTACCGGTGCCGCCACGGCGATGGCGGTGCCGCTGGGCGTGCTCGCCGCCGTCTACCTCAACGAATACGGCAAGCGGGGCCGGCTGGCGGGGGTCATCCGGTTCCTGTCCGACGTGATGGCCGGTGTGCCGTCCGTCGTCATGGGCCTGTTCATCTACACCGTGTGGGTGCTGCGCTTCGGCCAGACCGGGTTCGCCGGCGCCTTGGCGCTCGGCTGCCTGATGCTGCCGATCGTGATTCGCTCGGCGGAGACGGCCCTGCAACTGGTGCCGAACGAGCTCCGGGAGGCCAGCGCCGCGCTGGGTGCCCGTCCGTCGAGGACGATCCTCACCGTCGTGCTGCCCGCGGCGCTGGCCGGCGTGGTCAGCGGGGCGCTGCTGGCCGTCGCCCGGGCCGCGGGCGAGACGGCGCCGCTGCTGTTCACCATCGGCACGGTGACCGAGTCGAACCGTCATCTCTTCGACGGGACGAACACGTCGCTGTCGGCCCAGATCTTCATCAATGCCCGCCAGCCGTTCGAGGGGGCGATCGACCGGGCCTGGGGCGCGGCGCTCACCCTCATCGTCCTCGTCTTCGTGCTGACCGCGGTCGCCCGCCTGGTCGCCCGGAGGTTCACGGTCCGATAGTTCAGCCGGAGCGGGACCGCTCCGGTCGACCGCCCACATCGCCGAGGCGGGACCACGCGTCCCACATGTCCATGTCGTCGGCGCCGGCTGGGGCGTCGACCTCGGTCGGGATCGGCGTGCCGCCGGCGCTCGGATGGGCATCCCGAGCCAGCGCGAACGCCTCGCTGCATGGCGCGCAGAGCACCGGCGCCTCCGACGGAGCGCCGCACGCGGAACACATCCATACCCGGCCAAGCAACCTCGGGACCATGCTGCAGACGCTACGGGGGGAAGGTGTCCGCCAGGCGTCCGGCGAATGGAGCGGCGCCGTCGATCTGGAAAAAGCTCAGGACCAGAGCCGGGCCGCGACCTCGGCCCACAGTGAGGCGAAGGTCCTCGCCGCCGCCGACGCCGGCGCGTACGCCGCCACCGGAGCCCGCTCGGGGCCCATGCGCTCGATCACGCTGGCGTTCGGGACGACCGTCGTGAGCAGATCGGGCCACTCGGACCGCACCGCCTCCATCACGTCGCGGTGGAGACGCTTGCGTCCGTCGACCATGGAGAAATAGGGGAGCAGGGCGGGGGGTGACTGCTGGCCGGCGAGGAACTCCGAGAGCTGGTACAGCGTGCGGGAGGAGAGCGTCGTGGGGATCACCGGCACGAGAAGGAAGTCGGCGGCCCCGAAGACGCTCTCGCTGGCCAGGGAGATGCTCGGCGGGCAGTCGAGAAGGGCGACGTCGTAGCGTCCGTCCACGCCGGCCAGCAGCGACGCCAGCCGCTCGGTGGGGCGCTTCGTGCCGTCCAGATGCAGATCGAGGTGGCGCAGGGAGAAGTCGGCGGGGATCACATGCAGCCCGCCGATGTCGCTGGCCCGGACGTGGTCGACCAGGTCGCCCTTGGCGCCGACGAGGCGCTGCGTCCCGCCCTTCACCTTCGGCTTGATCCGGAAGAAGAAGGTCGCCGCCCCCTGGGGGTCGAGGTCCCACACCAGGACGCGGCTCCCCGCCGCCGCGGCCTCCCGGGCCAGGTTCACCGCCGACGTCGTCTTCCCGACGCCGCCCTTGATGCTGTAGGTGGCGAGCACCTTCATCAGGGCCGTGCCGCGTTCAACAGCTCGGCCAGCGATCGAGCGGTCTGTTTCGTGTCGTAGTCGGCGAATCGCGCAGCGAACTCCTCACGGGCGGCCAGCCGGCGCCGGTCGAAGAGCTCGGTGAGCCGGCCGATGGCCACGAGCGTGTCGGTCGTCACACCGGGAGCGTCTTGCAGCTCATGCGCCATGGCGGTCAACTGGGCGGTGTGGACCTCGGTGTCCTGGTGCTCGCCGAGGTTCGCCTGCAGCGCCTTGAGTCGCTGGACGAACGGCTTGCTCAGCGCCGCCGGCAGCATCCCGCCGAAGCACTCGAGCAGGTACCGGAGGCGCTTGGCGTCCTTGCGCAGCTCGTGCAGCTCCTCGGCCGGCGTGGCCGGACCGATGGCCCGGCCCCGCGTGAGAAGCCGGTCCTGCGCATCCACCAGGCGATCGGCCACGACAGCGCCGAGGGGCTTGGTCGCCCGCTTGGGCAACGGACCGCCGGGCAGGGGAGCGTCGAGCCACGCCAGCCATGCGGTCATGAGGGCGCGGTAGCGATCCGAGCCCAGGTGGCCGATGAGCGTGTCGTGCTCGGCCTTCCTCCGGTGGGCGAGGTGGTCGACGACCGGCGCCAGGGCGCGACGCGACGCCTCGTCGAGCGACGCGACGTACGTCGGCCACTCGATGAGGTACACGTCCATGTCGCGTGGCGGGCTGGTCACGGTCCCCAGCCAGCGGAACTCGGCGCCGAAGTGGTCACGCTCGCCCGCCGGCAGCACCCCTCTTCCGTGTGACAGCAGCGATCGCGTCCGCCGGACGGCCACCCGCAGATCGTGCAGGAACTCGGTATCGACGTCGGCGACCGTCCCGTGCCAGTTGGCCTCGATCGTGGCCGCGAGGTTGGCCAGCACGCGCCGGAACGCGTCCAGCGCACCGTCGGATGGCTCGAGCGCGACGGTCGGAGAGTCGACGAAGCCCCGGAGATCGACCCCGGCATCCTCCGCTACCGCGTCCAGTAGGCCCGCGTCCCGGCGGGTCAGCCCGAGGGAGGACAGCAGGCGGGCGGCCTGCCGGGCGGCCTTCGGGTAGCCCTCGAAGGACTCGAGCTCGATCGCCCACGGGCCGGCGATCGGGTCGCCGGAGGCGAGCTTCAGCTGGTCGTGGACGGCGAACGCGACCTCGGCCTTCCCCTCTGCGTCACGCCGTACCGCGGAGGAGACCCGGGCCGCAACGCCGATTGTCGGCATCAGCGCCCGCACGTCCAGCAGGGGTGCCAAACGGTCTTGCAGCGGGCCGGCCGGAAGGTCGCCGGCCACTGACGGCATCGCGCCGACCGGCGTCCACGCCGTCGCCGGCCCGGCGTCGTGCACGATCAGTCGGGTGCCGGCGTCGGTTCGAAGCTCCAGTCGGATGCCGGCGGCGTGCAGCCGGCCGTCGAAGGTGTCGAGCAGCGTGCGTTCCACCGATCGTGCCGGCCCCACCTCGAAGCCGGCGCCGGCCAACGATCTCAGCAGGGCCACCGGCTCCGGCGCCACCGGCCCGGGCACGAAGACCGACGTCATGTCGCGGGCAGCAGGGGGGTCGTCATGGCAACCCGCACATTGTGAATGACCGGCGTCTGTTCACGGGGAACCGCAGGGTAAACGGAAGGCGAACCACCGGTGAAATCCTTGCCACCGGCGTACGGCCCGGTCGTGGGCGAGCCGTACGCCGGTGACTCCGCCGGCGAAGGGACCGGGCCGGCGATGCGGTACCTCGCCTGCTACCCCTGTGCGACCTGGACCCGCTCCCAGGTGAACAGCTGCGCGACGCCTGGGTCGACCGTGAGGCGGAGGTACTCGAATGGCAGCGTCTCGCCGTGGACGACGATCCGGGTGAAGTTGGGGAGGCCCAGGGGGTCGTCGGTCACGAACTGGTGCGAGTCGCCCTGGAGCAGCAGGACCTGGCCGGCGAAACCGGCGGTCCTCGCGGCGATCCGGGTCACGATGGCCTGCTGCGCGCCGGAGGGCGTGGGGGACCAGGTGTCGGCCTGCATGGCGAGGACGACGCCTTGGAGGCCCAACGCTTCGGCCGCGTCGAAGGTCGCGTCGATCCAGGCCAGGACGGCGGCGACGCGGGCATCGACCTCGGCGGCCTGGGCTGCCGTCGGTGCCGCCTCGCCGATTCCTGTCCAGGGGGCCAGGCCGTTGTTGCTGCCGATGACGTGCAGGGTGGCGAAGGCGACCCGCGACTCGATCCAGCGGACGTCCTCGACGAGCGTGGGCTGCGACTCGACCCGCATCGGATGGCGGCCCAACGCCTTCCCCGGGTTGGCGAAGAACATCGTGCGGATTGTCGCCAGCCGTTCGAGCGGGTTGTAGGCGCCGTTGTTCAGCCGGTGGCAGTCGGTCCACTCGTTGTCGCCCGGCGTGTAGACCAGCGGGTCCTCGAAGGTGTCGAAGGCCCGGCGGACGGCTGCGAACCGCTCGTCCGTGCACGTCGTGCTGCCGCTCTTGATGTCGCCGACGTGGATGACGGCCCGGACCTTGGCGTCGGCGTTCACTGCGCCGATCAGGTCGCCGAAGGTCGTTTCCTGGACGGTGCCGTAGGGAACGTCGCCGATGACTGCGAGCGTCACGCGGTTTGCCGACTGGTCGGCGGTGTTGCCGGCGCCGGCGCCGACCGGCGACAAGGAGGAGGACAGCGCCGCGGTCGCGACCAGCAGGCCGAGCGAGAGCTTTCGAGGGATCCGGTGCATGCGCCCATCCAAACCGGCCGAAATGACGGCGCCATGGCCGGTCGGCGACCAGGGGGCGAACTGCCCGCGAACTCCTCCGGACCCGCTACGCCTTGAGCGCCTCGGCCTCGGCGGCCTCCTTGATGGCTGCCAGCGTGGTGCGCATGCCGTCCACGAGGTCGGCCTCACGGTCCTTCACGCCTGTCGTGACGCGAGTGACCAGCCGGGAGAGGAAGCCGAGGGGTTTGACCAACTCGAACGACTCGGTCACCTCGACCGCATCGCCGGACGGCTCGAAGCGGTAGCGCCAGATCGTCTCCGGCTTGGCCGCCCCACCGACTGCGAACCCGAAGCGCCGACCGGGCTCGGCCTCGATGACCTCGCAGACCGTCGTCCATTTGGCTCGACCCCGCCGGTTATGGCCTTTGAAGCGCGCGCCGACCGCAGGCCCGGTGGCGCCGTCGATCCACTCGGCCTGCACCGCCTCGGGACTCCACTCGCCGATGCGGGTGACGTCGGCGACCATGGCCCAGAGCCGGTCCGCTCCTGTCCGGACTATGACGCTGGCCTCTCCCGTGCTCATCTTTCGTCCTCCTGTCGTGGGGGTGTTCACGGATCGAGCAATCCGAGCGCGAGGGTCTGGCGGGCCTGATCGATCCACCAGTCGAGGTCGGCCTGCTCCCGGGCGCGGACGGCCCGGTCCGGGTGTTCGGCGATGTCGAGCGCCTTGTTCCACCCGAGCTCGACCAGGCCGGCGAACAGCGCCAGTCGCAGCGCGGTCTCGTCGTGCTCGTCGCCCCAGATGGTGCGGAAGTCGTCGAGGATCTCGTCCTTGGTGGCCGCGACTTGGGACGAGTTGCCGTCGAGGAACAGGGCCAGCTCCAGCGCCGGCGACCCGCTCGTCGCCAGGTCCCAGTCGAGCAGTGTCACCTGGTTGGCCTCGAAGGCGACGTTGACCAGCCAAAGGTCCCCGTGGATCAGCGTGGCGGGCCGGCGGGAGAGCGGCCCGGCGAGCCGTTCCGGGCGTTCGAGCACGTCGAGCACCGCGGCCGCGACGGCGGGATCGGCCGTCCCGGCGAACCGTTCCCACCCGCGAAGGACGAGGGCAGGAAGCGGGCCGGCGTTCCGGTCCACGGCGCGCATGCGCCACGGAGCGAAGAGCGACACGCGGACGGCCAACGGGACGAGCCCGTCGATGGACGCGCCTTCGAATCCGCGGTGGACCAGGGTGGCGGCGGCGAGCAGGCGACGACACTCCTCGCGGGAGATGCGGCGCGACCAGCCGACGACCATGTCGCCGAGATCCCGCATGGCCAGCACCGTGTCGTCGCCCTCCCGCCAGGCGCCCACCAGGGCACAGCCGACTCCCGCCGGCAACTCGTCCAGCACGCCGGCATGCCAGAGGGCGGACTCCCGTGACTCGGTCGCGCCGGTCAGGCGCATGACGAGGTCGAGGGTCGGAGACGTCCGCTTCACGACGAGTTGCGTGCCGTCGTCGAGGAGCACCCGCTCGAGCCGCGCCCCGGACCGGCCGTCGTGGCCGGACAGGGGCATCCGCTCGACTGCGTGCCCGAGAAGCGTCGCCGCGTTCACGGTCGGACCATCGGCGCTTCGACCGCCTGGCGGGCGATGGTCGCCGCGTCCCATATCCCGGTGCAGTAGTTGACGTGCTCGGTGATGGCCACGCCGTCGGTGTGGAACAGGTGGACCTCCCGCCACTGGCGCTCCTCGCCCTCCTGGACGAAGCGCACCTGCAGCTCGACGACCACCCCGTCGTCGGTCGGCGTGACCCGCTGTCCGGTCACCCGGGCGCCCTCGGTCAGGTATCCGGCCTCCTCGCGGAGCGACTCCCTGATCGCGTCGCTTCCCAACAGCTGGTACCGCCAGCTGGGGACGCTCACATCGAGCAGGGCGTCGGCCCGGTACAGCTCGGCCAGCCCGTCGAAGTCGAGGGCGGCCAGCCGCGCCGCGATGCGCTCGGCGACGGTGGGCGCCATCAGCCCGCGGCTGCGGCGGTGAACGCTTCAAGGTTCCGCAGGACGACCTCCATGGTCTTGGCCAGCGCGTCGGTGGGGCTGAACTCGACGATCTCGGTGCCGGCGGTGAGCACCGGCAGGTGGCCGGGGCCCACGTAGTAGGCCTCGCCCGCGCCGATGACGTCCTGGCTGCCGTCGGCGTGGTTGTAGATCAGGCTTCCCTTGAGGACGACACCCCAGTGCGGGCACTGGCAGCGGTCACCGGGCAGGCCGGCGAACAGCGGTGCCGGGTCGGCGTCCGCGGTGTAGGTCTCGAAGCCGATCGTGTAGCCGTCGAGGTCCTCGTAGCGGCCCTCGAACCCTTCCATCTGGTACACGGTCGACGTCTGGTCCTTGCCGATCTTCGCCATCGCTCACTCCTTTGCTGGGGTTGTCACCCTGAAGGCGTGAGGCGCGTCCTCGCGACGCGAGGAGCGGCGCGCTACAGCGACCAGTCGACCGGATCGGCAGGGTCGTAGACGCAGAACGTGCCGGTTCGAACCGAGCGGCGAAGGTGGCGGCCGAGCTCGGGGGACGCCGCTTCGACCCGCCCGATGGCGTCGCGCACCCGCCACGTGACCGCCTGGCGGGCCCTCTCCCCGTCGTCGCCCGTCCGGCGGGGTCGTCCCCCGAGCCCGAACGCCGCCGACAGTTGGGCGAGGAGCGCCTCCCGCTCCTCCTGGGCCTGAGCGGAGCGCGGCGCGTCGCCGGCGGCGTCGGCCTCCTCCAGCTCGGTGTCGAGCTCGAGAAGCCGGGCCCTGTACGCCTCTCTCGCCTGGGCGTCGACCACCTCGCCCAGGTCGCCCTGGGGCGGGGCGCCGGGCGACCCGGCCAAGTCGACCGCCGCCACCTCCCGGCCCGGACGGCCGAGCAGGTAGGCAAGGTCCCGCAGTCCCTTCACGTCTTTCAGCCGGGCCACGGTGCCGGCGTACGCCAGCAGCCAGACGTCGCCGTCCCGGCGGAAGACGTTCGCCGGCGCCGGCGCGTCGTCGGTCGCCGTCAACCGCGCCTCCAGCTCCGCCACCCGATCGTCGATGCCCAGCTCCCGATAGGCGGCGAGGGCGGCAGCCAGGCGGTCCCGGTCGCCGAGGGCCAGGCCGGCGTCCCGGAGGGCGACGGCGACGTAGAGGGGCGAGCCGACGGCACGGTTGGCGGCGACCGCGGCGTCGAAGTGGGCCGCCGCCTCCTGCGTCCGGCCCAGCGTGGCCGCCAGCAGCCCGAGCGGCCGCTCGATCGACCCCCAGCACACCGCGCCGATGCCTTCGACGCCGAAGAGGTTCCGGTGGGGGAGCAGCGCCTCGTAGGCCCAGGCCGCGATGGGATGCCCGCCGACGCCGGCGACCGCCTCCGCCAGCTGCCCCATAGCCGGTAGCCACTCCGAGTCCACCGGCATGGACCGGATGGATGCCGCGCCGGCGTCGAGCCGGGCCCGGGCCTCGTCCCTCCGGCCCGCTTCGGCCAGGATCAGCGCCACCGTGCCCAGCACCTGCGCCCCGAGCAGCGGCTCGTACTCGGACAGCATGTCCAGGGCGGCCAGCGGTCCTTCGGTGTCGCCGGACGCTCGCATCTCGAACCACCGCAGGCCCTCGACCAGGATGGCGGCGTTCCCACTGTGGGCCTGGGAGCCGAGCTCCGTAGCCTCCTCCCGCCACCGTGCGCAGCCGGCGAGGTCACCGCGCATGTGGGCCCGCATCGCCCGCCAGAGCGGCACGTACCAGCCGTAGAGCGGCTGGCGCACGACGCCGGCCAGGCGGGCGTACGCCTCGATCTCGGCGTCCGCGGCCGTCGTGTCACCGACTTCCAGCAGGCAGACGACGCGCATCCGGCGCCCGAGCAGCTCCGCAGCCCGGTCTCCCGTGGCGAGCGCCAGCTCCACCATCTCGGTGCACTCCCGCAGTCGCCGGTGCACGTCGGCGGGCCCGGCGATGACGTCGCAGTGGGCCGAAAGGGCGTAGGCCAGCGCCGTTGGGTCGTCGCTGGCACGAGCCAGGGACACGGCCTCCTCGCTCAAAGCCAGCCGCCGGTCGTCGGCGCCGGACAGGGAGAGGGCAACCGACAGGCGCGCCGTCACCCACGCCCGGAGCACCGACGAGCCGTCACCGAACGACCGGAGCGCTTCTTCCAGGAGGTCGATCTGCTCGCGGTCGCCGAGGGCGACTTCGAACCCGCTGCCCCCGCCGACCCCCAACGCGGCGCGTGCGAACTGATCGCTGTGCCCGGCTCCTCGGGCCAGCGCGGCGGCACCGAGGTAGGTCGCCCTGGCCGCGAGGGGGCTGCCGGCGGCGGCCTGCGCGGCGCCGAGGCCCAGGAGCACCTCACAGCGGTCGCCGGCGGATGGATCGAGCTCCAGGGCTCGCAGCGCCTGTGTGTACAGCGTGGCCGCGCTCTCAAAGGCCAGCCGGGCCAGCGCCTGGTCGGCGGCATCCACGGCATAGCGAGCGGCCTTCGCCGCGGTGCCCGCCGGCGCGGCCTTGACGAAGTGATGGGCGAGCGCGGCCAGGTTGACGTCGCGGCCGGCGGCGAGCATGGCCTCCAGGGCCAGGCCGACCCGCTCGTGGAGACGGACCCGACGGGCGACACCGAGGTCGTCGTAGAGCGTGGACCGCACCAGCGGGTGGGTGAACCCATACACGGCCACGCCGGCGTCCTCGAGGATGTGCGCGGCCGACGCCTCGTCGACCACCTCCAGCAGGCGGTCCCTGGGCAGGGCGGTCAGCGTCTCGACCACGTCGAGGTCGAACTCGTCGCCGACGACGCTGGCGGTGGCCAGCACCGTGCGGCAGTCCTCGGACAGGTCGTGCAGGCGCCGGCTGAGGACACCCTTGACGGTCGCGGGCACGGGGGCAAGGTCGTCGGCGGTGAGGGTCGAGAGCGTCCCCCGCGTGTCGAGGAGCCGAACCAGCTCTTCAGCGAACAGGGGGTTGCCACCGGTGTGGTGGTGGACGGCGGCGGCGTCGACGTCCCGGCCGGCGACGCCCGTGGTCGACTCGACGAGCGTGGGCACGTCCTCGACGCCCATCCCCGCGAGCCGGACGTGGCGACCGTGGCGGCCGAGATCGGCGATGGCGTCGCCGACTCCGGTGCCCGGCCGGGCCTCGATGTCGCGGAACGTGGTCAGGATGAGTACGCCGGCACCGCGCACCTGCGAGGCGAGGTACCCGAGCAGCATGATCGACCCGACGTCGGCCCAGTGGAGGTCGTCCAGCACCAGCACGAGGGGGCGGCGGGCGGCGGCGACCATCACCACCCCGACGACGTCGTCGAACACGCGCATGCGAGCGAGATCGGCGTCGTCGGCCCGGCCGCCCGGTCCCGTCGGTACCCGCGTGTCGCCGAGCGCGGCGAGGAGCTGGTCCCAGGCGCGGAACGCCGGCACGGTCCCCGCCTCCCAGCATCGGGCCCAGGCGACGCTCACGCCCCGGGCCTCGGCTTGGTCGGCGAGCTCCTGGCAGAGCCGCGTCTTGCCGATGCCCGGCTCCCCGGAGACGAGGAGCAGCCCGCCGCGCCCGCCCACTGCCGCGTCCAGCGCCTCTTCGAGCTCGACGAGCTCCCGACGCCGGCCTACGAAGCGGGACACACCGCGATTCTGGCGGATACGTTGACGCTCGATGCAGGCCTACAAGTTCCTCGACGCCGACGGCCGGGCGCCCTTCACCGGCGTGCCGTGGACGCCGGGCGTGTGGGTGGAGGCCGGCGCCGCCGACCCGTGCCGGGAGGGCGTGCACGCCTGCCTGCCCGTCGACCTGTCGCACTGGCTGACCGCCGCCCTCTGGGAGGTCGAGCTCGACGGTGAGGTCAAGCGGACCCGGCGCAAGCTGGTGGCCAGTCGGGGGCGACTGCTACGGCCGGTCGAGGGATACGAGGCGGCTGTGCGGGAACTTGCCGACGTCGGGGCGTGGCGGTCCCGGGACCGGGCGGTGGTGGCGCTGGGCGACGCTGACGCCGGCGACCGGCTCGCCGCCGCGAACACACTCGACGAGGCGGCGGCAATCGGGGCGGGAGAGGACGAGTCGACCTTCGGCGGGCGAGCCGCGGTCCTGGCTTCCGATGCCGCGTACTGCGCGCGGCATGGCACCGCACCGCAGTCGCCGTTCGTGGCCGCGTGCTCCGCGGGCCACCTGGCCGCGGGGCCCGAGGGCGACCAGGCCGCCTTCGACGAGGGCTACGCCGCCGAGCGGGCCTTCCAGTCGGCCTGGCTGGCCGACCGGCTCGGGCTCTGAGCCGAGTCAGCCGCCGCGCTGGCGGCGGAACTCCTCCAGCAAGGTGGCGCGGGCCGCAGGTGGAGGAGCGCCTCCGTTCTGCCCGTAGCGTTCCGCTGTCTCACGAAGCACGGCTCGGGTCAGGCGAAGCTGCTTGATGTACTGGACACAGGGGGGGCAGATGGCCATGTGCTCCTCGAGGTCCACCCGTTCGTCGTCACCGAGCGCGCCTTCCTCCCAGTCGGTGACCAATTCCACGAATGCAACGCAGCGAACTACGGGCTGGCGCATCGCTACACCTCGACCCGTTCGCCGAGATACCGCTCCAGGTCGGCCCGCGCCTTGCTGCGGGCCCGGTGCAGGAGCACGCGCTGGTTCCCCTGGGTGAGGTCGAGAAGGTCGCACACCTCCGCCGAGGAGAGACCCTGCACGTCGCGCATGGTGATGACCGTCCGTTGCACAGGCGGTAGAGCGTCGATGGCGGCGGCCAGCCGGTCGCCGACCTCGGCCGCCAGCACACCGGCCTCGGGCAGGTGCTCGGCCGACGGCGGCGTGCACCAGAAGCCGGCCCATCGACCGTTGGACCTGAACCGGTCGGGATCGACGGCCGGCTCGTCTGCATCGAGCTCGGACTCCAATGACGAGAACGGCTGTGAGCGTCGCTCGCGCTCGCCCCGGCTCTTGGCCCGGTTCACGAGAATCCGGAACATCCACGTCCGCAACGACGACCGCGCCTCGAAGCGGTCGATGCCGCTGATCAAACCGAGGAACGTCTCCTGCACGACATCCTCGGCCGCCTCCCGGGTGGCGACGTGCAGGCGCGCCACCCGCAACATGGACTGGTAGTGCCGGTCGATGAGCGACGCGAAGGCGGCTTCGTCGCCCGCGCGCAGGGCGGCGACGACCTCGACGTCATCGTGCTCGCGCTCGGCGGTGTCGCTCGCGTCCAACTGGGTCACGACGCTACCTGTCTGCAACGACAGTGAACGTCCACGCGGCAGTCCCGGTTCGCGTTTGGGCCGCGAAAGATGGGCAAAACGCCTCATGAACCCTTGCCGGCCCGCTCATATGGTTGCGACAGGTCAACCAAGGGAGACAGTGATGCCGAAGGTGTCGAAGGCAAGTGCCGCGAAGCAGCAGGAAATCGGAGTCGGTCATGTAGCTGAAGAGGTCGTCGAGGGATACGAGATCAGCTTCATGGACATACGTGAGGCGTCGGACCTGGCACCGTTCCTGAAGGGCCTACCCGACGACCGGTGCCCGTGCCCGCACTGGGGCTACGTGATCAAGGGTGCGCTCACGTTCACGTTCGCGGACCACTCGGAGACGTTCGACTCGGGTGACGCGTTCTACGTCCCTCCCAGCCACACGCCTGCAGTGACGGCTGGAACCGAGTGGCTCCTCTTCAGCCCCGCCGAGTACTCGGCTGAGGTGAACAAGGTGATCGAGCGCAACATGCAGGCCATGCAGTCCGCCTGAGCCTCGTCAGACCGGCACGGACTCCTCGTCCGCGAGGAGTCCGTGTTGCGTTGCGAACAGGCCGGCGGCGACTCGGGTGGACGTTCCGATCTTCGTGTAGATGTGCTCGACGTGGTTCGCGACCGTCTTGCGCGAGATCACCAGACACGCGGCGATGTCCTTGTTCGTGAGGCCGCGCGCGAGCAGCCGTAGGACATCGATCTCCCGCGCCGTCAGACCGGCCGGGCGCTCGCGACGCTTCGCCATGCGGTGTCCGGCGGCTCCGAGAACGGCTTCGACCGCCTCCGCGTCGAGACGTCCTTCCTTCACGTCGGCGCGCAACTCCGACGCGGCCGCGTCCGCCGACAGCGCGCCACGGTAGGGACGCGGTTCCCGCATCGCTCGATATGCGTCCGCCGCACCAAGAATCCGTGCCGGCCGCGAGATCGCCCCACCCGACAGTCCGTGTGGATAGCCGGATCCGTCCAACCGTTCGCGGTGCTGCACTGCGATCGCGCCGAGCGGAGCGAGCGCCGGCGATTGCCGCAGCATCCGTTCAGTGAGATAGGGGAACATTCGGACGCGTTCCCATTCGCCGGCGCCGAGCGGTCCGGCCTTGTCCCAGATCGAGTTGGACACACCGAGTCGACCGAAGCCGTGGACGAGGCCGGCGCGACGCAACGTCGTCACCTCGCCGTCGCTCATCGCGAGCTGGGCCCCAGCGCCGCTGGCGAGATCCGCCACGGCGCGGGCGTGACCGAGCGAGTACGGCGACTTGAGGTCGATGAAGTCGGCGATCGCGATGAGCGCTTCGTCGAAGCGCTCACCTGACAGCACGACGGTGAGCGCGGGCTCGGCGTCGATGACGGCATCCCATGTCTCTGCGGTGTCGAGGCCGGCGAGAAGGAGCTCCGCGTTCGCGCAGAAGATATCTACGAGGTTGGGATCGAACTGCTTGCCGCGCTGCTTGCGCGCCAGCTCGGTCGCCGCCGGCACGCCGCCGATGCGATACGCCACTTCGGTGAACTCGCCGATTGCGGACAGTCGGGCCGCGATCGGGACGTCTTCACCCTTGAGCTCGCCCGGCCAGCCTTTGCCGTCCCATTGTTCGTATGACGCCTCGAGCGCCGCACATGCGCTCTTCGTGAGCCCGAGATCCTCGCCGAGCCTCCGGGCCATGGCCGAGTGGTGATCGATCATGCCGTTCAGATCCCTGAAGCCCGAAACGGCGAACTCGAGGCCGACCCGGAAGCGGTGGATCACGTTGTCGGCCCCCGAGCCGATGCGACGCATCCCCGCTACCGCGCTCTTCACTCCATGGAGCCCGTACGCGTACTTGTCGGCCTTCAGCGCGATGTCGTCGCCGAACCACTTCGCCTGCTCGTGGGCATCTGAATGGCAGCCGACGTTCACAAGCAACGCGGTGTAGTAGACGTCGGCTCGCGTCTCTTCATCCAGGCCGATCTGTTCGGCAATGCGCAGCGCGATCAGACATTGGCGTAGGACGTGTTCCATTGGCTGTCCGAAGCCGAGGTCGATGCCGAGAGAGAGGGCGGCGACGAGCTCCGCCAGACGGACGTGCCCGCGATCCTCCGCACCCGTCACGAGCCGAGCCTAGGGGAGGTGACCTTTGGTTGGTGAACTGCGCTCGCCTCCCCGGAGAGGAGGGTGACGGCGACGAGCGGGAAGATGACCACTGACAGGAGGCCGGCGGACACCAGCGCGGCGGCGGTCACGGGCCTGATCTCACCGAGGGTCACGCCGATGGCGGTGGCGGTCACGAGGAAGGGCAGCGACGTCGCCTGGAGGAGGCCGGCGGCGACGGCCTGGCGGCGCCCGACGGTGGAAGCGTAGAGGGCGGCCGGCACACCCCGCACCACAAGCAGGGCCAGGAGGAACAGCGGCACGCGGGCGATGGCCGACGGGCTGTCGAGCAGCGCCTTCAGGTCGAAGCGCAGCCCGCTGGCGACGAAGAACACGGGGATCACGAACCCGTAGCCGACCGCTTCGAGCTTGAGCCGGAAGTGCGGGTGGGTCATGGTGTCGCGGTCGACCAGGTTCAGGATGGCGCCGGCGAGGAAGGCGCCCAGGATCGTCTCCAGGCCCAGCCGGGACGCCAGGGCGACGAAGGCGACGAGCAGCAACACCGCGAAGCGCACCCGGATCTCCGCCGTGGTGTCCTGCAGCCGGACCAGGACGGTGGAGAGGCGGGTCGACCGCTCCAACCGGCCCAGGGCGACGACGGCCAGCCCGGCCATGAGCGAGAACAGCCCGAGGAGGACGACCTTGCTGGCGGCGCTGCCGGACATCTCGGAGAACAGCAGGGAGAGGAGCACGACGGCGGCGAAGTCGGCCACCGACGCGCCGGCGACGGTGAGCTGGCCGACCGGCGCGTCCAGCTTCCCCGCGTCCTTCAGCACCGGCACGACCAGGCCGAGCGAGGTCGCCGACAGGGCGATGGCGATGAGCACCGGCGACCTGACCCAGCCGGCGCCGGCGAACGCCAGACCAACGGCCAGGCCCAGGGCGAGGGTCAGGCCGTACCCCAAACCGGCCGACCGGAGAACCGGACCCCGCAGCTTGGCCACGTCGATCTCCAGACCGGCCAGGAACAGGAGGAAGGCGAGGCCCAGGATCGACAGGACCTCGATGGGGACGTCCACCTCCACCCATCCGAAGCCGGCGGGGCCGACGACGATGCCGGCGACGATCTCGAGCACAACCGCCGGGACGCGCACGGCGGGCACCATGCCGACCAGCAGGGGGGCACCGAGGGCGATGGCGGCTACCACCAGGAGGCCGCCGAACGATGGAGAGGACATGGAATCTCTGTCACGCCCGGTGTCGCAACCGTTACGGCGTGTGTAACGCTGCCCCCCGCCGGCGGACACCAGGTGACCGTCGAACTTCGAGGAGGCGCAACGATGACCGTGCTCACGCCCCAACAGGAGGAGCTGTGCCGCCAGAGCCGCTGGGACTTCAGCGACCTGCGGGCGATCTTCATCAACTGCACGCTGAAGCGCTCCCCGGAGCAGTCGCACACCCAGGGCCTGGCCGACCGGTCGATCGAGATCATGCGCCGGCAGGGCGTCACCGTCGATTCCGTGCGGGCCATCGACCTTGACATCGCCACCGGGGTGTGGCCGGACATGACCGAGCACGGCTGGGACCGCGACGACTGGCCCGCCCTCTTCGAGCAGGTGATGGCGGCGGACATCCTCGTGCTCTCCAGCGCCATCTGGCTCGGTGAGAAGACCTCGGTGTGCACCAAGGTGATCGAGCGCCTGTACGGCAACTCGCACCTGCTCAACGCCGACGGCCAGTACGCCTATTACGGGCGGGTCGGCGGATGCCTGATCACGGGGAACGAGGACGGGGTGAAGCACTGCGCCATGAACATCCTCTACTCCCTGCAGCACCTGGGCTACGTTATCCCCCCGCAGGCCGACGCCGGCTGGATCGGCGAGGCCGGGCCGGGGCCCTCCTACCTCGACCCCGGCTCCGGCGGCCCGGAGAACGACTTCACCAACCGCAACACCACGTTCATGACGTGGAACCTGCTGCACATGGCCCGGATGATGAAGGACGCCGGCGGCATTCCGGCCCACGGCAATCAACGCTCGGCGTGGGACGCCGGCTGCCGCTTCGACTTCGCCAATCCCGACTACCGCTGACCCCACCCCCGAAGATGGGGGGATCCCCCGATGGCGGCGGCGCCGGCGAAGCGGAGGATGGCCGCACGGGACCGGTCACCAGGACCGGCTGAATTCAAAGGAGACCACCATGGCCAGCGCCCCGCAGGACCTCGTCAACCGCTACTACCGGGCCATCAACGATGCCGCCTGGGCCGAGTACGACGAGCTGTTCACCGCCGACGTCGCCCTCGAAGCGCCCGGCGGCGTGACCGGCACCGGCATCGACGCCGTCCGGGCCTTCGACCAGATCTGGAAGGGGGCCGCCGCCGACTTCACGGTCACCCCGCTCCTCCAGGTCCAGACCGGCGCGTCGTTGCTCAGCGAGAACCGGGCCTGGGGCACGCAGACGGCCGTGCTCACCACCCCGCTCGGCGACGTCCCGCCGACCGGCAATGAGTTCGGGGCCAAGTACGTCGGCGTCTTCGAGTTCCGTGGTGGCCGGATCTCGGCCCAGCGCATCTACTTCGACCGGATGGTCATCGTCGAGATGTTGGGCATGCCGGTCCCGGCCCTCGCCGGCTGAGGACCGCCGGTCAGCCGGCGCCGCGGAGCAGGTCGTGCTCCACGGCGAACAGCGCCGCTGCGCCCCGGGTTGTCACGTCGATCTTCGTGTAGATGTGCCCGATGTGATGCTCGGCCGTCTTCGGCGAGATGTGCAGCTTCTCGGCGATCTGCGCGGTGGTGAGCCCCTGGGCGAGGACGCGCAGCACCTCGACCTCCCGGGCGGTGAGGCCGCGGGGAAGGGTCGTCCGCCGCCGGCCGACGAAGTGGCCGGCGGCGGCCAGGACGGCGTCGGCGGCGTCGGCGTCGAGGCGGCCCGCCGTGGCCAGTGCTCGCACCTCCGCCGCCGCCTCGTCGGGCGGCCGGGCCGGCCGGTGGGCGCGGTCCTCGCCGAGCGCGTGGTAGCAGTCGGCGGCGGCGAGCAGGCGGGCGGCGGTGCTCTGCTGGGGGGCGCCGAGCCGGCGGTGGTAGCCCGATCCGTCGCAACGCTCGTGATGGGCCGACGCCACCGGCTCCAGGGCGGCCAGCGCCGGACTGCGCCGCAGCAGCTGCTCGCTGACGAGCGAGTGGGTCTCGACGCGGTCCCGCTCGCTGCGGGTGAGGGGACCGGGTTTGTCCCAGACCGAGTTCGGCACGTTGACCCGTCCGATGTCGTGCACCAGGCCGGCACGGCGAACGGTGCGGGCGTCGTCCTCCGAGAGCCCCGCCCGTGTCGCGGCCTCGGCGGCGAGGGCGGCCACGCCCCGGGAGTGCCCACCCGTGAACGGCGACTTGAGGTCGGCGAAGTCGGCGACGACGGCGAGGGCCTCGTCGAACGCTTCGCCTTCGCGCACGGCGTGTGGTGCCGGCTCGGCCGCGAGGACGTCGTCCCACGGCTCGACGGAGTCCAGGCGTTCAACGAGCGTCCGCAGCCGGGAGAGCAGCGCGGCGACCAGGTCTGGGTCGTACGACTTGCCCGACCGGCGCCGGATCACGTCGCCGGCGTCGGGGACGCCGTGCACCCGGCTGAGCACCTCGGCCTCCTGACAGAGGGTGACGAGCCGCATGGCCAGCGGGATGGCGTCGCCCTTCGCGCCGTGGGGGAAGCCGCGCCCGTTCCACCGCTCGAAGGTGAACGCCAGGGCGGCCCGGACGTCCTCGGGCAGCGCCAGCCGGGTGGCGAACACGTCCGCCACCTCGCAGCCGGTGCGGAAGTTCATCTGCATCGCCGTCTTGCCGCCCGCCAGCATGGACGCCACCATGCGGACGCGGGCCAGGGGGCTGTCGCCGACCGCGCTGCCGTGGGCGAGGACGACGCGCACGACCTCGGCCGGGTTCCCCATGTCGGACAGCAGGGAGCGCCCACGCAATGCGATCTCGTCCCCGAAGACCACCGCCACTTCGTGGGCGTGGCCGGTGCAGCCCAGGAAGCGCAGGAGCGCGAGCCAGTAGGCCGTCGTCGCCTCCTCGGGGGACAGGCCGGCGTCAGGGGCGAGCCACTGGCCGAGGAGGCAGGCCCGGAGCTGGGAGCCGGCGGGTTGCCCGAAAGCGTGGTCCTGCGCCACGGCGAGGGTGGCGGCCAGCTCAGCCAGACGGAGCGGCTGATGGTCGACCACGGGTCGGAACGCTACCGCCGGCGGCTGGCAAACATGGGTGGTTCGCCCGATGCCGGGCGATGCCGATCGGCGGAAGATCGTCGGTATCGGACCGATCACCGGATCGGTCGAGAGCCGAAGGAGCCCCCCATGGCCAGTACCCCCTACGACCTCGTCACCCGTTACTACCGGGCCCTCACCGCCGGCGATTGGGCGGCCTACGACGACGTGTTCACCTCCGACGTCGTCCTCGAAGCGTTCGGCGGCGTGAGCGCCACGGGCGTGGACGCCGTCCGTGGCTTCGACGGCATCTGGAAGCACGCCGCGCCCGACTTCACGATCACACCCCTCCTGGTGGCTCAGAACGGCGACTCGCTCCTGTGCGAGATCCTGGCCTGGGGCACGCACACCGACGTGCTCTCCCTCCCGGCCGGCGACCTGCCGGCGACCGGTCGCGAGTTCGGCGGCCGGGGGGTCGGCATCTTCGAGGTCCGCGGCGACCGCCTCTCGGCCCAGCGCATCTACTTCGACCGGATGATCCTCGTCGAGCGGCTCGGCATTCCGGTCCCGGCTCCCGTCGCCTGACGCGGGCGGGGCGGCTCGCTATGTTGCCGCCGTGGCCTCTGGGAGGGACGCCGTCCGCCGGTTAGCCGGGGCGCGACTCGTCTCCCTCCTTGGCACCGGGGCGGCGAACGTGGCCCTGCTCATCACCATGTACGAGGCAACCGGGTCGGCGGCATGGGTCTCGGTGACGCTGGTGGCCACGCATGGCGTGCAGGTCTTCTTTGCCCTCTTCACCGCCGGCCTGGGGGACCGGCTCGACCGCCGGCGGCTGATGATCGCCTGCGAGGTGGCCGGAAGCGCCTGCTTTCTGGCCATGGTGTTCATGCCGGCGCCCGGGCCGCTCCTCGCCGTGGCGCTGCTCAGCGCCGTCGTCGCGTCGCCCTTCCACTCTGCGTCGGCGGCCGCCATCCCGAACCTCGTCGGGCCCGAGCACCTGAGCTGGGCCAACAGCATGGTGAGCGCCGGCCGCAACCTCGGGATGACGCTCGGGCCGGTCCTGGGCGGGCTCCTCGCCGCCACCCTGGGGGCGGGCTCGGTCTTCGCGGTCAACGCGGTCTCGTTCCTCGTGTCGGCGTTGGTCATCTCGTCGGTCCACGGCCGGTTCTCGGGGGAGCGGACGTCGGCGCACGACCACCGCGGCGTGCAGGCCGGCCTGGTTTTCCTCTGGCGCGACGACCTCCTGCGCGTGCTCCTCCTCGCCGAGGCCGCGCTGGTCCTCGGGTTGGGGCTGATCCAGGTCGCCCGCGTCCCGCTTGTCGAGTCATTCGGCCTCGGCTCGGTGGCGCTGGGCCTGCTCGACGCCCTGTGGGGGGCGGGGCTGCTCATTGGGTCGATCGCCGGCCGGAGGCTCAACGCCGGCCGGGAGCCCACGACGTTCGTGATGGGCCTGGCCGGCGTGGCGGTGGCCACCGCGGCGGTGGGCCTGTCGCCGTGGTTCGCCCCCATCGTGGCGTTGAACCTCTTCATCGGCCTGGCCGACGCCCTCGACCTCATCGCCGGGCAGGGGATCCGTCAGCGCCGCACGCCCGACGTCGTGCTGGGTCGGGTCATCGCGGCCAACAGCTCGATGTGCGTCCTTGCCCAGATGGCCGGCTACGGGCTGTCCGGCCTCCTGGTCCCCGCCGTCGGCGCGCAGGGCATCTACCTGGTCTCCGCCGCCGTCGTGGCCACGTCCGCCGGCGGCTGCCTCCGGGCCGTGAGGCGGGCCGGCGCGGCGTCAGGACCGCCCCTAACGGGCGCGGCCGAGCCCGGTTCCGATCTGGCGGTGCCCTAGTGCCTCGACCTCATTCGTTCGCTTCGCTCACTCCATTCGGTCGAAGTGATCGTGCTCCGGCGGGCGAGCGGAGCTCGCGCCGCCTCCGCCCTGTCCCTCCATCGTGTCCGCTGCCGGAGGGGCCGCCTTCGGCGGCGACGGCGGCCACGGACGGGAAACCCCACGAACGCGGCGAACGTTTGTGTCAGGGCCCTAGCGTCAGGCCAGCACGCTGCGGAGGTAGGCCATCTTGTCGGGGAGGGCCCGGTACCACACCCAGCGGCCCCGCTTCTCGCCGGCGATCAGGCCGGCGTCGACCAGGATCTTCAGGTGGTGGGAGACGGTGGGCTGGGAACGGCCGATCGGCTCGACCATCTCGCAGACGCACACCTCGCCCGACTCGGCGGAGACGAGCATGCTCAGCAGCCGGAGCCGTACCGGATCGGCGACGGCGGCCAGCTCGGCGGCCAGCTCCTGGGCGCGACCCTCCGACAACGGTGCGGTGAGCACTGCGGGGCAGCACTCCTCCAGGACCAGCTTCGTGCGCATGGCCTCCACCTTACCCATTGACAATCATCAATGTATAGGCTCTACTCATAGACACCGATCAATTCAACCACAGCAGGAGGTCCCCCCGTGTCCCGTGTGCAGTTGGCGCTCAACGTCGACGACCTCGACGCCGCCGTCGAGTTCTATTCGAAGCTGTTCGACACCCCGCCGGCCAAGCTGCGGGCCGGCTACGCCAACTTCGCGGTGGCGGTCCCGCCCCTGAAGCTGGTGCTCTTCGAGCAGCCCGGGAAGGGCGGCACGATCAACCACCTGGGCGTGGAGGTCGACACCACGGAGGAGGTCGGGGCGGCCCAGGCCCGCCTTGCGCGGGAGGGCCTGGCCACGGCGACCGAGGAGAGCGTGGCCTGTTGCTACGCCCGCCAGGACAAGGTGTGGGTCGACGGCCCCTCGGGCGAGCCGTGGGAGATCTACACCGTGCTCGAGGACGTCGAGATGCCGGGCGGCCAGCTCCGGACGGTGGACCCCGACACGGGCGCCACCTGCTGCGCGGTGGTCGAGGGGGACACGGTCACCGCCGGCTCCTCCTCCTGCTGCTGAGCCGCGTGGACCTCGGCCGCCGGCTGGCGGCCGAGGCGCTCGGCAGCGGCCTCCTCCTCGTCGCCGTGGTCGGCTCCGGCATCGCCGCCGAGCGGCTGTCGCCGGGCGACGTCGGGCTCCAGCTGTTCGAGAACGCGGTGGCGACGGCCGCCGCGCTGGTCGCCATCATCCTCGCCCTCGGCCCCGTGTCCGGCGCCCACCTCAACCCGGTGGTGACCCTCGCCGACCGGGTGTACGGCGGGCTCGACAACGCAGAGGCGGGCGCCTACGTCGTGGCCCAGTTCGTCGGCGCCGGTACCGGTGTCGTCGTCGCCAACCTGATGTTCTCCCTGCCCGCCGTCGAGCTGTCGACCAAGGCCCGCCCCGGCAGTCTGTGGCTGGCCGAGGTGGTGGCCACGTTCGGACTGCTGCTCGTGGTCTTTGGGGTCGTCCGCTCCGGCCGGGCGTCGATGGCGCCGCTCGCCGTCGGCGCCTACATCGGCGGCGCGTACTTCTTCACGGCGTCGACCAGCTTCGCCAATCCCGCCGTCACCGCGGCCCGCACGCTCTCCGACACCTTCGCCGGCATCGCGCCCGGCTCGGTGCCGGCGTTCGTCGCCGCCCAGTTGCTCGGGGCGGTACTGGCCGTCGGCGTCACCCGCTTCCTCTACCCCGACCAGAAGCCGAGGAATTCCCTATGAGCCATGTTCCCGAAGTCCTCTTCGTCTGCGTGCACAACGCCGGCCGGTCGCAGATGGCCGCCGCCCTCCTCGACCACCACGCGCAGGGCCGCGTCGTCGTCCGCTCCGCCGGCAGCGCACCCGCCGATCAGGTCAACCCGGCCGTCGTCGAGGCGATGGACGAGCTCGGCATCGACATCTCGAAGGAGTTCCCGAAGCCGCTCACCGACGAGGCGGCGAGGGCCTCCGACGTCCTGATCACCATGGGGTGCGGGGACGTCTGCCCGGTCTACCCCGGGAAGCGCTATCTCGACTGGGCGCTCGACGATCCGGCCGGGCGGGGCCTCGACGCCGTCCGTCCGATCCGGGACGAGATCGACCGGCGGGTTCGGGCGCTTCTTGAGGAGCTGGTGCCACGGTCGTCACCATGAGAATCGGTTGCCGGCGCCGCCGGGCCGGGCCTAGCCTCCGCCACCACGGCATTTCACCGTCGGGGAAAGGGGCAACTGGTGGCGAACATCACGGCCGAGGCCGTCGCGTCCCTGCGTTCAGAGGTGGCGGGCACCGTGGCGCAGCCGGGCGAGGCGGGGTACGACGAGGCCGTCCACATCTGGAACGGGAGCATCGACCGCCGGCCCGGGTTGGTGGTCCGTTGCACCACGCCGGCCGACGTCGCCGCCTCGCTGGCCTTCGCGCAACGCGAGGGCGTCGAGGTCTCGGTCCGGGGCGGCGGGCACAACTACGCCGGATTCGCCCTCACCGACGGCGGGCTGATGATCGACCTGACCCCCATGAAGCAGGTCACCGTCGACCCCGACGCCCGCCGGGCGAGATGCGGTGGGGGCACGACATGGGGGGAGCTCGACGCCGCCACCCAGGCCCACGGCATGGCCACGCCGGGCGGGTTCATCAGCCACACGGGTGTCGCCGGCCTGACGCTGGGTGGCGGGCTGGGCTGGCTGTCACGGGTGGCGGGCCTGTCGTCGGACAACTTGGTCGCCGCGGAGGTGGTCACGGTGGACGGGCGGGTGCTCCAGGCGTCGGAGAGTGAGCATGCCGACCTGTTCTGGGCGCTCCGGGGCGGGGGCGGCAACTTCGGGGTCGTCACCGAGTTCGAGTTCGCCCTCCATCCGGTCGGGCCGCTCGTGCACCTGGCGCTGTTCCTGTTCAGCCCCGACCAGGGTGGCGACATGCTCCGCTTCGCCCGCGACTTCGTGGGCGGCGTCCCCGATGACTGCGGCGTCTTCATCGCCGGCGTGAGCGCCCCGCCGGCGCCGTTCGTGCCCGAGCAGCTCCACTTCACGCCGGCGTACGCGTTGGCGGTGGTGGGCTTCGGCGACGACGCCGCCCACCGGGAGGTGATCGCCCCGATCACCCAGGCACTCACGCCGATCGTACAGATGGTCACGCCCATGCCCTACGTCGCCCTCCAGCAGATGTTCGACGAGTCGGCGCCCTGGGGACTGCTCGCCTACGAGAAGGCGGTCTACCTGACCGAGCTGACCGACGGGGCGATAGACGTCATCCTGGAGCACCAGCCCGGCAAGATGTCGCCCTTGTCGTTCCTCCCGATCTTCGTGCTGGGTGGCGCCTACGCCCGCGCCGAGGGGGCGGCGTCGGCGTTCGGTGGCAGCCGCGACATCCAGTACGTGGTCAACATCTCGGCCGCGACCCCGTCGCCGGCCGACTACGAGGCCGAGCGGGCATGGGTGCGGAACTTCTGGACGGCGCTCGTGCCCCACGCCGTCGGCGTCGGCAGCTACGTGAACTTCATGACCGACCACGACGAGGACCGGGTCCGCTCGGCGTACGGCGACAAGTACGACCGGCTGCGTCAGGTCAAGGCGGCCTACGACCCCGGCAACGTCCTCCACCTCAACGTCAACATCCCGCCGGCTCAAGCGGACACGTAACCCGTCGATGCCCGTACCATAGGGGTGGAGGCGGCTCGGGGCGACTTCGGGCTCGAAGGTCCGTCAACGAGCGTGAACTGAGGGGACCTCGATGATGCGCCGAATTCTCGTCGCCGACGACGACCGGCTGAGCCGGCTCCTGACCCAGAACCTCTTCGAGAGGCTCGGTTTCGAGGTGGTGGTCGTCGGAGGTGGTCGTGCCGCGGTCGACGCCGCCGTCAGTCAGGACTTCGACGCCATCATCATGGACTGCCAGATGCCCGACCTGGACGGGTTTCAGGCCACGGCGGCCATCCGCGAGCACCAGGGGGCCAGCCGCCAGCCGTCCACGCCGATCATCGGGCTCAGCGTACGGGCCATGGAGGGTGACGCCGACCTGGCCATCGCCAAAGGGATGGACGCCTACATGACCAAGCCGGTGAGCGAGCGCAAGGTCAGCGCCGCCCTGGCCCAGGTGTGGACCGAGGGCGGGTCCGAGCGTCCCCTCCGGCCCTGACGACCTGACCGTTTGACGCCGCGGCCGCGCAACGGCCGTGCAATACCCGGGCGGATGCTCCTTCGCATACCAAGCGGCCGCCGGCGACCCCGGTGGCCACCGACGAAGGAGCTCAGGACAATGACCGACACCCTTGTGTCGAGGAAACGCGGTCGGCGGGCGGGAGCGGCGGTGCTTACCGCGGCCCTGGTCGCCGGCCTGGCGACCGGCGCCGGCGCCCAGACCGGCTCTGAAGACAAGCCGACCAAGCTCACCATCGCCATCAAGGCGAGCGAGAACAACCTCACCCCCTTCACCCTGACCCTGCTCGGGCTGCCGGTGAGTCATGACCTGACCAACCTGGTCTACGACACCCTCTTCTGGTCGCAGGTCAAGGACGACCCCGAGCCGTGGCTGGCCGAGCGGGCCGACCCTTCGCCCGACCGCAAGCAGTGGACGGTCAAGCTCCGGGCCGGCGTGACCTGGCACGACGGCCAGCCGCTGACCGCTGAGGACGTGGCCTTCACCTTCGAGAAGATGAAGTCGACCACGGGCGGGCGCTACAGCCACCACGTCTGGGAGTACCCCGTCTTCGAGTCCGCCGAGGTGCTCGACACCCTCACCGTGCGGGTGAACTTCAAGGACGCGGCGCCGACATTCAAGATCCTGCCCGGTGCCGACATGCCGATCGTGCCCAAGCACATCTGGGAGAAGATCGACGAGGCCAACAAGGCGACCGACATCCTCCCGATCGGGACCGGCCCATACAAGATGACGTCGTTCGTGCCCGACCAGATCTACCGGCTCGAGGCCAACGCCAGCTACTTCAAGGGCAAGCCGAAGGTCGACGCCATCGACCTGCCGATCGTCCGTGACCAGTCCGCGGCCTTCGCCGCCCTCCAGACCGGCCAGATCGACAGTGTGGACCGGGCCGTGCCGCCGGAGCTGTTCGACCAGATGTCGGCCATGCCCGGCATCAAGGTGGTCCAGTCCACCCGGATGGAGTCGGTCCACCTGCACTTCAACAACCGGAAGGGCTCGCTGGCCGACGCCCGGGTCCGCAAGGCCATCGCCGAGGCCATCGACAACAACGCCATCGTCCAGACGGTGCTCCTCGGCCACGGCCAGCCCGGCCGTGACGGGTGGGTCCACCCGGACTCGGCGTGGACCGACCCCCAGGGCGGTCACGAGTTCGACGTGGCCAAGGCCAACAAGGCACTCGACGACGCCGGCTACCGGCGGGGAGACGACGGCATCCGCCGTGCCCCCGACGGCGCCAAGCTGGAGTTCGCCCTCGCGGTGGCGGCCAACGAGCCCCAGCACACCCGGGCCGCACAGGTGGTCTCCCAGCAGGTGGAGGCCATCGGCGTGAAGATGAACGTGGAGTCGATCGACGCAGCCACGCTGCGGGCTCGGCGGGCATCCGGCAACGTCGACTCGTTCATCACCAACCTGGAGTCCCACGCCCACGCCGACCCCGACGCCCTGTACTTCTTCTTCCACTCGCCGGCCCAGGGCTCGCCGGGCACCATCTTCGGCAGCTACTCGAACCCCCAGTTCGACCGGCTGGTGGAGCAGGCCCGGTCATCCATCGACAACGTCGAGCGCAAGCGCCTGCTCGTCGAGGCCCAGCGGATCTACGCCGCCGACGCCCCGGCGCTGGTGCTGTACTACCCGAACGGCGACTACGCCTACAGGACCACCGCCTACAACGGCTGGATCGCCGACACCGGTCACGGCATCCTGACCAAGCGGTCGTTCATCCCCGGCTACGAGCCGGCCCCCGGTTCCGCGGCGCTCAGCGGGGGCGGCGCGGCCAGCGGCCCGCCGTGGGCCGCCATCGGTGTGGTGCTCGGGCTCGGCGCCGTCGGCGCCGGCGCCCTGGCCGCCCGCAGCCGGAGGCGGGAGGACTTCGAGCCCGAAGAGGCCTAAGAGCTCCTCCGGACGAGGGCAGGGAGCGGGGGCGTCGATCGACGCCCCCGTTCCCGCGCGTCCGCCACGCGCAACGACCGTGCAACGCCGTGCGGCATCAATGAAGTCACACACGACCTACGAGGAGCGGGAGAGATGGCGAACCAATCGACGGAGTGGGGCTTCTATGGCTGAGCTCGTCCTCCCCGCGCCGGCCACCCGGCGACACGCCGGCCGCGTCCTCCCGGTCATCCGCCAGCTGCGCCGGGCCCTGCCCCTCTCGGCGCTGGTCCTGGCCGTGGCCATCGTGCTCAACTTCGCCCTGCCCCGCCTGGCGCCCGGCGACCCCATCGACTTCCTCATCCCGGCCGACCAGGCCAGCGCCGTCTCACCGGAGCGGCGGGCCGAGCTGGCCGCCAGCTACGGCCTGGACGGCTCGGAGTGGGACCAGTTCCGCCGCTACGTCGTCGGGCTGGCCCACGGCGACCTGGGCGTCTCCACCCGCCACGGGCGCCCGGTCACCGAGCTGCTGGCCGAGCGCCTCCCGTGGACGCTCCTCCTGGTCGGGTCGTCCGTCGTCCTGTCGACCCTGATCGGCGCCGCCCTGGGCTTCCGCTCGGCGTGGCGGCGGGGGACGAAGTCCGACGTCCGCACCCTCACCGGCGTCATGGTGGCCGACTCGTTCCCGCCCTTCTTCCTCGCCCTGCTGCTGATGCTGTTCTTCTCCGTGCAGCTCAAGCTCCTGCCGGTCTTCGGCGCATTGCCGGGAGGCGGGGCCCACGGCCTCGAGCTCCTGGTCGAGACGATGCGCCGGGCCGTCCTGCCCATCGCCAGCCTCACTGTCGCCGGCCTCGGCTCCGCCTACCTGGTGGCCCGCTCGGCGGCCGTGTCCGAGTTGGGGGAGGACTACGTCACCATGGCCGCGGCCAAGGGCCTGGACGGCGCCGGGGTCCGCCGCCACGCCCGCCGCAACGCTCTCGTCCCGGTGTGGACGGTCGCCATGCTCAACGTCGGGGCGCTCTTCGGCGGCGCCGCCCCGGTGGAGACGGTGTTCGCCTACCCCGGTCTGGGCCGCCTGATCTACGAGAGCGTCCTCAGCCGCGACTACCCGGTCCTGCAGGGCGCCTTCCTGCTGATCGCCGCCGGCGTCGTCGCCGCCAACCTGGTCGCCGAGATCGTCTACCCGTTCCTGGACCCCCGGGTCCGTCGCCCCGGAAAGGTCGGAGCATGATGTCCAGCCGTCGCAGCTCGACAAGCCGCAGCGCCGGAAGGACGCTCGGCCGGGCCGGGATGGTGCTGCTGGCCGTGCCGGCACTGGCCGCGCTGGCGGCCGGCACCGTCGCCCGCCACTCCGCCACCCGACCGAGCGCGCTCCCGCTGCGGCGCCCGAGCCTCGGCCACCCCCTGGGCACCGACGCCCTCGGTGTCGACATCTTCGCCCAGCTCGTCCACGGCGCCCGCATCTCCCTCGCCGTCGGGATCGGTGCCGCCGCGCTCTCCCTGGCCGTCGGCCTCCTGGTCGCCGTGCTGGCCGGCTGGCGGCGGGGGTGGACCGAAGCGGTGCTGATGCGCATCACCGACGTCACCCTGGCCTTCCCCTTCCTACCGCTGGTCCTCGTGCTGGCCGCGTTCTTCGGCCGCGGCCTGGTGACGACGGCGATCGTGATCGCCGCCGTGAGCTGGGCCCGGCCGGCGCGGGTCCTCTGGGCCCAGGTACTGAAAGTGCGGGAGTACCAGCACGTGCAGGCGGCCCGGGCCATGGGGGCCTCGGGCGTCCGCACCGTCGGCCGGCACATCCTGCCGCGGCTCGTCCCGCTGGCGTCGGCCCAGTTCGTCCGGGTGGCCAACGCCGCCGTCATCTCCGAGGCCGCCCTCGCCTTCCTCGGGCTGGGCGACCCCACCAAGGCCAGCTGGGGGACGATGCTGTCCAACGCCAGCTCGGCCAATGCCCTGCTGACCGGTGCCTGGAAGTGGTGGATGCTGCCGGCGGGGTTCGCGCTGACTGCGGTCGTCCTGGGTTTCGCGTTCATGGGGTACGCCTTCGAGGAGCGGGCCGACCCCAGGCTGGCCACGTCCTCGGGGCGCCTGCGGTTCCTCGCCGGCCGCCGGCGCCGGCCGGCGACGACGGCCGCGCCGGTCGCCGTCGAGGCGGCTGGCGGCCCGATCCTGGCCGTCTCCGACCTGCGGGTGGCCTACGCGGCCGGCATGGCGCCGGCGGTCGACGGGGTGACCTTCGAGGTGGAGCGCGGCCGGGTCACCGCCCTGGTCGGCGAGTCCGGCTCGGGCAAGAGCACGATCGTGATGTCCCTCCTCGGCCTGCTCCCGGGTGACCCTGTCGTCGCCGGCGCGGCCACCTTCGAGGGCCGCCCGCTGCTGCGGGCGTCGGCGGCCGCCCGGGTGCGGGGGCGGCGGATCGGCTTCGTCACCCAGGCGGCGATGAACGCGCTCAACCCCGCCTACACCGTCCACGCCCAGGTCGCCGAGGCGGCCGCGCTTACCATGCCAGCCGCCGCGGTCCGGGCACGGGCCGACGAGCTGCTGGCCGACGTCGGGCTGCCGGCGCCCGCGCACCACGCCTACCCCCACGAGCTCTCCGGCGGCATGCGCCAGCGGGTGGTCATCGCCATGGCGCTGGCCAACTCGCCCGAACTGCTCATCGCCGACGAGCCGACCACCGGACTGGACCTCGTGACCCAGTCCTCGATCCTCCGGCTCCTTCAGGATATGAAGGCCCGCCTGGGCCTGACCGTGCTGATCATCACCCACGACGTCCAGATGGTCCTCCGGGTGGCCGACGACCTCGTCATCCTGCAGGACGGCCACGTCGTCGAGCGCGGCCCGGCGGCGACGGTGGCCGCCGCGCCCGTCGAGGCGTACAGCCGGCGCCTCCTGAACACCCGCCTCTCACCCCTCGGAGCGAAGTCGTGAACGACGCCATCCTTCAGATCCGCGACGCCAGCAAGACCTTCCGCGCCGGTGGCCGGCGGGTCACCGCGCTCGACGACGTGTCCCTCGCGGTCGGCGCCGGCGAGATCGTCGCCCTCGTGGGCGAGAGCGGCTCCGGCAAGTCGACGCTGGGCCGGGCCGTCGTCGGCCTGGAGCGACTCGACGCCGGCGAGCTCGTCTTCGAAGGCCAGGAGTACGCCCGCATGCGGGAGCGCCGGCTGCGCTCGCTGCGCCGGCGGATGCACCTCGTGCTCCAGGACCCGTACCAGTCATTGCATCCCGGGATGCGGGTCGCCGCCGCCGTGGCCGAGCCGCTCGATATCGCCGGCACCGGGAACGCCCGGTCCGCCCGGGTCGACGAGGCCCTGGAGGAGGTGGGTCTGGCGCCGGCGTCGGCGTTCCGCGACCGCTTCCCCCACCAGCTCTCCGGCGGCCAGCGCCAGCGCGTCGTGCTGGCCCGGGCCCTCGTCGGGCTGCCCCGCCTCGTCGTCGCCGACGAGCCGACGTCGATGGTCGACGCCACCCTGCGCGGCAGCATCGTCGAGCTCATCCGGGGCCTCCGGGACCGCCACGGCATCGCCTTCCTGGTGATCACCCACGACCCGGAGATGGCCGCCGCCGTCGCCGAGGAGGTCGCGGTCATGCAGGAGGGCCGGCTGGTGGAGTCGGGGCGGACTGTGGAGGTCTTCCGGTCGCCGCAGCACCCATACACGAAGTTGCTGCTGGAGGCCGCCGCCGACGTCGGCCGGCTCGAGCCGACGGCCTGAAATCACCCGCCGGCCCCGCCATGAGGGACAGTTTCCCCCGTGGCCCGCCGGCGTCTGCCCCGATCTCTGCGCCGGCTGGTCGCCGGCCTGGCCGTCCTGGTCGTCATCGAGTACCTGGTGCTGCCCCAGATCGCCGGCGCCCACAAGTCCCTCGATCTGCTGTCGTCGGTCAGCCTCGGCGGGCTCGTGGCCGGCGTCCTCCTGGAGCTGGCCGCCATCGCCGCCTACGCCAAGCTGACGCAGGCCGTGCTGCCGCCGGCCACCCGGCCCCGCCTCCCGACGTTGCTCCGGATCAACCTGTCGACCCTCGCCGCCAGCCACATCGTCCCCGGTGGGTCGGCCGCCGGCGCCGGTCTCGGATACCGACTCCTCACCGGGGCCGGCGTGGCCGGCCCCGACGCCGGGCTGGCCCTCGCCGCCCAGGGGCTGGGCTCGGCCATGGTGCTCAACCTCCTGCTGTGGCTGGGCCTGCTGGTCTCGATCCCGAGGCGCGGCTTCAACCCGCTGTACGGGACGGCCGCGATCATCGGCGCCCTGCTCATCGCCGGCTTCGCCGTGGCCGTCATCCTGCTCACCCGGGGCGAAGAGCGGGTGGCCGGCGTCGTCTGCCGGATCGCCAACCGGATCCCGATGCTCGACGGTGACGGTGTGAGCCGCGTGCTCCACCGGGTGGCCGAGCGGTTGCGAATGCTCGGCGCCGACCGCGCCCTGCTGGTACGGGCCGCGCTCTGGGCCGGCGCCAACTGGCTGCTCGACGCCGCTTCGCTGTGGGTGTTCGTCGCCGCCTTCGGCTACCGCCTGGACGTCGACGGACTGATCGTGGCGTTCGGCCTGGCCAACGTGCTCGCCGCCGTGCCGATCACGCCGGGCGGCCTGGGCGTGGTGGAGGCCGTCCTCACGTCGGCCCTGGTGGGGTTCGGGGCGCCCCGCGGGACGGCGGTGCTCGGCGTGGTGGTGTACCGCCTGGTGAACTTCTGGTTGCCGATCCCGGTCGGGGGCCTGGCCTACCTGTCGCTGCGGGTGGGGCCGGCGTCGACCCGTGAGGAGCGGGCCGCCGCGCTGCAGCGGGCGGCGGAGGACTCAATGGCCGAGGCGCCGAGCCCGAGGCGGTGGGCGGAGGACCGGGGGATCAACCTGCCCGGCGGTGACTGACGACATCGGGTGCCGGGCCGATGGTCACCCCGGCGCCCGCCATTCGGCCAGCACGAGGGCGAGGTCGTCGTCGAGCCGGCCACCGACATGGGCCAGCCGCCGGCGGCGGCAGCTCCTCGATGGCGCCGGACCGCAGCAGGAGCGGGGAGTAGTGGCCGCAGTTGACCACCTGCAAACCGGCGTCGGCCCCGAACTGGAGGAAGACGGCGGTCACGAAGTCCTCGTCCTGCAGGTGGCCGGCGACGGCCCGGTCCACCGACTGGGCCACATCAACGAGCTCGGTGTGGCTCGCCGCCGCCTGCCGGAAGCTGGCAGTCACGATGGAGGCCAGGTGGACGGCATCGAGGCCTTTGCCCGGCACCTCGCCGAGGGCGACCCGGACGCCGCCCGCCGTTGCGACGACCTCGTAGAAGTCGCCGCCGACCAGGGCGTCGCGGGGATGCGAACACCGGTCCGACGAGTAACACCGCCTCCAGGCCGCCGGCGCCGAGGGCGGCGTCGAGCGCGGCGACCACGCCGATCAGGACCGGGCACAGGACCATCCACCAGTCGCCAGCCTGGGCCACGCTCATCGCCGGGCGGTCGTTCTGTCGCCGGGCCCTCAGCAGTTCGGCGCCGGCGCCTTGCTGGTCGGCGTCGTGGCACCCGGCGCCTGCGTGCTGGACGGGGCGGCGGTGACCGCCGGCGTCGTGGCCCGCAGCCCGGTGTAGTCGAGGCCCAGAACGACGGTGACGTCGGCGCCCACCAGCGTCCGGTCCTCCTCCACCTTGGCGCCGGCGGCCAGCGTGGTGCTCACGACCGCGGCCTTGGCCTGCTGGCCGGGGGCGTACTGGACGATCGTTCGGGCGTAGTCGAAGGACAGCGCGTTGCCGGTGGAGGCGACGTGGAACCCGGCCTGGGCCAGGGCGGCGGCGGCCACCGTGGCCGAGGCGTCGCCTCCGTTGCCGTTCAGCACCTGGACGGCGATGGACGAGGGCAGGATCGCGGGGGCGGCCGGCGGCGGCGGGGCGATGCCGTTCAGGCGGTCGATGTACTGCTGGGCTTGTGCAGCGTCGAGCAACTGCACCGCCGCGCCGCCGATGTAACCGTCGGACGTGGGCAGGGTGAGCATGTCGACGGTATCGGGATCGATTGACCGGAACCGCCTGGCCACGGTGGTGATGTCTTTGGTGGACATCGCCTGGTCCACGCGGACGTTGTCGACGCCGATCCCGATGAGGCGGTTGAGGGTCAGCGGGTTGCTGAGACCTGAGGAGATGGCCTTCTTCATCATCCGGCGGATGAAGTCCTGCTGGCGGCCGATGCGGTCGATGTCGGAGTTCGTGCCCGACACCCACCGACCGCGCTCCCAGGTCTCGTAGTAGCGGCTGCGGACGTAGGCGAGGGCCTGGTAGCCGTCGAGCTCGTTGCAGCCGACCTGGGGGATGTCGAGGCCGGTCATCTCGTCGCGGGCCGGGGCGTCGGCGTAGACCTTGATTCCGCCGATGGCGTTCACGATGCGCTCGACGCCGGTGAAGTCCACCTCGACGTAATGGTTGATCTCGATGCCGAGCGCTTCCTTGATCGTTCGGATCAGGAGCTGCGGCCCACCGGAGCTGAAGGACGCGTTGACCTTGTCCCGGCCGCCGGTGCCCGGGATCGGCACGAACAGGTCGCGCGGGATCGAGAGGATCGCCGCCCTCCCCGAGTTCGGGTCGATGTGCAGCACCATGATGGTGTCGCTGCGCTGGCCGGTGGTCCCGTCGTCGCCCTTGCCAGTGGCATCGGCGATGTCGCCGGTGGTGTTCTCCCGGCTGTCGGAGCCCACGAGCAGGACGTTCATGACGCTGCCCTTGTCGTCCTCGACGAGGCCCGGGATGTCGAGGCGGGTCAGCCGGCTGAGCTGGTGCCGGAAGTAGAAGTAGCTGCTCCCGACGAGCATGACGCAGAGGGCGAGAAAGACAAGGAGTCCGGTGCGGAGCCGATGTCCCCAAGGGCTCTGGCGCAGACCGGCGCGCGGGGGTCCGCCCGGGTGAGCCACGCGACCAGCGTAGCGGGCGCGGGCGCTGTCGAACCGTCATCATTCTGCCTCACAGGGGACCGGAGGTACGATCGGATCACACAGCATGCGGGAGGACCGTGCGAGAGACGGCTGGGGACCAGGACGGCCAGGCCGGCGGCGCGCTCGCCCCGATCCTCGACCGGCTGGGCGGCACGGGCGGTGCCACTCCCGTCCTACGGGACTTCGCCCGCGCCGTCCTCCGCCGGGCACCCCCTTCTCAGCTGTCGGTGGCCGACCCGTCGGCCACCGCGGCCGCGGTGGCCGACAGCTTCCGCTTCGTCGACACCCGACCGCCGCAGGCCATCCGGGTCCGGGTCTTCGACCCTGACGTCGCTCTCGACGGCGGGCGACCCCCCGGGTCGGTGCTCGAGGTCAGCTGCGGCGACCGGCAGTTCATCGTGTCGAGCGTCACCGAGGAGCTGCGCCGGCTCGGGCACAAGGTCGTCCGGGAGCTCCACCCCGTCTTCGGGTGCGAGCGCAACGGCGACGGGCGGCTGGCCGCCATCCTCCCGGCCCGGCCCGCGGCGTTTCGGGAGTCGTTCCTCCAGGTGGAGCTGGCCGATCGCGTGCCCGAGCGCGACCGGGCCGCCCTGGTCGCGGCGGTCGAGTCCGTACTGGCCGACGTGTTCGCCGCCACTGGCGACTACGCGGCCATGCGGGGAGAGGTCACGGCCGCGGCGCGGCAGGCTCGCCAATCCGTGCCTGGAGCCGAGGCCGCCGGGGTAGCCGGGGGCGAGGAGGTCGAGGAGGCGGCCGACCTGCTGGCGTGGCTCCTGGACGGCAACTTCGTCCTGGCCGGTTGCTGCCGGTTCGTGGGGCCGGACCGCCAGGTCGCCGACGCCCTCGGCGTGCTGGCCCGACCCGACGCCGCCCTGCGGCGCTGGGAGCGGGACGAAGGGCCGGCCGAGCTCCTGCGGATCGTCCGCACCTCGGCGGTCAGCACCGTCCACCGCCAGGTGCCGATGCACTGCATCGACCTGACTGAGCCCGACGGCACGGTGTTCCGGGTCGTGGGCGTGTTCACCGCGAAGGCGAACGTGGAGCCGGCGGCGGACGCGCCCGTGCTGCGGTTCAAGTTGCGTCGCATCCTGGAGCTGGAAGACGTGGTCGAGCGCAGCCAGGACGAGGCCGCGCTCGTCTCGCTGTTCCAGATCCTGCCCAAGGACCAGCTGTTCGAGACCGACGTCGGATCCCTGCGCCGGCTCCTGGTCGAGCTCCTGGCCGCCGAGGACGAGCACGAGGTGCGGGTCTTCCTCCGGGTCGACGCCGCCAACCACACGGTCTCGGCGCTGCTCTCCGTGCCGGGGGAGACCTACAACCCCGCCCTCCGCCACCGCATCGAGCGGTTCCTGCTCGCCCAGCTCGACGGCGACAGGGTCGACGCCGACGTCGCACTGGGGGACCGACCCGAGGCGATCGTCCGCTTCGTGGTGCACGTGCCCGGGCCGCCGCCGGCGCAGCCACTGGACGCGCTGGAGCACGAGCTCCGCCGGCTCTGCCGCACCTGGGAGGAGCAGCTGGCCGAGGCCCTGGAGCTCGCCGCTGGCGACGCCGGTGCCCGCACGGCCCACACCTGGGTCGACTGGTTCCCGCCCGCCTACCGCGACGGAGTCACCCCCGAGCAGGCCGCGGCCGACGTGCGCCAGCTCGACGCCCTGTTCGCCGGCGACGAGCGGATCAGCATCGTGCTCCGGCCCGGCGTGGAGGGGGGCCCGCCGGCCCGGCTGAAGGTGATGACCGTCGGAGCCGGCGTGGAGCTGTCCGCGTTCCTGCCACTGCTGGAGAGCCTGGGGCTGTGGGCGGTCGAGGACCAGCCCTACGCCCTCGGCGGGGAGCCGGCGCTGGCCCACCTGCACGACTTCGGCGTGACCGACCCCGGCGGCACGCTCGACGTCGGGCGTGACGGCCCCCGGCTCGCTGCCGCCGCCAGCGCGCTCTGGCATGGCCGGGCCGAGGTCGACTCGCTCAACCGGCTGGTCATGCGGTCCGGTCTGGCGTGGGACGACGTCGCCGTCCTCCGGGCCTACCGGCGGTACCGGAGCCTGGTGGGCACCACGTTCACGACGGCCTACGTCGACCAGGTGCTGGTCGACCACGCCCCGATCGCCGCCGGCCTGGTGGACCTGTTCGCCGCCCTGTTCGACCCGGTGCCCGACGCCGGCCCGGAGGTTGTGGCCGAGCTCCGCCAGCGGGTCGTCGACGCCTGCGATGCCGTCGACCGCCTCGACCACGACCGCATCCTGCGGGGCTTCCTCGCCCTCGTCGACGCCACCCTGCGGACCAACCGGTATCTCCAGGACGGCCCCGCCCGCAACCACCTCGTCCTCAAGTTCGACAGCGCCGCGGTGCCCGGCATGCCCCGGCCGGTGCCCTTCCGGGAGATCTTCGTCCATGGGCCGGCGGTCGAAGGGGTCCACCTGCGGTGGGGCCCGGTGGCCCGCGGCGGCATCCGCTGGAGCGACCGGGTCGACGACTACCGCCGCGAGGTCCTCGACCTCATGCGGGCCCAGGTCCTCAAGAATGCGGTCATCGTCCCCACCGGCGCCAAGGGCGGCTTCGTGGCGAAGCGCCGGGGGGCCGACGTGGCCCGGGCGTACGAGGTCTTCGTCGCCGGCCTGCTCCAGGTCACCGACAACGTGGTCGGCCAGGAGGTCGTCGGTATCCCCCGCCGGCGCGACGGCGACGACACCTACCTTGTCGTCGCCGCCGACCGGGGGACGGCGTCGTTCTCCGACCTGGCCAACCGCATCAGCGCCGAGCGGGGGTACTGGATGGGCGACGCCTTCGCGTCCGGGGGGTCGAGCGGGTACGACCACAAGCGCCTGGGGATCACGGCCCGGGGGGCGTGGGTGGCGGTGCGGCACCACTTCGCCGAGCTGGAGATCGACGTCCAGGCCGAGCCGGTCACGGTGGTCGGCATCGGCGACATGTCCGGTGACGTGTTCGGCAACGCCATGCTCCGGTCCGAGCAGATCCGCCTGGTCGCCGCCTTCGACCACCGCGACATCTTCCTCGACCCCGACCCCGACCCGACGGCTTCCTACGGGGAGCGGCTGCGGCTGTTCGGGCTCGGACGTTCGTCCTGGCAGGACTACGACCGGTCGCTGATCAGTGCCGGCGGCGGGGTGTGGTCCCGGCTGGAGAAGCGGATCCCGCTCAGCGACCAGGTCCGGGCGGTGCTGCGGGTCGACGCCGCGGAGGTGACCGCGCCGGAGCTGATCCGCGCCATCCTCCAAGCGCCCGTCGGCCTGCTCTTCACTGGTGGCATCGGCACCTTCGTGCGGGCCAGCACCGAGCCCGACCAGGACATCGACGACCGGGCCAACGCCGACGTGCGCATCGAGGGCTCGGCCGTCCGGGCCCGGGTGGTGGGGGAGGGGGCCAACCTCGGCTTCACCCAGCGGGCCCGCATCGAGTACGCCCGGCGGGGCGGGCACGTCAACACCGACGCCATCGACAACGCGGCCGGCGTCGACATCTCCGACCATGAGGTCAACCTGAAGATCCTGCTGCGGGCCGCGGTCGAGGCGGGAGAGCTGACGGTCCCCGAGCGGGACCGGCTCCTCGACGAGGTGTGCGGCGACGTGGTGGCCGCCGTCCTCCGCGACTCCTCGCTGCAGAGCATGGCGCTCACCAGGGCGGCGGCCACCAGCGCGTCGAAGATGGCGGTCGCCCGGGTGCTGATGGAGGAGTTGGAGGCGGCGGGGGTGGTCGACCCCATGGTGGAGGCGCTCCCGACCCCGGCCGAGATGGCGGCCCGGGAGGAGGCCGGCGCCGGCCTCACCCGCCCCGAGCTGGCCGTGCTGCTGGCCGGCGCCAAGCGCAGCCTGACCGCCCGGATCCTGGCGTCGGGGGTGCCCGACGAGCCGGCGCTGCGGGCCGCCCTCGCCGCCTACTTCCCTCCCCGCCTGGTGGAGCGCTTCGGCCCCCTCCTCGACGGCCACCGCCTCCGCCGGGAGCTGGTGGCGTCGCTGGTGGCCAACGACGTGGTCAACCGCATGGGGCCCACGTTCGTCACCCGCCTGGCCGGCGACACTGGCGCCCCGCCGCCGGCGGTGGCCGCCGCCTACTGGATTGCCCGGGAGGTCGTCTGCGCGCCGGTCTGGTGGGCCGAGATGGAGGGCGAGGACGGCCAGCCGGCAACCGCCACCCTCCTCGCCGCCGCACCGGTGCTGACAGGGATGCTGGAGGCGCTGGCCCGCGACTACCTGCGGCGGGGCGAAACCGTCGACATCGCGGGTGTCGTGGGCCGTGACCGGCCGGCGCTGGCTGAGCTGGCGGCGACGATCGGCGACCTGGGCACGCCCTACCGGCGCCGGCTGCGGGCCCGCCGGGCCGAGATGCTCGCCGACAGCGGCTTCGAGCCGGCGATGGCGGCGCGCTGGGCCGGCCTCCCGGAGCTGGAGGTCGGCCCCGACGCGGCCGAACTGGCCCGGGCCACCGGTCGCCCCGTCACCGCGGTCGCCGAGGCGGTACTCCAGCTGGGCGAGTCACTGGGCATCGACCGGCTGGGGGACCGGCTGCGCCAGGCCGCGCCGCAGGGACGCTGGGGCGAGGCGGCACTGCGGGGCCTGGTCGACGACCTCGACCACCTGCGCCGGGCGGCGGCCGAACGCGCCCTGGCTCAGCCCCGGGGCTGGCCCGAGGCGGATGCAGTGCTCCGGTTCCTTCTCGACCGCGCCCATCAGGTCGGCGAGCTGACGCGGCTGCTCCGCGAGATCGAGAGCGAACCGACGCCGTCGCTCGACGCGGTGGCGGTTGCCACCCGCGCCGTGCGACGGGCCATCGGGTAAGGGTGGTGCCCTGCTCCTACCGGCCGCGGCGGATGCCGGCGGCTGTTCCTATTGGCCCCGGCCGATGCCGGCGACCTTGAGGACCCGGGGCTCGACGCCGGCGGCCCGCCAGGCCTCGTAGCCGATGCCCTTGCGTTGACTGTACGGGCCGGCGGCCTTGACGAAGGCGGCCTCGAGGGCGCCGATGTCGACACCGTCGGACGACGAGGCCAACTCGGCCTGCAGATCCATGCGCTCCTGGGCCAGGTGCAGGCGGCTCAGGGCGTCGGCCGATGCCAGCCGCTCCTCGATGGCGACAAGCCGGCGCTGGATGCCCTCCGGCGTGCGCTTTCGGCCTCGGCGGGGCTTGTTGGCCTCGAGTGCCTCCAGATAGCGGCGCACGGCGCGCCCCTGCTCGCGACCCTCCGCCAGGGCCTCCTTGTGAGCGTCGGACATCGATCGAGGCGCCTTCTCGGCCGGTGCAGCGGATTTCTTTGCCAATCTATTTCTCGCTTTCCCCGCCGATCGTGGGTGAGCGTCATCGACAATACCAGTGCTGCACCCTTCGTCCGGTGACCCTTCAAGCCTTTTTATGTGAACCAAGAGCCGAGCTTTGGCTCCGTCGATCCGGGTCATCAGGACCTCACCGCCATTGTCGTTGCCGCGGGCCTGGTTCATGCCTCGATCCAGAGGCCGCGGTCGGTGAGGACCTGCTTCAACACCGTCGGCCGGTCCGAGAGGATGGCGTCCACGCCGAGGTCGAGAAGCGCCTCCATCTGGGCGCGTTCGTTGATCGTCCAGGCGTGGACCCCGACGCCGCGCCGGCGGGCGGTGTCCACGAAGCGCTGGTCGAGCAGGCGCAGCCGGCCCTGGCGCACCGGGACCTGCGTGCAGCCGGCCGCCGACCGGGGGACCGGCACGCCGAAGCTGGCCAGCCGCAACGCAAGGATCTCCATGCGCCCCATCCACGTGCAGACGCGGCCCCCGCTCAAGCGCCGCAGGGCCATGACGGTCCGGTCGGAGAACGAGCCGATGCACACCCGGTCCCGGGCGCCCGTCCGTTCGACGGCTGCCACCAGGGGCGCCGCCGCCGCCAGGTGTTTGGCGTCGACGTGGACGCGTAGGTCGGGCCAGGCACCCAGCAGGTCTTCGAGCAGGGGAATGGGCTCCTCGCCGACACGGGCCTGCCGTACGGCGTCGTACGGCAACTCGCCGACTACGCCAGTTCGATCGGTGACGCGGTCGAGCGTGTGGTCGTGGAAGGCGACGAGCACGCCGTCCGACGTGGCGTGTACGTCGGTTTCGACGTAGCGATAGCCCAATGCGACCGCGGCGGCGAAGGCGGTCATGGTGTTCTCCGGCTGCTCGGCCGCGCCGCCCCGATGGGCGACGGGAATCACCCCGTCCCAATCCAGGAAGGGCCACCGCCGCGCCGTCAATTGGCCGTCGCCCATGCCGCCATTGGGCGGCTGGCATTGGACGTCAGGTCACGGCGTCCACGCATGCTCTTGCCTCTCAAGACGGGGTCGGGCGCTGCTCCCGGCCGGCGGTGGCGGTGCCAGGCGACCAATCTATCGGCGCGGCACCCTAGGCTTTCGCCGTGAACGAACCCAGGTCCGGACGACCGTTCATGCCCGGCTATGGCGTGGTCGGCCCCGACCAGGGAACCGGGTTGCTGACGTGGCAGTGGGCCCGGGAGAAGCTGGCCGCCTCGCACGACTACTGGCTGGTGACCGTCTGGCCCGACGGCCGGCCGCATGCCATGCCGGTGTGGGGCGTCTGGGACGACGACAGCCTCCTGTTCAGCAGCGGGGGGCGGTCACGGAAGGTGAAGAACCTGCTGGCCGAGCCCCGCTGTGTGGTGACCACCGAGGATCCGACCAACCCCGTGGTCCTCGAGGGGGTGGCCGAGACGGTCACCGACACGGCGACGCTGGCCCGGACGATCGAGGCCATCAACAGCAAGTACTCGAGCACCCTGACGGTGGACTTCCTCGACCCGGCGGTCAACGCCACGGTGCGGGTCAGGCCCCGATGGGCGTTCGGCCTGCTCCACGACGACTTCGCCGGCTCGCCGACGCGCTGGCGCTTCGACGCGGGCTAGTGCTAGTCAACATGGAACGGCCGGCTCCGTTCCGCATCTGCGTGGATCATCCGCCACGCTGAGCGGGCAGAGCCAACATACGGAAGGAGCCAGCCGTGCCCATTTTCCACCCCGACACGAT
>JAHFUP010000105.1:12733-17193 GCA_023265025.1 Acidimicrobiia bacterium | reverse complement strand
CAAGACGAGGGGTTGCAGGATCGCGAGATTGACGACGCCGGGGATTTCGTGACCGATCGAGTCTCCGCTGCCGTCAGGGATGGCGGCCAGTCCTTCAACAAACTGAGTGACCGCAAGCGCGAATGCCGACCACTGAGCGAACTGGGACGGGCGATCCGCAGTTCCGTGGCGCCGGAGCCACCAAGCGGCGAGACCGACGACCGCACCAAGGACCACGTGGAAGATCGGGTGCCCAGCTCCGACATCCATGCCGAACGGCGCTCCGATAGCGGTTCCTAGAACAAAGCCCAGGATTACCCCTCCGAACAAGACCAGGGCCTGCTTCCCTGGCGGGGCAGGCTCGACACCGCTGTTCGGCACCGCCGAATCATGTCACCCCCGATGCGGGCAGATGGCTGCCCGTGTATTAGGCGTTGGGGGTCACCCGCGAGTTCTGCATGCTCGTCGTTGAGGGACACCGTCCCCCGATGGCGGCTTGTGGTTCGGACCATGGAGATGTGGCTCACGGGTATCAATGGCGCGGTGACATTCAAGACGAGGAGCTGTTCTCGCTCATGCCGTCGTTCCACCGGGCATCGGGCAGAGTTGGTCAAGCACGGCTATCGTCGTCATCGCGCCGGGGGGCGCGCCCGGGCCCGCGGGAAGGACTGAGTCCGCCCCCAGCATCTTTGCTTCGTACCGTTCTCCTTTCGGCTTGACCTGCGGGCCCCAGGCAACGGTAGGAGATGGTCATGGCGAGCTTGCCCGACAGGCCAGACATGGCGTAGTTGCGCCGGCAGGCCAAGGAGCTATATCGGTCCGCCGCTGGCGGAGACCACGAAGGCATCCGGCGGCTCCGCGTCGTCTCGGAACGCACCACCCTCAACGCCGCCCAGCTCGCCCTGGCACGAGGAGCACGGGTTCAGTAGCTGGCCGCAGCTGTGTGCCGCGGTGGATGCAGCACGGCAAACCGGCCCCAACCCGCTGATGGCGGACAAGCACCGCGGAACTGCCGTCTATGGCGCCGACGACGTCTTGTCGTGGGCGCACGCCAAAGGATGGCAGCCGGGAGGGCGGCCCATCGGAGCGGTGTTCACGTCCCAGACGTTCATCACATCCAATCTCGCTGGTCAGCCCGACCGCTACCGTCCCTCGGACACACTGACGCCCATCAACGGCCGGGTGTTCCTTACCGCCGCCCCTCCCGCTGTCGCCATCGCCTGCCTCGGCGTCGGTGCTCCAGCCGTCGTGACGCTGCTCGAGCAGCTGGTCGGCCTGGGCGTGGACCGCTTCGTCGCCGTGGGGCCGGCGCCCGCCGTCGCCACCCACCTCACCTGGGCGACTGTGTCGTGATTGACAGGGCATTGCGCGACGACGGTGTCTCCGGTCACTACCTCCCACCCGATCGCTATGCCATGGCCGACGCTGCACTGACGAGGACGCTCATCGCCGGTGCGACGGAGGTGGGGCTTCAACCGATGCTCGGATCGGGTTGGACCGTTCCCACGCCTTTCCGCACGACCGACGACGAGCTCACGGCATACCGAAACGAGGGCGTGCTGGTGACCGACATGATCACCGCATCCTTATTCGCGGTCGCCGCCGCGCTCGGCGTCCGGGCCGCCAGTGCGGTCATCTCCACCAGGGCCGTGGACGCCCGCAGGTACAACCAGCCGGCGGTCGAGGCGGGTGGCCCGCAGCACCGGGGCGGCCAGGTGATGAAGCTGTTGGACGCGGCGGTTGCGACGCTTCAGGCAAACGAGGTGGCGGTATGAGCCTCACCCCAGGGCGCTATCCGCTTACCGGGGCGAGGGCGGCTACGACGGCGCCCCAGGAGGCCTTCATCGCTCGCGCCCGGGAGGTTCTCGAGGCGGACGATCGCGTGCTGGCCGCGTATCTTGTCGGCGGCTTTGCCGTCGGGATCGGCGACGCGTTCAGCGATGTGGATCTGCAGGTCCTCGTCGCCGAGGAGACCGCCGGGGAGCTGGCCGAGGGGTGGATCGGCCTGATCCACCGCATCACACCCACGGTCAATGTCCAGGCGTTCTCCACCCTCAACCCGGCCGCACCGCGTCAGCCGCCCAACAACGGCGGAGGGGTCTGCATCAAGCCGGCGCAGTCGGGGCGCAGAACGGTGTCGCCAGCGTGGTGGCAGCGAAACCCCGTCAAGGTGGCTTGACGCGCTTCCATCAGGCCGTACGCGCCGGGGCGGCTTCGGCGGCGGTGCCGGCGTGGCGGGCCAAGTGCGTCGACGAGGACCGCCATGTCCTTGCGACCCTTCACCCGCCGGAAGCTCGCCTCGGCGGCCCCCCGACTCAGGCGGCCTGGGGCTCCAGCTCGGGGAGGGGCGTGGTCTGGGGCTGCGGCGTGGCCTTGCCTTCGACGTGGATGTTCGGCATCCATCCCAGTCAGCTCGGCAGCCGCCAGTTGGCGTTGCCCAGAAGCTCCATGGCCGCGCACGAGGATCATTCGCACGATGGTGGCGTCGACCAGCAGGGCGACGGCGAGACCCAGGCCGAACTCCTTGATCGTCCGCCCGTCACTGAGGACGAAGCTGCCGAACACGCACACCATGATGGCGGCCGCGTAAGCGGTCACCACCCGTGGAGACCTCATTGACCCGATGTCTGACGAGTTCCGCGGAGCTGCCAGCTTCGGTGATGCGGCCGTCTTCGAGGACGATGATGAGGTCGGTCATCCAATACATAGAGAGGCGGTGGGTCACGAGGAGGACAACCCCGCTCTGCGGGCCTGTTCGGGCGGCGTCAGCGAAGCCAGCGAAATAGGCGCGCTCCGTGTGGACCCGAGTGGCGGGTCAAAGCCGCGTGGTAGATCGAGCAGAGCGCTAGCGCCCGCGGCTTCGAGGACTCGCCGGACCGACGAACGCCGTCACCGCGCCTATGGGGAGGTTGACGGCGAATCGGCCGCCTCAGGCTGGCGCGTGAGCGCGAGCCAGATGCTCGTCACCACCAACCACAGCAAAAAGGATCTTCGCAGTGAGCCACCACATGAGAGGGACGCGCAGGAGGATGGCGACGACCCGCGCCAACACTCGGGCCACGCGCCGTGTTGGCGTCAGGGCGCCGATCGCCCAGGCCAGCCCGGCGACGACGATGAATCCGAGCGTCGACACGAGGTTGGACAGCTCCCACCACAGCTCACCGCGGTCACCGTTGAGACGACTGCGATCACCGGGAAGGCACTTGAAATCAGGAACAGCGCACTGGCGCCCGACCCGGCCATGGGACCGAGACGCCGGTTGTGTCCTGGGTCCATCCCGCGTCGTCGAGCGCGTGTGTCAGGCCACGCGTGAACATGACGAGCGCGAGGGCCCCGATCGTGGTCAGTACGGCGGCGAGCAGGTGGACGGCCTCGTTGGACGCATAGAACTGGTCGAAGTCGTCGCCGGACCCGTCGGGCGCGCCCGGGAGTGCGGTGGGCCAGCTCTGCCCAACCATCCACGTCACTGCGAACACCGGGCCGTACAGCGGCCACCGGCCTCGCGCCATCACGGACAGGTCAACATAGCGCGGTGCCCGCGCGACGCCAGGGAATCGGCGCTCATGGCCGCCAGTCGGAGTCGAGCGCTCATGTGCGTAACGAGTTCGAACGTAGGACGCATTGCGTGGTCCTCCACGCGATGGTCGCTGCCGATGCTTACGTCCAGACCGGTGAGTTCCGCGCTCACTGAGCGGACCCGCGCTTCGGATGATGTCCATGGACAGCCAACTAATGCCACGCTCACTGCAATTGAGATCGCCAAGCGCTGCGGCGACACCGACCTGTGGGCGTTCGCCGTGCTCGGTCTCGGGCAGGCGCTCATCGCACTGAGTGACACTGTCGGCGGCGCCGTTCGGCTGGACGAGGTGATGGTGTCGGTCACGGCTGGCGAGGTTGGGCCTGTCACTTCAGGCATCGTGTACGGCGCCGTGATCCTCGAGAGGGACCAACAGGCACCGGCCAAAATGACGGCGCCGACCACGAGACACCCTGGGTGATCCCGGTCGCCTGCTCGTGGATGCCCTCCGGGAGTCGAGTCGTCAGGGCGATCGGTCCGCACCGCCGTACCCTTCGCCAACAACACGTCATCGGCTCCGTTTCTCGTGGTCATACTCCCTTGCCGCCCAACAGGCGCCGCTCTCCCGGCCGGAGGGCGGCTTCGGCTCAGAACCCGAGCCGACACAACAGCACTGCCATGGCATGCAGCAATTGCCCGAATCGGAATCGAGCACCCAGGCCGACCGCGAGTCGCTCCATCGTCCCACTGATTATCCCTCGTGGATTGGAGCATGCCGTCGTTGTTGTCGTGGGCGCGACCGTGGTGCTCGTGGTCGTGGGAGCGACCGTGGTGGTCGTGGGCGCGACCGTGGTGGTCGTGGGCGCGACCGTGGTGGTCGTGGGCGCGACCGTGGTGGTCGTGGGCGCGACCGTGGTGGTCGTGGGCGCGACCGTGGTGGTCGTGGGCGCGACCGTGGTGGTCG
>JAHFUP010000105.1:0-12723 GCA_023265025.1 Acidimicrobiia bacterium | reverse complement strand
GCGACCGTGGTGGTCGTGGGCGCGACCGTGGTGGTCGTGGGCGCGACCGTGGTGGTCGTGGGCGCGACCGTGGTGGTCGTGGGCGCGACCGTGGTGGTCGTGGGCGCGACCGTGGTGGTCGTGGGCGCAGTCACGTTGAAGCCGGTGACCGTCGCTGTAGCGGTACCGCCAGCGGGGAGCCCGGCCGTCACGGTCAGGGCATGGGTGCCGGCTTGGCTCCAAGTGAGGCTGAAGCGTTTCAGCCCCGCGTCGGCCGGGACAAATGTGTACGCCTTGTCGGCTGCGCCACCGTTGTTCGGCGTGACGGTAAAGCAGTCGCCGCACGTGGCGCTGAAGGAAACAGTGCCTGCATACGTCGTGGACCGTTGGCCCTGGGCATCGCGCAGCTCGACGTCGATCGGCCGGGCTACGCCCACGGGGACGTTCGTGGTGAACACGGGGATGGATACCCGTGTAGCATCGGTGGTCGTCACGGTGATGCCGGGCACGGTGGCGGCGCTGGTTCCGCCGGCGGGGAGCGTGGCGGTCACCGTCACCGCATGGGTGCCGACTTGGGCCCACGTGAGCCCGAGGTTCTTGACGCCCCCGTCGCCGACCCCGAACGTGTAGGACTTGCTCGAGGCGCCGCCGTTGTTGGGAGCGATCGTGAAGCAGTCGCCGCAGGTGGCGCTGAAGGTGACCGTGCCCACGTACGTCGTGGCCCGCTCACCCTGGGCGTTTCGCATCTCGAGGCTGACCGGGTCGGATACCCCGGCGGTGACGCTCGTGTCGACGCCGAGCATGACCACTCGCGTTGCGTCGGTCGTGGTCACGTTTATGCCGCTGACCGTGATGGCGTTGGTCCCGCCGCCGAGCAGCGTGCCCGTCAAGGTCAGCGAATGGTTGCCGGCCTGCGTCCAGATGAGGGCAATGCTCTTGAGCCCCCCGTCGCCCAAGCCGAAGGTGTAGGACTTACTCGAGCCACCCCCGTTGTCGGGAGCGATCGTGAAGCAGTCGCCGCACGTGGCGCTGAAGGTGACCGTGCCCGTGTAGCTGGTGTCGCGGGCGTTGGCGCCATCTCGCATATCGACGCCGATCGCGTCTGGTTTGCCGACGGTGATGGCCGTGTCCACCGTCCCGTTGAGGGTTACCCGTGTGGCCGGCGCCGCGGCTGCGGGCGCCACGGCAGCCGCCCCGAGCATGATGGCTGCCACCGCGGTGAGGCCAATACATTGGATCCATGTCCGTCGCATGTGAATGTTCTCTCTCTCTCGGGTCAGGCGTTCGCGTCGTGTGGGTGGGTAATGCGGTCAGCGGCCGGGGGCTACCTGAGGCGCGACGGCTCGTAGAAGACGCCGTGGGGGCGGGATCCGGCGGGGAGCAGGTACTTCTCCACCAAGGCGCCGTTGCGGTTGTCGATGACGGCGATGCCGGGGGCCGAGGGGTCCTCGACGGCCAGGAACGTGTAGCGCCCGTTGGCTGACAGCCACTGGTGGCCGGTGGTGGTGCCCGGAACGCTGATGATGTCGGCCTCCAAGGAGGAGGTGTCGAGCAGCGTGACCTGGGCGGGTTTGCCACGAAGGGCAACGACCAGGGTCCTCCCGTCGTTGGTGAGCTGCAAGGTGTCGGGTTGGTCGCCGACGAAGCCCTCGCCGACGATCGTCGGCGGCTCGGCGGTGAGGTCGAGGACCTTGACGACATCCTCGTCACGGACCGAGACGTACGCGGTGCTCCCGTCGTTCGTCACCAGCACCTCGCTCGGGTTCTGCCCGACCTCGACCTCCCAGAGGAGCATCCCCGTCCGCAGATCGACCTTCGAGACTGTGCCCGTCTGCCCGGGCGCTGATGTCGGGGCGAAGGTGTTGGCGCCGTACAGGGCCCGCCCGTCGGTGCTGGGCCACACGGAATGGGTCTTGATCCCGGGTCGGTCACTCATGGCGAGCGTTCGGGCGAGCTCGTCCAGGTCGGTATCGATGACGGCGACGGTGCTCGTGCCGAACAGCGCGGCAAAGACGGAGCTGCCTCCACGGCCCTGGGCCAGGTGATGAGGCTTCGATCCCGTCCCGGTCGGGATCGTCTTCATCTGGCCGAGGGATTGCTTGGAGACCACCGACACGCTGTCGCTGTTCTCGTTCGAGGTGTAGACCTTCGCCGACCCACGCGGCGCCACCGCGCCGATGGGGTTCAGGCCAACGGCGACTCGTTCGAACACCTCGCCGGTGCCGGCGTCGATTGCGAACAGCCCCCCGGGCGTTCCGGCTCTGTCGGTGACCCATAGGGTCCCCGCTGCTCCCGGGAGGTGAGAGGCATCAGCGGCAACGATGCCGCATGGCCCGACCGCGGCCAGTGCCACCACGGCCAGGGTAGAAACCGCACGGAGCGCGGGCGCCGTACGGGCGTGTGAGGACTTCCGTCCCCGATGGAGGTGGTTCATGTCGTCCCTTTCTTGATAGGTGGATGTGGGGGGCGGCGAGTTCCTTCGCCGCCAGTGACGTAGCTGACGCACTTCCCCTGGTTGCGGAACGAGGGGTTGTTGAAGTTCGCCCAGCCGCCGTACCTGCACTGGGCCTTGTCGGTGGGCGGGGCCGTATCGGCGATCCCGTCACCGTCGGCGTCTGGCGACGCGGCCGGCGCCCGGCACACGATCCCGACGTGGTGGAGCACGGTGCCGCTCTACACGGACTCACCCGTCAGGCCTGTCAGTACCATGCCGGCAGGGCAGTCGTACAGGCCATCGGCCGTGCCGTGCCCGCTCCCGAAGCCGGTCGTCGGCGCTCCCCGTTGTATGCGGCGAGCCCCCGAGCAGGCCGTCGCCGGGACCGGCCAACGCCGGCCCTGCGTGGAGGACGAGCGCAGCAGAGAGCGCGACGACGACTCCAAGTCTCACCGTGTCATGTCACATCAACGAGAAGTCGACGGGCAGGCAGGCCATGCGGGCACCCGCCACGCCGGTGCCGGGCTGCGTGGGGAGGGCGTGGATCACGACCGACTGGGCCCGGTCGGGCCCGATCTCGAACGGAGCGACGGTCCGGGATGTGGCCACCCCGCCCCGACGTACGATGAAGTCGAGCCACACCTCGTTCTCAGGGCTCGGGACGCCGCCGTCGCCGGTGTTGTAGTGCGGGCCGGCAGCGGCGGCGTTGCCAGCGACGCAGGGGCCCCGGTGCACATGGGCGCCGAAGGTGGTCCCCGCGGCGGTGGGATCGAGCCCAGTCAGGACCAGCACGAAACGGGTGCTCCCGTCCCCTGGTGAGACGGCCACCAAGAGGCCGCGGGCCCCGTCGGTCGGGTTGTCGGCGGCCGACAGGTCGGCGAGCCGCTGGTTGGCGGTGACCGCCGACACCTGGGCCGAGGCCCCGGTGAGACCAGTCGTGAGGCTGAGGATCGCAGTCGTACCCGCGAGCCAGAGCATTGCCTTGCGCGTTGCCATGATTCTCCTCCTTGTTGGTTTGTGATTTCGCCGATGGTTTGTGACGTCGCCGTTGCCTCGACCTCTCAAATGGACAATCGGGCCTCTGCTCCCTTTGTCGCCGGTCGACCAGCGATCGATTCACCCCCGCCGCACCACGGCAACCAGCATCACGACGGCGAGGACGACGCCGAAGGCCAGCCCGCCGGTGCTCAGCAGCCTGTCGAGCGACCCGATGGCCTCGTTCGTGTGAAACAGGTGGAAGAAGAGGTGAGGGACCTCGTGGACCAGCGTGGCCAGCAACGCGGCCTGGATGACCCGGGCGTCCATCCACACGATGGCCAGGAGGAGCACGACACCCACGGCCAGGAACCCGACCCCGGCGTCACCCGCCAGGTGCGCGTTGTAGGGGCCGTCGCCCGCGAGCCACGCTCGACCGAAGCCGGGGAAGTCGTCGTAGAAGCTTCGGGTCGCCAGGGCGGCCCACAGGCCGATCCCCGCCGACGTGACCGTGAGGTAGCCCAGGCCCACCCGGAGCCAGAGATGTGCGCGCTGCGTCAACGTGGCGCCTTTCGATCGCAGGTGAATGTGACGTCGAGACTGTGCGCCGCGATCATTGGACGAGCTTTGGAGCTGGCATGAACGCTCCGTTGCGACGGGGGGGTGCCGGGCCGTCGCCGTCGTCGGCGCCCTGGGGGGCTCCGCGCCCGGGAATCGTCATACCGATGAATCTCTTGACCCGCCGGGGGCGCCTGATCGTCGTTCCGGGTCGTTCGGTACGACGAGCGGTGTCTGACGCTCGCCTCGCCCGCGGGCTCCTCTGGCTCTCGGTGCCGAACCAGCCGATGGCGGCGAGGCGACCGGCGTGGTCGAGCGCGGTCAGCTCGGCCCAGGAGTCGAGGTCCGATCGCCGCTCTTGCAGCTGATGAAAAGCCTGGCGGGCGTGGGGCTCGGAGGCGAACGAGCCCACCAGGTCCGAAGCGCCCCCCTTGGCCTCGCCGCGGCGACCGGCGAAGAGGAGGTACCGGTTTGGCGCGGCCACCTCACGCGCTTCGATCCCCAACTGCTCGATCAGCTCGGCCAGTGTGACCTCGACAGGCGCCGACCCCGATGTCGAGAGGCGCAGCACCCGGCGGGCCCTGAGGTACTCGATTGTCACGGCGGCCGCCCCGGCGCCGACGACGACGTGCCTGGGCTTGCTCATTGGCGGTCGTCTCCTCGCACGTCGGGCGACTCGATTCCTGCCGAGGGCGGCGACTGGTCGGGCTGGATGTCGGTGGGTGCGGCCAACACCGGTTCGGAGGCCGTTGGCCCGGTTAGCAATGCGATGGCTCGGGCGAAGTCCCCGCGGACTGTGGCGGCCTTGACCGCCTTGAAGGTGTCGGCGCCCACCGCATCGATGACCTCGCTCAGGCTCGGGCCTCCGCTGAAGTAGGCCCGCAGCATCCGGTCCCGGCCGGTCGTGCGTAGAAGCTCGGTAACCAGCGCCCGCTCTTGCGGGTAAGCGCCGGCGGCAACCCTCAGTCCGGCGGCAGCGAGGGCCTCCAGGGTGAGCAGCTCGGTCAGGCCCTCGTTGATGGCGATCCCCACGGCGGTGGCGAACTCCAGTGAGGAGTTGGCGTGCAGCAGCTCGTGCGGAGTGGTGGCAACAGTGGCCGTCGCCTTGTTGATGTAGATGTCGCGGGTGGCGAAGTCGAACAGGCCTTGCAGGCCCTTGGGCCACATGGCGGCGGCATCGCCGGTCGCCCACGTGCGCCCGGTGCGGGGGTTGTGTGCCCCGTTGGCCGTGTTGATCTCGTCGGAGCGCCGCAGTAAGGCGGCGTCGTCGGCCACCATGACGACCCGACCGACGTCCAGCGGACGGTCGGTGACGGGGCCGAGGGTGCTGTGGAGCAATGCGACCGAGCGGGGAGCACTGAGGTACCGGGGGGCGCTTGCGGCGAGGGCAACCTGTACCCCGATCCCCGAAGCGCCCAGCACGACGGCCGACGCCACGAGCAGGGCCAACGGCCGTCCGATGCGGCCTCCTGAGTGTCTCGTTCGCTCCGGGCTCTGCGTCGTCCCCATGTGCCGTCCCCCCGTCTTCGCCGCCGCCGCTTGTGCCGGCTGTTCTGTGGGCTGACCATGAAGGGGAGGGGTTGCCAGAACGTTGCCAAGGCGGCGACGATCGGGAATCCGGTCGGGCGTAGGCTGCCGACGTGCAGTTCCGGGTCCTCGGGCCTCTTGAGGTGGAGCACGAAGGTCAGCTGCTCGATCTCGGGCGGCCGAAGCAGCGGGCCCTGCTGGCCATGCTGGTGCTCCATGCCAACGAGGTCGTCTCCGCCGACCACCTGGTGGAAGAGTTGTGGCCCGAGACGCCCCCCAGCGATCCGGCCGCCGCCCTCCGAGTGCAGATCTCGCGACTGCGAGCGGTCCTCGGTCCCGGCGACGTCGGTTCGGCTGTTCTGGAGACCCGTAAGCCCGGCTACGTCCTCCGCGTCGACCCGGGCGCGGTCGATGCCAGCCGGTTCGAGGCTCTGGCCGAAGCGGGCCGTCGTGCTTTGCGGACCTCGTCACCGGGGATCGCGGTCGAGCGGCTGGAGGAGGCGCTCAGCCTGTGGCGGGGCCCGGCCCTGGCCGATTTCGCCTTCGAGCGCTTCGCCGAGGCGCCGACGGCGCGCCTCGAAAATCTCCGCCTGGCCGCCGTCGAGGACCGCATGGAGGCGGAGTTGGCCATTGGCGGCCACGAGGGCGTTGTCGGCGAGCTTCGGGAGCTCGCCGACCAACATCCTCTACGGGAGCGCCTGTGGGGCCAGCTCATGGTGGCCCTCTATCGGTGCGGCCGCCAGGCCGATGCCCTGCGCACCTTCGCCGAGCTGCGCCGGGTCCTGGGCGAGGAGCTGGGGATCGAGCCCGGCGCCCCCCTCCAGCGGCTGGAGGAAGCCATCCTCCTCCAGAAACCCGAACTCGAGGTGGGGCTGTGGGGCGACGGGCCGGCGTGGGGATCCTCCTCGGCCGGCCCGGCCATGCACAACCTGCCCGCTGCCCGCTCGAGCTTCATCGGCCGCGACCATCACATCGCCCAGGTCGACAAACTCCTGGCCCCGCCCGGCGTGATCAGCGTCGTCGGACCGGGGGGCATGGGCAAGACCCGCCTGGCCATCGAGCTGGCCCGGCGGGTGGCCGAGCGCTACGCCGACGGCGTCTGGCTCGTCGAGCTGGCCCCCCTGACCCAGTCCGAGCTGGTGGTCCGGGAGCTGGCGTCGGTGTTGCGGGTCAAGGAGGAGCCGGACCGGTCCCTGGAAGACACCCTGGCCGATGTCCTGCACTCCCGCCAGGCCCTGCTGGTCATCGACAACTGCGAGCACCTGATCGACGTCGTCGCCGCCCTGGTCGACCGCCTCCTGCGGGCCGCGCCGGAGCTCACCGTGCTTGCCACTAGCCGCCAGCCGCTGCGCATCGAGGGCGAGCAGGTGTGGCGCCTGCCCCCACTGTCGCTGCCGGGGGCGTCGGCGCTGGCCCCCGAGGACCTCATGTGGTCCGACGCTGTGCGGCTGTTCGTCGAGCGGGCCGGGCTCGACGTCTCGAGCCTGGCCGCCGACGTCCAGCAGGCCTGCGCCGTGGGCGAGATCTGCCGCCGCCTGGATGGCATCCCCCTGGCCATCGAGCTGGCCGGGGCCCGCACCGGCGTGCTCACGCCGGTACAGATCCTGGAGCGACTCGACGATCGCTTCCAACTCCTTACCGGCGGCACCCGCTCCGCCCTCCCCCGCCACCAGACCCTGCGAGCGGCCATCGACTGGAGCCACGACCTGCTCAGTGGGGCCGAGCAGGCCCTCTTCCGCCGGCTGTCGGTCTTCGCCGGAGGCTTCGGCCTGGAGGCGCTCGGCGCGGTCAGTTGCGGCGACGGCGTCAAAGACGGGGCCGTGCTGGAGGTGCTCACGTCGTTGGTCGACCACTCCCTCGTGATCACCGAGGATCGGGGCGAGGAGGTCCGCTACGACCTGCTGGAGACCCTGCGCGCTTACGCTGCCGAGCGGGTGCGGGAGACCGGCGAGGAGGACGCCCTGGGAGCGGCTCACCTGGCCTGGATGCTGTCTGTGGCCGAAGCCTTCGCGTCGGCGGTCGACGCCCGGGGGTCGGGCGACCAACGGTGGGTCGTGCGTCTCGAGCTCGAGCATGACAACCTGCGCCACGCCCTGGAGTGGGCCATCGGCCACGACCCCCAGACCGCCCTGCGGATGGTGGGGGTGATGGGGTACTTCTGGGGCCACACGAGCCGACTGAGCGAGGGCAGGCGTTGGACCGAGGCCGCCCTGGCCGCGACCGCCGGTGCACCCCTGGAACAGCGGGCGCTGGCTCTGCGCCGGGCCGGGCGCCTGGCGCAGATGCAGGGGGACCTCGATGCCGCTCGGCCGTTCCTCAGCCAGGCGCTGGCGGGCTTCAGGGACATCGGCGACGATGAGAACGCCAGCAAGGTGCTGTCGTTCCTCTCCGGACTCGAGATCGACTACGGCGACTACGAGGCGGTCCGAAGGCTGAGGGACGAGTCCGACACGCTCCGTGCCGGTGTGGACGACGAGCACGGTGCCGCCCACGGCATGGAGGAACGGGGATGGATGGCCATGATCCAGGGCGACTTCCGTAGCGCCCGCCCGCTTCTCGAAGGGTCCGTGGCCGAGCTCCGCCGGCTCCGTATCCCGCTGTGCGTGGCGGAGTGCGTGGCCGACGTGGGCGAGTGGAGCTTGCTGCAGGGCGACCTGGCCGCGGCCCGGGCGGCCTTCGAGGAATCGCATTCGCTGCGCATGGAGATCGCCAAGCCGAGGCTTGTCGCCTTCTCGGTCGGCCACCTGGCTGACCTTGCGCTCCACGAGGGCGACGTCGACACGGCGCGCTCGCTGTTCGCCGAGGAGCTGGCCATGGCCCGATCACTCGAGATGCGCCAGGTCGAGCAGCACGCCCTCTACGGGCTGGGGCTCCTCACTCTGTGGGGTGGCGATGCCCGGGCGGCCAGCATCCCGCTTGCTGAGTCCCTGCGGTTGGTGAAGGCCGGCTACAGGAGCATGGTCCCGGCTCGGCTGGAAGCCCTGGCCGCGGCGGCGGGCGCCCAAGGGCTCGGCGCCCGGGCGGCCACGCTGTTCGGCGCGGCCGAGGCGCTGCGCGAATCGATGGGCGCCCCCCTGGCCCCGCTCCACCGGCGGCGGTACAACGACGACGTGGCCGCAGCACGGTCAAGTGCCCCAGGTGGAGCGTTCGCGGCAGCCTGGGCGAGGGGGCGGGGTATGTCGGTCACCGTTGCTGCGGACTACGCGCTCGACCAAAAACGCGGCGACGGCGCGGCCCCAGCGTAGGGTGGCAGGTGAGACGGGTGAGACGGAGGCCCGATGTTGGTTCGGCAACGTAAGGTCACGGCCCTAGCACTGATTGCCATGTTGGCCGCGGCCGCATGCAGCACAGAGGAGAAGAGGTCGACCGGATCGCCCGCTCCGAACGGCGCGGCGCCGGCGCCGGCCAAGCGGGGTGGCACCTTCCGTATGGCCATCAGCGAGCCGCGGTGGATCGACCCGGCTCTCGGGGAGTTCCTGATCTCCAAGCGGCTGTTCGTCGGCCTCACCATGTTCGACGGCAACCCGGAGCTGAAGATGAGGCCAGCCGTTGCCGACACCTGGGCAGCCACCGCCGACTGCATGCAGTGGACGTTCAACCTTCGCCCGAACAAGTTCAGCAACGGCGAGGATGTCACCGCCGAGTCGTTCATCCGAGGCTGGACCCGCGCCGCTGACGGCCGAGCCGCGTCGCTGGTGGCCGCCCACCTCGCTGGCATCCAGGGATACAAGGAGCTCCACGGTGAAGTCGGCTCGCCGACGGCCACGACGTTCTCCGGCCTCTCGGCGCCCAACCCCCAGACGCTCGTCGTCCGCCTCAGTTCGCCGGACTGCGAGTTCGACAAGAAGAGCAACCACACCGTGATGAGCCCGGTGCCCAGCGTGGCCGGCGCGGCCGACAACAAGACTTTCAACGAGGCGCCCATCGGCAACGGGCCGTTCATGTTCAAGCCCGGGACCAAGTGGGAGCACGACAAGGGCATCTCCCTGGTCCGCAACGAGTCGTACTTCGATGCCAAGCCCAATATCGACGGCATCGAGTTCACGGTCTTCCCGGCGCAGAACGCGTCCGAGAACATCTACAAGGCGTTCCAGGTTGGAGAACTCGACATCGCCGCCGTGCCGTTGGGGCTCCGGTCCCAGTCCGATGCCACCTACAGCCCCCAGGGCGGCTTCATCCGTCACCTTGGCTATGCGATCAGCTTCATGGTGCCCAACAACGCCAAGGGGCCGATGGCGAACGCTGACGCTCGAAAAGCGGTGTCGCTGGCACTCGACCGCGACGCGATCAACAGCGGGATCTCCCAGGGCTACGCCATCCCCGCCACCGCGCTCATCCCTCCACCCTTTGGCGACTTCCACCAGCCGGGAACGTGCGAAGGGTGCAAGTACGACCCGGTCCGGGCCAAGGAACTGGCGGCGAAAGGGGGATTGGCGCCCGGTACCCGTCTCAAGTTCCTGGCCCCCGCCAGCCCCGTGCCCCAGGCGATGAAGGAGATGCTGGAGAGGACGCTGGATATCGTCGTGGACCTCCAAAGCCCGCCAGGTGGTGCGCTGCTCCAGAGCATGAGGGCGGGCGACTTCGACATCGGGCTGAACGGTTGGCACGCCGACTATCCGACACCCGACAATTTCCTCTTCCCCCTGCTCGGCACCGGTTCCGGAGAGAACGACTCCAGGTACAGCAATCCTGAGTTCGATGCCCTCATCCGCAGGGAAAGGACCCAGAAGGACGATAACGAACGGAGGCGAATTTTCCTCGAGGCTGAGCGCATCGCCATCGGTAGGGACCAGGCGCTGATCCCCACGTTCTACATTCCCAGCCTGATGGTCGTCGATGGGCAAAAGTGGACAGGCGTCACGCTCAACTTCTTCGACCACCCCCGCTTCGAGACGATGAGCCTCAAGTAGACGCCGGATTTGGCGATCTACGCCCTTCGGCGATTTCTCCAGATGGGCTTCGTGCTCATCGGGGCCAGCATGGTCCTGTTTGTCTGCCTGTTCGTCCTCCCCGGCGACCCGTTGCAGACGGTGCAGGGGGAGGGAGCGCGGCTCGACGCCGCAGCGCGGGCCACGCTCGCCGCGCGGTACCACCTCGACGAGTCGCTCCCACGTCAGTACGGGCACTACGTCGCCCGGCTGGCACGTGGCGATCTGGGCGAGTCCTACCGGCTCCGACGACCTGTCAATGACGTGCTCGGTCAGAGGATCGCGAACACGGCCAAGCTGGCCGTGGGCGCTCTCCTCGTGGAGGTCGTGGTCGGGGCGGCGGCTGGCGCCTTCTCTGCATTGGCCCGCTCGTCGTTCGTCGATGTCCTCGTCACCGTGGCCACCACGGCCGCCATCGGGGTACCCGTCTTCGTGGTGGGCCTGCTCCTGCAGGACGTGTTCGCCGTGCGCCTGCACTTGCTGCCCTTGCAGGGAGCGCGAGACGGGCTGCGTTCGCTGGTCCTACCGGCCGTGACACTCGGCGCGATCCATTCCGCCATGATCGCCCGACTGACTCGAGCCAGTCTTCTCGATGTCCTCGGATCCGACTACGTGCGCACTGCGGCCGCCAAAGGCCTGCCTCCTCGGACAGTGGTGCTGAACCACGCCCTTCGCACGTCTCTCACGCCGATCCTGACCTATGTCGGCGCCGGCTTCGGCGGCCTGCTCGGTGGCGCCGCCATCGTGGAGACGATCTTCAACTGGAACGGTGTGGGCTTGGCCTTGGTGACGGCGATCTCGACCCAGGACAACCCGATCGTCATCGGCGTTGTCACCTACGCAGTGGTCGTGTTCGTGACGGTGAACCTCGTCGTTGATCTGGCCTGCGCCCTGCTCGATCCCAGGATCGCGTTGCGGTGAAGGGTCGCCCGGGAACTGGGCCGTCCACCGGAGCGCTCCCCATTCCCCGTGATGGCCGCGCCGCCGGCCTTCCCGGCCGGTTCATAGGCAGCAAACTGGGGGTGCTCGGGCTCGTGATGGTCGCGGCGGTCTTCCTGGTCGCAGTGTTCGCGCCGCTGGTCGCGCCGATGGATCCGTCCGACCAGAACCTGCGAAACACCCTCGCTTCCCCGTCATCCCAACACTGGTTCGGCACCGACGACCTCGGCCGTGACCAGCTGAGCCGGGTGATCTATGGCAGCCGGCTGGCTCTTGCGGTGGGCTTCGCCGCGGTCCCCGTGGCGTTCCTGATCGCCGTCACGCTCGGGTCCGTGGCCGGGTTCCTGGGGCGCACGTGGGACACCGTCATCATGCGGGTGGCCGACATGTTCTACGCCTTCCCCTCCCTGATCGCGCTCATGTTGATCGTGCTGCTGGTGGGCCGCGGCCTTCCCTCGGTGGTCCTGGCCATCTGGATCTTCGGCTGGGTGACCATGGCTCGCGTGCTGCGGGCGTCGATCCTCTCCATCCGGGATGCCCAGTTCGTGGAGGCAGCGCGGGCGATGGGTGCAAGCTCCTTCCGTATCGTGACGCGCCATATCCTGCCGAACACCCTCGGGCCCGTGGTAGTGATGGCTACGGTTCGGATCGGGACCGCAGTAGTGGCATTGGCAGGCCTGAGCTTTCTGGGGATCGGCGTCGAGCCCGGGTCAACGGATTGGGGGAGCATGATCGCTGCCGGCCACAAGTTCTACGGCGTGAAGGACTACCTCTGGCTCTTCCCGAGCCTGGCTCTGTCCTTCAGCGTGCTCGGGTTCGTGTTCGTCGGGGACGGGCTGCGCGACGCGTTGGACCCGAGGCTGTAGACTGAACAACGGAGGCACCCTTCCTCTCTGGAGTGGCGTCACCGGCGGGCCATCCGCGTCGACCGAACGCACCGCTTCGGCGAGGGCATCCTCCAGCCGCTGTTCGGGGCTACCCGGGGCAGACCGGATCGCCGAGCGTTCTGGGGCACCGCTAGGTACTCGCTGGTGGCGACCAGATCGCCGATTACGCGACGCCGCGCGTGGACATCAGGGAGCAGCGCTGCTCCCTCCGGAAAGTCGTTCTGGTACTCGCTGTGCAAGCGCCTCCGCTCCCTTGCGAACGTCCCCAATGGCACATCGGCGGTGCCCTGGGCTCGTCGACCTGACGAAGGCTATGGGCGGTCTACGACCCGGGCGCTCGATCGGCCAGACGCAGGCTTATCCGGCACTTCGAGTTATGCGGCTCAACTGACGCTTCCGTGGGTCGCTGAGCAGGCCATCCGCGTGCGCACGCCTTGTCTTCCCTACGTTTCCGGCTGTTCGAAGGCTGGATTCGGAAGGAGACCAAGGCGTGCGC
>JAHFUP010000104.1 GCA_023265025.1 Acidimicrobiia bacterium | reverse complement strand
GATCGTGTCGGGGTGGAAAATGGGCACGGCTGGCTCCTTCCGTATGTTGGCTCTGCCCGCTCAGCGTGGCGGATGATCCACGCAGATGCGGAACGGAGCCGGCCGTTCCATGTTGACTAGTTGGTCGGAGCCCGCAGTTGACGCCGGAGCACGCCGGAGAGCAGGGCGGCGTTCCGTTCGATCTGGGCCTCGATCCCGTCGCGGGCGACCGCATGGGCGCGGGCGGCGCGGCCCATCGTCGCTCGTTGCTCGGGGTCGCCGACCAGCGTTCGAAGCCGGCCGGCCAGCCCCGGGACGTCTCGGGGCGGGGCGAGGAGCCCGGTGACCCCGTCCACGACCGACTCCGACACGCCAGACGTCCGGTAGGCGACGACCGGCTTGCCGCACGCCTGCGCCTCGAGCAGGCACAGCGGCGTGCCCTCGACCACGCCGGCGTGGGCGACCACGTCGGCGGCGTTGAGCACGTCGACGACGTCCTCGCGCCGCCCGGCGAACGTCACCCGGTCGCCGAGACGTTGTTCGCCGAGGGCCCGGACGCGGGTGGCGTAGTCGGGGAATGCCGACGTGGTCCCGACGAACGCGAGCCTCCAGCGGGGCTCGTCGAGTAGGTCCGCCGCCGCTTCGATCAGGTCCTCGATCCGCTTCTTGGGGTCGAGCCGGGTCAGCGCGACCACCAGCGTGTCGGCCGGCGTGGCGCCGAGCGATGCCCGAACCTCCGGGTCCGGTACGGCAGGGCCGAAGAGCTCGACGTCCACGCCGTTGCCGATCACGTTGACGCGGCGGGCGAGCGGCCGGGGCAGGGCGGTGGCGATCGCTTCGCTCACCGCGACACTGCGGGTGCTCAGGGCCACCGCCGCGGCCCGAACAAGTCGGCCGAAGGTCTGTGGCAGCTCCTCGTGCAGGTGCAGCACCACCGGTATGCCGGCGAGGCGGCCCGCCAGCGCACCGTCGAGGTGCATCGCGTGGCCGTTGGCCCAGATGAGGTCGGCGCCGACCTCGCGGGCGGCGCGACGGATCACGCCGACGTTGCGAACCAGCGCCGCGGCCTCGCGTGCTGCGGCCCGTGCGCTGACCCGGGCGTCGTTGCCATCGCCGCGGCGGACCGAGCGTTCCAGCGACAGGGCGATCTCGTGGGAGAGCAGGCTGCGGGCCCGCCAGTGCTCGGCGAGCTCGAGCCCGGCCGGCGCGGCCAGGATGAGGTCGACGCCCCGCTCCGCGAGCGGGCCGACCATCCGCAGGAGGTAGTTCTGCGCACCCCAGACGCCGGGGGCCGTGTCGAGCACCAGGACCCGCGCCCGTTCGTGCCGCTGCTGGATGCATGGCACCTTACCCGCCGGCTTGAATCCTGTTCGTCAGCGCCAGCACCGCGTTGAGGTACGACTGCCCTGCGGCGCTCAACCGGTTCAATGCCTCTGTGCAGTCGGTGGGGCCGACGCAGCTGGCGACGGCGCGCGCGTTCCGTTCGAGCCCGGACGCGGCGGCGATGACGGCCGGCCCCTCGACGGCAATCGAGGGCGGGGGTGGGCCGCTGGACTCGAGGGCCAGTCGGAACTTGCGCGCCACGTCGGCCAGTTCGCCGGACTTCTCCTGCACGGTCGTGAGGTCGAGCCTCGTCGCCGCCGACCTGATGGCGTCCGACAGATCGACTATTTCATAGTGGTACGGCTCCGCTGGTTGCGCCCACTCGCCGGCGGTCTTGCCCCTGATCGTCGTCTCCGTCGTGGGCGTGGGCGTCACTTGCGCCGACGTCGCCGGCGTCGACGTCGCCGGTGTCGTCGACGGGCCGGCGACAACGCTCGGGGCACTGGCGGGCGACGATGGCGGCGTCGACACGGGAGAGGCCTTGATCTCGATCGCCTCGCTGGTCGACGTGGGCGCCGCCCCGGTGTCGCTCGGGGCCGCCGGCGCCGGGCGGGTCTCGCTCGTGGACGTCGGCGCCGCCGGCGTCGTCGACGACGATCCCGATGCCACCCTCTGGAAGTCGTTCTCCCCCGAATCGTTCGTCGCCGCGGCGACAACCAGGACCATGAGTGCGATCAACAGGGCGCCTCCGAGGGCGCGCGGCAGCCGTCCGAACTTCCGCCGGCTCTTCCCCACTGGACCGGTGGCTGGACGTTCCTCGTGGTCAGCGGCCGTCAGGTCCGGCGGTGGGACGACGCGAATGGGATCGGTAGCCACCACTGGGTCCGGGCGCGCAACCGTAGCGACGGGAGCGACGTCCTTCGGGCGGAGGTGCGGCGGATACCACCGTCCATCACTGGCGACCCACCACCCTGGTCGCGGCGACGGAGGCACCGTCTCGGGACCCGTTCCCTGTGCGGGGCTCCGAAGACGAGGGTGCACCTGCGGCGGGTACCACTTCCCGTCCGACGCCCGCCACCATCCTGGGCCACGCGATACGTCGCTCACGGCTCGGCAAGGCTACGCCATGCGCGGACCTCGCGAGTACGCTCGCGGCCTCGACGGCACAAGTCGAAGCACCGCGGACGAGGAGCCATGCGCAATCGCGAGCCCGACCGCGGTGCACCCACGGCTACGCCGCTCAATGTCAGCTACCGCATCGGCCGGATTTCCCACTACCTCTCCGGCCACTGGCTCGACTTCGGCTGTGCCGATGGCGGCTACGTCGAGGAGCTGCTGGCTCGTGGGCTCCGGGCCGTGAGTGGCGTGGACGTCGAGGACGATCGCATCCACAAGGCCAGGCTGAGGAATCTGCCGAACGCGGAGTTCAGCTCGTTCGATGGCGTCACACTTCCCTTCGGGGACGAGCTGTTCGATGGCGCGTTCCTGAACGAGGTACTCGAACACGTCGCCGACGAAAAGGGCGCCCTTTCCGAGGTCCGGCGGGTGCTCAAGCCGGGTGCCCGCCTCGTGGTGATCAGCCCGAACCGATGGTTCCCTGTTGAGGGCCACAACGTCGCGATCGGCTCGGGGACGATCTGCCCCGCGCCCTTGGTCCCATGGTTGCCCGAGCGGCTCACGCACAATCGCATGGCGGCCCGGAACTACTGGCCGCGGGAGCTGGAGCGCATCGTGCGCGAGGCGGGGTTCGCGATCGAGGAGACGAGCTTCATCTGGCCGGTGCTCGAGACCTACCCGTGGCTGCCACCGAGAGGTGTTGCGTGGTACCAGCGGAACTTCCGAAGGTGGGATCACGTCCCTGGGTTGCGCAGATTTGGCGTTTCCACACTCGTGGTCGGGGTCAAACCGGCCGCGTGACCCGCTCCAGGCGGTGCTCCTCAAGCAGGGCGGCCGGGCCGGCGCAGAGCGTGTCGAGGACGTGCTCGACCTGGTGTGCATCGATGACCGACTCGTGGAACGAAGCGCTGACGTAGATCCGCTGGCCCATGTCGGAGAACGCGATGGACACACCACTCGGGCCGTTGGGGGGCAGCAGGGCGCTGAAGCAGGCCGCGGTCGGGTCGCGCCACAGGCGAGCGAGGTACGGCACTCGGCCCACGTAGGTGTACGCGATGTCCCACGCTCCTCCGTTGGCGCGCGTCGCCCGGCCTGCGGGGCCCGAACGCCGCGGTCGTCGGCCGGTCCTCCGCAGCGTGGCCACCGCCAATACGGCAAGGGGCCGACCGAGCGCGACATGCCGTCGAAGCTCGGCTTGGACCGCGTTCGGGTCCCCAAGGTCGGCCGCGTGCACCCGCATCCCGATGGTGAAGTTCCCCGGCACGTCCCCGCCGCCGGGATACACGTAGCGCCGCAAGTCGAACGGCACCAGAGGGTCGGCCGCCGTCACGATCCCGTGCCTGCGCAAGGCGAGCTCGCCGGCGGCAATGGTGAGGGGGGCCAGAGAAAGCCCGGGGGCGTGCTGGGCGCGCCACGCTTTGAGTTCAAGCCGCGCCTCGGGGGTCGACATCCGGTTCCGGCAGGTCAGGCTGGCCGACCAGTCGGACCAGTCCACCGATCCGGTGGCGGCCCTCGCCGGCCGCCTGCCGGCGACCGCCCGCGCCAATCGGAGGGCGTTGGTCGGATGCCGGCCGAAGTGCGCCCACAGGGCGCGGGGCAATGCGTGCCGCGTCACCGGCCTGCGCATCGACGCCGGCACCTCGCCGTCGAGCGCGGTGCCCACGGCCGCGGCGAGCAGCCGGAGCATGTGGTGGCCGTCGCCAACGGCGTGGCGAGCCGCGACGAGCACGGTGTCGCCGCTGACCCAGATCGAGACTGCAGGCCCCTGGCGGGCGCGTCGCGACGCGGCCACGATGACATCGTCGACAGACTCCCCGGCGATCTCCGGGAGGACGTTGACCGAGGCGTCGGCGAGCGCATCGATGTCGGTGGCCATCCGCCAGCGGCCGGACTCGTGGTCCGGCAGCCAGCCCAACCGGGTCCGGTCGGCGTGCTCAGCCAGTCGACGGACCGCGGCGACCAGCTCGCCCCGCGGCGGCACCGGGAGCGGACCGATGGCGACGACGAACATGTCCGACCCCCACATCCGGTCTGAGAAGGACATCCTGGGACCGCGGACCGTGCTCGCGGTCACGGCTCCAGTCCAACCGCCGCCACGAAAGCGTGGCTGAGGTAGGCCGAGTAGGTCGCGGTCAGGTGGGTGTCGTCGAAGGCGGTGATGGTGCTGTTGATCACGGCCGGGCATGCCACTTCGGTGCAGAACCACGGCGCGGCGTCGACATAGCCGGCGGTCGTCTGCTGCGTGACCACTTTCGTTTCAAGGTCCCGATGGGCGACGAGGATGGCCTGCGGGGCGGGCGTGGCGCACGACAGGGGGCTCTCCTCCTGGGCCTGGATGCAGTCGGGAACCCGCTGGACATGCGCCGGGACGTCGCCGACGTAGACCACCCGCGCCCCGGACGACTGGAGGCGGTCGACCGTCGTCACCAGTCCGCGGGCCCACGCGTCCTCGGCGGCGGCGTCCTCTGGCTGTCCGCCCGGGACCTGCACCGCGTGGAAGCTGCTGCTCATGACCACCAGGTCGGGACGAAGCTCGTCGATCCGTCGCAGCGCGTGCTCCCGCCACAGGTCGCACTCGATGAACGGACGGTTGAACGTGGGGATGTAGACGGTCATCGTCGGCGCGGGGCAGGCGCCCTTGGTCAGGACGGTCAGCTTGAACCCGTTCCGGAGGGCGCCGCCGACGAGTGCCGGCATCCATTGCGCGGCGCGGGAGTCCCCCAGGAGTACGACGTTCTTCGACGACCGCAGGTCGCCGAACTCGCAGTCGGGCGACGTCGCCTTCTCCCGCCGGAGCAGGCAGCCGTTGGCGAACGCCGGCGACGTCTCTGTCACGGCGATGTTCGGCGGCGATCGGAGGCCGGCGCTCGGCTGCCGACCCTCGAGGGCGGCGGCCACGGCCATCCGCACCTGGGCGTCGGTCGCCTGACCGGTGAAGGCCGTGGTCTGGCTTGCGGGCTCCATTCCAGTCTCCACGCCGAGCACGTGGGACAGGTACGAGGCGTAGGTCGACGTCAGGTGGCTGCTGTCGACCATCGTGATCCGGCCATCGATCACGGGCGGGCAGGCCGTGGCGGTGCAGAGCCACGCGTGGACGTCGACGAACCGCGCACCTGCCGCTTGCGCTGTCGCTCGGCGGGCGCCGGTACGGGCCGCATGCAGCGCCTGCGTGGGCGAGATGCCGCAGGTCGCGATGTCTCGGGAACGGACGATGAGGCACTCCGGAACGCCCATCGTGTGGACCGGGGTCTCGGAGAGGAGGACGACCCGGGCTGCCGACCGGGACAACCGGTCCAAGGTGGTGCGTAGCCCGGCCTCGTCGGCCGCCGGCGGGGTCCCCTCGCTGGCCACCACCACCATCGGGCGGAGGGCGGCGATGCGTTCCAGCGCCGACCGACGCCACTGCAGGCACTCGTCGGAGCTGGCCACCTCCGAGACGGGGCACGAGGCCTTGGCGAGCACGACCACGCCGAACGACTGCCGATCGGCGAGGTCGAGGAGCGCCGGCAGCCACTGTGCGGCCTGCTCGTCCCCGAACAACGCGACGGTCGCGGCCGACTCCACGTCGCCGTAGCGGCACGGCGGTGACTCGACCGTGCCCAGGTCGACCAGGCACCCGTCCTGGTGGGCGAGTGACACGTCGCGGTGGGCCAGACCCACGGGCGGCGTGACGTCGCCACGTAGGACTGAGAGCGTCGTCGCCGCCGTCACGGCCTGGCTGATCTGATCGGCGGTGGCGAGCGGGACGACCGCCGTGGCGTTGGCCGCCCGTTGTTCCGCGTCAAACAGCACCCTGGTGTTGCGGGCGACCGAGTCTTGGGCGACCACCGTCATCCCCGCGTACAGCAGCGCCACCGCCGTGCAACCGACTCCTACCGCCAGAGCGCGAGCCGGCGACCGGGTGCGGCCCACGGATCGGCGAACCGGAAGCTCGAGCAGGCGGTAGCTCGCGACCGCCAGCCCCGCCGCGAACGCGACGAGCAGCAGGCGGGGCAGAAGGTCGAGTCCCGGGTGCTTGGCCTCGGCAATGGTCAGGACCGGCCAGTGCACGAGGTAGAACGCGAACGAGCATGCCCCGATCGCGACCAGCGGGCGGATCCCGAGGAGCGCCCCCGGGCCGCGCCCGCCCGCCGCTATGACGGCCAGCGCTCCCATGACCGGTACCGCCGCGGCCCACCCGGGAAATGAGGTGCCGGCGTCGAACCCGACAGCGGCGAAGGCGACGAGACCGATCCCGGCCCACCCGAGGACCGCCGCCGCGGTGCGGGTCAAGCGGGCCAGCGCGGGTGCCGCGAGGGCGAGCAGCCCACCGGCGCCGAACTCCCACGCCCTGGTGAACGTGGAGAAGAAGGCGGCGTTCGGGTGCGTGGTCGTCTCGCGAATCGACCACGCCAGGGACGCGGCGACGAGCGCGGCGGCGATGCCGACGATCCAGCGCCGGCCGGCAAGCTTTCGGCCCAGAAGTAGGACGACGAGCCAGACGAGGGACAGCTGGGCACCGACGGACAAGGCCCAGTAGTGCTGGAGCGGCGATGCCGGAGACGACGGATCGAACGGGTGGGCACCGGTCGAGGCGAAGTGGAAGTTGGCTCCGAGCACTGCCGCCCAGAGACCGTCGTGGGCCACCGAATTGAGCTGCGGGGGGGATTCCAGGACCACCGCGCTGGCGGCGATCGCCGCCACGACCACGGCCGGGGCGACTGTCAGGACGCGAAGCGCGCCGCGGGCAGCGAAGCCGGCGGACGAGATCCGATGCTGGTCGTCGTCCTCCCGCAACAGTCGACGCGTCAGGAGGTAGCCCGAGATGACCAAGAGCACATCAACTCCGACATAGCCGCCGGAGAGGCCGAGCCGTGCCGCGTTCCCCACGACGAGGAGCACCGCGACAGCGCAAAGTCCCGCGATGTCCGGCCGGCCGTATCGTGCGCCTACATCGGGTGTGTGCGCCTGCGGCTTGGCAAGGACCCTGGCCATGTCACCGCGCCCCGATCAGCGCCGGCGTGCTCTTGTAGATCACGTAGTCCGGCGCCTCCTTGTAGACCGTCCATCGGTTGTCGGCGCGCAGCCATCGCTCGAGGTTGGGCAGCGCGTCAAAGGGCAGGATGCCGAAATAGAAGTCGTAGAGCTGCATCTGCCGGGTGACGATCAGGTAGGTGGGCGCGGTCCGCTCGCCGGCGACCTCGACGAGCGTCTTGTACTCGTCGGCGGTCGCGAAGTGGCTGCCGATCAGGCGGCTCGAGAAGATCATCGGGTAGTCGAACGTGGGGGCCCCGGGCGCGGTCGACTCGAGGTGGCTGACGTAGCGCCCGCTCGTCCGTTCGGGCCAGTTCGGAGCGGCCGGGGTGATGAAGCTCGGGACCTCGGCTTCTGCGAGCAGTTGCCGTGACACCTCTACCTGCGCGCGCGACATGAGGTTGGCGAACCAGCCCCCAAATTGGCCCTGGGCTGACGCGGCCACGGCTGCGACCAGCACAGCACAGGTAAAGGTCGCGGTCCGACGTCTCGAGTCGAGCAGCGTCGTGAGCGTCGGGGCGAGGAGCAGCGCGCAGCCGAACAGTGAGTAGAGGAAGACCCTGAAGATCGCTTCACCGCCGTAGCTGGCGCCCCCGAGAAGCAGGAAGGAGCTGAACGCCAGCACGGCTGGCGCCAGGACGCTGCGCCGGCGGCGCCAGCCGATGAAGGCGCAGAGCGCGGCCGATGCCCACAGCAGTCCCGACACGGAACGCACGATCGCGCTGGTCAGGCGTTGGGCGGGGATGCCCTTGGTCAGGACGTTCGTCCGGGCGTTGGCGAAGGGGCTGAGCGACAGGAGGTTGAACTGGCTGGCCGTGTCGTAGTTGAAGGCCAGGAACGCCCCGGCGATCGCCATCATGGCGATGACGAGCCACGGCGACGGCAGGCGACGGGTCACAGTGAGGACGCCGACGGCGAGGATGAGCCAGTACGGCGTGAGCTGGTGGGAGATGACCAGGGCGGTGAACAGGAGCAGCGCCACCGGCGGCGCCACCAGCTTCTGCCGTGAGCGGCCGATGAGGATGAGGAAGCCGATGGCCAGCACCAGCGCCATACCCTGCGGCGAGTAGTAGTCCTGCGCCACCCAGTTCAGCGATTCCACCAGGAACGAGGCCACGAGCGCCGCCCGCTGGTCGAGGCCCCATGTCCTCGCCAAGGCGTAGGTGAGGCCGAGCAGCCCGAGGTGGAGGGACAACGTGAACCAGTGCGCCACGGTGTCGGGGGACATGCCGGTGAGCTTGCAGAACCAGGCCGTGGACGCGAACAGCCCCGGCCAGCCGTGGTAGACGTCGACCCCGTGGGCGAGCCGACCGTGGTCGATCATGTAGTCGACCACGCCCAGGTGCTTGTAGGTCCAGGAGTAGAGCGCGACCGGGGTGGAGACCAGCGTCGGCAGCCGCTGCACGATCACCGCCAGCACGAGCGCGACGACCGACAGCCCCACGAAGCGGGCTCGGATGCAGTACGCGAAGGCCAGGGCGTCGAGCAGGATCGAGATGAGGAACAGCCGGGGGCCGGAGACAAGCAGCCCGTACGCTGAGAGCGTGGCCGAGCTCAGATCGGGCAGCGCGATGAGGAACGTCACCCCGGTGAGGACGAGCAGCACAATCGCAACTCTTCTCTTGAAGGCGTCGCCGCCCCGAGCGGGGCCCAGGGACTCGTCGGCGACCCCGTCGCCCCGCACCGGGCCGGCTGTCCGGTTGGCGAATCCCACCGCGGCGGTGACACCGGCGAGGACCAGCAGCGTGAGCCGCGGCGCCCATACCCCGAGGAACATGCCGGTGGTCACCGCGATGATCACGACGGCGAGGCCGGTCACCGGCACCAGCGCCCGCAGCGCCACGGCCGGGAGGTCCTTGGCCCAGTAGTGGAGCACCGCGCTGCCGGGGCCGAGGAATATGAACGCCAGCAGCAGGAACGCCTTCACTACCGAGGGCAGCGGCGCAACCGCGGAGGCGAACCCACAGGCGGAACCGGCGATGGCCCACGTCGAGAGCGCGGTGAGCGGCAGGCCAGCGATCGCGACCGGAGCACCGGTCTCGGGTGCCTCGGCGATCTTCACCGACCCGGCGGTCACCCGGGCTCCGTGATGCGCGCTGACCGGCGCCGGTGACGGGCGGGCGACAGGGGGCGACTCATCGCGCCGGACAGACGGGCTCGGGCCAGGGCGAGGGGGCCGTCGAGCACGGCGCGACGCTCGATGCGCGACATCGACTCATGGGGGCTCGGCGACTGAGCCTGCCACTGTGGATTGGTGACGCGGTGCAGGTGGCGAAGTGCCGGCACGACGCGACGCGCCACCATCGGAAGGGTGCGAGGGTTCACCGCCAGCTTGGTGATCCAGGCGCCGAGCCCGCGGCCATAGTCGTTCATCTGGACGGTGAGGCTCTCGACGTCGGACCGATGGCGATGCCATGCGAGGGCGGCTGGCTCGTAGACGAGTTGGTGGCCGGCCAGCAGGACCCGCACGAACATGTCGATGTCCTCGCCGCCTCCGACCCGAGAGCCGACCCCGAAGGCCTCGTCGAAGCCGCCGAGCGCGACCACGACGTCCCGGCGAATGGCGAAGTTGGCCCCGGTGCCGAACATGCCGACCTCGAACGGGAACAGCGGCTCCGACCGGCGCACGGAGGTGAGGGAGAACACCTCGGGGCGGCAGCTGCGAGCCCATGACACCCGGCGGTCGAAGTAGCTCTGCGACTCCGAGGTGATCTCTCCCGCCGGCACGATGCCGGTGACGCAGGCGACGTGCGGTTCGGCGGCGAAGCCGTCGGCAATGCCCTGCAACCAGGAGCGATCCACGATCACATCGTCGTCGGTGAAGGCGACGATGTCGTGGCGGGCGGCGACGACGCCAGTGTTGCGGGCCCGGGCGAGGCCGCGTCGAGGCTGCTCGAGCACGCGTATCCGCCCGTCGTCGATCGAACGCAGCGTCGAGGTCACGAGCCCACTGGCGGGGTGGTTGTCCACCACCACGATCTCGAAGTCGGGGTAGTCCAGTTCGAGCAGCGCCCCCACCGCAGGCACGAGGTAGGCCGGCCGGTCGAACGTGCACAGCACGACGGTGATCGGCGGCCTCCCCCCGGCGCGCCTCGCAACCGCGGGGGGCAGCTGATCGACGGCGGCCCGGACCTCCGACTGGTCGACAGAGGCCCCGACGACCGGCAGCTCGATGAACCCCCGTGGCGATCGACCGGACCGGATGAGCAGGCGCGCCCGTCGATACCCCTCGAGGCCGACGAGGCGGAACCGCCCGGAGACGACATCGGCCTCGTCGATGGTGCCGATCCACACCGCCGCCGGATAGGACGGGGGGACGCCCGGGAGCATGGCCTGGGTCACGGCTGCCGCGGGTGTGGCCACGTCCTCCGTCATACGGTCCGCACCCGCCCGGTCCGGAAGTGCACGGCGGCGCCGATCGACAGGAACACTTGCGCGGCCAAGATCGTCGACGCGGCACCCACCGCCCCCCACCTGGCCGCGACCGGCACCATGGCCGCGAGGCCCAACGTGGAGACCACCGCGTTGAGCACGAGCAGCGCCCGCATCCTCCGGCGGGCCCGCTGGAGCGAGGACCAGATCACGTACCCGGTGGCGGCGACGGTGCCGAGGGCCAGGATGGCGATGACGCGCGCGCCGTTCAGGTTCTCGTAGCTGGGGTTCAGCAGATGGAGCACCGACGGGGCGATCGCGATCAACCCGGCGGCGCCGACCACTGTGACTGCCACGGTTCGCTTGAAGACGGCAAGCGCGACGCGTTCGTCCGCGCCCTCCGCTCCGGACGCGTGCAGGACGAGCGAGACGCCCAACGCGGCCACGATGAAGTCGAGCGACTGCACGATCGCCAGGCCGAGGGAGAAGACTGCGCCCTGGATCGGCCCGGCGGCAGCAGTGACGATGAACGGGGTGACGGTGCGTGCGCCAAGCGACATCGCGATGGCGGCCGTCGTTCTCTTGACGAGCTCCTTCAGCTCAGCCGGCGCGCCGTCGATCGTCGCCCGGTCCGAAGCGGCGGGGGCGCCGGCGGCCAGGCGTCGGACCTGCGGGAACAACACCGCGACGGCCACCGTGCACGGCAGCAGCGACGCGAGCACGACCGGATGGCCGAGGCCGAGCACGACTGCCGCCGGCACGAGCGCGACCTTGAGTGCGCTCGTCGCGCCGTTCTCGAAGGGGAGCCAGTGGGCGCGCTGCAGGCTCGTCAGGGCGTAGTCCTGCACGACAAACAGCGACCAGGCGACGACGCCGAAGCAAACGAGCAGCGCCACCGGCAGCGAGCCGCGCACCTCTGCAAGGACGGTCGTTGCGACCAGCGCGGCCATCACCCCAAGCGCGAGCGAGGAGAAGATCACAAGGCGGTACCCCAGGGCGACAACGGCGTTTCGCTGGCGGCCTGACACCGGGACGATTGCCGTAAACCCGTCACCGACGCCCGACGCGACCACGATCGCCGGCGCGGCGATGATCGACAGAAGGGCGGTTTGAACGCCGAGGCGGGCCGGCGGGATCAGTCGCGCGCACACGATCCAGAACCCGGCGCCCAGGACCGCCGTGATCATCGACGACGACGCCAGCGACGCCGCGTCGCGGTAGAGCTGGCTCGGCGCGCTCGGCGCGGACCGGGGCGGTGCCGGGAGACTCACGGGCGTCACTGCGCCGCCCCCTCCAGCGCCCGCGCCGCCCGGCGAGCACGCATGTAGGCGAACGGGCCGACGATCATGCCCCGCGCCTTGCGCCGGAGCAGCTCCCGCGGGAACGTGTCCGGCACGCGCGACAACCGCTCGCCCCCGCCGCCGAACGTGTCCTTGGCCGCGGTGGGGAGCAGGCGCAGCAGCGGACCGATGAGCCGCCAGTCGTGCGCCAGCAGGCTCGTGTAGTACGCAGTCAGGCCGGTGCCGTAGCCCGTCATCTGCAACTCGAGGGACCGGTAGTCCGGCCGGTGGAAGTGCCGGGTGAGGGCGGAAGGGCGGTAGACGACGACGCCCCCGCTCACGAGGATCTGGGCGAACACGAGGGTGTCCTCGCCGCTCCGGGTCAGGGTGCCGGCGCCGAGGGCGGTGTCGAACCCACCGAGCCGGCGCAGTTCGTCGACCCGGAACGCCATGTTGGCGCCGACGCCGAACACCGGCAGGGGGTAGAGCGGGCTCCGCCCCGCCCCATCGTGGCCCCGGAAGACGGCGCCAACGAACCCCCGACCCTTGGTGTGGCCCCCGTACTGCTCGAACCAGAGCTGCGGCAGCGTCTCGAGCTCGGCGGGGACGACCGATCCCGAGACGGCGGCGGCGTCCGGCGCCTCGGCGAAGGCGGCCGCGATCTCGCTGAGCCAGTGACGGTCGGCGACCTCGTCGTCATCGAGCCAGGCCACCACCGGGGAGGTCACCTGGGCCAGCGCGTGGTTGCGGGCCCACGACAGGCCGGGACGGCGCTCCACGGTGTACGCGACCGGGGGGCCATCCGGGCCCAGCCCGGCGACGAGCAGCGCGGTGCGGCCGTCGGCGGGCGCGTTGTCGACTACCAGTACGTCGAAGCGCGGGTAGCTCTGGTCGGCGAGGGACCGCAGGGCGCGGGCCAGGTCGTCGGGGCGGCCGCGGGTGCACACAACGACGGTGATCTGGGGGCCAGTGGCGGCAGCCCGGGCATGTCCCGCCAGGAAACCCGGTGTGGAGGCACTTCCGTCACCGAGCCCGGACAGCATCCTGACCGGGTCGGCGCCGGCCGCCCGGGCCCGGGCCCGGACCACCCCACCGCACTCGCGCTCCACCGCAGCGGACAACGCGGCCGTCGACAGGACCGGGCCGTCCGTACTGACGGGCACCAGCCCCACCGGCTCCTCGAACACCCGCACGATCGCCCACACCTCGCGATACGGGCGCCCGTCGACGGCGGTGGTGGTGATCGCCGGCAGGGGTTGCGACAGCTCGATGTCGACCACCTTCGCCGGGCGCTGGTCCTCGGCGCCGGGCCAGGCCGTGCGGGGCCGTCCGTCGTTGCGGTCGAACGTCGCCGTCACGTACGTCGCCCCGGTCCGCGCAGTCGTTGTCCGGCGTACCCGAGCACCGTGGCGCTCAGGCCGACGGCGAGGTTCACCGACCGCACGACCTCCCCCGGGCGCCGTTGGCGGGCGCCACACGCGAGGTAGGTGGCGAAGGCGCGCGGCAGGGTGCGCCGGACGTAGGAGCGCTCGGTCGTGAGCACCGGCGACGAGCGGGGCAGGATGGCGGCGAGATCGGCCTTGCCCCGTCCCTCGTCGACGCAGCGACGGAGGAAGAAGCGGTAGGTGGAGCGCGTCCGGGGGACGTGGTGGACGACCACCGCGTCCGGAACGTGAACCCAGTGCCCGCCGCGGGCCGCGGCCATCCGGATGCACAGGTCCGTGTCCTCGGGCCGCGACAGATCGCCGAGCTTGCCGAAGCCGGTCCGGAAGCCACCGACGGCACGAAAATCTTCGACTCGCACGATCATGTTCTCGGCCCAGACGTTGCGCACCACCGTGTGGTGCTGATCGTCGGTGTAGGTCGCGCCCACGACCCAGTTGAACTCCTCTGGAAACCACCACGGCGGTGCGATCCAGTCGGGGAGCACCCGCCCGCCGGCGCCGACGACACCGGCCGGGCCGAACGCCCCGACGAGCTGTGCCAGCCACTGGGGTTGGGCGCAGACGTCATCGTCGAGAAAGGCGACGTACTCGGTGGTGGCGCTGGAGGCACCTGTGTTGCGGGTGCCGGACGCCCCTCGCGCCCGATCGTTCTCCACGACCGTCACCCCCGGCCATCGACCGGCAAGACGCCGGGCCAACGCGGGATGGTGGTCGACGACCACGACGATCTGGGCCGGCGAGAGGGTTTGGCGCTGGGCGGACCGGACGGCGGCGTCGATGAGGTGCAGGCGGTCGGAAGAGTGGCAGCTGATGACCACCGCGATCTCTGGCATGTGTCGCTTCCGTCCGGCTAGGGCGCGCGCGAGTGCGGCGGCTGCCCGATCATGCCAGCGGCTCTATGGAGAGCTCCTTGGGGTAGATGAGCTCGGTAGCCGCCGGCGCCAGGGCGGTCGATACGCCGGCGACCGCCGCCGGCCGTCGTCCCCGGGCTCGCCGGCGCTCGAACGCGATGGTCTGCAGCACCCGGAGCCCGTCGGACACGGCGCGGAGGTTGCTGGCTCCGTGCTCGCGCCGCTGCTCGTAGCTCGACACCTCCTGCACCCACAGCGCCGCGGCGGCGGCGCGGCAAGTGATGACCGTCTCGATCTCGAACCCGTCACCCTGGAGCCCCGACCGGCCGGGGATCGCCACCGCCTCCGGTGCCGGGAGGTCCAACTGCTCCAATACGTCGGTCCAGAAGGCGTTGTATCCGTAGCAGAGGTCGGTGTAGTGGGTTCGGAGCACGCCGTTCACGATCATGTTGAGGACGCGGTTGCCGATGGCTCGCACCCGGGTGATGTCCGCGCTGCCCCCGCCGGGCAGGAAGCGGCTGCCCTTGGCGAAGTCGGCCCCGGCGACGAGGGCGTCGACGAACCGCGGTATCTCGTCGGGGTCGGCCGAGCAGTCGGCGTCGAACATGACGATGATGTCGCCGGTCGCGGCCATGAACCCGCAGACGAGGGCGTTCCCCTTCCCCGTGCGCGTCTGGTGGATGACCTTGATGTCCGGCCGGATCGCTCTGGCCACGGCCACCGTACGATCGACCGATCGGCCGTCGACCAGGATGACCTCGTGCACGACCGGTAGTCGGGGCAGGATGATCGCCAGGTTCCGGGCCTCGTCCTTCGCCGGCATCACAATGGATACGGTCGGACACGCGGGCCGGCTCGCGGCGCCGACTCCGTTCCAGTGTCTGATCGAATCCGGCAACGTGCTCCCCTCGCCAGAGTGGACGTCGGTTTGGTGATCTCGAGATGCTACGGAGGGGTCGGGCGCCCACCACGGCGACAACGCCGGCACTCTATCGAACGGTCCCCGGAGAAGAGCGGGGGAGACTGGGCGACGCCGAGCGCCTGTCTCACCCCGACCACCTCGGCGACACGCTGGCTTTCGTCAGGGCGATCCTCGACGGTCTCCCACCGGCGGCGGTGCGGACGACCTGCACCGCGATTGGGCCTTCATCGCCGAGGAGGACGCCCGACCGCGCCGGATGGCCTTCGTCTACGCCTACGGCATGGTTCGCCGCTGCCAGCAGAGCACGGGGTGGCCTTGGCCCGCCGAAGCCCTGGGGGAAAGGGGACAAAGCAATGGGCCAACTCCGGCGCTTCTTCGGTAACGCGGTCGTGCAGACCTGTCTTCCCGTGGTGGGCATGGCCGCGCTCGGAGCGGGGTTGCGACTGGTCTTCCAGCTCGTCACTCGGCCCACGGCCTGGGCTGGACCCGCAGGATCCAGAACACGAGCCGGGGCGGGCGCTATCACAACCGGAGGTACAAGGCCCTGGCCGAGGAGCTCGGGCTGAACGTCGGGCAGGCGGGAACTCTGGGGTGGTCGGCGACATCGATACGAGCCGAGACGGCGGCCGGCTACGCCTCAGTGTTGGCCGAACTAGACCCGGCGCTGATCCTGTGGCGACGGGCGAAGTCGAGTGGGGCGGGGCGAAGTCGAGTGGGGCGGGGCGAAGTCGAGTGGGGCGGGGCGAAGTCGAGTGGGCGGAACCTCATCGCGTGCCAGTGCCCGTGCGTGCGGCGCATCCGTGTGTCCCAGACGACCCCTGGCGCAGGGTCCGATCGAGTGCGGACTGTGTCACGGGTTGTTCAGTCCACCACCGTCGCCAGGAGAGGTGGAGGAGGAGGAGGAAGACCTGGACGACGCAGGTGGGACGACGACGTAGCGTGATGGCCATGTCGGAGATCGCGGAGCCAGCCCACGCTGGCGAGGAACTGCGGTCTCTGCGCGAGCAGGCGGGAATGACGATCGAGGAGGTGGCCGGGCGGGCCGGCGTCGATGCCGGGTGGCTAGCGTCGATCGAAGGGGGCGAGGGGACCCATGACGTCCTCTACAGCCAGTGGCTCGAGCTGGTGAAGGCCACCCAACCTCCCCGGCCTGAATGGTGGGACGACGGCTACGAACATGACCTGAGCCTGCCACCGGAGGGCCACCACGAGCCGACCACCGCCAACGGCCGCCGCTACTGGGATCGGATCGCCGCTGTGCGGGCGGAGATCGAGCAGCACTACCAGCGTGGTCGAAGCAACGCCGGCTGACCCGGACATCCAGCTCGAAGAGCTGTGCCGGGGTGCTCAACCACTTCGGTGTGCGCTATGTCGTGTTCGGCAGCCACGTCGCCCGCCTCAACGGCGTCGAGGTGGAAACCGTCGACGTCGACGTGGTGCCCGAACGAGCGCAGGAGAACCTGGAGCGCCTCGCCGAGGCCCTCAACCTGATAGGGGCCAGGTGGCGCATCGAGGGCCGGCCCCAAGGCTTACGGATCGACGGTGGTCTGGGGGCCCGGCACTTCCTGGGGGACTCGGTCGCGGTGGGACTGATAACCAGGCTGGGCCCCGTCGATGTCGTTCTTGAGCCCAAGGGCTACGAGGCGGGGTACGACGCCTTGATCCCCGATGCGACCACAGTGCGGCGAGGCGACATCGAGATCAGGGTCGGCGCCCTGGCCGACCTGGTGCACTCCAAGGAATTGCTGCGGCGGGACAAGGACGTCGAGCACCTGGCCCTGTTGTAGAGCATCGGCCTGAGCTGGTGCCGGCACCCGAGCTCGGCCCCGAACCCGATACCGGCTTCGACCTGGGTCTCTAGGTCAACGTCCGAGGACGTGAGGTTCCCGCGACCGCGTCGTGACCGTCGTCTCATAAACGACCGTTTCTGAGACCGTCGGGACGTCCCGGATACGGCACCCCTGCGGGAATCGAAG
>JAHFUP010000103.1 GCA_023265025.1 Acidimicrobiia bacterium | reverse complement strand
TTCCTCCTGCGGGACCCCGGTCGTCGTTCCTCCTGCGGGACCCCGGTCGTCGTTCCTCCTGCGGGACCCCGGTCGTCGTTCCTCCTGCGGGACCCCGGTCGTCGTTCCTCCTGCGGGACCCGGTCGTCGTTCCTCGACCGGCACGCTCCTGCGGACTACGTCCGGCGGGCCACGCCCACGGGGAGGCGATCCGGCGAGCTGCTCGAAAGTGGAGCAGGCCTCCAGTCCCGCTCATCCGGCCGCCCGCATTTGGGCGGCTCCGGAATCTGCTGCTCTCGGGCTTCGCCGCCGCTGCGGCCGCAACCGTGCCGTCGCCGGCGACCGTGTACGACGGCTTCAGCGCGCGCCTCTAGTTTGTCTGCCCCTCGGCCGGGGCGGGCCCTCAGCACTGAACGTGGTCGCCGGACCATGCAAACCTGCTGCACGACCTGGGCCCGCGACGAACCAGCGCGACGGCGACATCGAGCCAGCGCGTACAACGTCCGCCAGCGGGGCCTTCGGAGACCTGCGCGACCCACGCCTGGCCCCCTGCGGCGAACCTTGGCCTCGCGATCCGCCCGGCGGGTTGGTATTGGTACGCGTGGCTTGTTCTACGCTCACGGGGCCCGCTCATCTGCGTCCTCAGGTAATCGGCGCTGCTGATGACAGGCCTAGTGCAGCCAGCCGATCGGGCTCGGCGACGGCGTCCAGCTCGACCAGGCGACCGCCGTCCACGGCGATCTCCACGACCAGCAGGAGGCGACCGCCGGGGGCAACGACGAAAATGACTACACCATCGAGCACGGCGGACGAAGCGGCCTGCGCCCGACCCATGAATGCCTGAGCGACGGGGCCGGCACCGACGAGCAGCGAAGCGCCGCCCTTGGCCGCGGCGATGTCGTCGGCGCGGAACACCACGTCCGGGTCGAGCAGGTCGACCAGAGCGCCGAAGTCGCCGTCTCGCGCCGCGGCCAGAAACGCCTCGACCACCGGCCGTTCACGCTCGGGGTCACCATCGACGTCGGCACCCTGCACGCGGCGGCGAGCGCGACTGGCGAGCTGACGGACCGCGGCCTGGGAGCGCTGGAGGATGGCCGCCACCTCGTCGAACGGCACTCCGAACAGGTCGTGCAGCACGAAGGCCAACCGCTCCGCCGGCGTGAGGGAGTCGAGCACGACCAGCAGCGCCGGTCCGAGCGCGTCGGCGAGGATTGCGTCCTCCTCCGGGCTAGGGACCACGAGGGAGGAGGCGTCGTCCGGCACCGCTCGTCCGGCGGCACGGCTACGGGTCCGGAGCACGTCGAGGCACACCCGGGACGTGATCGTCGTCAGCCAGGCCCCGACGTTGTCTACGTCGTCGTCGAAGGCGCGGGAGGCGCGCAGCCACGTCTCCTGCACCGCATCTTCTGCCTCGACACGAGACCCGAGCATCCGCTCGGCGATGGCGCGCAGTCGAGGCCGGCCGGCCTCGAACCGCTCGCTCAACAGATGTTCGGTCACTGTCACATCCTTCCGCTTGGCGTCGTCATGCAGGTGACGCCCGACCATCGGGCGGTGTGACACGAGAGAGGAACGTTGATGGAAACGCGCATGGAGCACCCCGCGTACGTGGTGCCGGGGGCGATGGACGCGCTGCAGTCGCTCGGCGCGGCCGTCGGCGGCACCGGCCTCGACCCGAAGCTGGTGGAGCTGGTGTGCATGCGGGCCAGCCAGATCAATGGCTGCAGCGTGTGCGTCGACGGCCACTGGCGTATCGCCCGCAAGCACGGCGAGACCGACGACCGTCTGTTCGCCGTCGCCGCGTGGCGCGAAGCGCCGTACTTCACCGATGCCGAGCGGGCTGCCCTCGGGCTCACCGAAGCGGTCACACGGCTCGCCGACCGCTCCGATGCCGTCCCCGACGACGTCTGGTCCGCGGCGGCCGTCCACTACGACGACAAGCAGCTGGCCGGGCTCGTGCTGGCCATCGCCAACATCAACGTCTGGAACCGGCTGAACGCCGCCACTCGCCAGGTGGCGGGCGCCTGGAAGGCCTAGAGCCATCGGCTGGCGCAGCGGAAGAGCCGCCCAGAGGCGGGGCGGCGACCATCAGCGACCTCGGTCACCGCACCTAGGACCGGGGCCCCCGCAGGAGGAACGACGACTGGGGTCCCCCGCAGCGTGGAATTTCTTCCGGCGGCACGTGGGCAGTGGCGTCGAGCAGCGCGGCGTCGGCCCTTCCCGCAAGCCGATCCGTTTCCGGGATGGCACCTGGTGCGGCCACACCAGGTGCGGACAATCCAATGCCTGCTCAGGAGGCGCCCTGTTGATCGCAGAGCCGGCACTCCAGCGGTTGGCCGATCCGTGAGGCCCTACCCTCGTCCTCAAGGACCCAGGGCGCCAGCTTGAAGGGCGGCTGGTGGCGGATGTGTTGGCTGTGGCCGCATTCAAGGTCCGCTATCCACGTGCCGCCGTCGTCTTGCCGTAATTCGACGATCATTCGATCCATGCCAGCAGTCTGGCGTCCCGTCCGGGCGAGCCGGCGCCACTTGCAGGGCCGCGGGAGCAGCCGCCCCCTCTCGGGATCGACTTCGTCGCCGAGCTCGTCCCGCGGCGCGTCGTAAGCGTTCCTCCTGCGGGACCTCGGTCGTCGTCGGCTTGCGGGAGGCTTGCCGGTGCCCCCTCCCTCAGGGGTCCGGCAAGATCGACGGTCAGGACTCGCACTGCACCGCGACCAGGCGGCGCTCGTGTTTGCGGACAGCGGGCGCCACCGGCATCCGCGGCGCTAGCCGGCGACGGAGCGAACGCACGCTCGGAGGTACTGCGTGAACCGGTCTTGGACCACATCAGGCGAAAGTCCCGTGCAACCGAGGAGCTCGTACGTCGGTAGCCAGAATCGGCCGGGATCGGGGAAACCGCTCACCGCCTCACGCAGGTTCCAGAACGGCTGGTGCTCGCTCACCGGACGCTCCTGCGCGTACCGTGAAACGAAGGCGTCGGCGGCGTCCAACCCGACGTGGAGGGCGAGGTCCAGTCGCGCCTTGGCGACATCGGCGCCCGCATCGCCAGGTCCTGAGGCATCCCAGTCAATGACCCCGGCCAGAGCCCCACCCAACCACAGGACGTTGCCGGACCAGAAGTCCCCGTGGACGAGGCCGGACTTGACGGGAACGTTCACGGCGAGGCGCTCGACCAGCTCGAGTACCGGTGCAGCCGCGTCGCTTCTTCGAGCCCAGTCGCAAAGGTGATCGGGGGGAATGGTTGGGTACGCCCACACCTCCTCCAGGTCGACCTTGGTCCCGTGGATATCTGCGAGCGAGCTCGCAAGCTGCGCGATGCGCGAGGAGAGATCGGGGGCGTCTCTGAACGACGTCCCGTGGATCCACCGGCAGAGCAGCAGCGGCCGCCCGAGGAGGCCGCCGCCTGGGTCAGCCCACACGACTTCGGGAACAGGGACCCCGGCTCCCTCCGCCGCTGGCAGAACGACCAACAGCTTCTCGACGATCCCCGGTCGCGCCTCGACTCGGAAGACTCGCGCCAGCCGAAGATCGATCCCTCGCGCAGTAGCACCGCGCAGCTCGTACACGTCGGTGAAGTTCCCGCCTTGTACCCGCCGTGCCCGCTCGAGACGTGCCCCCGGCATCGCTACGTTCAGGACATGCACCCAAACCGGGAACTCCACCGAGAGATCATGTCGCCCCGCATCGCCGCTTGGCCTCGGACGGTGGCGACATTGGCCCTTGTGTCAGAAGATCCAGCGGTGCGCGGTGTTCATACGGCCGACGCGAACACTGCGTCGTGGTCGCGCCGCTGGCCAGAGGATCGACGAACTGCGTCCCGCAGGAGGATTCGTTCGGTGCGCGACTTGTGAGCGTGCACCCGCGATCTGCGTGTGAGCGGCACCCGACTCTCGATGATCGGGGCGCTTCTCGGTAGCTTCGTCGCATATGGCCGGGCAGAACTACGCGGAGATCGAGGCGCAAGCGGCGCGCTTCGCCGATCGGTTGTCCGGCGCCCTCGGTCACCGCATGATCGGGCTCTACCTCGTCGGATCCTTCGCGCTCGGCGACCTGCGGCCGGGCAGCGATCTCGACTTCGTGGCCGTGCTGGCGGACGTCGATCGCCCGGCCGATGAGGCGCTCATCGGGCCGCTTCACACCGACGACAGTGAACATCCGCTCGAAGGCTTCTACATCTCCGCCGGGGACGTCGGTCGGCATCCGGCCGACTCCGCGAGCCCTCGCTTGCACTGGCTCGGCGGAAAGTGGCGGGAGGTCGCCGGCGCCCTCATCGTCGAGTGGGAGATGCTTCGGCGCTTCGGGCATCGCGTCCAGGGACCCCCGGTCGGCGACCTTGCCGTCTTCGACGCCAGCGCCGATCTCGGTGCCTCCTCGCGCCGAAATCTTCAGGTGTACTGGGTGCCGTGGATTGAACGGACGGGCCCGTGGCTCATGGACCATGGCTCCCTGCGGGACCAGGCGTGGGCCGCCACCTGGTGCGTCCTCGGCGTGCCCCGGCTGTACTTTGCGATCACCGACGGGGAGATCGTTTCCAAGACCGAGGCAGGCGTGCGAGCGCGTGAGATGTTCGACCCGAAATGGTGCCCGGTCATCGACGCCGCGTTGGACCACCGTCGCCGAAACGACGACGAGAGCGCCGCCCGGGTTGCCGTCTTGGGGGCGGACGCGCTCGCCTTCTCCTCGCATGTCGTCCACGCCGCGGACGCCCGATCACAGAGGCACGTCTCACCCTCGTGATGCGGTGCCATGCGACGAACGCTCGAGCCTGGAGGTACTGCCATGGATGGAGTTCGCACGCGCCTCAGCGGACCGGTCATCGGGTGTGGTGATGCATGGGAGCTCGCGGAGTTCTACGCGTCGATCCTCGGATGGGAGGTCGTCGATCGCTCCGAGAAGGTGCCGGGCGCATGGGCGCTGGTGAGATCGCCCACCGGCGGACACAAGCTCGAGTTCCAGCGGGAGGAGCCCTTCGTCCCTCCTGTCTGGCCAACGGTCCCCGGCCAGCAACAGATGGGCATGCACCTGGATATCGGCGTCGACGGCTTGCCACCCATGACCGACATGGAACGGCGGCGGAAGCAGTTTCTTGAAGTAGTCGAGCTCGCAAAGTCGTTGGGCGCTCGCTTGGCTGAGCACCAGCCTCGGCCGGCTGTCGTCGTCATGCTCGATCCGGCGGGCCATCCCTTCTGCCTGTTCCCCGGCCACTAGAACCCCCGCCACCTAGATGGCGAGAAATGCGTGATCGTGGCGCGTTCTGGCCCGGGGTAGCGCACGGTCTGTCGTTCGGTGGCCCGCCGCCAAAGCTCAGTCGTCGGACCGGGTGCCGCCGGCGACGCCAGCTGCAAGTGATGAATTGCCGGATCTGGGAGGCGTGCTCGGTGGTGTGGCCCACGAGGGTCGTGATGACCCAACCGTGCGGCTGGCCACGGTACCGATGGGAGGGTGGCAGGGGTGTGGCCGCCTTCTCCTCCGTCATGTCGGCCAGCGTGTCGAGGGCCCGTCGGCGGCAATAGTCGAGATAACCGACAATCTCGGACCGGGACCAAGCTGGAACTGAGCTCCAGGACCGCCAGTGCGGCTTGCTGGCGAATCGCGTCGGAGGGGTCCATGGGGCGAGGTCACCGCTGAGGTCGTAGTCGAAGACCTCCAGTACGTGCCATGCCACGCACCACGGAGCCGACCATCGCTGCACCAAGGCACTGCGCTCCATGGGTTCGGTGACAGCCGTCCCGTCCCGGCCGCCCAGCTCGTGGTTCGCGTCCGGCGTCGGGACGACCCACATGCTGGTCTCCCATAGCTCGTCCGTGCAGTCCCGCACGGCGTCGGCCAACAGGTCCAACGCCCAATCGAGGTTGCGACCGAGGCTTTCGACCCAGATTGACCCCATGCGGCGCGACGCTACGCCCGACGGTGTCCAGAGGCTGGTCTCTCTCCGGCGAGGAACCGATTCGGCGACCGGTCGTGCAGCCGTCAGCCCCGAAAGTGAGTCCGGAACGCACGCCGCCGGCGACTCTGATAGCCGCCGCCGCACCGTGGTAGGTCGAACACCGAGCGCGTGGGGGAAGACGGCGGGCACCTCGCCGATGCTCCGGTGAGGGATCCCCTGGCGGGACAGCCGACGTGGATTGACCGGGTCGATGGCGAGACTCAGCTACCTGACGCGGCCTCCGGGGGGACGACCGCATAGGTCCATACGTCGGCGCCAGCGTCCACATCGGGGCCGAGCGTCCGGCCGCTTGCGAAAGCCTTCTCAACCTTCTTGCGGGCCGAGTCTTCATCAAAGGCGTGAACGGTCAGCTTGGCCTCGATCTCAACGACGAATGGCCGCTTCTGCTTTGGCATCGCCCAGGTATACATGTCGGGCGCCGATCTGAGCGAGCCCGGAAGCGTCGGCGTCTCAACTACCAGTTCCCAACAGTCGGCACCACCATGTAGGTCCTCGTTCGTGTCACGTGGGCCGGCGCTGTGTACGGGGTCGTGGGGCACGGCCAGGCGTCCCGAGACAGAGGACCGGTCCGCAACCCGGTGATCCGCTTACGGAACTCTGCGGCCGGCGTCGGCGATGATCCCTCGGAGGACCGCGGGCGCGCCGCAAGCCGTTCCTCTCGCGATTCCGACACCAGGGTGGAGCAGTGACGCCGACCGTCCTAAGGCGTGGCGATCGTCGGCATCGCCGTCATCTTCTTCGTCTCGTTCATGTTCCCGACCGCCTACTGGGACGTCTGCGAGCGGGCGAGTCGCGTCTCGACTGAGCGACGAGGCGTTCGCCGCCGCCTGGAGTGAGGGTCGTCAGCGGCTGGCAGCCGCAGCGTTCGACATGGCCATCGAGGGGGAGCCATCGCCGGCGGCCCACTGAGGGCTCTCTGGCAGTCAAGGCCCCGCACCCACCGTCGCTCCAGCGCGACTCCAGGGCGGCTCCAGCGCGGGGGCGCATCGTCGGCACAACGGCTCGAGGAGCCGCCGACGAGGAGAGAGCGAAATGGACGGGGTGCAAGCGGAGTTGCGCGGTTACGAGTACGCGGCGGCGTCGCGACCGGCTGCGCCGGTCAAGAGAGTTGGGGTCCTCGGGGCCATTCTCTGCGGCCTGGCCGCCATCGCCGCCGCCGCCGGCCTTTCCGCCGCCTCTCTCGCCGACCCGGGCGAGCGGCCGGCCAGCGTGGCCGCAGCGGGAGGCGGCGACGTCACCGTGACGGAGCTCACGTACGCACCTGGCCACTCGAGCGGATGGCACCTCCACTACGGCGTCCACTCCGTCGTCGTCCTGGGCGGGACGCTCACCGTCTACGACGAGGCCTGCGGGCGTCAGGACTACGGGCCTGGCGCCAGCTACCTGGCCGGGTCCCTCCCGCACTTGGCCCGCAACGAGGCCCCTGAGGAACTGCGGGTCGTCGTCACCAGCGTCTACCGGCGGTCGGCCACCGGTGAGCACGGGTCGGCCGTGCCTGCCCCGACCGGATGCGAGCCGAAATGAAGCCGTCAGTCGCCGCCTCACGGCACGGCACGTCGCTGTCGCTGCTCGAGATGGCCGGCGTCGACGCAGCCGACCTGGGACCAGCCCGCCAGTACCTGCTGTTCGCCGCAGCCGGTCCCGCCTCGGGCGGCGTCAGTGACCTTCTGAAGGTCTTCGACTCCGAGGACGAGGCCCGTGGCGCCTTCCTCCGGCTGCGCCGCGACGACCGGCTCCGTCGGGGCTGGGCCGAGCTGGCTGCGCTCAACAGGCGCGGCGGGGTGTCGGTCCTGTGCTCGTTCGGCCTCGGCCGGCCCGTCCCATGGCGGCCCCGGCGCTTCGTCCATCCACCACAAGCAGCGAAAGAAGCAGCCATGTCGACCACGACACCGACCAAGCCCGAAAGGCCGACGAGTCCACCTCAAGCCCGACCCTCACGAATCCGCTACGTCTTGGCCACCGCCGTCCTCGGCCTCGCCTTCATGGGGGCCGGGGTGTTGGTCACCATCAGGGGCGACTCGACCCGCCCGGCCCCGAGGCCGGCGCCCGCCGCCACCCAGCGGGCGCCCTCCAACGACCCCTCGTCGGGCGACGAGACGTTCCCGGGGTGCCTGAGCGACATCGAGTGCGACGGTGAGCCGTCCCACCTGCCGCCGGGCAACTGGGACCTGCCCGTCGCATCGTCCGTCGACCGAAGGGGAACCGACTCACGATGAGGGCAACAAACAGACTGTCAGGCGCCGCGGTGCTGCTCGCGTCGCTCGGCGCCAGCACGGCGGCGGTCGGCGCGTCGGGATCGTGGCGCCCCTCGGGACCGCCAAGGGCTACAGCTCGGACGAGGCCAGCAACCAGGTGACCGTGATCTCCCGGGCTGGCACGAGCCAGCTCCTGTGGAACCTGCCCGTGGGGGCCCGCCCGAGCGAGATCCTGGTGGACGTCGGCGGATAGAGGGCCTACGTCAGCGTGCGCAACGAGAACAAGGTCAAGGAGGTCGACCTCACCGCCCCGAAGCTGACGGGACGCGAGGTCATGGTCGGCGTGGGGCCGAACACGCGCAGCTGATGCCCGACCGTCCACCTTGGTCGTCGACCTCACGCGGTTCGCCCGCCCAGGTCTCCCTGGTCAGGACGCAGACGCCTACCTGCAGGTGACCGGCCCGTCTGATCGGGCTGGCGGCTGGGGTTTGGGGATTTGGGTGATGCCCGGCGCGTGTCGGCGGGTAAGTCAGTGAACGTCTGGATCGACCAGGACCCTTGCACGGGCGACGGGCTGTGCACCGACCGTTGTCCCGAGCTGTTCATCATTCTCGAACGAGTCGGGAGGGGTGGATCCCGCCATATGCCACTCCGCTTGCTGCGCGGGCGCCTGCGCGGGGGCGTGAGTGCTTGGACATTGCGCCGCCGCGCGCCACGCGCCGCCCGTCGCGCCCTGCGAAACGACTCGGGTCGGCGGGCAGCGACGGCCTCGTTCCGCAGATCGGCGATGTGGCGCTCGGCGAGCAACAGTTCGATGTTGGCGTTCGCGTCGTTCATGACACCGATAGTGCGGGATGGACCTTGATCTAGCCTTGAGCGACGCTTGAGCGTGAGGTGAGGAGGCGATGGGCGGCGCGAGCGATTCGACAGAGGTCCGGTTTCTCGGTGTCCTCGAGGTGCTCATCGATGGCGCCCCGGTGCAGCTGCGCGCGGCCAAGGTCAGCGCTGTATTGGTAATGCTGGCGTTGCACCCGGGCCAGGTGGTCTCGGCCGAGCGCCTGTCTGAAGGCCTGTGGGGCGAAGCTCCGCCTTCGAGCGCGGCCAACACCCTGCAGGGCTACATCTCCCAATTGCGCAAGACCCTCGGGCACGAGTCGATCGTGACCCGCCCCCCCGGCTACCTCTTGGCCATCTCGACCGACGCCGTCGATGCCCGCCGCTTCGAAGGTCTAGTGGCCGAGGGCCGCGCTGCGCTGACTGCGGAGCGACCTATCGACGCCACTGACCGTTTGGAGCGGGCTCTGGCGCTGTGGCGGGGGCCCGCGCTGGACGACTTCGCGTACGACCCCTTCGCGCAGCCTGAAGCCGCCCGACTGGCTGAGCTGCGCCTGGTGGCGATGGAGGACCTCGTCGAGGCAAGGCTTGCGCTGGGGAAACACCAGGAACTCGTAGCCGACCTCCGGGCCCAGGTCGAGCGCCATCCGTTGCGTGAGCAGTTGTGGAGCCAGCTCATGCGGGCCCTGTACCGCTGCGGACGGCAGGCTGAGGCCCTGCGGGCGTTCGCGGAGCTGCGCCGGCGCCTGGGTGAGGAACTGGGCATCGAGCCGTCTTCTGCCCTGCAGCGCCTCGAGGAGGCGATGCTGCGGCAGAACCCTGACCTGGAGGGGTTCGACCAACACGCCGGGGCGACTCCCGCTCATGAGTCGGCGACCACCCGCCACAATCTGCCGGTTCCTCGGTCCAGCTTCGTGGGCCGTGACAAGGAGTTGCGGGAGCTGAGGAAGCTGACCGCAGCCGGGGCAGTTGTGACAGTCGTCGGACCCGGCGGCTCCGGCAAGTCCCGCCTTGCCCTGGAGGTGGCCCGCCGTCTCGTCCCGGACCATCCCGGTGGGGTCTGGTTGGTGGAACTCGCATCCGTCTCCGAGCCAGCGCTCGTGGCCCCGGCCGTCGCCGCTGCCGTCGGCGTGCGTGAGGAACCAAGCCGACCGTTGACCGAGAGCTTGGCTGCCGCGCTCGACCACGGCGCCTTGCTCGTCCTCGACAACTGCGAGCACCTCGTCGAAGCTTCCGCGGCGTTGACCGACGCTCTGGTGCGCGCCGCGCCCGCGCTTACCGTACTGGCCACGAGCCGGGAGCCTCTCCGGGTGGACGGCGAGGTGGTCTGGCGCATCCCGACGCTGGCTGCACCGGAGACGGATTCGGCACCGGCCGAGGTCTTGATCGAGTACGACGCAGTGCGACTCTTCGTCGACCGGGCGGTTGCTCGGGGCAACTACGAGTGGGGGCCCGATAGCGCGCCGACAGTGGCTCGGATCTGTCGGCGGCTCGACGGCCTGCCCCTCGCCATCGAGCTGGCTGCGGCCCGTACGGGGGCGCTCACCCCTGGAGTCGTCGCCGAGCGACTGGATGACCGCTTCGCGGTCCTCACCGGCGGTGTTCGCACGGGCCCGGTTCGCCACCAGACGCTGCGGGCGACGGTGGACTGGAGCTACGAACTCCTCCCGCAGGCGGAGCGGGTCATGTTCCGGCGGCTGTCGGTATTCGCGGGAGGCTGCAGCGTCGGTGCCGCCGAGGAGGTCTGCGCGGGCGAGGATCTCGAGGCCGCTGGCGTGCTCGACCTCCTGGCCTCCCTGGTCGACCGCTCCCTCGTCACGGTGGCCGAACACGAGGGCGCTCCCCGCTTCAGCATGCACGAGACACTGCGCGCCTACGCCGCGGAGCGCCTGGCCGCGGCGAGCGAGGAACACTCGCTCCGCTCCAGGCACCTGGCTTGGACGCTGGCGTTCGGCGAGACCCAGCGAGAGGCGCTCGCCCCGCAGTTCGTCACCCCGAGGGCCGCGCTCGACCGCGTGGAGCTCGAACACGACAACATTCGCAAGGCCTTGCGGTGGGCGCTGTCGATCGATCCCAATGCTGCGCTACGGCTCGTCGCCGCGATTGGCCGCTATTGGAGTATGCGTGGCTATCTCGGGGAGGGTCGGCGATGGATGGAGGCCGTCCTTGCCGCCGCCCCCGACGGGGACATGCGGCTCAGGGCGTTGGTGTTGGAGCAGGCTGGAGGGCTCGCGCTAAAGCAAGCGGACAACGCGTACGGACAGTCCCTGATCGAGCAGTCGATCGCCATGTATCGCGAGCTTGGCGATATGCACGCCCTGGCGCTCGCCATGGCCCGGCTGATCTGGCCGGCAGTCAACAACGGCGACTGGAGCCGCGCCGAAGACCTGGCCCGCCAGTGCATTGACATCCACTCGGAGGTCGGCGACGAGCACATGGCGTCGGAGGCCATGATCGCCCTCGCCGAGGTCACGGCTCGCCGCGGCGACGAGCTCTCGGCACGGCAGCTCATGGACAAGGCGCTCGGCTACAACCTCCGGCACGCCGAGGACCCGTGCCCCACGCTCCGGTCGAGATCGGGCCACATCGCCCTCCTGCTCGGAGACCTCGGGCCGGCGAGACAGAGTCTCGACGAGGCGGTCCGCGACAGCCGGGAAGCGGGGCAGCTGCCGCACCTTTCGATTGAGCTGGGCTGGCTCGGGGAGGTCGCCTACTTCGAGGACGCAGTGACGGAAGCCGAGGGACTATTCGCTCAGCAGTTGTCCGCCGCGAAGGAACGAGGCATCTGGGACTCGACCCGGCATGCGCTGCTGTGGCTAGCCAAGGTCGCCGTGCGAAGAGGAGATGTCGCGTCAGCTCACACGCTCCTCGAGGAGGTTCAGCTGATGGCGCGCACGGCCGGGATCGCCCGTGACCCGGAGGAGCTCGAAGGCGTCGCCGAGCTCCTGGCGGCCGAGGGTAGGTACGAGGATGCGGCGCGGTCGCTCGGGGCGGCCGAAGAGCTTCGAGACAAGCTGGGCGAGCCGGTCCCTCGTGCGTACCGACCTGCACTCGATGGCGTCAGGTCACGGGTGGTCTTCGGGTTGAAGCCGGAGGCATTCGCCGCCGCGTGGGCGGAGGGGCGACGAGGGATGGTTTCATAGCCGCTGCGTATCCGCAACGCGTACCTGCTCGCCCAGCGGCGGACAAGGCGGAGGCGCCCGTCCGACTCGGCACGACTCGCTCCTGCCGCCTGCTTGAGAACGATGCCAAACACATCTCTAAGGTCCCGCAGACCGAGCCGGTGACGGGAGCCAGGAGCGAAGCGTCGTCCGGTCGCTCCGCTCACCCGGGGGAGCGACGGACAAACATCCCGCAAGCGGTAGCCCAACGGGACGACGACGGTCACGAGCAAGGTCGGACGAGCCAGTTGGACCGCGCCGCAGGTCGTTCCTCCTGCGGGACGGCCCGGGTGTGGCGTGGAGAGGCAGCGGCTGGGAGGCCGGCGGCCGCCTCCCCCGTGGCCCTCCAGTTCCGAAGGTGCACGGCGCAAGTGTTCGAAGCGATCCGTGGGCTACGCGATGCCAGCACCACGTCGGTGAGCACGCCGCCGCCGGCTCAGGACAGGGCGAGGCCGCCGCAGGTGAACGCCCCGTAGGGCAGGAGGCCCGTGTCGCCGGCGGCGTGGGCCTCAGGTGGCGACGTGTTGGCGTGGACCAGGGTGTTCCCCACCACGTCGTAGTTGGCGATCGTGCCTGTGTACTGCGTACCGTCGCTCGACTGGGCCTCGAGGACCTGGAGGGCCGTGCCTCCGACGCAGCGCAGGCCGGAGCGGTTCCGCACTGACGCCCCCACAGGGAAGGTCGACGGCTGGCCGTTGACCGTCAACCGGGTGAGCTGGCAGAAGCCGCCCCCTTTCCAGATGCCGACGAGCGTCGCGTAGCCACCCGAGCCCACGCTGGCGAAGGCCTCATCGGCACCGGAGTCGATGTTGAACCCGCCGAGCGCCTTGACGGCGTCGCCGGCGGCCACGCTCGTCACGGTGACGTCGATCTCTCCTCCGGCGCTCGACTCCACCCGCAGATGCCACGCGCCCGCAGCCTGGTACGCCTTGAGCACATCGGGCTTCCCGTCACCGTCGAAGCTGCCGGCGGCAGTGGTCACCGCCACGACGTTCGGCGGCAGCGGACTCGACGGGCAGGCGGCGCCCGGGCCGACGGTCGTCGAAGAGGCCCGGGTCATCACCGTGGGTCCGGTGCCGGCGACGGCAGACGACGTGGTGGAAGCCGGTGCCGCGGCCGACGTCGACGTGGCCACTGAGGCGGTCGGCGAACTCCCACTCCCGCAGGCGGCCATGGTTAGCGCCAACAACGCAAGGGAGCGGCATATGGCCCGCTCGGCCCGAAGCTCCTTGTGGCTGCTGGCCCCTGTAGGCACCGTCGTTCCTCCTCCCACCGTGGCGCCGAGCGGTCGGCGTGACCCGGGCGCCAGGACCTTCGGCTACGCCTTCTTCTTCTCTGCGGCGTCGTCGAGGCCGGGAATCGGTTTGCTGTCCGGCGAGGGGCCTGGCCCGGGATCCGGCGGTGGCCGCCAGTCAGTGTTGCCAACTCCGCCGGGGTTCCGCCCGAGCTTGACGTCCAGGCCGGGTATGGGGTCGCCGGCGCGGGCGGCCCCCACCGTCTCCGTTCCGAGGATCTTGTCCTGCCGATCGACAGCGTCCCCGGTCGTCCCGAGACGACTGGTCGCGGCCGCCGCCGCGACGCCGGGCGAGTCGACCGGCCCGGTGGCCTCCTCCCCGTACTTCACGCCCTGTTCCTTGATGGCGATTCCCGCCGGGATGGGCTTGCCCGCCTCGGCAATCGACCCGGCGTCCTCGGAGTGGTCGCCAGCCGCCGATCCGGCGCCGGCCCCCGTCGGGTTCCCGACCGCCGCCTGACCGGGCCGCGCCGTCCCCGGTTCCCGGATCGGGTCGGGCGGCCTCGTCGGGGTGGGCTGCAGATCGGGGGGGAGGCCGGAGATGCTCCCGCCCGGGTTCTTCCCGAGCTTGACGTCGAGGCCGGGGATGGGATCGCCGTCGACCGCGTCGTTGCTGCCGGGCGGGGCGGTCGTCATGGAGCTGGTCTTGATGTTCGAACGCGTCGTAATGATGGTCTCGGATGCCGCCGCGCCAGCCATCGGGTCGAGATCATCGACGATCTCGCCGTCCCTCGGTGCGGCACCGAGCACGGGCTCCTGGGCCGTCCTCGCATCCGCATCCGGTCCCGCGGACATGGCGCCGCCGTTCTTGATGTTCGAGCGCGTCGTGCTGATCGAGCCGGCGCCGGCCATGGGGTCGAGATCCTCATCGATGTCGCCGTCCCCCGTTGTCTCGTCGAGCACGGGTTCCTGTGTCTTTCTCGCATCCGCAGCTGACCCCGCGGACATAGCGCCGCTGTTTTTGATGTTCGAGCGCGTCGTATTGATCAGGTCGGCGCCGGCCATCGGGTCGGGATCCTCAACGATCTCGCCGGCCCCCGTCGTGTCGTCGAGCACGGGTTCCTGTGTCTTTCTCGCATCCGCAGCTGGCCCCGCGGACATGGCGCCGCCGTTCTTGATGTTCGCTCGCGTCGTGCTGATCAGGTCGGTTGCTGCCCCGCCGGCCATGGGGTCGAGATCCTCAACGATCTCGCCGGCCCCCGTCGTGTCGTCGAGCACGGGTTCCTGTGTCTTTCTCGCATCCGCAGCTGGCCCCGCGGACATGGCGCCGCCGTTCTTGATGTTCGCTCGCGTCGTGCTGATCAGGTCGGTTGCTGCCCCGCCGGCCATGGGGTCGAGATCCTCAACGATGTCGCCGTCCCCCGTTGTCTCGTCGAGCACGGGTTCCTGTGTCTTTCTCGCATCCGCAGCCGGCCCCGCGGACATGGCGCCGGAGTTCTTGATGTTCGACCGCGTCGTGTTGATCGAGCCGGCGGCCGCCATCGGGTCGAGCGGAGCCGGGTCGTCCATCGCCACCGCCCCGAGGGGACCTCCTCCCACCAGCGTCGCCCTCGGTAGTGCCTCGTCCGTCGTAAGAGGTTTCTCGCCCATCGAGCCATCGTGCGCCACCGTGCCCCGTTTGACCAGGGTTTTTCCGTCCAGGTCCTCTTCTCCCGACCTGGCGCTGGCCTGCATGGCCGAGAAGGCGCATCATCGGAGCCGTGACCATGACGGCGACGGGCGGGGTGAGGGCGGCCGATGGAACGTGACGCCCACCCGAGCCTTCCGTCGTCCCCCTCCTGGCAACCTTGGGCGCCCTCTGCGCTGGCGCTCGCCCTCGGCGCCGATCCGCCGGCGCCCCGGCCGGCAGCGCTCGTCGGACTGGAACACGAGTACTCACTCGTCGCCGACGGTACCAAGGTCGACTTCCGTGAACTGATCCACGAGCTACCCGTCGGGGGGCGCCGGCTCGACCCGGGCGATCGCAACGCGTACCGCCTCCCGTCCGGCCTGGTCCTGACCTGCGACGCCGAGGACGCCGAGGTCGTGTCCCCGCCCGTGCCGGTGCAACCCGGCTTCACCGCCGACCTCGAGGCCTGGGCCGGCGAGGGACGGGCCGAGCTGACGAGGGTGGTCCCGCCCGGCCTGGCGGTCGTGCCGTTCTCGACCCACTTGAGCGCCTCGATGCCCGACGACATCGCCGGGCCGGCCTGCGCCCTTTTCGCGGTCACGTTCGCCCCTGCGCTCATGCTCCTGCTCGACGGGCCGGCCTCCAGCGGGGTCTTCGTCCGCCCCCGCCCCGGCCGCCTGGAGCTGTGCGGAGAGCACGCCCACGGTGCCCGGCTCCGGGCCGCCGCCGCTCTCGTCGCCGGTGGAGCCCGGGCCTGCGCCGGGGACCATCCCGGGCTGCCTCCCCGCCTCGCAGTCGACCTGAGGCCGGCGACCGGGCGCTACGGGCTGTTCGTCGGCCGCCACCTGGCGTTCGGGTTCGACCTCTACGCCGCGCCCCGCACCGCCACCCTCCCCCTCGCCGGCGGAGGCACCATTTTCGCTGAGGCCTACCTCGAAGCGGCATGGCAGGCGGTGCGGACCGCGCTCGGGACCGACGCCGGCGCCGGCGACCTGGCCGACGGCGATGCCATGGTGTCGGGCGCGCGCCCGCTCGGCGTGGAGGGGCCGGATGCCGCCGATCCCGTGGCCCCCCGCCGCCCGCCACCGTCGCCCTTCGGGGCCATCCTCGTGCCCCGCAGCCGGCCCGGGTTCGACGTGGCCGCCGAGGCCGCGACCTGGGACTTCACTGTCCTGCGCCTCCGGGGCCGGCGGCGGGACGCCTTCGCCTCCGTGCCGGGTGCGCTCCTCGACGCCTTCCTACGCGACCTCGACGCCGGCCGTCTCGATGACCTGCTCCTCGGGTTCCTCGACGCCGGCCCGACGGGCAGGGTGCTGGACGCCCGCCGCCAGGCCCTCACGCCCGACCTGTGGGACGACGCGGTGATCGGGCCCGACCTCCTCCCCTACGAGCGCAGCGCCGCTGACCCCGGCACTCCGCTGGTGGCGCCCGCTCCCGACCACACCGCCCGTCACGGCAAGGTCGCGGTGCCGGCGAGTAGCGCCGTTGCGGTGGTCCAGGAGCGGGCACGCGCCGTCCCCGGGGGACCGTCGCACCCACCGTCGGCGCCGCAGCAACCCGCCGGCGCTCCGCCCCCGCCGGCCGCCGCGCCCCCGCCGGCTCACACGCCCGTGCCTGCCCCCGAACCGCCGATCCGTCCCCACCGCCCCCACCGGCGCCAGCGGGTGTGGGTGGTGGCCGGCACCCTCCTCGCCCTGGTCCTGGCCGGCGCGGCAGCAGCCCTCACCGGAGCCCTCTCCGACGGAGGGCCGACGCAGGTCGAGGTCGTGGCCGGCCCACCCGGGACATCACCAACCACTGCGTCCGTCCCGCCCGCCTCAGTCACGGAGCCGGCCGCCGGCGACACGACGTCGACGGGGCCACCGACCACCGTGGCTCCGATCACGACGATCGCGTCCACGGCGTCCACGGCGCCGACGACGCCTGCCGTCGTGACCACCCAGGCGGTCACGACGACGGCGGCTCCGGCTACATCTACCTCGACGTCGTCGTCCTCTACATCCACGACCTCGACGACGGCCGCCCCGGTGCAGCTCGTCGTGGTCGTCACCCCGACCGCCCTCGGCTGCGGGTTCAGCCCGCCCTCGGCCACCAGCCCCCCCGGGTCATCCATCCGCTTCCGCAACGACACGCCCGCCGGCGTGAACCTGACGGTCACCCCGCCGGTCGGGGCCACCACCACGATCACCCTTGAGCAGCGGGGCACCTCGGCCGCCGTGCCCCTCGACGCCCCCGGTACCTACACGGTGACCTGCATCCAGGGCGATGGCGTCTTCGGCCGCATGACCGTCACGGTCGCCGGCGCCTGAGCAGCGACGCTCCGTCGCGGGAGCATTCCGGCCCGATCGAGACCTTGCGTACTCGGGGTCCCCCAAGCGGACGACGACCGGGTGCCGCAGGACGAT
>JAHFUP010000102.1 GCA_023265025.1 Acidimicrobiia bacterium | reverse complement strand
AAACCGGGCTTTCGATCAGGCTCGGTTCACTGCTGATGGCTTCGTCCGACGTCACCGCAACCCCGTCCTCCGATTGCGATACGCACACGATCCGGCTGATCTTCGAGGGAGTCGTCGAGTCGGGGCATCTACGTCATGAGACCGACGCCACGTCGAACCTCGCTCAGTGGCATGCCTTGCCACCGGCGGGCCTCGACGTCATGCCGTTCGTCCTCGACGCGATCGCTGTCCGGCGATGAGTCGCGTCCCCTTGCCACACGGTCCCGGCGTACAGGGATGATGACTTGGACCAGAGTCATTCGTGATTCTGGGACGGGAGAACTCGATGAAGTGTCCTACCGCTCATGGTCGATTTCGAGGTAGATGATCTCGACGGCATCCTCGTCGGCGAGCACGACGTAGAGCGCCAGGCGAGTGATGAGGACGCCCAAGGCAATCAGGATCCGAACTTCCGGCACGTTCTTGACCGCCAAGGTTGTCGTCTCGTAGTCGGCCGCGAGCAGGTCGATGAGCGGCGGTAGCCCGTGGAGGAGGAAGTCGGCTGTCGAGGGCACTCCCGTCCGGCTGCGCTCCGGAGGGAGCAGCTCATCGAGCCGGTCGAAGAACGAGGGGGCGACGCGAACCTGTCGCCGGAAGCTCACTCGGTGACGTGACGGAGCTGCTCAGCTAACCGGGCCGCCGTCGTCTCGACTCGCTGCCGGAACGCCTCCGGGAGGTGGTCGAGGTCTGTCACGATGTGCTCCCGCACGACTTGGGCGCGTTGGTCCGGGGACATAGCATCGAGTTCCTCGGCGGTGATCACTTTCGGTGCGTCGGCCACGCCACCAGGGTACCGGCGGAGGACCGGACGCCGGCGCACCCACCGATGACTCCGCGACCTCGCGACGGCAGCGGCGCTTCCCTCTGAGCCGTCCCCTACCGGCTGTCCCCAAACTGCGTTCCGCCAGCGGAGCGGCGTAGCCCACTCGTGCCGTTGGATGACAGGGCCAGCAGTCTACGGGCTCGCCCGGCGATCCGACTGACGGCGACCTACCGAAGGAGGCCGGCGCTCGGCACACTGGGCCGATGACCCTGCGGGTTGACGAGCGGCGCGAGACGTCCAGGCCCTGCCCTGACTGTGGCCTCTCGTTCCCGCATGTCACCGGGTTCGTGGCCGGCGCCGACGGCCCCGTGGCCGTCTATTTCGCCTCGACCCACACGAATGCCGGCAACGCGGCCCGCATCGACGTGACCCTGGGCACCTGGGGCGTCGATCCGCCGGCGGACGATCACGTGACGTTCTCGTGCGAGCTCCGGGCTACCGGCGCCATGGCCGTGGACGCGCCGGCCGCGCTCACCGAGGCGCCGCCGATCCTCGGGAGGATGCTCTCCCGGGAGGAGACCCTCGCCCATCCCCTCGTCGACGAGTTCTGGGCGGTCGTCGACACCATCGGCGAGCAGGATCCCGCCGTCCACGACGAGGTCTACGACGTGGCCCCCAAGGTGGGGAGCGCTAGGCTAGGAAGGCGGCGCGTCGAACCTGGAGACGGCGCCGTCGGTGAGGACGGTCGGGCCGGCCGGCGCATCGATGGTGGCCGGCGCCGGCGTGACCGGCGAGCGGGGCTTGCGGAAGCGGAAGTAGGCCCAGAACAGCAGCGAAAATGCGCCGAAGCTGACGAAGAGGAGCGTCACCGACACGAGCGACGCCTCCGACGAGCTGCCGTAGAGGCCCATGCCCGGGTGCAGCAGCGTGTGGACGAAGAGCAGCATGCCCGTGCCGTAGATGGCGAGCCACCCGAGCTTGTTCCAGGCCAGCACCTTCTGGCCGTACATGAAGCTGATCGGGACCAGACCCCAGATGACGGCCTGGATGCCGGCGATCCAGAGCGTGGCCAGGGCGGCGTCGACGACCAGGACACCGAAACTGGCGCCGTCGGCGCCGGCCAGGCGGTCGAGCGGGGCCCGCAGGAAGAGGGCGGCGACGGCCACGACCAGCAGGCCGACGCCGGCGATGGCCAGGCCCCGCCCGTCCTCCTCGTCATACAGCTCGTCCTCGAACGCGAGGGCGGTGAAGATGCCGAAGACGTAGCCCGGATGGAAGTGCCCGATCCTGGAGAAGAACACGAGGATGGCGGCCATCACGATGCCGATCGGGAAGGCCTTCAGTCGGCCGTGCTTGCGGGTGACCCGCCGGTGGTAGTGCATCCGGAGCACGTCGAGCACGGTGCTGATGGTGCCAATGGCGAGCAGGAGACCGAGCACGAGGATCAGCGACGGCCGGTTGAACCCGAAGTTCGGGTCGAGCAGGCCGTAGAGGACCGACCCGATCAGACCGAAGACCCCGAGGCGAACGACCGTGGGGAGGCGGTCGAACCAGCCGGGGCCCGTGGCGACGGCCGGGCGCCGGCGGCGCGCGAATCGGAACCAGCCCGACACCTCGTCGTAGTGCTCGGCCAGCGTGCTGTTGAAGATGTCGGCGGGGAAGCCGATGAGCAGGATGAGGGCGAGGGCCAAGAGGATGTTGGCGGCGATGGTCCTCGTGTCGGTGGCGATGTCCGCCGGCGTGGGGACGGCGGTGACCAGCTCCGACTGCTCCTCGAAGCCGGGGCGGGGCAAGAGCGCGCCGGTGCTGGACCGTCCCGACGCCGGCGGGGCGCCGGCCTGGGCCGCCTGGGTGCCGCCCGGTGCGCCCAAGGCGGTGCCGCCGCCGGCATTGGCGCCGCCGGCCCCGGCCGGCGTCTGCCCGGCGCCGGCGGCGGTGCCGCCGGCCGGGTTGGCGCCGGCGCCGGTGGGGTTGGTACCGCCGGCCCCTGGGGTGCCGGCCGGCGTCTGACCGGCGCCCAACGCGCCGGCACCGGGCACGAGCCCGCCGAGCGGATCGCCCGTACCGCCAGTTCCGCCGGTCAACCCGCCGCCGGCCGCCCCGGTCCCGGTGCCCGCACCGGTTCCGGTGGTCCCGCCACCGGTGCCGTCGCCGGTCCCCGCCCCGGTCCCGGTTCCGGTGCCCGCACCCTCGCCGGCCGCCGGCGTGCCCGTGCCCGTCCCGCCACCTGTGTCTGTGCCGGGGCCGGCGACGGCCTGCGGCACCGTGGTCCCGGGGCTCGTGGTGGGGGGCGTCGTCGTGGGGGGCGCGGTGGTAGGCGGCGAGGTGGTCGGAGGGGCGGTCGTCGGGGGGATGGTCGTCCCGGGGTCGGTGTCGGGCAGCGGCGGCCCAGAGATGAAGATGCCCGTCGAGCCCTCGCTGGCCGCCGACTGGCCATTGAGGCCGCTGGCCACGATGGTGTGGTTGCCCGGGGCGGCGTCGGGCGGGATCACGACGAAGATCGAGTAGTTGCCGCTGCCGTTGGCCGTCGTCTCGCCCAGGAACACCGGCGTGCTGAACATGTGGATCTGGACCGTCTTGTTGGCCCCGAACCCGCACCCGCTCACCGTGGCCAGGTCGCCGGCCCGCATGGTCGACGGTTGGACATTGACCGTCGGCGGCGTGCACGGCGGCTTGGTCGTCGTCGTGCCGGACGGCAGGGTGGTGGTCGTCGACGTGCTGGTGGTCGACGTGGAGCTGGTCGACGTCGTGCTCGAGGTGGTCGACGACGTGGTGGTCGACGGCGGCGGCGCGTTGACCAGGACAGCGGTCGACGTGCCGTTCACCGCCGGGCTCCCGACCGCGGTCACCGTCACCGTCTGGTTTCCCGACGTCTGGAAGGTCACGCCGGGGGAGAAGGTGCGCCGGCCGGCGTCGCCGCCGGCGAAGGTGTAGTCGGCCGGCAGGGTGGCGGCCGGGTCGGTGGACGTGAAGTGGACGGTGCCGGCGTAGGCGGTGTCGATCGTGCCGTCGGCCCGCAGCGCCGTCACCTGCACGCCGACCGGCTGCCCGGCCGTCGCCGTCGAAGCCGCCGGCGAGACCGAGAAGTGGGTGGCCACTGCGGCCTGCACCGTGACCGGTCCCGAGGTGCCGGTGACCGACGGGCGCGCCGTCTCGGTCGCGGTGACCCGCTGGGTGCCGGCGGTGGCGAAGGCCACGCCGGCGGTGAAGGTGCGCCGACCGGCGTCGCCGGCGGTGAAGGCGTAGTTGGCCGGCACGGTGGCGCCGGCGTCGGTCGACGTGAACGCGACGGTGCCCCGATAGCCCTGGTCGATGTCGTTGTTGTCGTTGCGGGCCGTGACCCGCACGTCCACGGCCTGGCCGGTGGTCACCGTGCCGACGAAGATCTCGACGTCGAGGTGGGTGGCGTCGGGGAGGAAGACGAGCACCGCGGCCGACTGGCCGGTGATCGACGGTGAGGCGGTGTCGGTGGCGGTCACCCGCTGGTTGCCGGCGGTCCCGAACCGGACGCCGCCGGTGTAGGTGTGGCGGCCGTTGTCGCCGGCGGTGAACGTGACGTCGCCGGCCAGGACGGCGCCGGCGTCGGTGGACGTCAGGTGGACGGTGCCGCGGTAGCCGTTGGCGATGGCGTTGCCGGCGTCGCGGGCGGTCACCCGGACGTCGACCGGCTGGCCGGCGGTGACCTGGCTGGCGAAGACCTCGACATCGAAGTGGGTGGCCAGGTTGGGCGCGGTCGTCGTGGTGGTCGAGGAGGTGGTCGTCGTCGAGGTCGACGTGGTGGAGGTCGACGTGGTGGTCGTGGTCACCGGCGGGCCGGTGGGCACGACGATGGCGCCGGAGAAGCCGCGCACCGTCGACCCTGGCGCGGTGTCGGCGGCGGCCACGGTCTGGCTGCCCGAGGTGGCCAGGCTGGCCGCGTCGGTGATCGTCCGCCGGCCGGCGTCGCCGGCGGTGAAGGTGTAGTCGGCGGGGAGGACGGCGGCGGGGTCGGTGGAGGAGAAGTGGACGGTGCCGCGATAGGCGGTGTCGATGTCGCCGTTATCGTTGCGGGCGGTGAGACGGAGGTCGAACGGCTCGCCCGGCGCCACCGTCGACACGAAGGCCTCGACGTCGAGGTGGGTGGCGGCCGACGGGAGCACGTGCACCGGGCCGCTGTCGCCCCGGACCGGTCGGGCGACGTCGGCGGCCGAGACGCGCTGGCTGCCGGGCGTCGGGAACACAAAGGCGTCGGTGAAGGTGTGCTCGCCGGCGTCGCCGGCGGTGAAGGTGTAGTCGGCGGGCAACGTGGCGCCGGCGTCGGTGGAGGTGAAGTGGACGGTGCCCCGGTAGCCGGTGTCGATGTCGCCGTTGGCGTTGCGGGCCCGGATGCGGCCGCTGACCGGGTGGCCGGCGGTGACGTTGCCGACGAAGAGCTGGACGTCGAGGTGGGTGGCCCCGGTGAAGAGGACGAGTGTGGGGCCGGAGTCGCCCCGGATCGATCCGTTCGCGGTGTCGACCGCGGCCACGGACTGGCTGCCCGGGGTGTTGTACGTCACGCCGTTGGTGAACGTGCGCTCGCCCTGGTCGCCGGCAGTGAAGGTGAACTGGGCGGGCAGCCCGGCGGCGGCGTCGGACGACGTGACCCGCACCGTGCCCCGGTAGCCGGTGTCGATGTCGCCGCGCTCATTGCGGGCCCGGACGCGCAGCGTCACCGGGTCGCCGGCGCTCACGGTGGAGGAGAAGACCTGCACCTCCAGGTACGTGGCCGCCGGAGCCTTGACGAGGGTCGACCCCGAGTCGCCCCGGAGGGTCGCCCGGGCGGTATCGGCCACCGCCACGCCCCGGTTCCCGGGCGTGGTGTAGGTCACCCCGTCGGTGAAGGTGTGCTCGCCACTGTCGGCGGCGGTGAAGGTGTAGTCGGCCGGGAGGGTGGCCGAGGGGTCGCTGGAGGTGACGTGCACGGTGCCCCGGTAGCCGGGGTCGATCACACCGTTGCCGTTACGGGCCCGCAGGCGGAGGGTCACGGGGTGGCCGGCGGTGACCTCGCTGGCGAAGATCTGGACTTCCAGCTCGGTGGCGGCTGACGGGTAGACATAGACGGTCTCCGAGCCCCGCCGCCCGGCGTCGGCGGTGTCAGTGGCGTCGACCGTCTGGGAGCCGGCGGTGGCGAAGGTGACCCCGGTGAAGTCGTGGCGGCCGTTGTCGGCGGCGGTGAAGGTGTAGTCGGCCGGGAGGGTCGCCGAAGGGTCGGACGAGGACAGGCGGACCGTGCCCCGATAGGCGTTGTCGGTGGTGCCAGTGGACGTGAGGGCCGTGACCCGCATGCCTCCCGGCACGCCGGTGGTGGGCGTGCCGTCGAACACATCGACGGCGAGGACGGCGACCGAGCCCACCCGGGTCGGAGCGGATCGGCCCCGAACCGCCGGCGCCACGGTGTCGGTCGCCGCCACCGACTGGCTGCCGTTGGTGGCGAAGGTGAGCCCGCCGGAGAAGGTGTGGTCGCCGTTGTCGGCGGCAGTGAAGGTGTAGTCCGCCGGGAGGGTGGCGCCGCCGTCGGTGGAGGTGATGTGGACGGTGCCCCGGTAGCTAGTGTCGACGTCGCCCCGGTCGTTCCGGGCCCGCACCCGCACGTTGATTGCCTCGCCGGTGTTGGCCGTCGAGGCGGTGAACACGTCGAAGTACGTCGTGGTCCGGACGTAGACCAGGGTGGAGGTCGAGTCACCTCGTAGGCCCGGCCGGGCCGTATCGGCAGCGGAGACGGCCTGGTTCCCGGGGGTGGTGAAGCGGAGGCCGTTGGTGAAGCTCTTGTCGCCGTTGTCCGCAGCCGTGAACGTGTAGTCAGCGGGAAGGGTGGCGCCGGCGTCGGTGGAGGTGATGTGGACGGTGCCGCGGTAGCCGGCGTCGACGTCGCCCCGCTCGTTACGCACCCGGATGCGGACGGTCATGGGGTCGCCGGCGGTGATGGAGTTGGTGGAGGTGTCGACGTCGAGGTACGTGCCGGCGGGCAGGTACACATATGTGGAGAAGGAGTCGCCCCGGATCGACGGTCTCGCCGTGTCGACCACGCTCACCGACTGGTTGCCGGCGCTGGCGTACGTGAGGCCGGTGCTGAAGGTGTGGTCGCCGTCGTCGCCGGCGGTGAAGGTGTAGTCGGCGGGGAGGGTGGCGGCCGGGTCGGTGGAGGTGAAGTGGACGGTGCCCCTGTAGCCGGTGTCGACGACGCCGTTGTTGTCCCGGGCCCGGACCCGGATCGTCAGCGGCTGGCCGGCGGTGTAGCTGCCCGAGGTGTCGACGTCGAGCTGGGTGGCGCCGGTGGTGGACACGAGGGTGTCGTCGGAGTCGCCCCGGATCGCCGGGGTGGCGGTGCCAGCCGCGCTGATCGACTGGTTGCCGGCGGTGGCGTAGCGGAGGCCGTCGGGGAAGGTGTGGTCGCCGTTGTCGGCCGCGGTGAACGTGTAGTCGAGGGGGAGGGTGGCGGCCGGGTCGGTGGAGGTGAAGTGGACGGTGCCCCGGTAGCCGGGCACCACGTCCCCGCGGTCGCTGCGGGCCCGGACCCGGATCCAGATGGGGATGCCGGCGGTGTTGTTGCCGCCGGAGGCGTCGACCTGGAGGTAGGTGACGACACTGGCCGAAATCAGGACCGGCCGGGAGTCGCCCCGCACCGTGGCGGTAGCCACGTCGGCCACGGTGACCACCTGGTTGCCCGGCGCCGAGAAGGCGATAAGGCCGGCGAAGGTGTGGTCGCCGTTGTCGGCCGCGGTGAACGTGTAGTCCGGCGGGAGGGTGGCCCCGGGGTCGCTGGAGGTGAAGTGGACCGTGCCCCGGTAGGCGGTGTCGACGTTGCCCCCGTCGTCCCGGGCCCGCACCCGCACGTCGACGGTCTGGCCGGTGAAGGCGGTGGCGGCGAAAGCGTCGACCTGGAGGTACGTCGTCGTCGCGGCCTGCGACGTGCCGGCGCCGGCCGCCAGGACACCGGCAACCAGCGCGAGGACCGCGCCGATCGCCCAGAACCGGCGAACATCAAGCCGTACCCAGCGCCGGCCCTGCCCAAACTGCACCAGACAACAATACGGCATCCCCCCCGATTGGGTTGCAGCTACTGCCTCTAGGACGTCACTGCAGCCAGTTCGGTGGGTGGGGGCCTACGCCCCGTCGGCCGCGGCCTGAAGGGCGGCCAGGTCGAGCTTCTTCATGCCGAACATGGCCCGCATGGCCCGCTCGCCGCGGCTGGTGTCAGGGTCGTTGAGGATCTCCAGCATGCCGGTCGGGCAGACCTGCCACGACAGGCCGTAGCGGTCCTTCAGCCACCCGCACACGCTCTCCTCGCCGCCCTCGGTCAGCTTGTCCCAGTAGTAGTCGACCTCGTCCTGGTCGGCGCAGCTGATCATGAGCGAGATCGCCTCATCGAAGGTGAACTCGGGGCCGCCGTTGATGGCGATGTACTCCTGGCCGTCCAGCACGAAGTCCACCGTGAGCACCATGCCCGCGGGCCGGGGGCCGGCGTCGTTGTAGTAGGTCACGTTGGTCACCTTGGAGTTCGGGAACACCGAGACGTAGAACTCGGCGGCCTCCAGGCCCTGCGTGTCGAACCAGAGGTTGGGCGTGATCCGGGGCATTGGCGTGCTCCTTGTCGTGGTCGGTCTGTAGTGGTGACGGCCCGGGCGGCCCGAACTCATCGGCGCCGGCGCCAGAACGGGGCATCGGGCCAGCGGTCCTCGGCCCGGTAGTAGTCGACTCGGGTGGCGAGGTAGCGGTCGAACCGGCGGGCCGCGTCGGTCGCGTAGGCCTCGACGCCGGCCGAGCCGGCCAGGACGGCCTCGGCGGCGGCGATCCCCGATTCGAGGGCCCAGTGGATCCCCAGGCCGGCGAGGGGGTCGTGGGCCGCGGCCGCGTCGCCCACGGCCAGCCAGCCGTCGCCGGCGACGGGCTCGGCCCGGGAGGTGCCGGCCGGGACGACCCGTACCTCGCCGGCCGCCACGGCGCCGGCGGCCCGGGCCGCCGTGACCCGCGCCGCGGCGAGGAACTCCGGCCAGCGGGCCCGGAGGCCGGGGCCGGCGTCGGTCTGGAACGCCAGCACCAGTCGGCCGTCCGGCAGCGGGGCCGAGTACCACCAGCCCTCGGCGGTCGCCTCGATGAGCGCCCGCCGGTCCGCCGGCGCCGACGACGCGAACCCGACCAGGGCGACGAGCCGGTCGTAGACCACCCGCCGGCCGCCGAGCGACCGGCCGAACGTCGACGAGCGGCCGGTGGCGTTGACCACGTGGCCGGCGGTGAGAACGGAGCCCGCCACCGTCACCTCCCAACCGCCGGCCACCCGCCGGCACGCCTCAACCGGACTCCCGGAAAGGACGACCGCCCCGGCCTCCTCGGCGCCGGCGGCCAGCATGGCGTCGAACCGGTTCCGATCGACCCGCCAGCCGCAGCCGTAGGGGTTCAGGATGAAGTCGTTGGCGTAGGGCTCGGGCGAGCCCCACGCCGAGATGATCCCGGGCGACGGCAGGTGCCCGCCCGCCTCGAACCGGTCCCAGGCGCCCAGGCGCTCCAGCGGCAGCCGCACGTCGGGCGGGAGCGTCTCGCCGACGCGAAACCCGTCGTAGCAAGACCGCTCGACGACCACCACGCCGGCTCCACCCGCGGCCAGCACCGTCGCCGCCGCGCCGCCCGCCGGCCCGCCGCCGACCACGGCGACGTCGAACCGGGCCGGCGTCAGGACAGCCGGCGCTCGGACTCGACGAACATCGGCGTCCCGTCCGGCCCCACCGCCGGGACCACGATGCCCAGCTCGGACCACTGCTTCACCATGCCGCGGAATCCGCTCACCCCCCGGCTCCAGAACTCCGACGTCTTCGCCTTCGCGCCGGGGAACACCTGGTACGGCCGCTGCGCCGGCCACCACCCGAGCTGGGACTGGGCGTCGACGCTGCACGCCAGGAAGTCGGCCTGCCACGGCACCGCGTTCCCCGCCGTCAGCTCGCCGGGCTGGTGGGTGGCGGCGTCGACCCGGAACGGCTCGCTGTAGGTGGCGCCGTCGGCCATCACCGAGCCGACCTCGATACCGGGAAAGAACGGCCCACCCGAGCACGCCTCGAGGCTGACCCGGTCGAGGGCGTCGGGGAGGAGCTCCTTGACCGCCTTTGGCTTCTTCAGGTCGTTCACGAAGTCGCCGGCGGCCCACCGCTTGAGCACCTCGTACTGGGTGACCGTCGCCCGCAGGACGTGGTTCTGCGACGTCAGGTAGTCGCTGTGGTGCAGCCGGGGCATGATGCCGAACTCCGGGTCAGCGGAGTCCGGCGGCACGCTCGGGTCGCGCAGGACGCCGAGGACGAGCTCGCGGGCAAAGACGCTGTTCGGCGACGGGTCGGCGAGCTGGTCCCATCGGGTGCTGAAGTCGCCGAAGCCCGAGAACGGCCCGTGCCCCTGGCGGCCGAGCTGGAGCACCCACTGGTACCCCAGGGCCCGGTCCAGCATGGGCTGGACGTGGCGGGTGAAGGAGATCGGGTCGGGGACCTTGCGCCAGCCCCGCCCGACCGCGGCCTGGTAGGCGACGTCGTAGAGGGTGACGAAGTTGACGATGCCCGGGGCGAAGTCGGGCGGCGCAGCAACCACCCACGCCGGCGACGCGGCCACCGCCCGCCGGGTGCCGACCTTCACCGTGGCCGTCACCGGGCCGTCGGACATGTCGTCGTACCAGTTGTCGTTGTTGGCGAAGTGGTCGATCGGCGCCCGGGCGCCGCGGGGCGACACGCCCGACGCGCCGAAGCCGCCCACGACGAGCAGCCGCCCGTCGGCGTCGGTGCGCATCTCCCCCAGGGGCACCTTGGTGCCGAGGAACCTCCCGGCGTCGAAGGCGGCCGCGCCGCCGGCGCCGGCCAGCGTCCGCGGTCCGGCGTCGATGACCAGCGTCGCCCGGTCGGTCACGCCGGCGTTGCGCATCCGAGGCTCCGTCGCCCGCCGGGCCGGCGCCGGCGGGAACTCCGGCGCCGCCCCCTTGCGGTTGGCCAGGTGGACCGTCCACTCGATCGTGGCGTCGGCCGCAGTGACCTCCGTCGCCGAGCGGAGGCTCCCGTCGGCCGCTCGGGAGACCCGGAAGACCCGGAAGCGGGCCGCCTGCCGGAGCAGCCGGCCGGCGGAGTCCCGGTACTTCGCCGGCGGCGTCGCTCCGGGCTCGGGGCCGATGAAGAACTCCGGGCTGTTGCCGGCCCGGGCGATCCCGATCGCCGGGTGGATCTCAAACGTCGCCATATCGCCCTCCCGCTCGCCGGCTCCGCCGGCCAAAGACATTGCGCCTGGGCCACCGTATGGCACGACCGGTACGCTGCGCTTACGGCCGCCTTACGGCGGCTTCGCTAGCGTTCCCTCCTACGGTGGTGATCCGGGCCCGGGGGGACGCATGAGTCGAAACAGGACGAGGACGGGCGCCGGCGCCGCGGCCATGGCGATGGCGCTGCTCCTCGCCGCGTGCGGTGGAGGGGACGATGCGGCCACCGGTGAGATCAAGGTCGCGCCGGGTGCCGACGTCCAGGTCAACCAGGACCGCAACCCGATCGTGGCCCGAAACTCTCCTGCACTGGTCGTCAACCCCACCCAGCGGACGAACATGGTCGTGGTCGACCGGGTCGACCGACCCGACTACACCGCCGGCGTGCACGTCACGAACAACGGCGGTGGGAACTGGCAGGACATCGCCCTGAAGCAGCCGCCCGGGAACCGCGGCAAGCTGTTCGCGCCGTCGGCCGCGTTCGACTCCAAGGGCACGCTCTACGTCTCCTACGTCACCCTCAGCGGTCCGGGCAACTCCCCCGACTCCTTCTGGGTAGCCCGCTCCGGCGACGGGGGTCTCAACTTCGACGAGCCCACCAAGATCGCCGGCCCCCACACCTTCCAGACGTCGCTCGCCGCCGACCCCAAGAGCGGCCGGATCTTCGCCTCGTGGCTTCAGTCACGGCCCGAGGCCACCATGTGCATCCTCTGCTTCGCCCAGACCGGCCTCCCCATCGTCGTCAGCCGCTCCGACGACGGCGGCCGCACGTGGTCGCCGCCGGCGACGGTGAGCGACGCCGGCCGGATGCGGGTGGGGGCACCGTCGCTGGCCGTCGGCCCCGACGGCAACCCCTCCGTCCTCTACCTCGACTACGGCAACGACCGGCTCGACTGGGAGAACACCCCCGGCACCTACGACGGCCGATTCACGATCGTCGTGGCCACCTCCACCGACCAAGGCGCGCGGTGGGAGGCGGGCAGGGTCGTCGACGCCGACGTCGTGCCGCCCGGCCGGTTCCTGGTCTACCTGCCGGTGAGCCCGGCGTTCGCCATCTCCGACGACGGCGACATGGTCGCGGCGTGGGCCGACGGCCGCTCGGGCGACTCCGACGTGCTCCTGCGCCGCTCGACCGACAAGGGCAAGACGTGGGGCAAGCCCGTGCAGGTCAACCGGGGCACGGTCCGCGACGGGGTGCCGCAGGACCTGCCGGCGGTGTCGATCTCGCCCGGCGGGCGCATCGATGTCGTCTATTACGACCGTTCCATCGACTTGCGGGGCTCCACGGCCGACGTGCTGCTGTCCTCCTCCTCAAACTCGGGCAAGTCCTTCAACAAGACCATCCGGCTCAGCGACGGGTCGTCCAACCGCAAGGTCGGCCCCGACGGCTCGCCGTTCTCCCCAGAGGCCGACTTCGGCACCCGGATCGCGGTGGTCTCCCTGCCCGGTGCGACCATCGCGGCGTGGACCGATACCCGCGACGGCACCCCCGACACGGACAAGCAGGCCATCTTCTCCGCCGCGGTCAGCCTGTCCGACAAGGCGTCGGTGAGTCTGGCCTTCAAGCTGCTGGCTGCGTTCGGGCTGCTGCTCAGCATCGCCGGTATCACCCTGTTCGTCCTCTCCCGCCAGGGCCGGAAGAAGGCACCGCCGGCCGCTCCGTCGGCCGAGGCCCGCACCGACCTGCCGCCACCACCGCCGCCGCTCGTGCCCTCGCCCGGGCAGGTCTAGTGGAGGCCCCGGGGTCCACGGGGCGCACCGGGCTCGCCGGGCTCCCCGGCGAGCTGCAACACATGAGCATCTGGACCGACGAGCTGGTGGCACGGTCCGGCCTGCGCGTGATCGACATGCCCTTCGTCACCGTCGGCGGCGGTTTGGGCTCCTTCGTCATGGTCGACTACCTCCGGATCGCCGGCGTCCCCGCCGGCCACATCCGCACCCTGACCGTCAACGACCACCCGTGGCAGAACTACGAGTACCTGCTGGCGTCGTCGCAGGTCACCCGGGACAAGCGCATCCGCTCCGACTCCTCGTCGACCCTCGACAACATCTGGGGCTTCCCCGGCTACGCCATCCGCGAGTCGTTCGCGGCCCGCAGCCTCAGGGGATTCATCGCACCCCTGTGGAACGTCCTGACCGAGAACGTCCTGTGCGACTACTGGACGCCCACGTCGGGGCAGGTGTTCCGGTCCATGCAGCGGGAAGGCGACCGGATCGACTACTGGAGCACGCTGGCCCTGGGGCGGGCCCACGTCACCCGCCGGCGCCACGGTGGGGGCTACTTCACCGTCCTCACCCAGGCGGACGGTGAGGACGTCGCGTACCGGAGCAGCTACGTGCACCTGGCCGTCGGCTACCCGGGCCTGGCCTACCTGCCCGACCTCGTCGCCTACCGCCACCGATTCGGCGACACCCACCGGGTCGTCAACGCCTACGAGCCCCACGAGCACGTCTACGAGGAGCTCAACCGTCGCGGTGGCACGGTGATCGTGCGGGGGGCCGGCATCACCGCCTCCCAGATCCTCGACCGGCTGATCTCCGACAAGGAGCGGCTCGGCACCGACGTGACGATCATCCACCTGTTCCGCACGTACGTGGAGGGCGCCCACGGTCCGTCGCGCTTCCTGCGCCGGCGGGGCGAGTACGGCTGGGCCTACCAGGGCTTCAACTGGCCGAAGTCGACGTGGGGCGGTCAGGACAAGAACCGCGTCCGGCGCTCCGAGGGTGAGGCACGCGAGAAATGGCTGCGGACCCTCGGCGGCACGACCACCCCCCGGCGCAAGCGGTGGCAGCGCATGCTGGAGCGGGGCCGGCGCCAGGGCTTCTACCGCATGCACGTCGGCGAGGTACTCGAAGTCGTGCCCGGTGGGCTGGGGGTGGTGGTCACCCGCCTGAAGCCCGACGACCCGTCGGTGAGGCCGCTCGAGCTGGAGTCGAACTTCGTGATCGATGCCACCGGCCTCGAAGCCGACATCGCCGAGCACACCCTCCTCGCCGACCTGCTGCAACACACCGGCGCCCGCCGCAACCTGCTCGGGCGCCTCGACGTCGAGCCCCACTTCGAGGTCCGCGGCTCCCGGGCCGAGCCGGGGCGCCTCTACGCCGTGGGTGTCGCCACGCTGGGCGGCTACCTGGCCGGCGTCGACACCTTCCTCGGCCTGCAGATCGCCGCCCTCGAGGTGTGCGACGACCTGGCCCGGCAGGGGTTCTGCAAGTTCATCGGCGTCCGGCGCTCCATCACCCAGTGGTGGAAGTGGGCTTTGGGGCGCCAGCCATGACGTCGACGTACTTCGGGCGGGTGCAGACCCGCCTCTTCCTCGTGTTCACCGTCGGGCTGCTGTGGACCCTCGTGCTCACCCCGTTCCTGTCGCTGCCCGACGACGACCGGTACAAGGTGACGCTCACGACGCTGGCATGGGTGGCGGTGCTGGGCGTGTTCGTGTGGGAGCCGATCTGGCACCTCCTCCAGCAGTTCCGGTGGGAGAAGGACTGGCCGGCGATCTACCTGCTCCTTCAGGCAGTCCCCGAGGCCGTGCTGGTGCGGGTCGTGCTCGACCGCATCCTCGACGCATCCGGCCCGGTCGGGGTGGGCACCTTCGCCCTCCACTTCGCCACCACCTGGCTGGCGATCTTCCTGTTCGTCCAGGGACCGATGCGGGTCCCCTTCTTGCGCTGGCGATTCCGGGGAGGACGCATCCTGTGAAGCTCGACGACGTACGCATCGGGGTCAGGCCGGGGGACGGCATCGTCGCCCGGCTGCCAGGGGTGGTGCTGGTCGTGCCCTTCGCCGGCGACGGCGAGGTCGACCAGGGCGCGCTCGACCGGCTGCTGGACGAGTGCGCGCAGGGGCCGGTCGCTGGACGGCTCGACGCCCTGCGCCGCGCCGCCGGCAACGGCGTGCCCTCGTTTGCCCTCATCGGCGAGGTCGGCGAGGGACTGGCGGTGTTCGTGTCCGGCGATGTCGACGCCGCCATCGCCGGCGGCGAGCCGGTCCTGCGTCTCTCCGGCGGCGACCTCCAGGGTTGGGGCGTGCGGGTTCCCGACGGCTTCGCCACCCTCGACGTGGGCCGGCCCGACCCGGCGCCGGTCGACCGCCGGCTCGACCTGCGGGCCGGCATCGTGACCGGCGCCGGCGTGGTGCTGTCGCCGGCGTCCGCCGCGGCGCCGGCGGCAACAGCTGCCCCGATGGCCGGCGCCGTCGAGGCCGCCCCGATGATCGCGCCGGCCAAGACGACCCGCCGCAAGCGGGCCCAGCCGGTCGCCGCCCCGGCGCCGGTCGCCGCCCCGGCGCCGGTCGCCGCCGTGCCCGTCGTCGCCGGGCCTGCACCCGCACCCGCCTCGGTGCCGGTCGCCGCCCCGCCCGTCGCGCCGGCGGCACCCCCGCCTCCCGCCGAGCCGTCCGCCCCGGTCGAGGTCTGGGGCATCCGCTGCAAGAAGGGCCACTTCAACGATCCCGAGGCCCGCTACTGCGGCATCTGCGGGATCCACATGGTGCAGGACAAGGTGCCCCGGGTGAAGGGGCCCCGGCCGGTGCTCGGGTTCCTCGTCCTCGACGACGGCACCAGCTTCAAGCTCGACACCGACTACGTCCTGGGCCGCGACCCCCACGGGCACGAGGCCGTCATCAGCGGCATGGCCCGACCGCTGGTGGTGCAGGCCGAGGGCGACGTCATCTCGCCCGTCCACGCCCGCGTCGTCCTCAAGGACTGGGACGTCTTCATCTCCGACTGCGGCTCGGTCTACGGCACCTACGTCTGGTCGCCCGGCGGCACCGCATGGGAGCGCCTCACCGGCGACCAGATGGTGAAGCTCGGGGCGGGTAGCCAGGTCATGGTCGCCCAGCGGGGCTTCATGTTCCAACCGGTGAACAAGCGCTGAGCGAGTGACGGCGTTCGTCTACCTGCGCCACGACAACTACGCGCTGACCCTCGCCGGCGTGGCCGTCGTGATCGTGGTGGCCCGGCTGGCCGGGGCGCTGTTCAAGCGAATCGGGCAGCCGCCGGTGATCGGCGAGGTCATCGCCGGCATCGCCCTCGGCCCCAGCCTCCTGGGCGGCTGGTCGCAGGGACTCTTCCCGCTCGAGACCCGGCCCATGCTCAAGATCCTCGCCAGCCTCGGGCTGGCGGTGTTCATGTTCCTCGTTGGCCTCGAGCTGGACCTCTCCCACCTCGGGGAGGGTCGGAGTCGGCGTGCCTCGACCGGCGTGGCCCTCGCCGGCACCGCCGTCCCCTTCGCCCTCGGCGTCCTGCTGGCGATGGCGCTGCACCCCACCCACAAGGTGGGCGACTTCGTGCCCTTCGCCCTGTTCATCGGGGCGGCCATGTCGACCACCGCCTTCCCGGTGCTGGCCCGCATCCTCCAGGAGCGCAAGCTCTACGACACGCCGCTGGGGGTCCTGACCATGGCGTCGGCCGCCGGCGACGACGTGCTGACGTGGGCGACCCTTGCCGTCGTCGTAGCCATCGTGGCGTCCACCGGGGCGTGGACCCTGCCCTACATCCTGCTCCTGTGCCTGCTGTTCGGGCTGTTCATGGTTCTGGTCGTCCGGCCGGCGCTGGCCCGGTATGGCGACCGTCGGCTCGGTTCGACCGAGCTGGCCCTGGTGGTCGCCGGGCTGCTGGCGTGCGCCTTCGCCACGTCGGCGATCGGGGTCCACGAAATCTTCGGTTCCTTCCTGCTGGGCGCGGTCTTCCCCCGGGGCCCGCTCGGGGACGAGGTCCGCGACCGGCTGAAGTCGGTCGCCACCGTCCTGCTCCCGGTGTTCTTCGTCACCACCGGACTGAACGTCGACATCGGCGGGATCGGCACCACGGGCCTCTGGCAGCTGGGCCTCATCCTCCTCGTCGCCTGCGCCGGCAAGTTCCTCGGCGCCGGCCTGGGCGCCCGGTCCCAGGGGCTGGCCATGCGGGAATCCGTGGCCCTCGGCGTGCTCATGAACACCCGGGGCCTGACCGAGCTGGTCGTGCTCAACATCGGCCGGGACCTGGGCGTGCTCGACGGCGACCTCTTCACCCTGCTCGTCGTGATGGCGGTGGTGACGACGGTGGCCACCTCGCCGCTGCTCGACGTCGTGAAGCCGGACCCGTGGCTCGGCGAGAAACGAATCAGGGGTATCGCCGAGGGGTAAGGAGCGCGCCTGCCCTCCAACGACGAAGACGGCGTCGCCCGCACCGTCCATCGCCTTCTTGGCGCTCACGCCGCGCTCGCCGGCGCGTCGCCATGCCGAGGATGCCGCGGATCATCTGGTCGGACGAAGGCCCGTTTGCCCCGCCCCTCCACCAGGCGCCACCCGTCGAGGCTCTTGAGGTCGTGGTGATGGGGACACAACCTGTCCAGTAGATCGAGCGCGGTGAAGTGCGTCGCGGCCCAGTCCACCCGATGGTCGGTCTCCAGCCACGTCGAAGCCGAGCAG
>JAHFUP010000101.1 GCA_023265025.1 Acidimicrobiia bacterium | reverse complement strand
TAGCCACTCTTGCCGTGCGGCAGATCGCCTCGCCTGCTCAGCTTGGGCGGCAGCCAAAGCGGCGGTGTCGGCATCATGCGCCCTTCCGGGGTGGAGGCCCCTGTTCGCTGACTCGCCTGCGGCGAGGTTTCCGAGCGACTCCCAGCGGACAACTCTGGCACCAGTGTCATCGACACGAATGAGAGTCGACCAACTGGTTCTGCAACCGTCCTCAGTGGCCTCGACCTCGTAGCTCACGAGGTCGTAGGCAGTCGCGCTCGTCGGATCAGAAAGGGCGCCGCCCTGGAAGAGCAGGGGTCGGAGTCGCTCCTGGGCGGCCGTTACAAGCGCCCGGAACGAGGGCTCGCTTGGACCGAGAACAACCACGCCAGTCACGGACGAACCCGATTCCGTCGCTCGCGCTACCGCTGCAGCGCTCGTCGCTACGACGGAGCGAGTGTCGCCGCCGAGCTCCGGCGGCAACCGTTGTCCCGACTGAGGGCGGAGCAAGAAGACGCCATCCCCTGACGCGTGCGGCATGGCAGTAAAGGTGCCGCTGGCGGTCAGCCGGGCCAGGAACGTCGCAACGATGTGGGGGTTGACCCGGTCGAGAGCTCCCCTATGTAGCCCCGCGATCGCGCGGGTGACGTCCGGCCGGGTTCGGAACCTGTTCTCGGTTTGGGCGGCCTTTCGCGCCTCGGCCTCCACCCGAGCGGCGGTCATCGCCCTGGCAGCGTCCAGCGCTGCATCGTGGTCCGCGGCGTTGGCGTAAGCCCGCATGAGCATCGACTCCATATTCAAGGACAGGTTCTCGGCGACGAGGCTGAGGCTGTCAAACAACTTGCCGTCTAGCCGGTTTGCGGCGGCGATAAGGTTGTCGAGGAGGACGACGAGGACGTCCCCTTCGCGGGTGTCGGTTGCAATGACGTTGTACAACTCGACGTCGTGGTCCTGCCCGATGCGGTGGATCCGCCCCATCCGCTGCTCGAGACGGACCAGAGACCACGGGATGTCCCAGTTCAGGAGAACGTGAGCGGTCTGCAGATCGATCCCCTCGTTGCCGGCGTCGGTCGAGACGAGAATCTGGAAGTCTCGATTTGCGAACGCCGCCCGGGCCTCTTCCCGCGCGTTCGGCGCGTCCCTTCCCGAGTATCGCTTCACTTCATAGCCGGCTGCTCTGAATCGCCTGACGAGCCAGTCGGCCGTATCGGCGTACTCCGTGAAGACGACCGCTTGACCTTCGGTGCCCGGGTGAATGCCGTTTAGGGCGAGGCACTTCTCCTCGACGACTGGCCATTTTGAGACCTCAAGGTCGTCGGAAGCCACGAGAGGTCCGAGGTCATCGAGGACCTCTCGGATAGCCGCCCGCTCGGCCTTCGCAGCCTTGGACGTCTCATGGGTGATCCTCGCTTCGTCGGCAGTCGGAGGGTCCTCGTCGTCGGGATCTGCCGCGGCGGCCGCCGCCACAGGCATGTCGGTACCCATCAGGTCGTGGCGGCGTCTGAGGGTCTTGGCTAGGGCGTACAAGGAGGATGCCGACCGCTTCCCGTATACCATCCGCGCGAGCGCTAGGGTATTCGTAGGAAAGTAGGTATCTACTAGGTCGAGTGCCCGTTGGTAGAATGCTGCCTCAATCGGGTTGAGCGCCACCGGCAGGTTCGTCGAGCGGCGGCCTTTGAATAGCGCCGTGACTCCGTCGTAGTCCACGAGTTCCTCCTTCATCCGTCGGAGGTAATGGATCCGGCCTGGCTTCACATGATGGGTGGTCGCATCCTCCTTACTGGCCAACGGGAAAACCTCAGGGTCGACGAGGTGCATCAGTGAACGGAACAGCCACTCGCTGCCTCGATGCGGGGTGGCCGTCATCAGCAGCACGCGGGGCGAACCCTTGGACAGGAGGGACCCAAGCTGGAAATAGCTCTGCGCTGTGGGTGTGAGCCGGTGTGCCTCGTCGATCACCACAAGATCCCACCCGGCACGGTCAGGGCGGATGACCTCTTGGACCATTGGGTTTATAGAAGCCAGATCCAGGCTCGTGACCCAGAGGTCCTGGTCTGGGCGGAGGGGACCGTCCTTAGCTGTCTCAGCAGTTATCCGCTTCAGCCCTCCGCCGAAGAACCGCTCGAAATCAGCCTGCCATTTTCTGACGAGGTGGGCGGGGCACACGACAAGTGCGCGCTTGACGAACCCAAGGCGTTCCATCTCGCGGATGTAGAGACCGGCCATCACGGTCTTACCGGTACCGGGCTCGTCAGCGAGCAGAAACCGGAGCCGTGGCTGCGGCAGCATCGCCCCGTAGACAGCATTGTCTTGGTGTACGTATGGTCGCAGAGGAGTCGTTGCGAGGGCTGCCGCGGACGCGTTGACGGTTGCCGCTCCCATCCATTCCACCCAGAGTCCGGCGAGAACAGCCGGTGACGATGCCGAGCCATCCTCGGCGATGACTTCCATCTGCTCCAGTTCGGAAATCGTCAAGTCTCTGCGGACTGTGTCCCCATCGGCTGTGTCGGCGTAGACCCTCCAACCGTCGCCGTTCGGGACGACATCAGTTATCGTCACCCAGCCGTCCACCCCCGCGAGCCTCACCCGCCGCCCTGGTTCCAGGCGCGATGGCATCAGCCTCGACCAGCGATTGACGGGGATTGGTGCGGGATGGCACTCGTCAGTCGCATGGCTTCACGATACGCACAGGGCCGCAAGCCTCCAGCGATCGAGCCGCAGTCGAGGCTCGGCCTAGGGTCACCGCACGCGGAGTGCCCTCCGCTATTGGGATCCTCACCACTTCCTCCAAGGGGGCGGGTGACCGACTCGTCGAGCGGAGGCGGCCGTAGGCCAGGTCCAGGCCGCCCGCTGCGTACTTCCACCGGGCGTCGAACGGGAACGCCTTCTCATCACGGAGGACCTCCCGGCCCCTCAGCGCGCCCGAGCGAGCGCCTCTCCCCCAGCGGCCCGGTCGTGAGAAACTCTGATTCGCTGGCGTTCGCCCTCGCCGAAGCCCTGGCCCTGCTGCGAGAGCGCAAGGCCCTGGGCCTGGTCGTGCATCGCCTCGACCGGCTGGCCCGCGATCTCGTCTTGCAGGAGCAGCCGGCCACCCGCCGTCGCCTGCGCAATGCCAACGCCCTGACGTGCTCTGTCCGCTATTCACATAGATGAGACGGCCGCGGCATCACCCTGTCGTACCAACTACGGGCAGCTCTCCCCGGTTGCCCCGACCCCGGCCGGAATGCCTCAGTTCGGGTTGTCCGGGCCGTCGGGCCAGGGTTCGTAGACGGCGCCCAGCTGGGCGGCCATGGCCTGCTCCACCCGGGTCATGGCCTCGGCCGCCGGAGGCGCGACGCCCACGATCGCCCAGCACTCGCCGCGGTAGAGCCGGTAGGGGTGGCCGGCGAGGGCGCCGGCGATGACCTGCTCGAACACGGCCACGTACTCGTCCTTCAGCGCCCCGTCGTCTTCCAGGACCAAGGTTAGGTACCTCCAGCCGGGGAGGTAGTCGATGTGGGATGAGCGGGCACTGGCGCTCCTCACCCCCACCGCCTCCGGCTCGCAGTTCTCGGGCGCCTGCCCGCTCCGGCCCACCCGAGCTTGAGCTGGGCCGCCAGGGGGCGGTTGGACCACATGACCTGAGTGGCTCGGCTGTCGCCCCGGCCGTCCCGGTTGGCCGAGCGCCGGTGGACCGTGCGCTCCACCCGCCACCAGTCCGGGTACAGCTCCTCGTCGTAGAGTGCACTGGCGTACCCCGAGAGCAGCACCACGGCGTCGGTGGCCCGCAGGGCCTCGGCCAGCTCGCGGTGGTCGTCCTCACTGGCGTGCTCGCAGGCGTAGTCCGAGGTCCGGTGGCGCTCCACGCTGCGCCGGGCCGGGCCCAGAGACGGCGGGTCGGCAAGATGACGGCGCCGTGCACCCCGTACTTGGCCACCACCTTGACCGCCGGGGCGTTGTCGATGGCCACCCGCCGCAGGCGCTCGGCGACGGCCAGAAGGCGGTCGCGGACGTTGGCCGCCGACACCGCGTCGTTGGAGCCCCACTTGGCCGAGGAGGACGACGAGGCCCGGGGGTCGAGGCAGCGGTCGTGGGACGTGACCGAGCGGGCCCAGAAGCGCCGGGCCCGCTCCAGGTCATCGACGCCCGGCTCGTCGAGGACTGCCGCGGCGAACTCGTCGCGGGCGTAGGGGGTCAGCACGCACGCCCGGGCCAGCTCCCGGGGGCGGTCGCTTAGCACCTTGAAGAAGTTGACCACGGTGCCGTCGCTGACGATCTCGTGGGTGGAAACCGGCTTGGCGAGGAGCACCGCCCCCGAGCCGAAGAACGGCTCGAGGTAGCAGCGATGGGGCGGCAGCATGGCCGCGATCCACGGGGCGAGGCGGACCTCAGACCCGTAGTAGTTGGTGGGCGGGGCGCTGGGCGGTCACGCCGCACCGGCCACGTCGTCGCCGGCGCCGTCGACGACGGGCTCGGCCACCGCCGCGGCACCCCGTGCCAGCTTCGCCTCGTGGAGGGCCTTGAGCTTGCGGTCCTCGTAGTACGGCCGCAGGGCCAGGCGCATGGCCGGCAGGTCCTTGTAGATCAGCAGGCCCTGGCCGAGGCGCTGGCGGCGCAGCGAGTCCTCGCTGACCAGGCGGCGGGTGCCGGTCTGGGCGCTGACCGAACGCCGGGCCCCGGCCAGGTCGACCGAGGACCCCAGGCGCTGGTGCTCCTCCTCGCCGAGCAGTGACGTCACCTCGGCGGTGGCCTGGTCGGCCAGGCCAGAGAGGATGACCTTGGCCGCCGAGTTGTTCCACACCGTCTCGGCCCCCTCCCGGCCATAGCGCAGGCGTTGCTGAGAGCGGTCCTGCCACACCGTCATCAAGGTGATGCCGTGGGAGGGGCAAGTGGAGCACCACGACGGGAGCTCGCGCACCGGGCAGATGTTGGCCGCCTCGTCCAGCAGCACCAGCAGCTTGGTGGGCAGCTCGCCGCCCGCCCTGGTGGCCACGTCGAATGCCTCATGGACGAGGTCGGCCACCATGCAGGCGAACACCGGCCGCAGCCGGGCCTGCTCCCGGGCGGGGGCCACGATGTAGAGGGTGTTGTCAGCCTCCAGGAGCCACTCGGGCGTGATCTCGCAGGTGTTGGCCGCGGTGGCCACCAATGGGTCCGACCACGCCTCGATGATGGTGCGCGCCGTGGTGTAGATCGACGAGCGGGTGCGCTCGTCGGTGGCCCAGATGCCGGCCAAGGCGTTGTCGGCCAGGACGACGTCATCGGGGTCGAGGGGGCCGGCCTTGCTGGAGCCGATCCGCTGCTCCGGCTCGTCCTTCGTGCCGGCCGGGGCCGCCTTTTGCCCACTCCCTTCGTCCTCGGCGCCGGTGACCTCTCCGGTGTCGGGGTCGACGCCTGCGGGGGGCGTCGCCTTGGCGGCGCGGATGGCCGCCGCCTCGGCCCTCAGCTGCAGGAGGCGCTCCAGCACCTCACCGGCCTTCTGCACGTGGCCGTTCTTGTCGATCACCGGCCGGTTGTGCGTGGTCACCCAGCGGACCACGTCGCGCATTGTCCCGTTCGTGCGGGCGGCCACGTACAGCAGCGGCCACAGCAGCTCCTTGGCCGACTGCATCCAGAAGTCGGCATTCTCCAGGCCACCCTTGCCGGCCACGTCGGTCAGGCCCCGGGCCGCCGACTGGGCCCCCGTCACCGTGTGGGCGGCGCGCAGCGGCGTCCAGGTGGCCGACTCCTTCACGACCACACAGGTGGGGTCGAAGACCTTGACGTGGCCCAGGAAAGCGCGGCGATCGTAGGTGACGGAGTGGATGTCGCCCTTGACGCTGGCCACGATGGCGGCGCCGCCACCCTTGCCCAGCTCCAGGAGGGCGGGTACGCACAGGCCCGAGGTCTTGAAGGACTGCGACGGACCGACGATGCAGATCGAGGTCCGGGTCTCGGTGGCCACCAGCTGGCCGCCCACCCGGCCGAGGACAATGCGGCCGTTCACCGGCCCGTTCACCGCCAGGCGGCGCAGGTCTCGGCGGCGGGCGAAGTAGGCCGAGCGCTCGACGCCCAGGCCGTCCTGCTCGCTCCGGCGCCGGAACACCCGCCACACCACCCAGGCCACGACGCCCAGGCCGACGAGGACCAGGGCCTGGCAGGCCCAGTAGGCGATGGGCCCGGGCAGGGCTTGGCGGGTGGTGGGCGGCCAGGCGGCGGCGGGCTCGGAGAGGTGGGCGGGCAGGGCGCGCATGGCCTGTGAGGCTTCGGACAGCCCGGCGCCGAAGCGGTGGCTCGGGTGGAGCTGGGCGGCGAGGGCGGCTCCGGCCCACACCCCGCCCACCACCGCCATCAGCACGGCCAGGAGGGCGAAGAGCACGGCGTCGAGGCCGCCGGTGCGGGGGTCGGCGCTGACGGGGGCCAGCGGCGGGCGAGGGGGCCGGGGCTCCATCGCTACACCGAGAGGGTGTGCGGGCCGTCACAGAACGCCCACTCGTCCGGCCCGATCTCGCCCTGCACCGGGACACCGACGACGCTGGCTGCCCCCAGACGAACGTTCCACAACGCCTGGCCCCGGCCGAGGTAGGTGATGGCCGCGGCTTCGTCCTTGCGGAGATCGAGGGCGGCCCGGGCCAACTCGGCGTCGTCGAGCGACTGGCGGAACACCAGACGTGTCCCGAACGCCCCCACGAATGCCCGGGCGCGCTTCGAGAGCGCCTCGGCGTCGTCGGGCCCCCATCCCAGGTCGTGCAGACAGTGGGCTATCAGGATGTTGGCCGCCCCGTCGACGGCGGCACGGTCCAACCACGCCTCCACGTAGGAGCTGGCGTGCTCGTGGCCCATGACCGCCCACGCCTCGTCGACGACGTTGTAGCGCCGCGGGAACTGGCCGGGGGCTCCGGTGAACACGCCGGAGGCGGCCTCGTCCGTCGCCTTCGCGGCCTCCGCCGTCGCCAGGGCTTGGGCGCTCTCGATCCACGCCATGCTCGCCATCACCGCGAGAGGCAGGGCGGATCGACGGGTATGGAATGCGGAGAGGTCGACGACCACACCGGGGCCATCACCGTCGATCCCAACCGTGGTGGCCGCATCGAAGCAGCCATGCAGCTCCCGATCGAGGAGCCGACCCAGGGCGTGGCCGAGGTGGCGGGCGGCGCCTACCAGCTCACCCGGAGCGACGACGCTGCCCCATTCGAAACACTCATCGGCCGCGGCCTCGCTGGCCGCCCACCCGATCATGTCCGCCGTGGGCTCGGCCAGGAGCCGGACCACGTCGAAGAGCACCGGCTGGCGTTGGCCCGGCGGCGCCAGGCCCGGCACCACCGCGGCCAGCGCTCGGTCTTCGGCGGTGCTGAGCGCGCGGCCCAGCGACGCCGTACACAACCCGGCGAGGATGGCGTGACGGCGGTCCGCAGTCACAGCCCAACCGACGCAGGCCGAAGGGCCGGCGTCGAGGGGATTGAGCCGGTGGGGGCCGCCCGGGTACAGCCGGACGTGGCCCAGCCCCACTGCCTCCGCCAGCGCGCCGTACTCGCCCTTGGGATCGACGATGCCCACGTGGCGGGGGCCGCCCGCGCCTGATCGCAGCAGGCGGGCCACAATGCATTTGGCCCATGCGGACTTGCCCGTTCCCGGCTGGCCCAGCAGGAGCACGTGCGGCTCGGTCACCTGCTCGTCGGCGGACAGCTGCAGCGGATCGAACGGCGGCGCCGAGCGCTGCGCTAGGCCTGTGCTCCGTTGCGGGCCGCTGCGGGGACGTCTGGTGGTGGCCATGATTGGTTCCTCCGCTTCAGGATTCGTGACGGTTGGTCGGGATGCGGGCGGGCTTTAAACGGCGAGCGCGCTGTCGGTATCGCAGAAGACCCACTCTCCGGGGGCGACCACGTGCTGAACCACGGCGGCCCGCCCGGCCACCTTCCACAGGGCTCGGCCCTGCTCGAGATCCGGCAGCAGGCTGGCCTCCAGGTCGGTGAGCTGCAGCGCCTTCTGGGTGAGCTCGACCTGGTCGCTGGACTGGCGGAAGATAACCCGGGTCTGGGTGTCGGCCAGCAGGCCCTCGGCGATCTTGGCCGTGGCCGTGCCGTCGTCGGCCTGGGAGCGAAGGTCGGAGAGGCGGTGGCCGATGAAGACGTTGGCCACCCCGTAGAGCCGGCACAGCTTCCAGCAGGTCTCCAGATAGCGGGCGGTGTGCTCGTCGCCTAGGAGCACGTAGCCCTCGTCGAGGACCTGGTAGCGCCGGGGGGTGTCCTCGGACTCGGGGAAGGCCATGAGGGTCTGGAGCCACGCGGTGGTGGCGATCATGACCAGGCGCAGCGCGGCCCGGTTGCCGTGCACCGCGGAGAGGTCCAGGACCAGGCCCCGCCCTGACCAGTCGGTCTTGACCGTTGACGGCCCGTCGAACATGCCACGCAGGTCCCGGTCCAGCAGCTTGCCCAGGGCGAAGCGGGCGTCGCGGATGCCGTGGATCAGCTCGTCGGTGCTGCACCCGGCCCGCTCCACCATCTCCGCAGTCGGGGCGGCCAGCAGCCGGGCCACATCGGAGAGCACCGGTTGGCGGCCGGTGGCCGAGGTGGGCAGGTGCCCGATGGCCCAACCCACGCCGGCGTCCTCCAGGGGGTTGAGATCCCGGCGCAGCACCGCCCCCAGCAGTGCCCCCACCATGGCCGTGCGCCGGTCGGACACCGCGTTGGGCCCGAGCAGGGCGGCGCCGGGGCCGGCGTCGAGGGGGTTGAGGCGGTCGCTGCCTCCCGGGTACAGCCGGACGTGGGCCAAGCCCAGGGCCCGGGCCAGCAGCTTGTACTCGCCCTTGGGGTCGGCGATGGCGCACCAGCGGGGGCCCTTGTTGGGCGAGCGCATGGCCCCGACCGATCGGTAGAGCAGGCACTTGACGCAGCTCGACTTCCCCGACCCTGGCTCGCCGATGATGATCATGTTCGGGTTGGTGACGACTTTGTCGGTGTAGAGCTGGAAGCAGTCGTAACAGAAGGCCCCCTCGCCGGCGACGTAGTCGGTGCCCAGGTACACGCCCCGGGCCCCGAAGCCAGGCTCGGCCTGGAACGGGTAGACCGCGCACAGGTGCGCGGTGGTTGCCCGGTGGCGGGGCACCCGCAACCCTGGTGCCAGGCCCACGCGCATCTAGGCCACCCGCCTGCGGGCCAGGGCCCGGGCCAGGGGCAGGGAGGCGGCCAGGCCCAGGTCGTGGCGGCCGTTCAGGGGACGCAGCTCCATGAGGCAGCTGGCGGCCACGTCATCGAGGTTGTCGCACGCCTTCTCCAGCTCCTCCAGGCTGGGGGCCGACACCGTCACGATCCCCGCGTACGCGAACTCGCCGAAGCCGGCCGCGATCTCCTCGTCACGCTCGTCGACCGCGGCCTTGGCCCGGCGGTGGCTGGCCCCGACCCGAAAGCCGGTGCGCTGGCGGTGCTCCTCGTCGGAGCCCAGCTTGGCCGCCGAGGCCTCGATGGCCTTCTGGCTGGCCCGAGGTGGGACGGGCTCGTAGATGAGGACCACCGAGCGCCGGACCTGCCCGTAGAGGATGAGCTCGGACATGAACGTCGGTCCCACGTCCTGGCGGGGCCAGTCGGCTACCAGGAACGTCCGGTGGTAGGAGTCGTCGACCAGCCAGTGCTTCCAGGCCAGCTCGGTGGCCAGGGGGCCGCCGTTGGCCGGGCTGACCAGGCCGGCCAGGTCGCCGAGCGAGCGCCCCCGGCGGTCTAGGCGGCGGACCACGGTGGGATCGAGGCGCACCCGCAGGGCCCGGGCGAGCTCGTGGGGCGACAGCGGGTCGGACACGGCCAAGCCGGCCTTCCGGCAGCGCTTGGACAGCTGGTCCACCTGGCCCAGCAGGGCCTCCACGCAGGCGGCCTGGCGGTTGTTCTTGTGCCGTGACGGCACCGGCACCCGGTCGGCGCCCACCGTGACGGTAATGAGCACCTCGTGGCGGGTGGCCAGCGGCCCGGCGCCCTCCAGCAGGCCCCGGTAGCTGACCACGGCGGGGTCGTTGTCGTCGTCGTGGCCCTGGGAGCGCAGGTACTCGAGCTGCTCATCCGCGCCGGCGGGGGCGGCCCACTCCGACCACCGCACCGAGGCGACCACGCCCCGCTCGCGGCAGAAGCTCGACAGGGCCACCCCCCAGCGGGCCAGCAGGGAGTCCTGCTCGCCGCGAGCGACCAGGGCGAACTCCGAGCCCCAGGCCCGCACGGTGGCCGCGTAGGTGCCGCCCTTGGCGTCGAAGACGACCACCACCGGCCCCGGGCGGGACATGGCCAGGCCGGGGCCGGGCTCCACGGTGAGGAACTCCTGGCCGGCCAGGGACGGCGGCAGGGCCGGCGTGTCCCGTTCGGCCAGGGGGGCGAGCAGCGGCGCCTCCCACCGCCGACGCCGGCGCAGCGATATCAGCCCGAAGCGCAGCCCGGGCGGGGCTGCTTCGACCAGGGGCTGGCCCCCGATGCGCACGAAGGCGGCCACCGAGCCCAGGGCCACGGGGACGAGCATGCCGACCACGCCGGCGCCCATGGAGCCCAGGAGCACGGCCGCCACCACGGCCAGACCCAGGCCGGCCACCTGGGGGCCGCTGAGCCCCAGCATGGCCCCGGTGCGATCGGGAGCCGAGAGCCGGTAGGTGCGGGCCTCGCTCACGAGGACTCACCCTTGCCCGCCCCGCTGGTGGCCATGGCCGGCGCTTTGTCCGCCGCTGACGTCGCCACCTGCTTGGCCGTGGTGGCCGCCACCACCATGGCCCCGACGGGAATCGCCGCCGGCCCGGCGCTGGCCACGGCCGCCCCCTGGGCCCCGCCACCTCCGCCCAGGCCGCCCAGCGGCGCAGTGGCTCCGGCTCCGGCTCCCCCGCCTCCCAGGCCGGCGAGCGGCGAGCCGCCACCCTTGCCCGGGGTGGGCGACGTCGGTGACGGTGACGGCGGCGAGCTGCTCGGTGGCGTTGCCGACGGCGGGGCACCGGGGGGGAGGGCCGGCCTGCGACCACCGCCACCGCTCTTGGCCCCGGCCATGCGGCTCAGCCCATTGGCGTAGTAGCCAGCCTGCATCCCGGTCTGGGCCGCCCGAACCGGGGACCGGCTGATGCCCTGGGCGATGACGGCGCCCTCGACGATGGGCAGCAGCTTGAGCACGATGAACGGGGTGAAGGCGGCCAGCAGCATGATTGACGCCCCGGTCATCAGGCTGGCGAGGTCCAGGCCCGCCTGGGTGCCCAGGTCGCCCTGCTTGGGGCCGGCGCCGGCCAGGGCTGCCGCCCCCAGGCCGAGGGCCAGGGCGATGGCGAACTTGGACACGATGAGGGCGATCCCGAGCTCGGCCAACCGCCGCCACGCCCCCCGGGCCGCCGGCCACACCCGGGCCGCCAGGGTCAGCGGAGCCGCGGCCATGAGCAGGTAGATGAGCGACGAGCGCACGACCAGCTCGATCCACACCAGGATGGCGCCCAGAAGGAACACCATGACCATCAAGATGCCCAGCACCCCCTGGCTCTCGATGCTGGCCGCCGTCCCGAATCCCTCGAAGAAGTGGCCCAGTGCCTCGGGCACCCCGGCCAGCACCATGGCCGAGGCCCCGTCGACCAGGCCCAGCAGCAGCTCGGTGACCGCCACCAGGGCGACAGTGGCGCCGATGGTCACCGGCACCTCGATGAGGGTGGCCCGCACCATCCCGCCGATGTCGCCGGCGAACAGGCCCTGCACTACGGCCAGCATCAGGAACAGCAGGGTGAGGACCAGGGCCAGGGTGGCGATCTCGCGCACCAGGGTCTGGGCCCGGTCATTGGCCCACCAGCCCTGGCGGAAGTCGACGGTGGCCGAGGTGGTGACGAAGTGCAGCAGCTCCTCGCCCACCTTCTTGGCCGCTCCGGCCACCCCCTTGGCGATGGCGTGGCCGACCGGCTCGAGGAAGGTGTCCGCCGCCTTGCCGGCGATGTAGCCGCCCACTGCACTGGCCCCGTCGGTGACTACGTGGACGGGGTTGGGTATCTCGGCGAGGACCACCGTCGCCATCACCGCGCCGCCGCCACCGGGCCGAAGCCGGCCAGCGCCGCCTCCAACTGGCCCGGCCCGGAGGGATCGGTCCGGGGCAGGGGGAGGGGGCGCGGCCCCGGCGTGCTCGCCTCGCCGGCGTCACGCCAGTCGTTGCGCTCCCACACCAGCTCGTAGCGCTGGGTGTTCCAGTCCTCATAGGGCAGGGCCCCGGGGGGGCTGACCACACCCACGTGCCACAGCTCGACCCGCACCCGATCCGGGCCGGAAGGGCTGACCCGGGTGGCCAGCACCCCGATGCGGTAGAGGGTGGCGCCGCCCGGATAGCCCTTGCGCAGGGAGGCGAGCTTGGCCACCACGTCGGCCACCAGGCCGTCGGCGGCCGACGATGAGGCGATGACCCGCTTGGCTGCCGAGGCGCCCTGGTCGCTCATGGCCACCAGGGCGGCGTCGAGGCGCAGGAACCCGATGGCCGCGGCCTCGGCGCCGGCCGGGCTGTGGGCGTAGCCCATGGGCACCCCGCCGACCATGGTGGTCGGGCCCACCCCCGCCGGCGCCGTTGACGGGAGGGAGACGGTCGGCGCCGGAGGGGAGGAGACGGCAGGGGTGGCGACCCCCGCTGGGACGACCGGGGCCGCGGTCCGGTCGCCGCCCCGGAAAGCCAGCACGGTGGCGGCCACCGCCACGGTGGCCACGAGGGCCACGACGACCGTCGAGCGGGACAGCGTGAACATCGGCGAGCCTGAGGCAGACCTGGTCACGTCGGCGACCTACTTGGCTGCGGCGCTGTGCAGCAGGTTGACCAGCGTGGGGGCCAGGCCCGTGAGCCCGGCGCCGATGGTGCCGGCCAGCGCCAGCAGCCGGCCCTTGGAGGCGCCGTAGGTGTTGCCTACGTGCTGGGACAGGCCGTAGATGGCCGCCCCGATCAGGATCGACACCAGGCTGCCCCACAGGGCGATCTGGCCGGTCCAGTCGATGAGGGTCTGGGCGAAGGTGGCGCCCGGCATGCCGTCGGCGTTGGGGTTGAGGGTGACGTCAGCCAGGAAGCCGAGCACCGCCCTCGCCGGACGCGCGGTGGCGAGAGCGAGGCCGAGCAGGGCGCCAGCCGGGCGCAGGGTGGCGAAGGCGAACAGGTGCAGCACCAGCATGGAGAGTCCTCCTGGGGTTCGGATCGAAGAGTCCGTCACCCCTCTACTGGTGCGCGGGAACGGGAAACGCCACAAAGATTTTGCGGACTTCTTTGTGGCGTTCGGGCCGCCCGCACACCAGTAGAGGGTGTGGGCGGCTTTCCCGAACTGGTCGGTGCCGGGCTCGGCATTGCCCCGGCGTGGCCGCGCCGGCCAGGCCCCACCCCGTGAAGCCCGCCGCGCTGGCGCTCGGCGTGCTGGGGGCGATGATCACCGTGCTGGTGGTCATGATGGCCATCGGCAGCTTCCTGATCGGCGCCTCGGAGGCGGCCAACGCCCCGGCTGGCAACCCCAGTGGCTACGCCGTCTCCGACATCCCCCCCGAGATGCTGGCCATCTACCAGAAGGCGGCTGCCACCTGCCCGGGCCTGTCGTGGTCGGTCCTGGCCGCCATCGGCTCGGTCGAGACCGACCACGGCCGCTCGACCCTGCCCGGGGTGCACAGCGGAGCCAACTTCGCCGGCGCCGAGGGGCCTATGCAGTTCCTGCCCGACACCTGGGCCGCGTACGGGGCCGACGGCGACGGTGACGGCGTGAAGGACATCTACAACCCCGCCGACGCCGTGTTCGGGGCGGCCAACTACTTGTGCGCCAATGGCGCCGGCGACCCCGCCCGCCTGCGCGGCGCCATCTGGAACTACAACCACTCCGACGCCTACGTCGACGACGTGATGGCCGGGGCCGCCCGCTACTCCGACGCGACCAGCCTGACCCTGGCCAGCGCCACCAGCGCGGCGGCCCTGGTCGACAACCCGAACCTCACTCTGAGCGACGACGCCCGGGGCGACCTGCTTGGCGGCGTCGTCGACCAGCGCGTGGTCGACTTCCTGGCCTCGCTGGTGGCCAACCACCGCATCGCGGTCAGCGTCATCAAGACCGGCCACAGCCAGTACGTCAAGGGCACTGACCGGGTGTCGAACCACTACTACGGCCGGGCCGTCGACATCTACGCGGTCGACGGCGTCGACGTTACCGCCTCCGCCGACGGGGTCCACTCCCTGGCCGAGCAGATCCTGGGCTCGGCCCCACCCCTACGCCCGGACGAGTTCGGCTCGCCGTGGCCCGATTTGGAGAAGTACCCGGGGGCCTTCAGTGACCCTGACCACACCGATCATCTTCACGCTGGGTGGAGAGCTTCGGCCCTGTTCGGGCTCGACTTCGGCCTTGTCGACGGGCGGCTCGTCCTGCTCGGCGTCGGCCTCCAGCTTGCCCGCGCCGGCCGGCGCCGCCAATGCCGCAACCACGGCCAGGTCGCCGTGGTGCTGGCGCACACGCGCGAAGAGCGGCCGTGAAGCGGGCCCTGACCGCCGTCGCCGTGGTCGCCGCCTTCGTCGGCGCCTGGGTCTTCCTGCGGCCTCCTAAGACCACCCAACCGCTCACCTCACCAAGCGCCGGGGGTCCCTCGGTGCCGGCGCCGTCGTCCACTCCCGGCTCGCCGACCGCGACCACGGTCGCCTCGCCCCCGTGGGCGGGCATCGGCGAGGACGCCCCCACCAAGGCGGCCTACTGGGCCCAGCTCAGCGACCCGGCCCGTTCCGACCTGGGCCAGGCCGTGGCCACCGAGACCAGTCGCCTCGGCGCCGCCCTGCTGCGAGCCGACGCCACCGGAGAAGGGCGCGACGCCTTCTACGGCTACTGGGGCATCGGCCGGGCGCAGCCCTGTTGTGCCGACTTCGTCGTCCACGCCGCCGGCGCCTCCAGTACCGGCCATCCCGACGTAGTCCAAGTGGCCGTCGTGTGGTCGGCCACCCGCCTCGACGGCGGCTCCGCAGTCAGTGAGCAGACCACGGTGCTCTACTTCGCCCGCCGCGGTACCCACTGGGTGGCGCTGCACTCCTGGGAGCTCCCGGCGTGAGCACGCCGGCCGGCGCGGTGATCGTCGACCTCAGCGCCGTCGGGCGGGCCAGCGTGGCCCTGGCCCGTTGGTACCGGGGCCTGGTGGCCACCGGCAAGGGCGACGTCAACGAGCTGGGCCGGGCCCGGGCCGCGCTGGCCGCGCTGCCCGCTCAGCACGGTCGACTCGGCCGGGCCATCGAGTTGGTCGTCTGCGGTGGCGAGCACGCCAGCGACGAGGAGGTCGTGGCCGCCGTCTCCCTATTGTGCGACGCCGCCACCCGGGCGGGCGCCCCGCCGGGCCCCGTTGCGGTGCCAACACCTGCAGCGTTGCCTGGTCGCCGAAGGCGCACACGGATCGTCACCCAGCCCAGCCTTCCCGGCCTCGACGTCATCCTCTGAGGCGAACAGCGCTCCCCGCCGAGCGTCAGGCCGACCTTGCCGGCCCCGGGTCGCAGGGCCCCGAGGGCCCAGTGGGAGCGTTGAGCCGTTCAGCTCGCCGATCGGCGCGAGCATCCCCGTGGCAGCGCCTTGCGAGCTCCCTCCGCAAGCCTCCGGCCGGCCGCGGGCGTCTCCCGCCGAGCGGGCACAGCCGACGCATCCGACAGCTGCAGGTCGTAGGTTCGAGTCTCGACCACCGCGGTGTCGACGACCCTGGAGTGCCAGGTCTCCGCCTCGAGGGTCCCTCTGCGGACGGGGCCTCTCCACGCCGCCAGCACGACGGCTCTCCGCTCGATCACGCGGTAGGCCATCACCTCCTCGGTCATCCGCCCGTCGAGGTGGTCCCAGAGCAACGAGGCGGCCGGAGGCCCGCCGGCGGTGAGGCGACGAAGAGGCTCGGGCAGCACCTCCAGACTGTCCTTGGCCAGACGCGAGTGCCCGGCCGTCGCAGTGCTCACCGGCGACGTCGAACGCCGGGACCAGCTATGGGCCGCCACCGCCGCAGGGGCCAGGGTGTGGACGAGGGCCTGAGCGGCCCAGGGCCCGTCGGGGCGGAAGCGCTTGTCACCGACGAGGGCCAGCGGTCGTATCGCGCTGAGCTCGACGACCACCCGGTCGCTCGTCCACCACGCACGCAGCGACTGGTAGGCCCCGTCGCCCTGCCGGCGAGTCGAGGTCTTGTGCACCCATGCGCCGAGCCGTTCCCCCGTCAGGTGGGCAGCCGCCGCGGCGGCGATCTCGGGAACGAGATGGGACCAGTCGCCGTGGTCAGTCACCGTGTAGGACACCCGGGCCGGGCCGGAGTCCCCCAGCGCTCCCCGGGCACCGGCAACCCCAGGCGTGCACGTCGCTTCGCCGAAGCGGTACAGGCCACTCATTGGAGCCTCCGGTCGCGGCGTCGCAGGTACCGCCGCGCCAGAGCGGCCATCATCATCACGATCGGGAGCCAGCCCACCACCAGCTCGGCCATATCCCCGAACACGTTCGGGGATGGCTCCATGAGAGCGCTGACCACCAACCAGACCGCCACCAGGCGTACCCAGCCCTTCCCCGTACGGGGCCCCGGCAGCCGGGCCAGGGTGGTCAGGAAGAAGCCACCATTCGGCGCAGCCGCCCGGCCGCCGACGACGACGTCCTCTGGCGGGGCGTGCCGGAGCGGCGGCTGGGCCTCATGCCGCCTGGATGCGTGGGGGTCCTCGTCGGTGACCACCCACTCGTCCTGTGGTGGCCGCCGCGGTCGAGCGGCCGGTGGTGGTCGAGACGCCGTCACCGGCTGGTCGTCATTCGGCGAACCCGCGCCATTGAGCATCGCATCCCGGGCGTCGGCCAGCGCCCGGTACAGCCCGCCGGTCCCGCCGGCGTCGGGGTGCGTGTGACGGCTCAACCGGCGGAAGGCGGCTCGGACATCGGCCTCGGAGGCATCCCGATCGACGCCGAGCATCTCCCACGGACGGACAGCATCGCCGGCGCCGTTCCGACCTGCGCTCAAGGCCGGTGCTCCGAGATCGCAACGGTCGCCCGCACCCAGGTCCTCACGACGGGGCGGAGGAGCCCAACCATGCCTGGTGCCTGGCATCCGCTTCGCTCAGCTCCCAGTGCCGGATCATGCCGTAGGCCCAGGAGAAGATCTCTCGCTGGGCCGGGGATCGCTGGCCGACGATGCAGGCCCACTCGCGCCGAGCACGGTCGACGTCGGGCGAGGGGCCCAGTGCCTCCAGATCGGCGGCCACGGTGACCAGGGTCTCGGCCACGTGCCCAGGGTGGGATTGGAGGCGCACGCTGGCCATGTCCCGGCCGCCGTGATGGGCCAGGTACAGCATCGGCGCCAGCACCAGGCGGGCGAAGTCGACCCAGAAGGCGTCGGGCCCCGCCGGCGGGCGATCCTTGGGCACCCTGCCCCACGTCATCGCCTCGGCCAGGGCCCGGGTCACCCCCTCGGCGGTGGCCAACGTCGCGGCGGCGCCCACCGGGTCTGGATGCCGGGTCGGCGGGGCGCCGCAAGGCGGCAGGTGGCGTGATGGCCGACGCGTCTCCGCCGCGGCTGCCTGGGCGGCGTCGAGGCACTCCCCGCATTCTCTGAACTAAAACCAAATGTTGAGTCGAGAGCGGGGGGATTGCCTCTCTGTTTGACAGGTCGTTCGTCTTCCTTGGGAGACGCCGGAACGACCAACGACCGAAACGACCTTG
>JAHFUP010000100.1 GCA_023265025.1 Acidimicrobiia bacterium | reverse complement strand
GCCCCTCCGGCCGCGGACACGAGGGAGGGACAGGGCGGAGGCGGCGCGAGCTCCGCTCGCCCGCCGGAGCACGATCACTTCGACCGAATGGAGTGAGCGAAGCGAACGAATGAGGTCGAGGGACTAGGTCCCGTGGGCGGTCTCCCTGCCGGCGTCGACCCACGCCTGGGTGCCGCCGTCGACGTTGTAGGCCTCGATGCCCATGTTGCGGTAGTAGTCGGCGGCCCGCTGGCTGCGGGGGCCGGTGTGGCAGATGACGTAGACGGGACCCTCGGTGGGGATCTCCTTCACCCGGGCGACGACCTCGGACAGGGGGATGAGCTTGGCGCCGGGGACGTGGACGGCCTCGTACTCCCATGGCTCGCGAACGTCGACCAACGGCACGGGGCCGCCGGCGAGGAGCTTCTCCAACTCGTCGATGCTGATCAGGGGGGCGCTCACGTTGACTCCTCGGGCGGCGGGGGGCGGAGGTAGCGGATGTCGGCGCCGGTGACGGGGCCGATGGCGGCGCCGGCGACCGCCGTCGACAGGACCACCAGGCGGGCCCGGGCCTTGACGCACGCCCGGCCGGCGGCGTCGACGATGGAGGCCCGAGCAGTCACCGCCGTGTCGGTGCGGCCGTGGACCGACGCCTCGACCCGGTGGGGCTCGTCGACGCGGACGGGCCGGTCGAAGGTGGTGGCGGTGGACTGCACGACGGCGAAACGCCCGGCGACGGCGATGGCGGCCCAGGCCATGGCCTCGTCGAGGACGGCCAGCAGCACGCCGCCGTGGACGTAATGCGGCGCCCCGGAATGCTCGGCGCCGAAGGTGAACTCGGCGTTGACCAGGTCGGCCTCGTCGTCGTGGAAGTAGGCGACGTGCAGTCCCAGCGGGTTGGACGGCTCGCAGACGAAGCAGTTGGTCTCGAACCCCCACCCGGCGTTGGTGAGGGGTTTCAGGGCCATGGCGCCCACGTTAGAGGACGGTGTCGCGCTCACAGCACGTCGATCACCAGGGCGCGATGGTCCGAGAGGGGCAGCTCCTGCGCCGTCGCCGAGGTCACCACCGGCAGGAGCCCGTGGCCGAGGGCGTGGTCGATCTGCATCGACGGCTTCGAGCCCGGGAACGTCTTCACCTTGGCCATGGCCCGCCAGCCCGTGCTCCGGGCGGGCAGGCCGCCCGGGGTGTTCAGGTCGCCGAGCAGCACGCACGGCAGTCCGAGCTCGGCCAGCCGGCGGGTGACCCGCCGCAGCTGGACGAGGTTCCAGCCGGGCACGAACGACAGGTGGGTGGTGGCGACGACCACTACGCCCGCCGGCGTCTCCACCTCGGCGGCGAGCGCGACCCGGGGCTCGTCGGGCAGCAGGATGAAGCGGCCCCGGCCCCCGGGTACCGCCACCGGCGCCCGCACCTTGGCCGCCCGGAGGCGGACGACGTGCCAGGCGCGGACCGGCAGCCGGGACACCAGGCCGACGCCGTAGCCGGCCTCCGCACTGGCGGGGTCGTCGCCATCCTCGGCGGCCCGCCACGTCGCCCCCGGCTCACCGATCAGCGCCGGCTCGAACCGCCAGGCCGCCGCCCCCATCGCCTCGGCGATCGCCGCCGTCTGGTCGACGCCGCCGGACCGGGCCTGGTTGCGGTCGATCTCCTGGAGCGCCAGCACGTCGGCGTCGAGGGACGCGCAGGCCGCCACCAGCCGCGCCGTCGACACCTGCCCGTCGGCCAGCGACCGGCCGTGGAGGACGTTGAAGCTGGCGAGGCGCACGGGCCGTGCTCAGCCTCCGTAGTTCATACGGGTGTCCTCCATGCGCAGGGCCGGGGTGTCCTCCGGCTTCTGGAAGCCGGCGTCGGCCACCTCGCCGACGAAGAGGGTGTGGCTGCCCAGGTCGACGGTGCTGTGCACCCGGCAGTCCAGCCAGGCCACGGCCTGGTCGAGGATCGGCGCGCCGGTGGGGCCGTCGTGGAACGGGAATCCGTTCAGGGTGCCGCCGTCGACGTCGACCGGCTTGGTGAACTTGCGGACGATGGCCCGGTCCTCCCGGTCGACCACGTTCACGCTGAAGACGCGGCCATCGCTGACCAGCTCGTGGGTGAAGGCCTCCTTCTCCACCGACACTGCCACCAGCTTGGGCGTCGAGCTGACCTGCGTGACCCAGTTGGCGGTCATGCCGTTGCGGCGCTCGCCCGCCCGACTCCCGATGACGAACAGCCCCGACGGCATGGCCCACATGACCCGCCGGCGGAGCCTGTCGTACTCCTCGGCGTCGCGGCCTTCGGGGACCGGGCCGACGATTCCGTCTTGTACAGGCATGGTCGCCGACGCTACTGCGGGCCGGCGGCCCGGTCGGCGGCGCCGGCCAGGTCGACGTCCTTGGTGGTGACGCCGCCCGCACTGTGGGTGCTGAGCGTGACCCGCACCCGGTTGTAGCGGACGTCGATGTCGGGGTGGTGGTCGGCCGCCTCGGCGTCGTAGGACAGGCGGACGACGAAGGCGATCGCATCAGGGAACCCGGCGAAGCGGTACTCCTTGGTGATGGCGGCGTCGCGCCGCTCCCAGCCGGGCAGGCCGGCAAGGGCCTCGGAGATCTCAAAATCGGAGAGCGGGGCCATGCCCATGGTGTTTACTTGGTCGAGGAATAGTTCGTTCGGCTAATTAGTTTGGAAAACCAATGACCCCTGGTACCTCTGTCGCCGCGTCCGAGACCGAGCTGGCGTCGCGGCTCCGCCTCGTCGTGACCAGGCTGGCCCGCCGGCTGCGCACCCAGCTCCCCGGCCAGCTCTCGCCGTCCCAGCTGGCCACGCTGTCCAGCGTGGAGCACCTCGGACCGCTGACCCTCGGCGAGCTCTCGGCGGTCGAACGGGTCAAGCCGCCGACGATGACCAAGATCGTCGCCTGCCTGGAGGAGCAGGGGCTCGTCAGTCGCACCGTCGACCAGAGCGACCGGCGGGTCGCCCGGGTGCAGGCCACCGCCGCCGGCCTCGCCTTCATGGAGGGCAGCCGCCAGCAGAAGGACGCCTACCTGGCCGAGCGGATGCGGAGCCTCGACGCCGGCGAGCGGGCCGAGCTCGAGCGGGCCGCCGAGCTTCTCGAGCGCCTGCTGGCGGACGGGTGACGTCCGCCGACCTGCGGGCCGTCGGGGCCCGCACCTTCCGGTCGCTGCGCATCCGCAACTACCGCCTCTTCTTCTTCGGCCAGCTCGTGTCGGTCAGCGGCACATGGATGCAGACCGTCGCCCAGAGCTGGCTGGTCCTGGACCTCACAGGCAGCGGCGTCGACCTGGGCATCACCGTGTCCCTCCAGTTCCTGCCCATGCTGCTGTTCGGCCTGTGGGGCGGGCTGCTCGCCGACCGCTACGACAAGCGCAAGCTGCTGGTCGGCACCCAGGTCGTCAGCGCCGTGCTGGGCTTCGCCCTCTTCGCCCTGGTGGCGGCCGACGCCGTCGAGCTGTGGATGGTCTACGTGCTCGCCTTCCTCCTCGGCGTGGTCACGATGGTCGACATGCCGGCGCGGCAGTCGTTCGTGATCGAGATGGTCGGCCCCGACGAGATCCCGAACGCCGTCGGACTCAACAGCGCCATGTACAACACCGGACGGATCCTCGGCCCGGCCATCGCCGGCGTCACGATCTCCACGCTCGGCATCGCGCCGGCGTTCCTGGCCAACGCGGTCTCGTACCTGGCCGTCGTCGTCGCCCTCATGGCCATGAACACCGACGAGCTGCACCGCCGGGAGCCGGCCGAGCGCACGCGGGGCGAGGTCCGCGCCGGCCTGCGCTACGTGTGGGCCGACCCGGTCCTGCGCTCGACGCTGTTCCTCGTGGGCGTGCTCGGCCTGTTCGGCTTCAACTTCATCGTCGTGCTGCCCCTGCTGGCCAAGTTCACCTTCTCGGGCGGGGCCGGCCTCTACAGCGTGATGACGGCCCTCATGTCGCTGGGCTCGCTCAGCGGCGCGCTGTACGCGGCCAGTCGGCTGGAGCCGACCCGCCGGCGGCTCGTCGGTTCGGGGATCGCCTTCGGCGTCCTGCTGCTGGCGACGTCCGTCGCCCCCACCGCCTGGCTCACCTGCGTGCTGTTGGTGGCCGTCGGCACGTCCGTCATGCTCTTCATGGCCACCGCCAACACCACCCTGCAGCTCAACTCCGATCCGGCCATGCGGGGCCGGGTCATGGCCCTCTACGGCCTACTGTTCCTGGGCACCACGCCGGCCGGTGCCCCGCTGCTCGGGTGGATCTCCGAGGAGTGGGGCCCCCGGTTCGGCCTGGCCATCGGTGGGGTGCTGAGCCTGGCCGCGGCCCTGGCCGCCGCGTCACGGACCTGGTCCCGCCGGCGCGCCGGCGCCCTCGCCGCCGCCGCCGGCGCCGGCGAGGCCGCGAACGTCATCGCCGCGGCCTGAGCTTCACTCCCCCGGGCCGACCAGGTCGCGAGCGGTCGCCGCCGTCTCCAGCCGGATCAGCCGGTCGCTACGGTGGGGGCGTGGCCTACAACGAGACGCTGGCGGAACGGATCCGTGAGCTGCTGCCGGACGGGGTCGACGTCCGCGAGATGAAGATGTTCGGCGGCCTGGCGTTCCTGGTGAATGGGAACATGGCGGTGGCGGCCAGCGGACAGGGCGGGATCATGGTGCGCGTCGACCCGGCGAGCACCGACACGCTGGTGGAGACGACGGCGGCCGAGCCGTTCGAGATGCGGGGCCGGCCGATGCAGGGCTGGTTGCGGGTGGCGGCGGACGACGTCCGCACGAAGCGCCAGCTGGCGAAGTGGGTCGAGCTGGGCACGGCGTACGCCGGCTCGCTGCCGGCGAAGAAGGGGTAGGGCCGGCGACCGGACTAGGGGCCGCCGGACAAGGTGTAGTCGACGTACCGGCTGCCCTCCCGCACGAACACGAAGGTCATCGTGACCCCCGCGCTCCGTTGGCCGGCGCAGGACCACCGCTGGTCGACCTCGCCCATGACGACGACGTCGTGCGGGAGGCCGAGCGGTAGGCGGTAGGTCGACACCACCGTGAGCTGCCGGTCGATTGCGCCATGGAGCTGGGGCAGGAGGTCGCGCACGGCGACCGGGGGGCCCGAGCGGTCGTACGACCGGCCGCACCACGCCAGGCGGTCGGGCAGGCTCTGGCCGGGCCAGGCGTTGTATCGGGCCCGGTACCAGAGGGTGGCCGGGCCACCGATCAGCAGGCCGGTGAGGGCGAGCACGTACACGCCCAGGAGCATGCGTGGCCACCGGGCGCCGGCCTCGTCCGCCGGCGCCGTCACATCCCGACGATAGCGTTCGGTCGCGCTCGAGCCCGATCGCGCCGCCGGGACTCGGGTGTGTTTCTGGTCGTGAAAGTCGGACGAAACCGACAGGATCACGACCAGAAACGCACCGGGACGGACGGCTCAGCGCCGGCGGGCGTCGGCGACGAGCACCTCGAAGGGGTCGAGGGTCATCGTTGGCTCGGGCGGGCGGCCGAAGCGCGGGGTGACCTCGACCTCGGTGCCCGCCGGCCAGCCGAGGAGCGCCGGCCAGTCGACGTCGACCGCCTGCGGGTCGGTGGAGGGGTTGCGGACGCACAGGGTGGCGTCGTCGCCCCTGCGAGCCGCGAAGCCGTAGACCTCGCCGGCGGTCGGGTCGCCGAGGACGAGGCGGCTGCGGGCCAGGACGTGCTGGCGCCCGCGGGCCCAGGTCAGGGCCGCGGCCAGCACCGCCCACTCGGCGTCGGAGAGCGAGTCGGGGGCCACGTACAGGTCGTGGTGCAGCGTGCCACGGCCGGCGGCCAGCCAGCAGTGCCGGGTCCAGCCGGCGGCGTCGCCGGCGTCGCGGTAGGAGTCGGCGCCGGACTCGACGATGCTGAAGACCACCAGCGCGGACACTGGGAACGCGGCCGGGCGGTAGACCTGGAGGCAGGCGTCGATGTAGGTGTCGAAGCGGTCGAGGCGGGAGCCGGGGTGGGCGGCCTCGGTGTCGTCGAGGCCGCCCCGCCAGACGAAGTCGACCGAGGAGAGCCACCAGGGCGAGGGGTGGGAACCGATGGTGAAGGCGACGACCGCGTCGGGGCGGGCGCCGCGGACGACGGCGACCAGCGCACGGAAGGCGTCGACCTGGGCAGTGCGGGCGCCGGCGCCGACGGGGTGGCCGTGGTCGGGCTCCTCGCAGGTGAAGGACAGGCCGTCGAGCTTCCAGTAGCCGACGCCGGCCTCGGTCCAGCGGGTGAGGACCGAGGCCAGGTGGACCCGGTACCGGCTACCGGCGGCGCACAGGAGGCCGGCCCGGTGGTCGATCTCGTACCCGTGGTCGGCGGCCCACGCCAGCCGGTCCTGGCGGCGCCGGCCGTAGCCGCCCATGGCGCTGAGCCACAGGCCGATCGGGGCGTCGATGCCGGCGAGGCCGCGGGGGAACTTGGTGGGCTCCATGCGTCCCCACAAGCCGGTGGCCGGCGCCCAATCGCCCTCCCAGCCGTCGTCGAGGGCGATGAAGTCGACGGGCAGGTCGTGGCGGGCGGACACGCCGGCGAAGCCCTCGACCTCAGCCTGAACGTGTGCCTCGTCCATGAGCCCGGTGGCGCCCAGGTGGTACCAGTTGTTGGTCAGGGTGACGAGGCGGGGCGGCTGGGCCCGGAGGGTGTCGACGTAGTCCCAGAACTCCTCCAGGCCGCCGGCGCCGACCACCAATCGCGGGGTGACGTAGGAGTTCCGGGCATCGAGGTCGACGGCCACGGGGAGGGCGAACGTCGCGCCCCGGCCGCCGGCGCCGACCAGGTTCTCGGCCACCGGGTGCTCGATGCCGGCGAAGAAGCCGGGGCCGAAGACGGGCTGGCCGAGCCCGACGGGGCCGGCGTTGTAGGCCACCGGTTCGCCGGTGGTCTCGGGGCCGGCGACCGCCACCGCTTCCCAGCCGTCGAGCTCGACGCGCGCCAGGCGGCCCTGGCCCCGCACTTCGGCCCACGTGCGGACCACGCCGGCGGCGCGGTCGGCCTCGACGACGACGTAGACGGTGAGGGCAGGGCCGGCGGACAGCGTCCACGCCAGACGGCTGTCGCCGGGCGGGTGATCGATGCCCGACGCGGTCAGGTCGGCGTCGGTCCAGCGCCGGCCGTCGATCATGAGGGCGATCTCGGGGCCGTCCACGGCGACCGGGTGGCCGTCGGCGACGATCGCCACGGTGCGGGGCCGGCCGTCGACGACGTCGTAGCGCCGGGCGCAACGGCCGGCGTCGACGTTCACGCGTCGAGGAGCAGCTCGAGGACCCGGAGCTGGTTGCGGGCCCGGCGGAGGTTGTGCCCGGGGCCGTCGACGCGGAAGTAGGCGTCGCCCTGCAGGTGGTCGGTGAGGAACCGGGCCGCCGCCTCCAGGGCCATCAGCGGGCCGGCGAGGGCCAGCAGGTCACCCTCGCCGGCGGTCAGGAAGCCGGCGCCGGCGTAGCCGTCGAGCACGGCGGCGGCGATGGCGTGGTCGACGCTGATGGCGCCGGCGTCGGCGTCCTCCCGCCCCCGGATGGCGCCGGAGCGAACGAGGTCGCCGACGTCGAACAGGACGGTGCCGGGGCCGACCGTGTCGAGGTCGACGAGGCACAGCGCCTCGCCGGTGGCGTCGTCGAACAGGAGATTGTCGGCCTTGGTGTCGTTGTGGACGGTGCGTTGGGGCAGGCGGCCGTCGCGGCGGGCGGCGGCCACCTCCTCGGCGATGCCGGCGTGGGCGAGGACGGCGTGGGTGTCGGCGGCGCAGCCGGCAGCCCGGCCATGGGTGTCCTCGGACCGGGCCCGGTCGAGGGCCTCCAGGCGCCGGGGGACGTCGTGGAAGCCGGGGATGACCTCCGCCGGCGGCGGGGCGAGGTCGGCCAGGTCGGCGACCAGGCGGGCGGCGGCGGTGGCGGCGGCGGCGGCCTGGGCCGGCCCGTCGAAGCGGTGGGAACTCCGGGCCCCGTCGATGAAGGCGAGGGTACGCCAGGGTGCGCCGCCGGCGTCGCGGGCGAGGGGCCGGCCGTCCGCCGCCGGCCACAGGCGCACGGCCCGGCGGGGGTCGGCGGCCCGGGCGCCGAGATGGTCGGTGACCCGGACGAAGTTGTCCATGAGGACGTCGAGGTCGCCGAAGACGGTGGCGTTCAGCCGCTGGTGGACAACGCGCACGACGGCGCCGGCGCGGTCGCGGTAGGTGGCGAGGAACGTCTGGTGGATGTGGCCCCGGCCGAGTAGCCGCAGGTCGGTCGGCTCGCCGGCGATGCCGAAGAGCGCGCCCAGCTCGGCGCCCGGGGGTGGACCGCTAGAAACGCCCGGGCTTCCGCCGGCTCCGGCCCGCGGGCGGGGCCGGCGGGCGGGCCGGAGCGGTGAGGGCCTCGGCCGCGTCGAGGGCGGCGGCATCGAGGCCGCCCGTCCGCCGCACGGCGACGACGGTCGGCACGACGACCTCGGCCACGATCGGTTCCGGCGGCGCCGACGCCGGCGCCGGCGGGACGACGGCCTGCCGGGGGGCGGCCGGGGCCGCCGGCGCACGGGTGCCCACCCACGCGTCCCAGCCGAGGTCGGGCGCCGCCGCCGGCGGCTGGAGCAGCTTGGCGCCGGCGCCGCCGAACGGCCCGCGCGGCGGGTGGACCCGGGCGCCGCCGAACCAGTTGTCGTCGCCGAACCAGTGCCCGCCACCGCCGGGCCCGCGGCCCTTCGGGCCACCACTGGGCACGGTGGCCACTGCCGGGCCCCCCTCGCCGAACCACCGGCTGGCGGCCACGAGGGTCATGCCCACGATGAGGAACAGGCCGGCCATGCGGGCGGGGCCGCTGAGGTCGCTACCGGTGCGGACGAGGATCTGGGGCGTGATCGGGATGACCGGCGGGGGCGGCGGCGGGACCACCGGCGGCGTGTTGACCGGCGTGAGCGTGACCGTCGCCTTGGCGTTGGCCGTCACCGTCGTGTTGTCGTTGTCGACGGCGATCACGGTGACGGTGTCGGTCTGGGAATCGCCGGCCTTGCCCGTGAAGTTGCCGTCGAAGGCGCAGCTGTAGGAGCCGCCGTTGGCAGCCAGCACGGCGCCGATGGCGCAGCTCCCCCGCCCGTTGAGGTCGCCGTAGATGTCGTCCTTCAGTGACGTGATGGTCACGGGCTCGAAGCTGGTGTTCGTCACCTTGACCGTGAACCGGAAGGTGCCACCGGGCTCCGGCCGGCTAACCGGGTCGGGTGACTTTACGATGGTGATCGTCGGCGGCACGTCGGTGATCGTCACCGTGGCCATGGTCATGGACGTCACGACCACCCCCCGGGCGTCGACCGCGCTGGTCGAGATCGTATCGACCTGCGAGGCGCCGGCGTTGCCGAAGAAGTTGCCGGTGAACGAGCAGCGATAGGTGCCGCCGTTGGCGGCCAGGACGGCCCCGATGGCGCAGGTGCCCTTGCCGTTGAGGTCGCCGTAGACGTTGTCGACGATCGATGTGACCGTGACGGGCTCAGGGCCGGTATTGGTGACGGAGTAGTTGAAGGTGAAGGTGCCACCCGGCTCTGGCAGGCTGGTGGGTGTCGGCACCTTCGTGGTGGTGATCGACGGCGGGACCGGGGTGATGGTGACGATGGCGTCGTCGGTGTCGGAGACCGGGTTGTTGGCCTGGTCGACGCCGGTGACGGTGGCCGTGTCGGTCTGGGTGGCCCCCGACGGGCCGGTGAAGTTACCGGTGAACCGGCAGGAGTAGGTGTTGCCCGGGCCGGGGCTGGCGGCCAGCACGGTGCCGATGGCGTTGCCGCATGTGCCGCCCGCGATGGTGGTGACGTTGCCGTAGACGTTGTCGGTCAGGGACGTGATCGTGACGGGCACCGGACCGGTGTTGGTGACCACCAGGTCGAAGGTGAAGGCGCCGCCGGGGACCGGGAGGCTCAGGGGGACCGCCGTCTTGTCGATCATGATCGTCGGCAGGCCGGTGACGATGACCTGCTCGAGCGGGTCGGCGCAGGGCGTGGTGGCCGGGGCATTGTTGACGTCACCGCTGTAGGCCGCGATCCACCGGTAGGTGCCCGGGGCCGTGGGCGTGAACGGCCCGGAGGGATAGGTGCCGTTGCCGGTGACGGTGACCGTCGAGGTGAAGATCGGGGTGCCGGTGCAGGTGGCGTTGTTCGGGCCGAAGAGGGTGAAGGTGATCGTGCCGGTCGGGTTGAGGCCGGCGCCGAGGGTGGCGGTGTCGGAGATCGGGGCGCCCAGGCTGACGCCGGCCGACGCCTGCGTCGCCAGCGTCACCGCCAGGCGGCCGGCGCCGATGGCCTCGGCCGGGTCGAGGCACGCCGTCGGGCCGACCGGGTTGTTGTTGGCGTCACCGCTGTAGCTGGCGACGAAGTGGTAGACGCCGGGCGCCGGCAGGATGAAGGTCTCGGAGACGACGTTGCCGTTGCCCATCACCGGGCGGGTCGAGGTGAACAGCGGCGCCCCGGTGCAGGTCTCGTTGTTGAACAGCGTGAAGGTGATGGTGCCCGTGGGGTTGAAGCCGCCGGACAGGGTGGCGGTGTCGAAGACCGACGAGCCGACGTTGCCGGCCGACGCGGCCGTCACCAGCGTCGGGGTGAACCGGGTGGCGTCGGTCTGCTCCAGGGGGTCGGCGCAGGCGGTCGGCCCGGCCGGGGCGTTGTTGGCGTCGCCGCTGTAGGCCGCGATCCACCGGTAGGTGCCGGCCGCCGTGGTGGTGAACTGCGCCGACTGGTAGCTGCCGTTCCCGTTGACGGGCACCGTGTTGGTGAAGGCCGGCGCGCCCGTGCAGGTGGCGTTGTTGGGGCCGAAGAGGCTGAAGGTGATCGTGCCGGTGGGGTTGACGCCGCCGCCGAGGCTGGCGGTGTCGCGGATCTGGCCGCCGACGGGCACCGGCGCCGAGGCGGCGGTGACGATGGTGGGGTTGGCCGGGTTGACGACGACCGCCTCCAGCGGGTCGCTACAGGCCGTGGGGCCGGCGGGCGCGTTGTTGGCGTCGCCGTTGTACCGGGCGATGAACCGGTAGGTGCCGGCCGCGGTGGGCGTGAACGGACCCGAGGTGGCGACGCCCGTGGCCGGGTTCACCGCGGTGGTGGCGGTGAAGATCGGCGCGCCGGTGCAGGTGGCGTTGTTGGGGCCAAAGAGGGTGAAGGTGACGGTGCCGGCGGCCGACGGGGCGACGAGCCCGGTCACGGTGGCGGTGTCACTGATGGTCCCGCTGCCCAGGACGACCGTCCCGGAGGCCTGAGTGGTGATGAGGGGGTTGGCCTGGGTGACCACGACCAGCTCGGCCGGGTCGAGGCAGGCCGTCGGGCCGGCGGCCAGGTTGTTGGCGTCGCCGTTGTACCGGGCCACCCAGCGGTAGGTGCCGGGCGCGGCGGTGGTGAAGTTGGCGGACTGGGCCATGCCGGTGGCGCTGTTCAGGGCGGTGGTCGAGGTGAAGATCGACGTGGTGCAGGTGGTGTCACCCGGACCGAAGAGGTTGAAGGTGACGGTGCCGGTGGGCGTGAGGCCGCCGGCCACGGTCGCCCGGTCGAAGATCACGCCGCCGACGGTGACGGTCGGCGAGGCGGTGGTGGTGATGGTGGGCGCGGCCTGGGCCACGACGACCTGCTCGGCCGGGTCGGCGCACGCGGTCGGGCCGGCGGTCGCATTGTTCGCGTCACCCGAGTAGGTGGCGACCCAGTGGTAGGTGCCGGGCGCGGTGGTGGTGAAGTTGCCGGACTGGGCGACACGGGTCGCCGGGTTGAGCGTGTTGGTGGAGGAGAAGACCTGCACGGTGCAGGCCGCGTCGCTGTACAGCTGGAAGGTCACCGTGCCGGTGGGGTTGGAGCCGCCGCTGACCGTGGCCGTGTCGAAGACGACGGCGCCGACGGCGACACCGGGCGACGCGGTGGTGGCGATGGTGGGCATGCTGACCGCGACGACCACCTGCTCGGCCGGGTCGAGGCAGGCGGTGGGGCCGGCCGGCGCGTTGTTGGCGTCACCGGAATAGGTGGCGGTCCAGTGGAACGTGCCGGCGGCAACGGTCGTGAAGTTCCCCGACGTGGCCGTGGCGGGTGGGCCGGTGACGACGGGGCTCGTCGACGTGAAGACCTGCACCGTGCAGGCGGCGTCGCTGTAGAGCCGGAAGGTGACGGTGCCCGTCGGGTTGAAGCCGCCGGTGATCGTGGCGGTGTCATGGACCTGCTGGCCGATGGTGGCCCCGGCCGGCGTGGCCACGGTGGCGATCGTGGGCGCGGCCGGGGCGACCGTCACCCTCTCGTTGAGGTCGGTGCACGGCGAGGGCCCGGACGGGTTGTTGTTCGCGTCGCCGTTGTAGGTGGCCACCCACTGATAGGTGCCGGGGGCGGTCACGGTGTAGGGGTCGGACATGACGGTGCGGGTGACGGGGTCGAGGGTGTTGGTGGAGGTGAACACCTGGACCGCGCAGGTCGGGGGGTCGCTGAAGAGCTGGAAGGTGACCGTTCCCGTGGGGTTGGAACCGAAGCTGACCGAGGCCGCGTCACGGATCTGCGAGCCGACCGTGGCCATCGCCGGGCTGGCCGTCGTGGCGATCGAGGTGTTGGCCCTGGGGACCGTGATTTGCTCAAGGGGGTCGGCGCAGGCGGTGGGGCCGGCCGGGTTGTTGTTGGCGTCGCCGCTGTAGGTGGCGACCCAGTGGTAGGTGCCGGCGGCGGGGATGTTGAAGGGGTTCGATGTCGCGGTGGCCGGCACCCCCGCCACCAGGGGGTTGGTGGAGACGAAGATCTGGACGGTGCACGCTGCGTCGCTGAAGAGCCGGAACGTGACGGTGCCCGTGGGGTTGAACCCGCCGCTCACGGTGGCGGTGTCACGGACGGTGTTGCCGATCTGAGCCATGGTCGGGTCGGCCAGGGTGGCGATCGTGGGGCTGGCCAGGGGGACGGCGACGTCCTCGAGCGGGTCGAGGCAGGCCGTCGGGCCCGCCGGCGCGTTGTTGACGTCGCCGCTGTAGGTGGCGACCCACCGGTAGGTGCCGGCGGCGTTGACGGTGAAGGGCCCAGAGGTGGCCGTCGCCGTGGTGAAGGGCGACCCGGGCCCCGGAACCAGCGGGTTGGTGGAGTTGAAGATCTCGGTGGCGCAGGCGTTGTCGCGTAGAGGCGGAAGGTGATCGTGCCGGTGGGGTTGAAGCCGCCGGACAGCATGGCCGTGTCGTTGATCGAGGTGCCGAGGGGTGCGGTGGCGGGTGTCGCGTTGGTCACCAGGGTTGGGGTGGCCGCGGTGACGACGACGGTCTCGGCCGGGTCGGCGCAGGCGGTGGGACCGGACGGCAGGTTGTTGGCGTCGCCGCTGAACGTGGCGACCCAGTGATAGGTGCCGGTGGTCGGCGGGGTCACGTTGGCCGAGGTGGCCAGGCCGCCGGCGGTGACCGGCACCGTGGAGGCGCCGCCGGGGACGGCGACGGTGCACGCCGCGTCGCTGAAAAGGGTGAAGGTGACGGTGCCGGTGCCGGTGGGGCTCACCAGCCCGGTGACCTGGGCGGTGTCGTGCACGGGGGTGCCGACCGGTGCGCTGGCCGGGACGGCGACGGTGGTGATGGCGGTGGCGGCCTGCAGCACCGTGAGCGGGTCGATGCCGGTGTTGCGGACCGTGCTGGGCGACAGGGGGCTGGCCACCGTGTTCGAGGCCAGGGCCTGGGTCTGGATGCCGGGTGCCACGGAGAGGTCGACGGTGGGGACCCGCAGCGTCGTGGCTGTGAAGTCGATGGTGCAGATCTCGCCGGCGGCGAGGTCGAGGCGCGCCGATGGGGTGACCAGGAAGATGCCGGAGCCGGGCGCCGTCTCGGTGATCGTGAAGGTGACTGGCACCGGCGCGGGCAGGAGGACACCGGCCGGGCTGAAGAGGCTGTGGCACTGCGGGCCGCCGACGAACGGGCCACTGATGGAGAAGACGCCGGGCTCGATGCCGCCGAGACAGTCGGTGTTGCCGGTCTCGCACGACGGGTAGAACCGGATGTCGCTGACCGTGACGGGCTGGGCGGACTCGGGCGGGGTGGTGTTGTTGATCAGGTTCAGGCGCCCGGTGAAGGTCTCACCGACGGTGACCGTGGTCGGGAAGTCGGGGATGGGGCTCACGCCGATGCCGGCGTAGGCAGGGAGCACGCCGATGAAGGGCGCGGCGATGGTGACCATGACCGCGGCCAGCGCCAGCATTGTCCGCCGGCGCACGGAGCCGTACGGCGCGCGGCGCCGGTCCCAGGGGTTCCTTTGCACCATTCTCCGTCCCACCGGTGCCCTCGCCTTCCCAAGCCCGCACAACCGCACAACGAACCCTAAAGGCGCTCCCCGTGGTCCAGAGGGATCCGCCTGCTTAACTAGCCTCAATGCTAGCAGGTGAAATTCCAGGAAATCACGCACTGCGTCGGCATTCCCACTGGAAGGGAGCGGGGCTCGTCCTGGCACTTTTCGGGGCGCTCCTGGTGGATACCGGCTGCGGGCGGGGAGGCGCCCCGGAACCGGCCAGCGCCCAGGGCGAGAACGTCCTGGACCTGTGGCGAATCCTCCTCACCGCGGGGGTGGTGCTCGGGGTCCTGGTCGCCGCCTTGATCCTCTGGTCAGTGCTCCGCTACCGCCGGCCCAAGGCGACGCCGGCGGGGCAACTGCCCAGGCAGACCCGTGCGAACGTCCCCCTCGAGGTCTTCTACACGGTGATACCGCTCGTCATCGTGGCCATGCTGTTCGGCCTCACCATGCGGACCCAGAACCGGATTCGCGACGAGAGTGACACCGCGGAGGTGAGCGTGGAGGTAACCGGCTTCCAGTGGGGCTGGCGGTTCCGGTACCCGGCCCAGGGGGTAACAGTCCTCGGTGACGCCAATGCGCCGCCAACTCTGGTGGTGCCCGTGGGCGCCAACGTCCGCCTGCGCCTGCTGGCGGCCGACGTCATTCACTCGTTCTTCGTCCCGGCATTCCTGGTGAAGCAGGACATGATCCCGGGTGTGGATAACTCGCTCGATATCCGGCCGACGGCGCTGGGCCGGTTCCCCGGGGTGTGCGCGGAGTTCTGCGGGCTCGACCACTGGCGGATGACCTTCGACGTGGAGGTCGTCGAGCCCGCCGCGTTCCAGGCCTTCATCGCGGAGGAGCAGCAGGTGCCGCAGGGCCCCGGCCCGGACCCCAACGGGCCGGGCGATATCGGCCGCCAGGCGAGCGTGCGGGTCCGATGAGCGGAGCTCAGCGGCCGGTCAGCACTGCGGTGAGCGGAGCTCAGCGGCCGGTCAGCACCGCGGTGAGCGAAGCTCAGCGGCCAGGGGGTCTCAGTCGGTGACCCTTCTCGACGAGCGGCCGGTGCCGCCTCCCTCGTCGGAGCCCCGGAGGGGCCACGCCAGTGGCCTGATCGGGTGGGTCACGACGACCGACCACAAGAAGATCGGCGTCCTGTACTGCGTGACGGCATTCGCCTTCTTCCTGCTGGGCGGCGTGCTGGCCCTGCTGATGCGCTTTGAGCTGGCCGAGCCGGGCCGCCAACTGGTCGGCGAGTCGGTCTACAACCAGCTCTTCACCATGCACGGCAGCATCATGATGTTCCTCTTCGCCGTGCCCATGGCGTTCGGGTTCGCCAACTATCTGGTGCCGCTCCAGCTCGGCGCCCCCGACATGGCGTTCCCCCGCCTCAACGCCCTCTCGTACTGGCTGTTCCTGGGCGGCGGCCTGACGATGGTGTCGGGGTTCTTGAGCGCCCGGGGCGCGGCCCAGTTCGGATGGACCGCGTACACCCCGCTGTCGGATGCCATCCACTCCCCCGGCGCGGGCGCCGACCTGTGGATCATGGGGGTGATGGTGACCGGCGTCGCCACGGTGCTCACCGGTGTGAACCTGATCACCACGGTGCTGTGCCTCCGGGCCCCTGGCATGACGATGTTCCGGATGCCGATCTTCACCTGGAACATGTTCATCGTCAGCGCCATGGCGATCCTGGCCTTCCCGGTCCTGACCGCCGGCCTGGCGCTGCTCTACGCCGACCGTCACCTCGGTGCCCACTTCTTTGACGGGCGGGCCGGCGGTGAACCCGTCCTGTGGCAGCACATCTTCTGGTTCTTCGGTCACCCCGAGGTCTACATCGTGGCCCTGCCGTTCTTCGGGGTGGTGACCGAGATCATCCCGGTCTTCTCCCGCAAGCCCCTGTTCGGCTACAAGGGGTTCGTCTTCGCCACCCTTGGCATCGCCTCACTTTCCACCGCGGTGTGGGCCCACCACATGTTCGCCACGGGGGCCATCAACCTGCCGTTCTTCTCGGCCATGACGTTCCTCATCGCGGTGCCGACCGGCGTGAAGATGTTCAACTGGATCGCCACCATGTGGCGGGGGCACCTGACCTTCGAGTCGCCGATGCTGTTCTGTATCGGGTTCCTGCTCGTCTTCCTCGTGGGCGGCCTCACCGGGCCAATGCTCGCCTCGCCGCCCGTCGACATCCACGTCACCGACACCTACTTCGTCGTCGCCCACATGCACTACGTGCTCTTCGGCACGGCCGCCTTCGGCTTCTTCGCCGGCCTGTACTTCTGGTACCCCAAGGTCACCGGCCGGCGCCTGAGCGAGCCGTTGGCCAAGCTTCACTTCTGGACGATGTTCGTGGGGTTCAACCTCACCTTCTGGCCCCACCACCTGCTGGGCCTGCGGGGCATGCCCCGCCGGGTCCCGGACTACGAGGCCGGCGCCGGCTGGAGCTTCCTCAACCTATTGTCGAGCGTTGGGGCGGCCATTTTGGGCGTGGGAACCCTCTTCCTCCTGTGGAACCTTTTGGTCACCCCCCGCCGGGGGAAGCCCGCCGGCGACGACCCGTGGGGCGGCTACTCCCTGGAGTGGGCGACGTCCTCCCCGCCCCCCGAGCACAACTTCGGTGCGCTGCCCCTCATCCGCTCGGAACGCCCGGTGTTCGACGCCCGGCAGCGCCCACTGGAGCCCCGACCGTGAAAGTCGAATGGCGTCTCTTCGCCGGGGCGGCCGTCTTTTACACCGTCACCGCCGCCATCTACTGGTTCGTCAGCTACGAGCAGGCGGGCACCGCCATGCTCGCGGCGTCGGTCCCCGCATTTGCCCTCGTCGGGCTGTGGCTGCTCTTTCAGGGCCACCGGCACCGCGCCAGGCCCGAGGACGACGGCGACGCCAGCCCGGCCGACGCGGCCGAGGATCTGGGCTACTTCCCCTCCTCCAGCGCGTGGCCCGTCGTGCTCTCCGCCGGCGTGGTGGTCCTCGCCAACGGTTTCGTCTTCGGCCCTCCGATCGCCGTCGTCGGCTTGCTGCTGATGGTGGCCGGCGTCTTCGGCTACGCCCGCGAGGCCGACCAGAAGGCGTAAGGAAGGGCGTTCGGACGTCCGGCGGACGCGCCTCATCGCCCCGACGAATCTGCACACCGGTGGAACGCTGCCCTAGCCCGCGCTCATGCTGCGCTCGCCGGCGCGTCGCCATGCCGAGGGTGCCGCGGATCGTCTGGTCGGACGAAGGCCCGTTTGCCCCGCCCCTCCACCAGGCGCCAGCCATCGAGGCTCTTGAGGTCGTGGTGATGGGGACACAACCTGTCCAGTAGATCGAGCGCGGTGAAGTGGGTCGCGGCCCAGTCCACCCGATGGTCGGTCTCCAGCCACGTCGAAGCCGAGCAGCCCTCGACGGCGCACGTGGGGTACAGCCATTCGAGTGCCGTCTGCTGTTTGGCGTTGGCCCGCCGG
>JAHFUP010000099.1 GCA_023265025.1 Acidimicrobiia bacterium | reverse complement strand
GTGCCGATTCCGGATGAGGTTGTCGGGCGGAGAGGCCGACGCATAACAACGCTCGGCCCCCTTCGGCCGGACGCTCGGGCGACACTCCCGGCCGTCGTCGGGCCCGCCCGGGAACGGCACGAGTCGTACGCCCGATAACGCGCTAGCGCGTCCGCGGACCGGTCGTGCCCGGCATCCTTTAACGCCGGTTTCTGCGCTGGCAGTGCCGCCAAGGTGTATCCGGAATCGCACCTGCGTCGCAGCCGGGCACATTTTCGGGCGCGAGGTTCGTGCTGAAGTCGTGCTGGCTTGACCCCCACGAAGAAACAGTCGCCCGTTCAACCGAGTGACGGAGGAGGTTGAACGGCGCCGAACGTGCCCGGTGGCACAGTCCCCACGGGGACGATCTGCTTCCCAAAAGGTGCCAAGGCGAGCCCTGCCATCTTGAAGCTGGCAATTCCCAGGGGAATGCCGATGATGGTCACGCACAAAAGGACACCGGCGATCAAGTGGCCCAGAGCGAGCCAGACGCCTCGCCAACTGGCACCACGGCGACGTCCACGTCCACGCCTCGGGCGACTCGGCCCTCGACGCGAACAAGCGGTGCGACCGGCACAACGGTTTGCCCTGGTGAACGGAGTGCCGGTGCCCATCACCGGGAGAATCACGGTCCCGGCCGGGGTCCTCAGCCTCTCCTTCCGCGAGACGGTGTCGACAGCCACGTCGCTGACTCAACGGGCACTTCGCGTCAGCGTGCTCGGCACCGACGTCCTCGTGATCGGCGAGGCGACCATCGGCACGAACTCGAACCCGTGCGTCGAATGAGCGTCGAAACCCGGGTCGCCCGTAGCACCCCGTCGACGCAGCCGAGCGGACGCCGTCCCGGATACGCGACGGCCCTACTCTGGTGCTGTGACGCGGAATCCAAGCTGACGGGCCGCTGATGCCATGCGCTCGTCGTAGATGACCAGCTCATGGAGTCCGCCACGCAGGCGCTCGGCGGTCGCAAGGTGAATGGCGTCGAGGGACCGAAGCTCGGGTGGGTCCATCGTCCCGGCCATGTTCAGCACCCGATCGTTGACGCGAACGAGGTCACATCGCGCTAGTACGCCGCGACCGGCGGCGAGGGCCTGTTCGCCGCCGGGAAGGAGCGCGCGTAGGACCTCCGTGCGGGCAAGGGCGCTGGACACCCAAGGCCGGCGCCGGCGGAGGTACAACCGGAGCGGTGCGGACTCCGGTTCGCGTATCGCCAGCTTCACGATTGCCGAGGAGTCCAGGTAGACCCCCGCCATCAGCGCTCGTCGCGCCGTAGCCACCGGAGCACCGATGACGGGGCCTCGATATCGACCGCGAGGACCAGCGGCTCAGGAACATCCGGGTCCTCTGTCGCCGGATCGAGCTCGCCGGCAGCCCGCATCCGTTCGAGCGGGGCTTCGGGGATCGGACCCAGGAGCGCGACAGGCCGCCCCCGGTCGGTGATCTCGACCGTCTCGCCGCGCTCGACGAGCCGCAGAAGCGCGCTTGCTCGTTGCCGGAGCTCCCGAGGGGATCGCTGCCGTAACGTGAGCCGCCGGCTCTGCTGAACTGAGGTGGTCATGGATCGCGCCGTGGTGCTTGGTGGCAGCGTGGCCGGCCTGCTGGCGGCGCGGGTGGTGACCGATCACGCCTCCGAGGTGGTGCTCGTCGAGCGCGACGATCTCGCCGGCGGGCCGGCGATGCGGAAGGGCGTGCCGCAGGGGGCGCATGTGCACGGGTTGCTGGCCCGGGGCCTCGAACAGATCGAGGCGCTGTTCCCCGGGATCACCCAGGAGATGTTCGAGGACGGGGCCGAGGTGGCCGACCCGGGCATCGACCTTCGCTGGTTCGTCGACGGACAAGCCAAGCCGCCGGCGGGGATCGGCCTGGGGGTCTCCTGTACGAGGCCGTTCCTCGAGTGGCACCTCCGCCGGCGGGTCGCGGCGCTGAAGGGCGTACGGGTGGTGCGGGGACGGGCGGAGGGGCTGACGGCCAGCGCCGGGCGGGTCGACGGTGTCACCCTGTCCGGTGCCGAGCAGGAGGGGGAGCACGTCGGCGCCGACCTCGTGGTCGACTGCACCGGCAAGTCGACTCGTATCGACGCCTGGTTGGACGCCATGGGCTACGTCGCGGCGCCTCAGCGCAAGGTGAACGTCGGCCTCGGCTACGCCACCCGGTTCTTCGCCCGGGCTCCCGACGAACGCCTCGGCGGCGCCCGAGCGATCATCTCCATCACCGACGACGTCAACCGCGCCCGCGGTGCCGTGGCGTTCCCGGTCGAGGGTGGGCGATGGCTCGTCACCGTCGGCGGATATGACCAGGACCGCCCGAGCTCGGACCCCGCCGACTTCGCCTCCCGCCTGGAGGCGGACCCCTGCGTCGCCCTTCGCCAGTTCGCCCACCGCGACGACGTGATCAGCGACGTCGCCACCTACCGCTACCCGGTGAGCGTTCGCCGTGACTTCTACCGTTGCCGGCGGCTTCCTGGCGCCCTGATCGGCGCCGGGGACTCCATCGCTTCCTTCAACCCGATCTACGGCCAGGGGATGACATCGGCGACGCTCCACGCCGCCGCCCTCGGCGACTATCTGGGCTCGGGAGCGTCTCCGCACGAGCCGGCGATGCGCTACTTCAAGAAGCTGCGCCCGCTGGTCAACTCGGTGTGGACGCTGTCCACGTCGGCCGATTTCAGACTGGCCCACGTGACCGGCGACAGGCCGCGGGGGCTCTGGGTCACCCACCGGGTCAACGACCTGTACACCAAGGCGACACTGCAGGACGCGACCCTGCACGGCCTCTTCTTGCGGGTCCTCAACCTCCAGGAGCGACCGGAGATGATGGCGCGGCCTGACAACCTCGTCCGTGCCTACCTGGCGGCGCGTCGGGCGCCACCAGTCGCGTAGGTCCGCGCAACGGCTGTGCAACGCGCCATCGGACGATGCCGCCCTGACAACCTTCTCAAGGGGGCAGATCCATGTTGCGAATAGGTACTGGCGCGCGCCGCATTGCGGCCGCGACCTTCCTGGCCGGCCTCGGGGTGCCGGTGACGGGGATCCCGTCATACGCGCCGCACGTCGCCTCGATGCAGGTCACACCCGGCACGGCCAAGCCGGGGGAGACCGTCGGCGTGTTCGGGCCCCGTGGCTACGGGGCCGCCAACCCCGTCCAGGTCCGCTGGGAGAAGGTCGACGGGCCGGTGCTGGGCGAGTTCCCCACCCGTGAATCCGGCTTCGCCATGTGGGGCCCGGGGACGATCACCATCCCCGCCGACGCCAAGCCTGGCGTCCACGACCTGTGGGTCACGCAGAAGCTGGAGCCGAGCGAGACCATCCTGCGCGGCATCCCGGTCCGGACCGTGATCCAGATCTCCGACGCCAACGGCCAGATCCCGCTCCTCGGTGCTCCACTGACGCCCCAGATCGAGGCTCGCCCTGGCGACCTCGTCGAGAAGGAGTCCGCCGGCAACGGCGCCCTGCTGATGGTCGCCCTGGGCGGCGCCGGCTTCGCCATGTTCGTCGCCGGCTTCGGCGCGGTCGTCGCCGGCCGTCGCAGCGCCGGCCCCGAGGCGGCGAAGGCGTGATGAACATGAACCGCACACGCGTCCTTCAAGCCGGTGTCGGCCTCGGCTTCCTCGCCATGGTGGCGGGACAGGCCGGCGCCTTCGCCGCCAGCCAGAGCCCGGTGAGAATCACCAAGTCCTACAACGCGACCGGTGACGACCTGGCCCCCACCCGCACCTACTCGGCGCCGCACCTGGCCGTCGACCCCAACGACCCCATGCGCATCGTGGCCTCGAACCCCGAGTTCCGGACCAAGGCGTGCAAGTTCATGCTCTCGACCGACGGCGGCCGGAGCTGGAAGATCCTCGACCCGACACCGTCGCCGGAGTCCTTCCCCTACTGCGTGACCACGACGGGCACGGCCTACCAGGCGCAGATCGCCTTCGGCCGCGGGGGGACGATCTACTACGCCCTCTCCGGCTACGACAGCAGCGACCTGACGCCGGCCGCCGACCACGGCGGCGTGTACGGGAACATCAGCGTGCTGCTGGCCCGCACCGACGACCTGGGCGAGAGCTGGCAGACGACCACCGTCCGCAGCACCCGTGGTGTCAACGAGGTCAACAAGGCCGAGAACAACCGACCGGTGACCGGGCTGGCGGTCGACACCAAGAACGGCACCGACGACATCGTCTACGTGGCCTGGCGGCGGGGCACCGCTCCCGGCGCCGCCTCGGCGCCGAGCCAGGCCGTGCTGGGCGTGTCCACCGACGGTGGGCGGACCTTCGGTGAGCCCATCGTCATGGGCGAGGCGTGGAACAACACCAAGCCGGATCCCGCCAAGTGGGGCGGCAGCAACCCGACGCTCGGCGTGGCCGAGGACGGCACCCTCTACGGGGCGTTCTTCGGTTCCTCGACGGTGACGCCGGCGCCGGCCGGCGGATCGAACTTCATCGTCGTGATGAAGACCACCGACCAGGGCAAGACGTTCACCGCCACCGAGGCGGCCGCGCCGAGCCCCTATTACGGCCCGCTGCTGATGAACGTCGGCCCCGGCCCGACCAAGGCGGGCACCGTCCACGTGGTGTACGAGCACAAGATCGGGCCGACCGCCGGCCAGTCCGACCGGGACATCTACTACCAGCGGTCGATCGACGGGGCCCAGACCTTCAGCGAGCCCAAGCGGATCAACGACGACGACCCCCAGAACCTGGAGCCCGGTGGTGGGCACGTCCAGACCAACCCCAACATCACCGTCGCCCCCAACGGCCGGGTCGATGCGGCGTGGTGGGACTTCCGCGACGACACGGGCGGCTTCACCAACGACGTCTACTACGCCTACTCGAACGACAACGGGGCGACCTGGTCCAAGAACATCCGGGTCAGCGACCGCTCGATCGACCGCCGGGTCGGCGTGTGGAGCAACGGGTACGACATGCGGACGCCTCCGGGCATCGCGTCGTCCAACGGCCTCGCCGTCTTCGCCTGGGACGACACCCGCAACACCATCCAGATCGGCGACGGCCAGGACGTGTTCACCGGCGTCGTGCAGTTCTCGGCTGTCGGCGGAGGTGGCTCGATCGGTGCCCGCTACGCCCTCGCCGCCCTCGGCGGTCTGACCATGGTCGGCCTGGGCCTGCTCGTCATCAGCTTCGTCGCCAGCCGCCGGGCGGCCGCGTCGAAGTAGAGGGGTTCGGCTTTCTGGTCACCGGACCACCTTCGGGCGGTTCGGTGGCCGGAACGCCGCGTCACGCCGGCCTCGGTAGTGTCCCGGCATGACCGACACCAATATCGAGGTGGTCCGCAAGGCATACGACGCACTGGCCGCCGGCGACTTTCGGTGCCCTGATGGCCCTGCTGGCCGACGACGTCAAGGCCCATGTCCCCGGCAGGAGCCCCGTGGCCGGTGACTACGACGGCAAGGAGGCGGTCGGCGGCTACGTCGCCAGGTTGGCCGAGCTTTCCGGCGGCACGCTGCGGTTCCAGCCGCACGACGTCACCGCGTCGGAGGCGCACGCAGTCGGCCTGGTCAAGGACCTCGCCGAGCGGGGCGACAAGGTGCTGGACATGAACAACGTCCACGTGTGGCACGTCGGCGCCGGCCGGCTCAGCGAAATCTGGGTCTACCCGGGCGACGTCTACGCCTGGGATGACTTCTGGTCGTAGCGATCCGCGTCACGAGCGCCGGAGCAGTGCCCGGGCGATCGTGACCGGGTGGGACACGAGCGTGGTCAGCCGGCCGCTCAGGCTGGTCGGGTCCCGCGCCACACCGAGCTGGCGCAGGGGGGTGCCCAGGTCGAAGTAGACCCGCTCGCACACCAGGTCGTCGCCCTGGAACTCGAAGATCACGGCCATGCGGAAGTTGACCGAGCGGCCGGTGGCCGGCAGGCCGCGCCAGGCGCCCTGTTGGGTCCCGGTGAACACACCCTCGACCAGGACGGTGTCGCCGGCGGCGGCGACCCGCGTCGGCTCGAAGTGGAAGTCGGGGAACGCTCGACGGTTCTCGCTGAGGAAGGCGTCCACGGCGGCCGTCCCGTCGTGGACCTCGCCGGTGGCCACGATCTCGTACCGCGGGTGGGCGAAGACCTCCATGCAGCCGGGGAAGTCGTAGTCGTTCTCGAGCCGCATGTGCTCGAGGACGGTCGCCACCCGTGGATCGGTCGTCGGCTCGTCGGGCCCCATGGACGCGGACGGTAGCAAGTGGCCCTCGGTAGTGTCGGCCCGGTGGGCGCCGACCTGACCATCGCTGTTCCCCCGGGCCGGCTCGGGCTGCCCTGGCTGGGCGAGACCCTGGCTCTCCTGCGCAATCCCTTCGCCTTTCTCGACGTCCGCCGGGGCCGGTACGGGCCGGTGTTCAAGTCGCGCATCCTCGGTCGGCCGACGGTGTTTCTCTGCAGTGCCGCCGGCGCCGACGCCTTCTACGACGCCCAGAACATCGTCCGCGACGACGCCCACCCCTACCCGATCGTCGACCTCTTCGGTGGCGTCAACATGGAGATGTACGACGGCCCTCGCCACCGGGCGCTCAAGACCATCACCCTCACCGCCTTCGGCCCCGACGCCCTCGTCGCCTACCTCCCGGAGATGGAGAGCCTGATCGGTGACCGTCTCGCGCAGTGGTCGCGTCGGCCCGAGTTCTCGGCCACGGCCGAGTTGCGGAAGCTCGCCATCGAAGTCATCTGCCTCAACCTGCTGGGTCTGGAGCCGGGCCCGGGGACCGACCGCGTGTGCCAGGACTACGGCACCGTGCTGCGGGGCATCGTCTCGGTGCCGCTCGGCATCCCCGGGACGCCGTACGGTCAGGCCCGAGCGGCCCGCGATCGCCTCCTGGCCCAGATTCTCGAGCTCGTGCAGGCCCGCCGTGCCGAGCCGACACGGGACGGCCTGTCGCGCATCCTCACGTCACGGGCTCCTGACGGCCGGGCGTGCACCGACGACGAGGCCGTGCTCGAGGTCCACCACGTGGTCATGGCGGGCTTCATCGTCTACGCCCTGATGGCGGAAGTGGTGCGCCGGCTGGCCGAGGACCGGGCGTTGGCCGAGCGGTGCGAACAGGAGGTTCGCGAGCTCGGCGCGCCGCTGCGCCTCGAGACACTCCGCGAGCTGGCGGCGTCCACCCAGGTGGTCAACGAGACGAAGCGGGTGGTGCCGCTCGTGCCGCTGGCCTTCGGCCGGGCGCGGCAGAGCTTCGTCTGCGACGGGTACCGGGTGCCGGAGGGTTGGCGGGTCTACCTCGCCTTGAGCCTGCGCAACCGCGATCCTGAGGTGTGGAGTGCACCGGAGCGCTTCGACCCGGACCGGTTCGGGGCGGCGCGGGCCGAACAGAGCGGCCATCCACTGGCCTTCATCCCCCAAGGCGCCGGCCCGCCCTCCGGCCATCAGTGCCTCGGCCTGGAGTACTCGACGGTGCTGACGCTCGCCTTCATGACGCTGTTGGTCCGCGACTACGAGTGGGACCTGCCCGACCAGAGCCTCAGTTACCGGTGGAACACGATCCCGCCCGAGCCCAGCGACGGCCTGCGGGTGCGGCTGCGCCGGCGCGTCTGATCGCCCCGGCGCGAGCTTTCTCGAAGAGACGCAGGCCATCGAGGCCGGGCAGGCCGTCGACCGTCGCATCCATCTCGCGGGCGGCCCGCAGGCCGGCGCCGTCACCGAAGAGATGGAGGACCACGAAGTCGGTCTCCGCCAGTGGGCGGACGCCCGTGCCGACGATCGCCCAGGACCGGTCGAGGGCGGTCCGCGTCACCCGCCGGCCCAGCCCGTCGGCCGCCAGGCGACGGTCGGCCTCGACCCGGTAGTAGGAGTAGTGGCGCCTCTCGTCGCGCACGATCCGGGCGAGCAGGTCGGCCAGGACCGGGTTCGACGTGCGGTCGACGAGGGTCCCGTAGGCGGTGAGCGTCGACAGCTCGTTGATCGCGCCCCAGGCCATGTGGGTGGCCGGGAGCCCGCCGAACAGTCGAGACGCCAGCGCCAGCCCGTGGCGGCTGACCCGGCCCCTGGCGCCGAGGGCGCCGGCGCGAGTGCGGGCGATACGGGGCACGCGGCTCGGATACGGATCGTCCCACCCCGGGAGGTCGGGGTCGGGTTCCAGGCGCAGCCCGGCCTCGCCCAGGAAGCGACTGAGGGCCTCACCGTGCCAGAGCTCCTCATACGCCCAGCAAGCGAGGAACGCGGTCAGCTCGGGTTCCATGGCGGCCCGGGTGGCTAGGAGGCTGCGGAGGAACACCATCGTGTGGCTCTCGATGTCCATCATGTAGGTCAGGCATCGGGTCTCCGCACTCGACAGCGGATGGTCCCGGATCTGTTCCCACGCCACGCCCGTCAGGTCGAGTCGCTTCGATCCTCGGAGGTGCCGGTCGAGGTTCGTTCGCGCGTCCATGGTGTCCTCCCCCCGGTCCCAATTGTGTCCGAACGGTAAGGCGGACCTTTCCTGAGGGATCGGCGCGGTAGCCGGCGGGGTGATTCCGCCCGGCGGCCCTTCGTCGGATGATGGCACCAACGACGGATCGACATGGGCGCCCGGCACGACCGCCGCCCATCGAAAGGGGAGTGGAACCCGTGCTTGAGACTGCCGTGGCGAACCTCAGGTTCGCGCTCTCGATGGGCCTCGGACGGCCGTTCCATCAGCCGTCCCTCGACCGCATCTACCGCGCCGTGCGGCAGACGCAGGAGGAGTTCGGCGGGCTCGGGGTGGACATCTCCGAGGTGCTCTCCGGGCCCTCGCTCGACGACGAGACCCGCGAGTTCCTCCAGACCCGGCGCTTCCGCAAGCAGGCCACCCGGGGCCTGCGGGAGACGAGCTATTACGCCGAGGTGTTCGGACAGCTCGGCGTCGACCCCGCCAAGCTCGACTTCGACGACATCGCCGGCCTGCCGCTGACGCCGAAGGAGGCGCTGCGCGACGACCCCGAGGCGTTCGTCCGCCGGACGGCCAAGCTGGGCGCCCGCACCACCACCACGGGCACCACCGGCTGGCCGACCAGCGTCTACTTCTCCCACGACGAGATGCGCACCATGGCCGCGCTGTCGTCGCTGAGCTCACTGAGCCGGGGCCTCATCGCCCCCGACGACCTGGTCCAGATAAACATCAGCACCCGGGCGACGATCGGCGTGCGCGGCGTCGCCGCCGCCTGCGACGGCATCGGCGCCGGCCTCTACATCTGCGGACTGGTCAGCCCCGAGCACACCCTGAAGCTCCTGTCGGAGCGGCACCGCCACCCCGGCAAGAAGTCGCGGGTCAGCATCATGTCGACCTACCCGTCGTACCTGGGTGAGCTGGTCGAGCACGGCCGGCGCCTGGGCTACGGACCGGCGGACTTCGGGCTGGAGCGCATCCTCACCGGCGGGGAGATCCTGACCGCCGGCCTCCAGCGCCGGGCCCAGGAGTTCTTCGGCCCTATCGACATCGTCTCCAACTACGGGATGACCGAGCTGGCGCCCCTCGCCGGCAACCTCTGCCCCCAGGACCACCTGCACTTCGAGCCCTCGATGGGGCTCATCGAAGTGGTGCGGCTGGAGGGGACCGGCCTCGCCGGCGACGGGGAGGTCGGCACCATCGTGGCCACGCCGTTCCCGCCGTTCCGGGAGTCGACGATCCTGCTGCGCTACAACACCGAGGACGTCGTCCGCGCCGTGAAGGGGCCGATGACGTGCGAGCTGCGCAACACGCCGGCCACCAGCCTCCCGCTCGGCAAGCAGCGCCTGTCGGTCCGCCACGACGACGGCTGGGTGTTCCTGCGGGACGTGGTCGAGGCCCTCGAGGACGTCGACGCCGTGCCGCTCCCCGCCCGCTTCGGGTATTGGGCCGTTCCCGGCGGCGTGGCCGTCGAGGTCGTGGTGCGCTCGGCCACCGCCGGCGTGCGCGAGGACGTCGACGACGCCCTGCGCCGACGGGACGTGCACGTCCGCTCGCTGCGGCTCGTCGAGGACCGCAACGAGCTCGACCGGCCCCTGCCGCTGCGCTCGGACATGCGGGAGGGATCGCTCGCCAAGGTCGGCCCGACGTCGACCGCCCCCCAGCTCATCGGAACGAAAGGACACTGACATGGACGCCCCGCTGATCGTCGTCAACGGCTTCGCCGCCGCATGCCTCCTCCTCGCCTGGGGGTTCTTCCGCCGTTACCAGCTCAACCGGCCACCGCTCGGGGCCTTCAACCGGACCGACGTCGTCGTGATGCTGGTGGCGCTGGTGACGATGCCCTACCTCTACCTTGTGCTCCCGGCCTGGGCCGCCGCCTGCTTCCTCGGCGTCGGCATGCTGAGCATCCTCTCCACCGCCCTCCAGCCGGTGGTCGTGAACCGGTGGGCCAGATGGGCCGTCGTCGCCACCCTCATCGGCGCAGACGTTGTCCTGGCCGTCGCCCGCGGCGCCGGCAGCACCGGGTTCCTCCTCGTCAACGACCTCATGCTGCTCGTGGTCGTCGTCGGGACGGCGACCCTGTGGGCCCAGGGCGGGATGAAGGCCCGGGACCTCGCCCTCCTCGCCGCCGGCATCACGGTCTACGACGTGTACGCCACCACCCAGGTGTCGGTGATGGGCGACATCGCCCAGCGCCTCTCGACCATCCCCTTCGTCCCGTTCATCAGCTGGGGCACCCCGACCCGGGGGCTGGGCATCGGGCTGGGCGACGTGCTGGTCGCCGCCGTGTTCCCGCTCGTGATGCGCAAGGCATTCGGCCGCACCGCCGGCCGGGTGGCGCTCGGTTCGGGACTGGTGTCCGTGGTCGGCATGCTGACGGTGCTGTACGTCGCCAGCACCGAGACCCTCATCCCCGCCATGGTGGTGCTGGGCCCGGTGATGCTCGTCCAGATCGCCTACTGGCGGCGCCGGCGGGGCGCCGAGCGCACGACCTGGGAGTACCTGCGGGCCGAGCCGCTCCCCGCCGCCGCCTGAGCCCGGTTCTCGATCGATCCGATCCCCAAGGAAGGAGGTGAACGACATGGCCAAGGTGATGTTCCGCTACGTGCGCTACGCCCTCACGTCCCTGACGACGGTGGGCTTCGCGGTGTACAAGAGCTCTTGATCGACGCCTACGGCGTGAGCAACGGGACCAGCCGTCAACGACGCCGGCTGGTCCCGTTGCCGCGCCGACGTGCCGGCCCCGTACGTCGCGGGCCCGCCATCCTCGACCGGGCTCCCATCAGGCCCGGTCGCTTCGATGCTGCATGTGATGTCCGGCTTCTCCATGGCCGTTTCGCTTTCGATCGAGTTGCCCCATCCGCAGCGGGGAACGTGGCGCAGCGCGTCGCTTCAGGCCGGGGCGCCGGCCATGCCAGCGAGCATCGCTTCGAGGGCGGCGTGGTCGGGGCCGACGAACGGGTCGGCGGCGGGCGTCATGGCCAGCGATTCGAGGAAGAGGTCGAGCATGGCGCCGGGTGCGGGCGGGAGGTGGCTGCTGCACACCATGGTCGGCTCGATCGCCCGCATTTGGTCGAGGGAGTGGCCGAATGTGTCGCGGTCGACGCGGTGCACCCAGGGCGAGTCGATTGTCGTCCAGCGGACCTGCCCAGCCTGTAGCTCGTCGGTGTCGAGGTCGGCGGCGTCCTCGGGGACCGCCGGCAGCAGCGCACCGAAGCAGTCGGAGCTGAACAGGATGCCGGAGCGGTCGTCGAGGAAGCCGGTGGTGATCGGGTTGTCGAAGACCGGCGGCCTCACCGCCGTCAGCCGGCGGTCGCCGACCGTCACCGACTGGCCCGGGTTGATCAGGTGGACGCGGTCCATCGGCAGCGGCGCCGACGACAGGCCCATGATCCCAACGCCGAGGAACGAGGTGATGACCCGTAGCTGCGGGTTGGCTTGGAGAAGCGCGGCCAGCGAGCCGATGTGATCGAAGTCGGTGTGGGTCAGCCAGATCCAGCGCAGCGCGGCCGGGTCGATGGTCGACTCCAACGCGGTCATGAACTCGGGGGCGCCGGCGACGGTGCCGGTGTCGACGAGGACGGGCTCGGAGCCGTGCAGCACGAAGGCGTTGATGGCGATCGAGCCGAGGGCGGGGATGGCGGCAGTCGTCGTGATCACGTCGACGCCGGGCGCGGCGGTGAAGCAGGTGGTCGTCATGACCGGGACTCCTCCTGGGACTCGACCTGTGCCGTTTCAGCCGCCGCCTTGAGCCGCTCGAGGGTGGTGCGCATGCCCCTGACCAACTCCTTGTGGCGGTTGGTGGGGACGTCGAGGATGCGGGCCCAGGTGGGGATCCATCGCACCTCGTACGACTCGGTTACCCGCGTACGGCCCTCGGCGAGGGGCTCGAACCGGTAGCGCCACGCCGTCGATTCCCGCCCGCCCTCGTCGGTGATGAAGGCGAACTCGCGACCTGGATCGGCAACCAGCACCCGACCGTGGCGCGAGTAGCGGATACGGCGCCCTGGACCGACCGCGTTGTGTCCCATGAACGTCGTGTTCTCCACGGGCACGGTGACGTCGCCCTCCCATGTGACCCCCTCGCACTCCGGGCTCCACTCCCCGATGCGGGGCAGGTCGGAGACCATCCCGTAGAGCACGTCGGCGTCGGCCTCGATCTCGAGTTCGACGCTGTCATCGGTCAACCACCACCGCTGGTTCTTCGGTGCCATCTGCCCTCTCCCTTTCGGCGCTCCCGTAGCGACATCCGTAAGCTAATGGTATTAGCTAGTGCTGTCAACAGGAACTTGTGCTATTGTTATCGGCGTGACATCGATCACTGCTGAGCCCGCTCCTGCATCACCGGATCGTCGGTCCCGGCGACGGCAGGAGACCATCGAGGAGATCCTCGCCATCGCCGCCGCCGTGATGACCGAGGAGGGCGTGAACGGGCTCAGCCTGTCCGAGGTGGCCCGCCGGCTCGGCGTGAAGCCGCCGTCGATCTACAAGTACTTCGACTCGATCATGGGCATCTACGACGCCCTCTTCGAGCGGGGCCAGCGCGCCAACCTCGAGGTCATGCGCGCCGCCATGGAGGGCGTCGAGCCCGGCCTCGACGCCCTCGCCGCCGGCCTCGAGGCCAGCGGCCGATGGGCCGTCAACCACCCCGCCACGGCACAGTTGCTGTTCTGGCGGCCAGTTCCGAGCTTCGAGCCGACGCCCGAGGCCATGGCGCCCAGCTTCGAGATGGTGTGGCTCCAACGCCGGGCGCTGGCCGACGCGGTGGCCGCGAAGCAGCTCGGTCCCGGCGCCGACTCTGACGAGGCGCTCTACGTCACATCGGTCTTCGTCAGCGGCGTCATCGGCCAGGCGATGGCCAACGAACCCGGCCTGCCCTGGGGTGAGGGCCGCTTCAGCCCGCTGCTCCCCAAGCTCCTCGGCCTGCTCGCCGCTCTCTACCCCCCGAAGCCCGCCGGCCGTCGCCGGTCGTGACGCGCCGGCGCCGGCCGTCAGACCCTGATGAGCTCCACGTGTCGACCGGCGGCCGCAGGGCGAGAAGGTCGGCAGGGTCGCCCGTGAGGATGTCGTCGCCGTCGTCGGCCAAGAGGACCACCGCGGCGTCGATGACGTCGCTCGCCCCGGATGCCGCCAGCAGGGTCCCGGCTCTCCGGCCGGCCCGTCGGTCAGGCGGTTAGGGCTCGGAATGAGTCACAGAAGTTCCACGGTTCCTGCGGCTTTCCGCCCACGTCGCGCACGAGGTCCTCGCTGACGAAGCTGTCGTCTGAGGGGTCGCTCGGCGTCCCACCATCGTTCATGACGACCCTGAGGACGAAGATGCCGCCGCTGGTGTTCAGGAGTTGGCCGTCCGGGCCGAACCACTTTTCGGGCCCCGGAACCTGCATCAAGAAGGTGTACGTACCGTTCCCGTTGTCGGTGACTTTGGTGTCCTGGTTCACGTAGTTCCAGGTCACTGTGAACGACTTGTCGGTGGCCAGGTTTGTGTAACTGGCGCCGCCGTGGTGACTCGCCGTATACCTCGGAAGGCCGGTGGGGCCGGTCGGCCGCAGCACGAAACTGCCGTCGTCGTGGAACTCGAACCCAACCTGGAGGTCACCGCAGAGATTGTTGATGACGAAGCTGTCCCCGTCGTGGAACCGGGCCTTTTCGATTGGCTTGGCGGAGGCCGACCACGCGGTTGCGGCGAGCACGAACCCCGCCAGCGCGGCGCTGGTGACCGATTGCACCAGCCGGTTACGCGTCACGATCATGCGACCCCCTCGCTCCTGCGATCGAGGGTACCCGGCGCGCTGGCGCCCTATGTGTTCCTCTTGGCGAAGTTGGCGGTGAAGGTCGTCGCAGAGGCCGGGGTGACCACGGTGTGAACCTGGGCGCCACCGTCGGACCACGACCGGAACGTCCACTTCTTCTGAGGGCTCGGGGCCTCCAGCGTCACGGACCACCCCTCCCACGACGTGAACGTGCTCGGTCCTGTGAACGAGGTGCCGTTGACCAGGATGCGGAGTCCGGTGGGAGCCGTCGCCACCGTGAGCTGGACCTTCCGGGGCTGGACGTTCTTGGTTGCCGTGCCCGTCAGGCCGCCCGAGTCCCGTACGGTCAGGATCACTTCCACATAACTGTTCGTAGCTGCGGCCAGATCCTCCGGCGCGGGGGCGGCGAAGGAGAGCGACCGCCCGGTGCCCGAAGCCCACGGATGGGTGTGCGTCCCATGGTGGCGAAGGACCGTCCAGGAGAAGGCAGAGTCGGGGAGGGTCTGGTCCTCGGCGTCGCCCCCGCTGCCGGTCACGGTGATCGTGTCGCCGACGCGGAAGGTAGCTGGCGCGGCAACGGACGCCGTGGGGGCCGTGTTCGGCCCGGCCGCGATCGCAGTGGTGGCCGGCGTCGAACGCGCCCCTTGTGGGTCGACAACCACGAGCGAAGCTGTGTACGAGCCGGCCGGATAGACGTGGCTGGTCGTTGCGGTGGTGGTGGTGACGGGCGCGGTCCCGGCCTCGAAGGTCCACTCATAGGTCAGGGCGCCGCCCTCGGGATCGCTGCTGCCGCCGCCGTTGAAGTTCACCGTCAGGGGCGCCGGCCCCGAGGCCGGCGTCGCCTGGATCACAGCCGTCGGGGGAATGTTGGCGGCCGTGTAGACGATGCGTCGGATCTGTCCGCCCCCTGCGTAGGTCGTGTAGTAGAGGGCCTGGCTGGTGTTCCACGGACCGAAGCTCAGGTGGACGGCGCTGCTACCTCCCAGGCCGGTGGCGAAATCAACCCGGTTGAATCCTCCGGCGCCGTTGGGGTCGAGGCGGAAGATCCGCCCGCAGACGTAGTCGGCGAAGAGGTACTTCCCGGTATAGGCGGCGGGCCAGATCCCGTTGGGGACGAACGCGCCCCCGGTGATCGAGGCGCACCCGTCGGCCCGGCCGTAGTCGAAGATGGGGTTGGTCATGCCCGCCGGCGGCGGGCCGCAATCGGAGGTCGAGCCGTTTGCACAGTGCCCCTCGCGGACGTTCCAGCCGTAGTCCGCACCGGCGGCCGCGAGGTCGACCTCCTCCCAGGTGTTCTGGCCGACGTCGTTGATGTGGAAGCGGGTGCCCGCAGCATTGGTGTCAAAGGCGATCCGGAAGGGGTTGCGCAGGCCCCACGCGAACGCCTCCTGGCAGATGAGGCCGGGCGAGATGTTCCCGAGGTTGCAGCGCGCGGTTCCCGGCCCGGTGAAGGGGTTGTCGATCGGGATGGCGCCGTCTCGGTCGATACGAAGGACCTTGCCCACGAGCGAATGCCGGTCCCTGGATGCGTCGTTGGATCCGCCGCAGCCGCTCGGGGTTCCGCCCGGGTAGTCACAGCCCCCGTCGCCGACGCTCACGTAGAGCATCCCGTCCTTGCCGAACTGGAGGTCGCCGGCGTTGTGGTTCCCCGCCGGCGAGGGAATGTTGTCGACGATGACGACCTCGCTGCCAAGGGTGTTCCCGGTCATCACGAAGCGGCCGACGCGGTTCACGGTGCCGGTCCCGCAGTCGCCCACCTTGTTGAACGAGTAGTAGAGGAACACGAACCCGTTAGTGGCGAAGGACGGGTCGACCGCGATGCCGAGGAGGCCCCGTTCAGAGTTCGCACAGAGGCGGCCCGACAGATCGGCGGCGGGCGTGGCCAGGAGCACCCCGTTCTGGAAAACCCGGACGGCGCCGCCCTGGGTGGTGATGAGCATCCGCCCATCGGGGGCGAACGCCAGCGACGTGGGGCCGCCGAGGGCGGTCACGAGCTCGTCGGAGAACCCGGTTGGGACGGCAGCGCCCGCCGGCCCCGCCGAGAGGACTGTGGCCGTCAGCTGCATTGCAACCGCGGCCGTTGCCAGGAGTGCCCCACGGAAACGTCGCATGGATACGAGTGTGCCATTGGCGGCGGCCAATGTGACTCGATGGCTTCTGCCCGTTACACGGACGGCGCGGGGTCGTACTGGAGGAACTTCCGCACCCGTTGGGCCCGCTCCTCGCCGGCCAGCCGAAGCACCAGGTGAAGGGCCTGATCACCCGTGCAGGGCGCGCGTCGAGGCCGTATAGTTCGGCCGACGGCGGGGTGAACGGCCGCGCCAACAACGGCTGAGAGGGGCGGACAATGTTCACGAGGCGGCGGCGTGCCAGATTCATTTGCGGGGTTGGTGCGCTATTGGCGCTGGCCATAACACCGGTTCCTACCGGGTCGGCCGGCGCCGGCACCGGCCCTTGTACGCCGGAGGCGCTCGCCGGCGGGCGACTTCCCGACATCCGTACGGTCGTCCCCCAGCAGCTGAACCTGGTCAACGAGCACCAACGCGAGATGCTGCGCTTCTCCAACCTCATCGCCAACACCGGCGCCGGCCCGTGGCGGCTCCGACCTGAGTTCCCGCTCGACGACACTGCCCCCGACGCCCAGCAGACGGCGATCCAGCAGGTGCTCGACTCCCGTGACAGCTCGGGCGCCGTCGTGTGCGAAAAGCCGGTCAGCACGTTCCTGTACCACCCCACGCACCGGCATTGGCACACCGACGGCATCGCCGAATTCTCCGTTCGAGTCGGATCGCCCGACGGTGCCGCGTTCAACAATCTCTCCGGGATCAAGACGACCTTCTGCCTCATCGACTGGGTCAAGCTCGTCGGCACGTCCAACAGTGGCAAGAGCACGTCTCGCGTCTACTTCGACTGCTTCGGCAAGTTCCACGGGGTCAGCGTCGACTGGGCCGATCAGTACCACCACGCCACCGACGGCCAGGCCCTCGACATCACCGGCGTGGTGGACGGCCAGGAATACTTCCTGGTGAGCGTGACCAATGCCGATGGTCGGTTCGTGGAGAGCAACTACGGCAACAACACGGCCTGGCAGGGGTTCAAGGTGTTCCGGGACAGCAACGGCAACCCCAAGATCGTCCTCACCGACCACTCGCCGTGCCAGCTCGGCACCGGACTGTGCGGGGAGCAGACCGCCAACCGGTAGCGCGACTCCCTCAGGAAACGACCGTGAACGTGTCCGGCCGGTCATGCTCGGCCGCCTGGACCCAGGTCGTCGGGCTGGCTCGGAACGTCGCCGGGACGTCCTCGCCCTCCGACATCGTCACCTGCTCCGACGAGAGACTGGGGGTCGCGGCCAACACGTAGCAGGCGATGCCCTCATGGTTCCACCCGCGTCGGCCCGGGCCGAGCTCGTCGAAGGAGGTCGTGTAGAAGTGGTCGCCGGCGGCAGCGTTCCAATAGCGGTGCAGGGGGACGGTGCCGGCCGCGGATGTCGCGTACACGAAGCCGGCGACGCCCTCGTGAATCC
>JAHFUP010000098.1 GCA_023265025.1 Acidimicrobiia bacterium | reverse complement strand
CTTGGTGGCGATCATCTTGCTTGCGATCATGGCATTTCGCCGTAGGCGCACTGCCACGGAGTAGCGCGGGACTGGCGTTCCACCGCGGGTCGCGAAAATGCGAACCGGGAATGCGGTCGGTGGTGACGCTGACAGACGGCGTGCCGGGCGTCCGGCGTCACGCCGCGCTTTGCAACTCATTGATTCCGCCATCGGGATGATCGACCTGTGCTCCCGAGTCTCCGGAGTGCCCCCTATCGACAGGTGCATCAAGTTGGCGTCGGCGTCCACAATCGCCGGCTGGATGGCGCGAGCAAAATGGCTCTGACGCCGCCGGGAAGAAGGAGCAGACTCACCCGAGGAGGCGTCGGGTGGAGGGCCGATGGTCGAGGACTGGGTGGAGATCCGCCGAGCGACTGCTACCGACGCTGACGTCGTTGCGGGGGTGTACTTGCGTGCCCGTCGTCACGCCGTACCTGATATTCCCCCACTGCGGGGTACGGATGACAGCGTGCGCGGTTGGCTCGAAGGGGTTGTGCTGGGCGGGGATGAAGTCTGGGTCGCCGAGACGGACGACAAGGTCGTCGTCGCCATGATGCTGCTCGATGGCGAGTGGATCGAGCAGCTTTTTACGTCGACCCGTCGTGGATGGGTCGTGGGATTGGCACCAGGCTGCTTGAAGTTGCGAAGCGCTCCCGGCCCGATGGGCTGCAGCTCTGGACTTTCCAGTCGAATGGTCGCGCTCACCGGTTCTACGAGCGCCACGGGTTCAAGGCGTCAGAGCGCACCGACGGGAGTGGCAACCAGGAACGCGCTCCCGACGTCCGTTACGTCTGGCACCCTGTCCCATAAGAACGACGAGAGGCAGGGAGGGAGCGTCGCCTATCGCCGGCCGTGGGTCACGGTCTACGCGGCCTGGCCAGAGGTTCTCCGCTCGGAGCATGCTCGATGCACGGGGGCGCCCATATCTTCGCCGGCGTCGCCGGCGAAGACCCACGCGACAATGCCGGACGGTCGGCCAGCCAGCGCAAGGGTGGCCCGCCGTGCGCCCGGGATCCCTCACTGCCGGGATCATCGCTCGGGCCGCTCACCGAGCCGCCCGAGGACACACGGTCGGCCGGCCAGGCGACCGCGGGGATCTCGATCAAGCGATGTCCTCCTCGCTGGGCGGTTCCTCTACCGGGATAACGACGAGCAAGGAGCTTTCGGCGATCGGCCGGCGTACGGCGGCGAAGGCGACGGCGATGGAGGAGGTGGGACGGGCGCCCGGGTAGGGGCCCGTCACCGCCGCACCGAGATCGAGCAACGGTTGCATCCAGTCCCAGGCCTGCGGGCAGGGCTCACCCCGCACGAGGTGGGCGAGGGCATGGCGGCGAGCAGGATAGTCGAGTCGGGCGAGCAGCTCGTCGGCGACGTCGCTTGCCCGTACCCTCAGCCGGGTCCGCTCGCGAAGGTGCAGCCGCCCCCCGAACTCAGCGCCCACCCGCAGTCCGCACTTCTCAAGCCGGCGATCCAGCTCGGCCACCGCGGCGGCGGTGCGCTCGACGCTCCAGCCCATCCACGCCGCGATGACCGTCGCCGTCGCCGTACCGCCGAGGCGCACCAGGAGGGCGCCGCATAGGCGGGCGTCGCCGGGCTCGCCGTCGACGACCGCGTCCTCCTCCCCCTCGGCCGTCTCGAGCAGCGCGGCGATGCGGTGGCATATGGCGTCTCTGCCCCCCGGGCGGGCCCCAAGACGCCGGGCCACCTCCTGGGTCCCGAGGTCGGCCTTCCGAAGGCCTTCGTCAATCCCCACGAGCTCCCCGACGACCCGCGCGCGCCGGCCTGGTCCAGTCCATCGGCGGCCCGCCGATGTGTCGGAACGACTGGTAGTCGATCGGCTCGCAGTCGACGGTGACGTGCACCGGGGGCGGCGTCCGCCACAGCTGCCCCCACCGCTCGTCTCTCGGCCTCGGCGGCGCCCCCCAGAGCCGGGGCGGAGAGGCCCCGGATTGAACCCCGGCTCGAAGCAGCGGCGGCCCCGTAGGGGACCTCGTGCCAGGTGCCGTGGAGCTTGACCGAGCCGCCGTCGTCGCCGATCTCGGGGATGGAAGGGAAGCCGATACCGGCGAGCACGCCGGCGGCGGCCGCCTCCGGCGCCACCAGTCGGCTCAGCTGAGCCAGGCGGTCGGCAGTGAGGAGGTCCTCGAAGGCCACCCCGCCCAGGTCATCGCGGAAACTGATGTGGTACCCGCGCAGCAGGCCGGCGGCGCGCACCGCGTGCATGGCCAGGGCCACCACCCCGAGCTCCGGCGTGCGGGCCAGGGCGCAACGGAACGCATGGGCGGCCTCAGGTGGGCCGTGCAGGCGCTCGGGCGGCAGGGCGTCGAAGGCGGCGACCAGGCACTCGTCGTAGATGGCCAGCGCCCGGGCGCCATGGGCTGCGTCGAGGTGCTCGGCGCACGCTGCCGGCAGCCCCGGAAAGCTGGCGTCGGGCAGCGGGGCACCCACAGCCGGCTGGACCCGGGGCCGCTCGGGGTCGGTTCGCAGCCAGATCTGGCGGCCGTGCTGAACGAGATCGGCCAGCTCCGCCCGCCACCGCGCCGGCTCGGCACTCACGAACACGATGTCGAAGCCGACCCGTCCGCCTAGGGCGCACAGTTCCGCCCACACCCGGGCGTGCAGGCCGTCGGCGCCGGTGATGAACAGCTGCCTCACCTGGTGGGCGTGCAGCCACAGCTCCGCCAGGTCCAGGCGCCCCCCGAGGGTGCTGGTCAGGGCCTCGGTCTTGCCCACGGCGCAGAGGAGGTCGGGCGCGATGGCGTCGAGGCGGCCCGCCCCCGGAACGGTCCGGCACACGGCCACGCCGAGGTAGGTGCCGAACGGGGCGGCCAGTGCGTCCAGCAGGAGGGGCGAGTCGGGCGCCACGCTGTGCCATCGGCGCTCACTGGGCATCATTGGCCCCGCCGAGCAGCGTGAAGGCGTTGGCGGCCGCCTCTTTGGTCAGCTTGCCGGCGCCGTCGAGGACATCGAGGGCGGTCCGGGTGAAGGCGGACCAGTTGCGGAACAGCCCGTGGCCGCAGTGGTGGTCGACGAAGGAGAGCAGATCGGGGCTCGCCTGGCGGTAGAGCGGGTGGAAACCGGGGATCCATGCCAGCACCTGCTCGGGGCGCATCCGCCGGCACTGGACCCTGCGGTACACCCGGCTGCGCAGCATCGGATCGGCGGCCAGCACCCCCCAGGCCTGGTCGCCTCCCACCAGCAGCATGGGCGAGCGCCGGGCGATGCCGCCCAGGCCGCGCTCGGCGGGGTCGTGGAGGTAGCGCAGGAACTCGAAGCACTTGCGGTTGAGCCGCTGGGCCTCGTCGACGACGATCAGGACCGGCTCGACGTCGAGGCGGGCCGGCAGAAGCCGGGTCAGGCTCTTCTGGTCGGTCCGTCCCGGGTCGAAGTCGAACAGCCGGGCGCAGAGCTCCTCGGCCATGCCGCGAAGGCGAGGAACACCGCCTGCTCGCCGCTGGCGGCCACCGCGTCCTCGACCGCGAACGTCTTACCCGCACCGGCATGGCCGTGGACGATGCCCATCGCCCCGGCCCGGATGACGTCGGCCACCGCCCGCTGGCACAGCGCGTAGTCCTCCGTCCGCACGACGGCGGCGTCGAGGTCCAGGAAATGCCGCCCCATCAGTCGGTCTCCAGGCCCAGCAGGGAGACGGCGCGAGGGCCGGCCCGATCGCCGCCGGACGCAGCGTCGGCCTCGGTGAGCACCGAGGTGGGCTCCGCGTCCGCCGATGCCGTGGCCGGGGAGAGGTGGTAGCGGGCCAGGCGGGCCGCCTTGCGACGGAGGGCGTCGGCTTCGAGCTTCTGGCGGCGGCGCTCGGCCAGGACCTCGGCCCGCTGGTCGGCGGACAGGGACCCTTGGGGATAGGCCGTGCAGAGCCACTCCTGGCCCAGAAAGACCTCGATGCGGCGCTCGTCGTGGGGCCAGTGCAGCACCCGGACCGAGCTTCCTCGGCGGCCGGTCAGCTCGGGGGCGGTGAAGTACCTCCCGCCGAAGCGCACGCCCTCCTTCTGCACGGTGCGCCGGTCCTCGGCCAGCATCATCCAGCGCAGCCGGCCCTCCTCGACGGTGCGGATCGGCGTGGCGTCTCGCGCCCACGCCTCCGCCAGGGTGCAGCCGAGGACCGGGCGGGCATGGGCGGTGTTCCACTCGTCGATCCCCGAGCGCAGGTGCTCCACCAGCCGGGCGAAGGTGATGAGCTGATCGTAAAGTAGCTACGCTCTCATCCCGACGGGCTCCGCTCCGATCCGACCCAGGTCGCTACCGAGCGAGCCGCCATCGAGCCGACCGATAAGGCGGCCGTCACCTAGGTGCTGCAGGACGGAAGGACACCGAACTGTCAGTTTGTAGCTGGAGAAATCCCCTTCGCTCGAGCAACTCAGCGAGCGCCTCGGATCCGGACGCGACGAGGGGGGACGCGATTTCTCCGAGGTATTTGCTGCGGCTGAACCGCCGCTCACGAACGCGCTCCAACTCATCCAAGAGCATGGACAGCACTAGCCCGGCGCGGAACTGTCTGTCCACTGCCAACAGGGGATAAAACAGGAACAGTCCCTCCACCGGAGTCCCCCCAGCATTCAAGTCGCTCTGCAGGATGAGGTCCGTAACAGACGCGATTCCGGCTACATTACCGGACTCATCGGCAACTACGAGCGCTGTAATGTCGTCGAGGTCGCGTAGGCGGGTGCGTTCGTGGAGCTGCCGCGCAACCTCGTCAATTCCCGGATCGCCGCTGGAGAACTCTGCGAGAGAATGATGCACGCACAGAAGCTCAACGCTCAGGCCCCCCTCGTTAGCACACATCGGCCGAGACACACGCCACCGGCTCGAGCAGGCGCTTTACCGTCAAAGGAGTGAAACTCCAGCACGCGACGCAGTCATCATGCGGAGTTGGAGAGCATTTCTTCCATCGTCTCTCGCGCGACGTGGACGCGAAGCGCCTGATCACCTGCGCGGGCCGGCACCTCTGAACTAGTTCCGAGCGGGGACATACCCGCTGCCACCCGCTGAAGGTCCACCCAACGTCGCAAGCGACCGTCGTTCTGTGCTGGTGGTTGCACATCCACGACGTCTCGCCGGTCCTCTCTCGCGGAACGGTCGATGCGTTGCGTTCGGGGCGCGGCGCGGTCGGTGGGAGACGCGCTGGTTGCCTCGACGGCCGGTGCTGCTACGTCGCCTTTGGGCGTGTCCGGAGTCGCCGTGGAGAGAAGCTCGTTGAGCTGCCTGCGGAGATCGTCCGTCGTGCCAGCTTCTTCGGCGAATCGATCGACCAGTTGACGAGCGCGCGCGGCGTCGCCTCCAACAGCGGCTGCCCGAACCGCGCCACGTCGAGCAATTGCGCCCTCAGTGTCTGACGGAGGGAGCAACTTCGCGATCTTCTCCTCGATCAAGGACAAGTCGGTGAAGGCACTTGAAGCCCCAGGTGCACCTAAGTCCTGTAGCGCTTCTGCCCGCATAATGGCTTCGGTGACGAGTAGGTACAGCGAGTCAAGGTCCATTGATCACGCCCGGGCGAGGGTCGCTGCAGGTGAGAGAAAGGCGACGACACACGCGAACTTGATTTCAGCGGATGTCGACCCCCTCACCTGCCCAAGTTTCTCGTTAAGCCGTTGAAGGTCAAGGGAGCCATCAAGCCCGCTGACCTCAAGCGCTATTCGCCGGTCCTGGCGGTCGTGCAGCAGCCAGTCAGCCGACTCCCCGCGTTGAAGGCGTCGCAGCCCGACCCACCCTCGCGCGACGTGGACCAAGGCCAGCGCTACACCCTCAGCGCCGTCCTCGGTGACACGGTGCCGGTCGAGTTGATGTTGATCGGCGGATGGAACGAGTTGCCACTGGAGATTCGCACTCGACATCTCCGCTTCAATTGTGACCGCCAAGCTCGCGCCAGGCTCGTGCTGCCGTCGCTGGAGCGCAATCGCAGCCCGGTGCTCGAACGCACCCGCGGTGGCCAGCGGCATTCGCGGGTGCATCTCCTTCAGGCGTCCCAAGTCCAACTCCACGCACCGATCGTACGCCGTCTGCACCAGGCTGAGGCTGGCCAGGACCAGTTGCGCTGGCTTGTTCGTCGCCGGACATGGAGGGGCAGTTCCCTCGCCGGCGCGCGACCAGGCGACGACCGCGCCGCACACCCACGCCGCGGCGGCGAGGTGGACGTCGGACCGCCCCTCCTCACTGGCCCATCCGGCGGCCAGGATGCCGCCTGGCCGGTCACCGCCGGCGCAGGTCCCAGGCGACGGTCTCCAGCTTCCCCAAGATCAGGTAGGGCGCCCACACCAGCCACGCCCGCCACCGCTCGTACCAAGCCGTCCCCATCGCGGCCTCGCACCGGTCCCGCTCCCGCTGTAGCCGGGCGAGAATGGCGAAGTCCCGCGCCAGCCCACCGCCGTCCAGGAGGGCCCGCTCCTGGTGCTCGGGGCTGATCGGCTCGACCCGGCGGACCTCGAGCCCCGACCGGGCGATGGCGTCTTGCACGGGCCGCCGCCCGTGCGCCCACCAGTCGGGCATGTCGAGGGCAGTGATGAGCCGATCCGCTTCCCGCGGCTCCAACGCCGGCGTGGTGAACGCCACGTACAGGACCAGCTGGCCGCCGCCCTTGAGGACCCGCGCCAGCTCGCTGACCGCGGCCTCAGGGTCGGGGACACACTCCAGCATGTCCCGGCACCACACCAGGTCGGCGACGCCGCTGCGGACGGGAAGGGCTTCGATGTCGGCCGTGACGGCGGGGAGCCCGTCCGCCGCGGCGAGGACCATCGCGCCATGGACCAAGTCGATGGCGACGATCCGGCAGTCGTGCCGTTCCCTGATCTGGACCGCCCACTTGCCGCGGTTGGAGCCGGCGTCGATCGCGAGGCCGCCAGCGGGAAGGGGCGCGATGAAGTCCAGCAGGTCAGTGAGGGCGCGGGGCGGCCGCGTGTCCGCCATGAGGCTCTCGACGGTGGCTTCGATCGCCTCGTACGACGGGCCGAATTGCTCGGTCAGCGATGCACGAAGCGCACGCCGGTCCCCCATCGGCGGTCACCGTAGCTTGGTGGCACCGTAGGCTTCGTGAGGTGATCACGGCGGAACGGGTCGTCGAGGCGATCACGCCGGTGCTCGACGATATGGCGCGGCTCTCCGAGCGGGTGCGGGTCGTGGGCACGGCCTCGTCGGCGCTACGAGGCATCGATCTGCCCGTCGCCGACGTGGACATCCTCGCCCGCGACCGGAACGCGGTCGACGAGCTGGCGGCTGCTTCTGGTTCGCGCCCGGCGACATTGGTCGAGACTCCATTCGGCCAGCAGTACCTGGCCGATCACCAGCTCGCGGGCGTCCCGGTGCAGTTCTCCACGGTGGAAAGCCGCAACACCGGGCGCGAACGTGTTGCCGAGTGCGTGGGCGAGACGCCCTGGCGGTACTTCTCCGTGGCGGAGGTTGCCGGGCGCTCGGTGCCCGTCGTCGCCTCGGAGCTGGCGTCCGACCTCATGCGCGGACGGAGGACCGTTGGCGGCCGATCGCCGCCCATCTGCTCATCACCGGCTTCGATCCCGAGCTACTCAGTCGGGCCGTAGTCGGCTTCCCACAGGCCCTGCTGGACGAGCTCCGCCGGGCTCTCGGCGGTTGAACAGGTCGCTCTCTGGTGAGTGGAAGCGCTCGCTGGTCGCGGGTGGACGGGCCTCGGCCCACTGTCATTTCGCTGGCGTCGCCACTGTCACTTTCCCTTCACTTCACACCCTGAGCAGCGGCTTGCGCGATCAGAGTCAGATGCCGAGGATGAGAGCGAGTGCCTCGTCTACGGCGCGCAGTTCGCTGGCGTCGAGCCGTCCGACCGATCGACCCAGTCGTTGAGGGTCGACGACGGTCGTCTGTTCGACGATGACCCGTGTCTGGCGCCCGTTGAGTGTGATCATGGGGCGGAAGGTCGCCGAGCGGGCGCCAGTCGATGTGGGCGCGACGAGCGTCGTCGAGAGGTCCAGGAACTCGTCGGCCTGCACTATCACCGCGTAGCGGGCCCCACGCTGCTCCTGCCCGCGGGCGCCTCTTGGGGCCGGCAGGTGGAACACCTCGCCACGGACCACTTCAGTCCACCCGTCCGGGCGCAAGGTCGGCCATCTGCTCGCGGATGATTCGCATCTCCTCACGGTCGCCCTCGTCACCCGCCAGATGCCTGACTTCCTCGCGAAGGGCAGAGCGGACTCGCCGGCGTGCGGCGGCCTCTCTCAGTGCGGTCCGTACGGCCTCCGAGTCGCTCATGCCGCCGGCGCGAACGACATCGAGCGCCGCTGCCGACACGTCATCAAGTCGGACGTGCAGTGATCGAGCCATACTTGGTGAGCGTAGTACAAATCATGCTACTAGTCGGCTTGAATGCTGACACCGAGCTGCGCACAGGCGCTGACGGATCTCTGCGGACGACCGCTGTCACTTGACCCGAGGTATGACAAGAGGCTCCAGGTCGAGCAGGCGACGGAGGACGTCGTCAGCGCCGGCGGGGTTGCCGGCCTGGGCGTAGGTGGCGAGGCTCTCGCGGTAGAGCGCTCTGGCGTCGACGGCGCGCCCGGCCCCCTGGGCGATCGTCCCCAGGAACCCCAGCGCCTCCGCCACCCGCTGCACGCTGCCCAGCTGCCGTTCGAGGGAAAGGCATTCCTCCAGGAGCTGCGTCGCCCCTTCGTAGTCGCCGTCCCGATAGCTCAGCTGCCCGAGGAAGCGCACCGTTCCCGCTACCCCCTTCTTGTCCCCGAGCTGGCGGTAGAGGTCCAGACACTGCCGGAAGTAGCTCCGGGCCCGCTCCTGATGGCCCTCCATCGCCGATACCACGCCGAGGTTCTCCAGGGTCTGGGCCACGCCCCGAAGGTCACCCGCCTCCCTCAGGATCGTGGACGCCTCCAGAAGCCACTCGCGGGCGTCCGCCAGTGAGTACGGCCACGCCACCGCCTCCTCGAAGGCGTGCTCGGTGACCGCGGCCAGGTTCACGAGGCACGTGGCGGTGACCTGGCTGTCCGGAAGCCGGCGGCCGATCTCCAGGATCTCCTCGAACAACGGGCGCGCCGCGTCGTACTCACCGGCCGACACAGCCACGCTCGCCAGGCCATTGAGGCTCGCCGCCACCGCCCGTAGGTCACCGAGGGAACGCCGCACGACCAACGCCTCGGCGTGCATTGCTCGCGCCGAGGCGAAGTCGGACTGGTCGTTGGCCAGTACCCCAGCGGCGTTGAGGGCTTCCGCCCTCGCCTCCGGCGTCACCCGGTCGGATCCAGCCAGGCGCTCCAGCCAGCTCCGGCCTTCGTCGAGGTACCCCCGGATCTCCCAGTAGCGCGCCAGGGCTATGGCCATCTCCAGCCCGCGGTCCTCCTGGTTCGAGTCCACCGACCACTGCAGAGCGGCGTCGAGGTTGCCGCGCTCTGCGTCGAGCCGGTCGAGGACGTCTGCTTGTGAGGCGCGGCGGAGCTCGTCGGAGCAGGCTCGGGCCAGGGAGTGGGCCCAGTTGAGGTGGCGACTTCGAGCGTGATCCTCCTCGCCCGCCGCAGCCAGCCTGGTCCAGCCATAGGCGCGTACCGTCCCGAGAAGCCGGAACCTCGTCGTGGTGCCGTGCCGGGCGGCGACCAGCGACTTGTCGACGAGGTTGGTGAGCACGCCGAGGACATCGAGCGCGAGGTCGGTGCATATCCACTCCGCCGCGTCCACCGTGAACCCCCCGGCGAACGCCGAGAGTCGGCGGAGCATGGCCTGCTCGTCCTCGCCGAGGCGCTCGTAGCTCCAGTCGAGGGCGGCGGCCAACGAACCGTGGCGCCCGGGGTCCCCATGGGAGGTCGAGCGGGTAACGAGCTGTGGTTGCTCCGCCAGCAGCGTCCGCAGTTCACCTACGGTGAACATGCGGACGTGGGCCGCCGCCAGCTCGATGGCGAGGGGGATGCCGTCGAGCCGCGCGCAGACGTCGGCGACCGCGTCAAGGTCGACATCGAGGCCGGGCCGTGCCGACGATGCGCGATCGGCGAACAGCTGGACGGCTTCGGAATTGAAGTAGTCGACCGATCCGCCACCCGACAACGGCGCGGGGAGTGACAGCGGCTCCACCGGCCACGTGACCTCGCCGGCCACGTGCAGCGGCTCCCGGCTGGTCGCGAGGATCCGCACTCCCGGGCACGCGCCGAGCAGTCGGCGGGCCACCTCCACCGACTCGGCCAGGACGTGTTCGCAGTTGTCCAGGACGAGGAGCATCTCCTTCGCGGCCAGGTGCTCGCAAAGGGACTGCACCGTGTCCCGCCCCGGGGTATCCGGAAGGCGGAGCGCAGCGGCCACGTGCCGTCCCACCCCGGCGCTCACCTCCGCAAGCTCGACCAGCCACACACCGTCTCCGAAGCTGGCGGTCAGGGGGCGCGTCGCCTCGATTGCCAGGCGGCTCTTGCCGACGCCGGCCGTGCCGACCAGCGTGACGAGGCGGGCGGCTGTCAGCCGGGCCCGGAGGGCGACGACCCGCTCCGTGCCGCCGACGAACGTCGACAGCGCGGCGGGAAGGTTGGTCCGCGGCCGCGGATCGTCGTCCTCGTCGCTCTCGTCGCTCTCGTCGCTCTCGGCCTTGCGCATGAGGGTCAGGAACGCCTCGCGGGTCGGAGACGACGGTGGCGCGCCCAGCTCCTGCTCGAGCACGTCGCAGCACCGCTTGTAGGCGCGCATGGCCTCGCCCACGTTGCCCCCACCGGCGAGGGCGTTCATCAGCAGGACGTAGGCCGACTCCCGATACGGCTCCCGGACGAGGATCTCCTCCGCGGCCTCCCGGGCGAGGTCCCACTCCCCGCCCGCCACCGCCGCCTGCGACGCGATCTCCAGGCTCGCCAGGTACAGATTGCTCAGACGCAGCTGGTGGTCCTCGACCCAAGCACCGCTGGTGCCCGGAAGGAACTCGTGGCGGCACAGCCTGGCTGCCGCCCGCGCCGACTCCAGCGCTCCGAGGTGGTCACCCGCGTGGAGGGCGGCCTTGGCGGCTTCGTGCTCGGTGACCGCCTGCTCGACGTCCACCTCGGCAATGTCGGGGAGGGTGAGCTGGTAGCACCCCAGACGGTGGTCCAGGACGATCGCCGCGTCGGTCCTGGGCAGCTCGAGGAAGCGCCGGACCCGGGTGAGGATGCCGCGCAGCGCCGGGCGCCACGTCGGCGGGAGGTCGATGCCCCAGGTGGCCTCGGCCAGCTCACCCGCGGGCAGCAGGCGGTGACGCTCCAGCACCAGGCAGGCCAGGACGATGCGCCCCCGGGGACCCAGCGCCTCGTCGCCCAGCCGGCGGCCGTCGACCTCGACGATGACGTTGCCAGCGAGGGTGATGCGGAGCGTCGGCATGGGGACGACGGCGGCTGGCGCCGGGAACCATCGTACCGCCGCGGTCCGCGCACGTTGCTTTCACGTTGCGCCCGCGTTTCCCCCCAGTTGGTACTGCTACCCCGAACCAACCACGAGGAGCACTCAATGAGCACGACCCAAACCCGCCCCGTCCACCCCGCCGACCTCTCCACACCTCCCACCGGGGACACCGTCTCCCGAGACCCGATCGCCCGCATTGTCGCCGGCTCCGTCCTCACCGGGCTGGTGGGCGCCCTCCTCATGACGTTGGTGGTTTTCCCCGGCGGTGCTGAGCACGTGATCACCGGGTCGGCGCTGCTCGCCTTCGCCGCCGGCTGGACCATGCTCGCCGTCCTCTCGACCCGGATGTCGAGCCAGCCCCAGCGGTGGGCGTTCGTGCCCGCCGGATACGTCGGAGTCGTCGGCGCCGGCCTGCTCCTGTTCGCGCCGGGCGACGACGCTCTCAGGAGAATGGGATGGGTCTGGCCGGTCCCCGTGCTGGCTCTGGCGGGCTGGATCGCGGTCGCTTCGCGCCGGCACCTGCACAGCCGGACCCGAACCTGGCTGGTGTACCCGATCGTCGCCTTTCTCGCCGTCGGCGCCGTCGGCGGCAGCTACGAGACGGTGCAGTCATCGCTCGACCACAGCACCGACACCATGCCCGGCACGTCCTACGACGTCGGTGGGCACCGGCTGCACGTCGACTGCACCGGCGCCGGCAGCCCGACGGTCGTGCTGGAGAGCGGACTCGGTGAAATCTCGCCGCACTGGGCCTGGATCGCCCGCTCGGTGGCCGCCGACACCCGGGTGTGCGCCTATGACCGTGCCGGCCGGGGTTGGAGCGAAGGCTCCGCCGGTCGCCACGACGGGGCGGCAATCGCCGCCGATCTGCACACCCTCCTTCAGCGGGCCAACGAGCCCGGCCCCTACGTGCTCGTCGGGCACTCGATCGGCGGCCCCTACGTCATGACCTACGCCCAGCGGTACCCGAACGAGGTCGCCGGCATGGTGCTGCTCGACGCGACCAGCCCCCGGGCCTTCACCGACCTGCCGAGCTTCTCCGCTACCAACGCGACCATGGTGCGCGGCCTCGGATTGCTGAACAGTCTCAGCCGGCTGGGCCTCGGACAGCTCGTCGGCGCCGGCGCCGGAGACGGCCTGCCCGCACCGGCCAACGACCAGGCCCATGCCTTCTCCACTCGGCCGCGGGACATGCGCACCGGGGTCGAGGAGCTCCTCCAGCTCCGGGCCGCGCTGGGCCAGGCCCGCGAACTCACGGACCTCGGCGGCATGCCGCTGGCGGTGGTGACCGCCGGCGAGGGTCAGCAGGCGGGCTGGTCCGCCGCCCAGGACCGGATGGCGGCGCTGTCGACGAACAGCGTCCACCGGGTGGCACCCGCCACCCACGAGTCGCTCCTCATGGACAAGAGCGACTCCGCCTACTCCGTCCGAGCCATCGCCGACGTCGTCCGCTCCGTCCGCACCGGCTCACCCCTGCCCACGTCCTGAACCGAGAACCGACCTCTGAGGGGGAGTCATGAAGAACGAGACCATCGATGCCGGCAAGGCCGGAGCGCGGGCCGAGCTGCGACGTGCCTGGTCCGAGGAGCGGGCCGCCGCCGTGACCGCCAGGCGCGGCGGGGACCAGCCGGGCGAATGGCGCCACCTGGAACGGGCTCACATCCTGAGCCAGCCGATGGCGGTGCCCCACCTGCGCACCCACGTGGCCATGCTGGGCGCCGGCCTCCGGCGCCACGACCGCCGCGAGGTCGCCGGCCAGCTGCTGCGCCTCGTCGTCGCCGCGCCGGGCTCGCTGAGCGGCCGCTACCCCGTCGGCAACACCGGCGGCGCCGACGTCAGCGCACTGCGGCCCATGCCCATCCCCGAGGACCTCCGTTCCGTCCTCATGCACGCCACCAACGCCAAGGAGCTGTGACGACCATGACCACCACCGACACCACCACCTTCTCCACCGACGCCGCCGGCCTCGAGCAGTGCCTTCCCTCCTGGGAGGTGGAGATCGGCGACGGCGGGACGTTCGACCTTCGCATCGCGGCGGTGGCCAAGACCGTGGGGGACGACGACCTGCGAATGCTGTCCTACAACGGCTCCATCCCCGGCCCGACGCTGCGGGTCCGGCAGGGATCGGAGATCACCGTGCACGTCCGCAACGACGCCGACACCCCGGCCACCGTGCACTGGCACGGGCTGCGTCTCGACAACCGCTACGACGGCGTCCCCCACGAGACCCAGGCGCCCATCCCGGTGGGCGGCGACTTCACCTACCGACTTCGGTTCCCTGACGCCGGCCTGTACTGGTACCACCCGCATGTGCGTGAGGACTACGGCCTCGACATGGGCCTGTACGGCAACATCGTCGTGGTCCCCGCCGAGGAGGGCTACTGGCCGCCCGTGAACCGCGAGGTGGTCGTCACCCTCGACGACGTGCTCGTCGAGGACGGTCGGATCGCCCCGTACAACGTCGACGGGCCGACGTTCGTGGCCATGGGCCGTTTCGGCAACGTCATGCTCACCGGCGGCGACAGGGACCTGCACCTCCACGCCCGCGCCGGCGAGGTCGTCAGGATGTACTTCACCAACACCGCCAACACCCGGCTGTTCAACGTCGCCGTGCCCGGCGCCCGCATGAAGCTCGTCGGCGGCGACAGCGGCCGCTACGAGCTCGAGATCTTCGTCGACGAGGTCCTGCTGGCACCGTCGGAGCGAGCCATCGTGGACGTGCTCTTCCCCGGCCCGGGATCCTTCCCCCTCACCCACAGCCCCCCGGAGCAGTGCTATCTGCTCGGCGCGGTCGATGTCAGCGAAGAGTCCGTGGAGGAGTCGTTGGTGGGGTACAGCCAAGATAAGCCCGAAACCCACATTTGGGCCGCCCTACTCGTCGGTGGTGAGTAGATCGAGGGCCCTGGAACGGTCCTCGGCGGTGGGCCGGGTGTAGCCCCGGGTCGTCTCAAGGCGGGCGTGACCCAGCAGCTCGGCGACGATGACGAGGTCGGTGCCGCCTCTCACCAGCGTGGCGGCGAAAGTGTGGCGCAGGACGTGGGCGGTGATGCCGTCATCGAGCCCGGCGCGGTTGGCGATGCTGGTGATGATGTCGTGGGCGGCCTTGACGGACAGGCGGTCTCCCCGTTGGTTGAGGAAGAGCGCCGGGCCCTCCTGGCCTGGCCAGTCGCGGCGTTCGTCGAGCCACGCCTTGAGGACCTTGGCCAGCTTGGGGTGGATAGGGACCTCGCGGACCCGTTCGCCCTTGCCAAGGATCCGCAGGATTCCCTTGCGGGCGGAGTGCCGGACGTCGTCGATGTCGAGGGCCACGACCTCGCTGATGCGGGCGCCGGCGTAGAAGGGGACGAGGGCCAGGGCCTGGTCCCGGGGCGACGGGCAGCCGTCGACGGCGCGGAGGTAGCGGACCTGGGCCCGGGGCTCCAGTGCCCGAGGCGCCGCGTCGGGCAGGTCGACGCGAAGGGCGCGGGCTGGCCCGAGGCCCCGGCGAATGTAGAAGTCGTCCACCGCAGCCAGGGCGCTGTTCACCGTGGCCGGCCTCCGCTTGAGCACGACCTGGAGATGGCTGCGGTAGTCGCGCACGGCCCAGTCCCGGCCCTCGACGGTGCCGAGGGGGTCGCCGTCGGTCTCGGCCACGGCCAGCCAGGCCAAGTACTGGCGGGCCTTCGAGGCGTAGGTCCGGCGGGTCTGGGCTGACAGCGGGGCGCTCGCCAGCGAGACCAGGTAGGTGTCCTGCTCGGCCGCCCAGCGCCCCCAAAGGTCGACCGGAGCGCGTCCTCGTCGGGGCTTTGGAGAGGGCCGCGTATTCTCTGAAGCGGTTTCGGTATCGGGAGACGGCTTGGTTCGCGTGTTCTCTGAAGCCACGCAGGAAAAGCTACTTCAGAGAACCAATGTTCTCTGAAGTTGCCGGCACGGCGATGCGTCATGGCGCTTAGCGCTCCCGGCGACCGAGCAGCCCTATCCCGATCTCGATGTCGCTCTTGGCCAAGAGGACCTCGATCGTCTCGCCCTTGAGCCGGGCACCGAGGCCGAGGATCCGCTCGACCACATCGCGCAGGTCGGCCATCTGGGACTTGAGCCGCTCGACCTCGCGTCGCTGGCAGAGGAGATGGCCTGGGCCCCCCACCGGTCGAGCTGCTCGTCGTAGAGCCAGAGGTCCTCGGCCGTCTGACCGTAGACCCGCACCAGCCGCTCGACGATGGCGTCGTCGAGTACGTAGGGCCGAGCCTGCAACAGGAGCTTGTGCGGGTTCCCGCCCGTCCTGGACCTGGGCGTCGATGATCGAGGCGATCAGGCCCAGAGCGCTGATCGGCTGCCAGGTCGGCTGGCCATCGCGTTCCACGTCGCCCGTCGGCCTCAGGCGGCTTCGCCGGCGGTGGATGCCGATGCCGGCGAAGCGCTCTGGTCCGCGGCGACCACGACCAGGTCCAGGCGGGGATCGAACGCCTCGGGCGGAACGCCGAGCCCATCGGTGGCGTACTCGCCGAAGCGCTTGATGCGCTCGGTGATGTAGGGCGAGAGGGCGGCCAGGTCCGCGGGGGTGATGACCCAGCCCTCCTCCACCAACTGACGGATCACCGCCGTCATGTCCAGCGCGGTGTGGAAGATCACGCAATTGGCCACCAGGGTGTTGAACTTGATGATCTTCTCCTGCTCGGCCGGATCGTTGTGCTCGATGACGTCGCGCCCAAACATCAGCCAGGCCGAGAACCCGTTGTAGGCCTCCACCTTGTTGGTGGCGGCGGTGATCTCCTCCCGCAGCTTTGGCTCGGAGATGAAGCGCAGCAGGGTGATGGTGCGGATGACCCGCCCGAGCTCCCGGAACGCCTTGTAGACGTTGTTCTTGTGCGACTCGGTCCCCAGCCGGCGCAGCAGCAGCGTGGAGGACAGCCGTCCCTCGCGGATGGAGAGTACGACCTGCATCAGGTCCCGCCAGTGCGTCTCGATCAGGCGCCAGTTGATGACGTTCTGGCCCGCCTCGCCGAACAGCGAGTCGATGTGGCGGTAGCGGACGTCGGCGGCGGACCGGTAGAAGATGAGGTCCTTCCAGTTGCGGATGCGGGGCAGCAGCTCGAAGCCGAAGAGGTGGGCCAGGGCGTGGACCGGGTAGCTCTGGCCCTGGGTGTCGGCGTGAATCGTGTCGGGCTCGGCGTCGGAGGTGTTCCGCAGCAGCCCTTCGATGATGTAGACGGCCTCCCAGACGCCACAGGGGATGAAGTGGCTGAACAGGGCGATGTAGTTGTCGGCCACGAGGTGGTAGGCGATGCCCCCGTAGCCGCCGTAGCGGATATGGGACTCGGCCAGGAGGTTGTCGATCAGGGTGTCGACCTGGGTGCCGTCTCCCGCCACCGTCGTCCCGTCGCCCCACGCCCTGACCAGGTCGAGGCCCAGGTAGGCGTTGACCACATCCGCGCCGGCCAGGTCCAGCTTGGCGGTGGTGAAGTGGCGGCCGGCGGTGGCGCCCAACTCATGGGCGGACACGCCGCGGATGTGGCGGGCGGCCTGGGCCGGGCCCATGTTGGTTCCGTAGGTGAAGGTGGTCAGCACGTAGCGCAGCAGCGGGTCGGCCAGCTTGGGGTCCGAGCCCGACGCCGGGCCGAACCGCCGCCACCACTCCAGCCAGTAGGCGGTGCGGGCCAGGATGTCGAGCAGGGTCCGCTCCGGCATGCGCTCCTTGATCGCCTCTTCCAGAGCCAGGGAGCTGGCGGCGCGCTCCGCGGCCCGGCGGCGCTTCAGCGACGGGACCCCGGTCGCCTCGTCGATGACCAGGTCGGCGTTGTCGGGATAGCCGGCGTCGACGGCTGCGGCCCGCTGGGTGAGCGTGGCCCGCAGCGCCTCGGTAAAGGCTGCGGCGCTCGACGGCAGGCCGGTCTCGGCGCAGAACTCGTCCAACAGTCCCTCGCAGTCCCCCCACGCCAGCAGCTGGGCCGACCAGTTGGCATAGGCATCGGACCCACGCACGGCGATGTCGCCGGTGCGCAGCTCCCCGGCCAGGTAGGTGAAGGCGCAAGCCTCGAAGTGGCGTCGGTTGAGGAGGCCCGGACGCGCCCCGTCGCGGATGAGGCGCTGCCACTGCTCGGAGGCGAAGGACAGGTCGACCACGGTGCCCTCGACGTGGGCGGGGATGAAGTCCCGGGTCAGGTGCGAGTGGGCCACGGCGTGCTCCACGGCGTCGAGCACGCTGCGATCGGCGCTGGTTGTCAGCGCCGAAGTAATTCCCTAGCTGGAGTGGTTTGACGCCGACGTAATTCCCTAGTCCGACGTTGCCGTAATTCCCTGGTCCGCTGTCGGGACGAGGGATCCACCCGCCGGGCTCCT
>JAHFUP010000163.1 GCA_023265025.1 Acidimicrobiia bacterium | reverse complement strand
AAGGAGCCCGGCGGGTGGATCCCTCGTCCCGACAGCGGACCAGGGAATTACGGCAACGCCGGGCTAGGGAATTACGTCGGCGTCAAACCACTCCAGCTAGGGAATTACTTCGGCGCTGACAACCCACACAGGAGGACACCATGAACACCATCAACCTCATCGGCCGGACCACCGCAGACCCCGAACTGCGCTTCACCCCGAGCGGCACCCCGGTGTGCAAGTTCCGGCTGGCGGTCCAACCCGCCCCGTGACGGCAAGGAGCAGCCGGCCGTGTTCGTCGACGTGGTCAGCTTCGGCGCCCAGGCCGAGGCCATCGCCGAGCACGTGGCCAAGGGCCGCCAGGTGGCGGTCACCGGGCGGCTCAGCTACCAGCAGTGGGAGGCCGACGACGGCTCCAAGCGCTCGAAGCACGAGGTGGTCGCCAACCAGGTCGACTTCCTCTCCCGCCCGGCCGGCAACGGCTCCGAGCCCGCACCGGCCTACGCCGCCGGTGAGGAGCCCTACTAAAAGACGCGGAAAGATTGGTGTCTCCCCATCCGCGGTTCGCGGGGATCCCTTCCCTAGGGTGACCCGGATCCGGTGGTGTCTCCCTCGTCGGACGGACGAACTCGGGAGCAGCGCCGGCCGCGGATGGGTGACACGTGACGCAAGGGGTGGCCGTCAAGCGGCGAGGCCCGGGTTACCGCCTCGAGGACCTGTCGCAGATTCTGGGTGTGGCGGCACCGGTCGTTCCCCGCCAGTCCGCACCTGCGATCTGGGCTGGGCACCGGTTGCACAACGAGGCCACGGCGTGGCTCGAACACCGCCAGGCCGTGTTGCGCAACGATCGGTCCGTCGGCACGAATGCCGAGCGGTTGGTGGGGTGGCTCCGGTTCCTGACGACTCGTAACCAGACCGTCCACACGGCCACCGAGGCGGACTACCGCGCCTACGAAGCCCGGTGCCGGTTCCCAAGCCCCGATGACCATCCCGAGCTGACGGGAGTCTCCTCGGCCTGGTGGCGGACGACGAAGTCCGTCATCAAGCAGTTTCACGAGTGGATGGCGGCGACGTATGGCGCCCCGCTCCCCTTCACCATCGTGGACAAGCGCGGTCGCGACGGGGTTCTGATGCGGGGCATCCCCGACGCCGGACGCCTGCTCCAGGCCCGGCCCGAAGCCCTGCCGCTGATGCCGGACGCCGTGGACTCGATCTTGGCCGCCGCCGCTCGGCCGACGCCCTCTGGGCAGGAGCGTGGTCAGCGACGACGCGACGTCGGCCTGATCCAATGGCTCGTGGGCACCGGGATGCGGATCACCCCGGCGCTGCACCTGACCACCTTCGAGGTGCCGCCTCGCAGCGGAGGCGACTTCGACTGGCTCCACACGCCGGCAGCCATCAACAAGTACGGCCGAGCGGTGAGATCCGCAGCGTTCGCCGCCCGGTTGGAGCCCGCCCGCGTCTACATGGCCGGCGATCGGCGGGTGACCGCCCAGCACGGCCGACACCACGATCCCCGCGATCCACTGCGCGTCGTTGAGGCCGACGCACGGACGGTGACGTGGTCAGCGGATGGCGGCCTGCAGGTCCGCCGCCAGTGGAACGACGTCGATGTCGGCCATCGCCGGCGGCTCGTCAACGCCGACGGCTCCTCGCCATTGCTCTGGCTCACCCAGACCGGGTCGCCGATGAGCACCCGACAGGCCCAGCACGTCGTCAAGGACGCCGTGAAGCACGCCAGTGCCACAGACAGCACCGTCCCTCGGGATGCCCACCCCCACAGCCTCCGGCACACCTACGCCACCTTCATGGTCGTCATGTGGCTCCGCCGGGACGAGGCGCTCTATCCGTCGGGGCAGCACCGCATCCAGTTCGGCCTCGTAGATGCCGTGCGCCACGTGCAACGAGAACTCGGCCACACCGACGAGCGGACAACTCACCTCTACACCGGGCACGTGCCCGAGCTGCTGGGCCTCGACCCTGACCGCATCAAGGGCGGGCGTCGATGACGAACGCCCGAGGCCGTGGTGGGACCGCTCAGGACGCCCACGTCATCCTTTCCGCCACCACCGATGTCGACGCCAACACCATCGCGTGCTCCTCCGCCGGCCATCCCGATCCCATGGTTGTGGGGTTCCCAGACGACATCTTCGGACGGCAATGCCGCCAGGCGGTGTGGGCCATGATCCCCCATGCTCAGCAGGGTGGTCGCTGGGCGTCCGCCAGCACCGTCGCCGGAGGAACGCGCGACATCCTCCGTTTCTCCGTCTTCCTCCGCTCCCAAGGCATCACGGGCTTCCACGACCCGAGTCTGTCCTTCACCCACATCATCGAAGGGCGCAATGGGGTCCACCAGAGATGGCGCTCCAGCAGGGCTGCGGTGGCGTGGGCGCTGCGAGCCCATCATCCGCTTGGCGAGCGACTTGCCGAGCAGGTCCTCGGTGACCGCCTCGAGGTGCAGGCTCCCGCCCCCACATTGGCCTACACCGAGGCCATCACCCGCCTCATCGAGTCGGCGGCCCGCGATCGATTCTTGAGCCGGCTCAGCATGCACAAGTCCTCGATGCAGCAGGCCGGCCTGGACACCGGCGAGCACGGCTGGCTCCTGCTCAGCGCCGAGAAGGTCGCGGCCGCCGCACGGCGGACGGGGGGCCCGCTTGCGAACGGGCTCATCCGCTACATCGAGACGGGTGTCATCGAGGGCGACGACGTGCGAGCGGCCGTCGCCGTCGAGGCCGACGACCTCAGCGCAGCCATGATCCTGCTGTGCCTGGCCGAGAACCTGGGGCCGAATCTGTCGGCGCTGCAGTCATTGACCGCTCGGTCGGTCATTCCTGTTGGCGCCGCAAGCGCGATGGTCGACATGACCAAGAGCCGCGCCGGCACCTCGCTGCGTGTGGCGTCCTCCGGCGCGTCACTGCATACCCTCGCCGGGCTTGGCAGGGCGCTCGTGGGCCTGACCCGCTTCGCCCGCGCCCGCCGTCGGCACGAGGCGGAGACGCCCGAAGCCAGGCGCCACGCCGACCTGCTACTCGTGGCGGACGGCCGTCGCCTCGTTATGGAAGGTCTGCAGACATCGGCTTGGGGCAAGGCGCTTGCCCAGGAAATCGGCGAGAGCGTCACCGTTCGGCGCTTGCGTGAGACCGCGAACCTCCGGGGCAAGCGGGCCACGGGCCGGGGGACCGTGATCGGCCACAGCGCCAAGTCCAACATGGCCTATCTGGCCGAGGGCATGCCCGCTGAGGAGTTGGCGCGTCTGGTCGTGGATGCCCAGGACGACATCGTGGCTCGGGCGAAAAGCGCCGTGTCCCGCGATGCGACAGCGGACGCTGAGGCGCTGAGCCGGATGGCCGACATCGCGTCACCGCAGCTTGTGGAGCGCGGCGTGGCCACCTGCGTGACCGGGGCGATCGACCCCGTCACCGAGGACCACTGCAACAGAGGCATCCTCGGCTGCTTCACCTGCCCTTCGGGCTACCGGACGGACGCCAACATCCCCGGACTCCGGGCCACCGTCGCCCTTACCGAGGCGATCCGGGGCCATGATCCCGACGAATGGGCAACCGGGCCGGCTCGCACACTCAACACCTACGCAACGGCCGCGCTGGGCCAGCTCGACCCGTTCAACCATGCACGGGACGGCCGCACCATGCTTGCTGTGGTCGCAGCCCTCTACAACGAGGTTCGCGGGTGACCGAGACGTCGGTTCGTTACCTCCCTTCTCCCTCGATCGGTCAACCCCGCTATCCCGACGACGTCGATCTCCGCGATGTCATCCGACAGGGCGCAACGATGCGCTTTCGCATCACGTACTCCGATGACTCATGGAATCTTGCGGGTGCCGCCGACTTCGACGGTCGGTCCTCATCGGTGCTTCGCTTCGGCCGCATTCCGGTCCACCAGCGCGACATGGTCAAAGACCATCTGCTGCTGATCGGTGACCCCGGCCTGGCCCGCACGTGGGCCCCCGGTGCCGCCGCGGACAACCACGCCACGCGTCGGCGGGCCCATTGGGCCACAGCTCGAACGGCTGGAAACCGAACCGGCCGTCTCCTCCGGCTTATGGACGACCTTGGGATGAGGTCCATGCGCCCCAGTGACTGGTCGGCGCTGGTTGACGAGGCACGCCAGCGGGCGATCACGAATCCTGCGAGCAAGCAGGCGGCGATGATGTCCGCGGAAACCCTTGCCCGGGGGGCGCAGGTCCTCCGGGAGATTCATGACCTGGGGCGGCTCCAGGGCCGGGAGGCGCCTTTCGGAAGCCGCCCCTGGGGCGTCCGGGAGATCAATGAGGCAGGGCTGCGCGGAAGTCGGTGAGGCAGGGCTCTGACCTGGGGTTTTGTGCGTGAACTGGCGCGGTGGAGTGGTGGGGTGGTAGCGCTGGGTGGGTGAGGGAGCGCTTCGAGAGCCGG
>JAHFUP010000017.1 GCA_023265025.1 Acidimicrobiia bacterium | reverse complement strand
CCGCTCGCCCCGCCGCTACCGCGGTTGTCGCCCGCACCCCGTGGTCGGGCCCGTACGGGCGCGGTGGCCCCGCCACCCTCGCGCGCCCGCACCGCCGCCGCCCCGCCGGCCCGCCGGCTCCGGAGTGTCGCTGCGCCGCCGCCCCCGCCGGCCCGCCGCCTGCGGGCGGTCCCGCCGCCGAAGCCGCCGCCGTCCCGCCTCCAGGCCGTGCCGGCTACCGGGCCGCGCCAGCAGGCCCGGCGGCGCCAGCAGGAGGCACCGCCGGTCCACCGCCGGCTGATCGTCCTGCTCGTCGTCATCAGCCTGGCCTTCCTCGCCGTGGTGGCCCGCCTCACCGTCGTCCAGGGCTTCTCGGCCCGGAAGTACGCCGTATTCGGCGAGTCGCAGCGCATCACCTCGATCGCCCTCCCGGCGGAGCGGGGCGCCATCCTCGACCGCAACCGGGCCGAGTTGGCGGTGTCGACCCGCCGCCAGACCGTCTGGGCCGATCCCGCCACCGTCACCGACCCCGTGAACGCGGCTCGGGCCCTGGCGCCGATCCTGCAGATGGACGAAAAGTTTCTCCTGGACAAGCTCCGGTCCGACTCCAACTTCGTCTACCTGGCCCGCAAGGTCGACGACCCCGTGGCCGAGGCGGTCACGCGCCTGCGCCTGCCGGGCATCCAGTTCCTCGAGGAGCCGATGCGCATCGTGCCGTCGGGCACCCTCGCCGGTCCCGTGCTCGGCCAGGTCGGCACCGACGACCAGGGCCTGTCCGGCCTGGAGAAGCAGTTCGAGAAGGCGCTCACCGGCCGGGCCGGCGAGCTGCTCGTCGAGCGCGACCCCGGGGGCAACGACATCGCCAGCGGGCTCCGTCAGCTGAAGCCGTCGGCCCGGGGCGACAACCTCGTCCTCACCATCGACCGGGCCATGCAGTACGAGACCGAGCGGATGCTGTCCGACTCGATCGTCTCGTCCAACGCCAAGGGCGGCATGGCCGTGGTCATGGACCCGACCACCGGCGAGATCCTGGCCATGGCCAACCTGGTGGTCGAGAAGCCGGGCACGCCACCCGTTCCCCCGGCCGACAACATGGCCCTCACCCGGGTCTTCGAGCCGGGCTCGACCAACAAGGTGGCGACCATCGCCGGCGCCCTTGAGGAGGGCATCGTCGACCCGAACACCCGCATGAACGTGGCCGACCACCTCCAGGTGTCCGACGCCCTCTTCCACGACGCCGAGGACCACCCCCTCATGTGGTGGACGACGGCCGACATCCTGTCCCACTCGTCCAACGTCGGGACCATCCAGATCGCCCAGCGCCTCGGCAAGGCCGGCGTCGACCGCTACCTGCGGGCCTTCGGCCTGGCCGACGCCACCGACCTCGACTTCCCCGGCGAGTCCGCCGGACTCATGCTCGACCCCGACGAGTGGTCGGGCACGTCGATGGGCAGCATCCCGATCGGCCAGGGCGTGGCCGTCACCGCGGTGCAGATGCTCGGGGCCTACAACACCATCGCCAACGGCGGCACCTACGTGGCGCCCAGCCTGGTCAGCGAGACGGTCGACGCCGCCGGCAAGGTCCACCCGGCCAAGGCGCCCGCCACCCGCCGGGTGGTGTCGGAGGAGACGGCCGCCGCGGTCAACCGCATGCTGACCACGGTGGTCGACGTCGGCACCGGCACCGCGGCCCGCATCGAGGGCTACACGGTCGCCGGCAAGACGGGCACGGCCCGCAAGCCGTCGGACACCAAGGCCGGCTACAGCGACAACTACATGGCCAGCTTCGTCGGCTACCTGCCCGCCGAGGCCCCCCGCCTGTCGGCCATCGTGGTGCTCGACGAGCCGACCCCGTACTACGGCGGCGTCGTCGCCGCCCCCGTGTTCGCCGCCCTGGGCAGCTTCGGCATCCGCCACTTCGGCATCCCGGCCAAGCCGGCGCCGGCCGGCGCCACACCGGGAACTACGCTCGGTAGCTCCCCCACGAAACCATAGGGACCGCGTGCAACTCAGCCGGCTGCTCGGCGACCTCCAGGTGCGCGCCCTCCAGGGAGATCCCGAGGGCGTCGACGTTTTGGCCGTCGGCCACGACTCCGGCACCGTCGGCCCCGGGACGCTGTTCTGCTGCGTGCGGGGGGCCAGGGTCGACGGCCACGACTTCGCCCCGCAGGCCGTCGCCGCCGGCGCGGTCGCCCTGGTGGTCGAGCGGTTCCTTGCCGTCGACGTGGTGCAGGTGGCGGTCGACGACGTCCGGAGGGCCATGGCCCGCGCCGCCGCCGCGCTCGGTGGGTATCCCTCCCACCGGATGGCCGTCGTCGGCATCACCGGGACCAACGGCAAGACGACGACCGCCCACTTCCTGCGCGCCGTGCTGGAGGCCGACGGCCGCCGGGCTGCCGTCATCGGCACCCTCTCCGGCGTGCGCACGACGCCGGCCGCCCCCGAGCTCCAGGCCCACCTGGCCGAGCTGGCCGGCGAGGGCTTCACCGCGGTGGCCATGGAGGTCAGCTCGCACGCCCTGGTCCAGCACCGGGTCGACGGGGTCCGGTTCGCAGTTGCCGTCTTCACCAACCTGAGCCAGGACCACCTCGACTTCCACGGCACCATGGAGGAGTACTTCGCGGCCAAGGCGTCTTTGTTCGACAAGGACCGCGCCGCGGTCGGCGTCATCAACGTCGACGACACCTGGGGCCGGCGCCTGCTGGAGACCGCCCGCCTGCCGACCCGCCCGTTCTCCCTGTCCGACGCGGTGGACCTGCGGCTCGACCGGTCCGGCAGCAGCTTCACCTGGCGGGGCGAGCCCGTGCGCCTCCGCCTGGCCGGCACCGTCAACGTGGCCAACGCCCTGGCCGCGGCGGCCGCGGCCCGGGAGCTGGGGGTGGCGCCGGCGGCCGTCGCCAAGGGACTGGGGGACCTCGAGTTCGTGCCGGGCCGCAACCAGCCCGTCGACCGTGGGCAGCCCTTCTCCCTGCTCGTCGACTACGCCCACACCCCCGACGCCCTGGAGAAGACCCTGGCCGGGGCGCGGGACATGGCCGGCGACGGCCGGGTGCTCGTCGTGTTCGGCTGCGGTGGCGACCGTGACCGGGCCAAGCGGCCGCTGATGGGCGAGGTGGCGACCCGCGTCGCCGACCTGGCCGTGCTCACGTCCGACAACCCCCGCAGCGAGAACCCGGCGGCGATCATCGACGCGGTCCGCGCCGGCGTCCGCCGGCCCGAGGTCCTGACCGTCGAGCCCGACCGCCGGGCCGCCATCGCCCTGGCCCTGGCTGCGGCCCGGGCCGGCGACGTCGTCGTCCTGGCCGGCAAGGGCCACGAGACCACCCAGGTCACGGGCACCACCGTCACCCCCTTCGACGACCGCGCCGTCGCCGCCGAGCTGCTGGGGGCGATGCGTTGGTAGCGCTGCTCATCGCCGGAGCGGCGGCGCTCATGTTCGCCATCCTGGGCACGCCCATCCTCATCCGGTCGCTGCAGGCCCGGGGGATCGGCCAGCAGATCCGCGACGACGGCCCCGCCGGCCACTTCTCCAAGGCCGGCACGCCGACCATGGGTGGCATCACCATGGTGGGGGCGGCGGCGCTGGGCTACGTCGCCAGCCACATCTACACCGGCGCAGTGTTCACGGCGGCCGGCGCCCTCGTCGTCCTCGTCGTGCTGGGCGCCGCTGCCGTCGGCTGGCTCGACGACTGGATCAAGATCTCCCGCCAGCGCAGCCTGGGCCTGAACAAGTCGGCCAAGGCCGGCGCGCTGATCCTCGTGTTCCTCGTCTTCGCCGTGCTCGCCGTCTACCGGGCCAAGGTTAACACCGACCTGTCCTTCTCCCGCTCGCTCGACATCGGGCTGCCGAACGTGGTCTACATCCTGTGGGCGGTCCTGATCCTGCTGGCCATCTCCAACGCGGTGAACCTGTCCGACGGGCTCGACGGGCTGGCCGCCGGCTCGGCCATGTACGGCTTCGGCGCCTTCGTGTTCATCGGGTTCTGGGAGTTCCGCCACCCCGAGTGCTACGGCGTCGGGCCGGCCCTCGACCTGTCCCTGATCGCCGCCGCCCTCGCCGGCAGCTGCGCCGGCTTCCTCTGGTGGAACGCGGCGCCGGCCAAGATCTTCATGGGCGACACCGGCTCGCTGGCCCTCGGCACCGGCCTGGGGGCGCTGGCGCTCACCACCAACACCCACCTGCTGCTGCCCGTCGTCGGCGGCCTGTTCGTGATGATCACCATGTCGGTGGTCATCCAGGTCGCCGTCTTCCAGACGTTCCACCGGCGGGTGTTCCGCATGGCGCCGATCCACCACCACTTCGAGCTCGTCGGCTGGCCGGAGACGACGGTGATCGTGCGCTTCTGGATCCTGGCGTCACTGTGCACCGCGGTCGCCATCGGGCTCTTTTACGCCGACTTCCTTCAGAGCGGATGCAGGGGGGCCAGCCTTGGCTGACATCTACGACGACGAAGACCCGACTCCCGCGTTCGATGGGATCGAGGCGGTCGCTCCGGTCCTGCCGGACGAGCCGCTCGAGCCGTTCGAGCCCGTCGAGCCCGGGGAGGGCGGCCACGCCGTGTCGGCGCCGGCCGAGCCGCCCATGATGCCGAGCTCGGCCGCCCCGCCTGTGCTGTCCGCCCCGGCCGGGGCCGGCGCCACCGAGCGGGCGCTCGTGGTCGGCCTCGGCCGCAGCGGCCAGGCGGTGGCCCGGCACCTGCTGGTGCGGGGGTCGAGCGTCGCCGCGGTCGACGACGATCCCGGCGACGAGGCCCGGGCCGCGGCCGGTGCCCTGGGCATCCTGCTCGTGGAGCGTCCCAGTCCCGACGCCCTGGCCAACCTCGTCGTGCGGGCCGACGTGGTCGTGCCCAGCCCCGGCGTCCCCGCGTCCCACCCCGTCTACGGGCTGGCCCGGGCCGCCGGCGTGCCGGTGCGCGGCGAGGTGGAGCTGGCGTCGCGCTGGTCCATCTGCCCGCTGGTCGCCGTCACCGGCACCAACGGCAAGACGACCGTGACGAGCCTGATCGCCGAGATGCTCGTCGCGTCCGGCATCCCGTCGATCGCCGCCGGCAACATCGGCCTGCCGCTGAGCGACGCGGTGGCCAACGAGGACCTGAAGGTCGTCGTGGCCGAGGTGTCGTCCTTCCAGCTCGCCTATGCGGAGTCCTTCCGGCCGGCGGTGGCGGTGTGGCTCAACCTGGCGCCCGACCACCTCGACTGGCACGGCGACCAGGAGTCCTACGTGCTGGCCAAAGCGCGCGTCTGGGCCAAGCAGGGGCCGGGCGACGTCGCCGTGGTCAACGCCGACGACCCGGTGGTGATGTCCCAGGCCGCGTCCGCCCCCTCGAAGGTCGTCACCTTCGGCCTCGGGCCGGCGCCGGCCGACTTCACCGTGGCCCACGAGTGGCTGCGGGGCCCGGACGGCCCGATCCTGGAGGTGGCCGCCCTGCCGCGCGCCCTGCCCCACGACGTGGCCAACGCCCTGGCCGCGGCGGCGGCGGCGATGGCTGCCGGCGCCACCGTCGAGGGAGTGCGCGCCGCCCTGACCGGCTTCTCGCCGCTCCCGCACCGCCTGACCCTCGTCGCCTACGCCGGCAGTGTGCGGTGGTACGACGACTCGAAGGCGACCAACCCCCACGCCGCGGTGGCTGCGGTGCGGGGGTTCGACTCCGTGGTCCTCATCGCCGGCGGGCGCAACAAGGGCCTCGACCTGGGGGAGCTGGCCGGCATCGCCGACCGGCTGCGCGCCGTCGTGGCCATCGGCGAGGCGGCACCCGAGGTGGCGGCTGCGTTCGAGGGCCGCGTCCCCGTGCAGCGGGCCGACTCCATGGTCGACGCGGTGGCCGCCGCCGCCGACGCCGCCCAACCGGGCGACGTCGTGCTTCTGTCGCCGGGGTGCGCGTCGTTCGATTGGTACCGGTCCTATGCCGAGCGGGGCGAAGACTTCGCCGCCGCGGTCCACGCCCTGCTGGAGGCGCGCTATGCCGACTGAGACTTCTACCCGTCCCCGCGGGACCCTTCGTCGCCGCCCGTCCCGGCGGGCCACGCCGGCGCCGCCGGTGCCCGTGGAGGACGACACCGGCTGGGTGATGCTGGCGGCCATCGTGGCCATGCTGTGCACGATCGGCCTCATGATGGTGCTCTCGGCGTCGTCCGTGGAGGCCTTGCGCAGCTACGGCGGGGCGTGGGTGTTCTTCCAGAAGCAGCTCATGTGGGTGGCGATCGGGTCGGTCGTGCTGATGGCCGCCGCCCTCGCCGACTACCACCTTTGGCGGCGGGCCGTGCTCCCGCTGCTGGGGGGCTCGTTCGTCCTGCTGGTGCTGGTGCTGGTGCCGGGTGTCGGCATCTCGGCCGGCGGGTCGTCGCGCTGGCTCGGCACGGAGTCACTGCGCGTCCAGCCGTCGGAGCTGGCCAAGCTCGGCATCCTGCTCTTCGGCGCCGACCTGCTGTCCCGCCGGGCCGACCTGGTGGGGGACTGGCGCTCCGTGATGAAGCCGCTGCTGATCACCACTGGCCTGGTGGCCGGCCTGGTGCTCGTCCAGCCCGACATGGGCACGACGCTGCTGATGGTGTTCATCGTCTTCGTCCTCATGTTCGTCGGCGGCGTTCGGCTGGCGCCGATGGCCGGCCTGAGCGTGCTCGCATCCGCCGGCTCGGTGTTCCTGGCCAAGGTCGAGGGCTACCGCTGGGAGCGGGTGGCGTCGTTCCGTGATCCGTTCAACGACGTCCAGGGCTCCGGGTACCAGGTGGCCCAATCGCTGGTCGCCTTAGGCACCGGCCACGTCGGCGGCGTCGGCCTCGGCGCCAGCCGGGCCAAGTGGGGCTTCCTGCCCAACGCCCACACCGACTTCATCTTCGCCATCGTCGGTGAGGAGCTCGGCCTGATCGGGACGTTCGGCGTGGTCGCCTTGTTCGTGGGCTTCGCCGTCGTCGGCATCCGCACCGCCCTGCGGGCGCCCGACCGGTTCGGCTCGCTGCTGGCTGCGGGCGTGACGGCGTGGGTGTGCGGGCAGGCCGTCGTCAACATGGGCGCGGTCACCAGCCTGCTGCCGGTCACCGGCGTGCCCCTGCCGTTCGTCTCCTTCGGCGGCTCCTCGCTCGTCGTGACGATGGCCGCGACAGGGATCCTCCTCAACGTCGCCCGGCAGGCGAAGCGGGCGCCGTCGGCCGCGTGACGCCTCGTGCGACCTGGGCGATCATCGCCGGCGGCGGGACGGCGGGCCACGTCGTCCCCGGACTGGCTGTGGCCCGGGCGCTCGTGGCCATGGGGCACGATCCCGGCACGATCCATTGGGTCGGCGGGCGACGGGGCACCGAGGGCGCCATGGTGGCCGACGCCGGCTTCGAGGCCACCCTCCTCCCCGGTCGGGGGATCCAGCGCCGGCTCACGACCGAGAACGTCGGCGCCGCGCTGGGTCTGGCCCGGGCCGGCGGCGGGGCGCTGGCCCTGGTGCGGCGCCGCCGGCCGGCGGTCATCCTGGCCATGGGCGGGTGGGCCAGCGTGGCGACGGCGATGGCCGGCGTGGCCCTGGGCGTGCCGGTGGTCGTATCGGAGCAGAACGCGGTGCCGGGCGCGGCCAACCGCCTGGTCGGGCGGTTCGCCAAGGCGTGCGCCATCCCGTTCGTCGGGACGCCGTTGCCCCGCGCCGTCGTGACCGGCAACCCGGTGCGGCCGGAGATCCTGGCCGTCGACCGCAGCCCGGGGGGGCGGGCCGCGGCCCGGCTGGCGCTGGGGTTACCCGAGGAACGGCGGGTGCTGGCCGTCTTCGGCGGCTCGCTGGGGGCGCTGCGGCTGAACACCGCCGTCCTCGGTGCCCTGGCGTCATGGTCCGGGCGCGGCGACCTGGCCGTGCGCCACGTGGTGGGGGAGCGGGACTGGTCGATGGTGGGCGAGCGGGCCTCGGCTGCCGGTGCGGTCTTCTACCAGCCGGTGCGGTACGACAACCAGCGGGAGCTCTCGCTGGCCGCCGCCGACCTGGTGGTGTCCCGGGCCGGCGGGAACACGGTGGCCGAGCTGGCTGCGGTCGGCGTGCCGTCGGTGCTGGTCCCGCTGCCGGGCGCCCCCGGCGACCACCAGACCGCCAACGCCCGGGCCCTGGTCGACGGTGGAGCCGCGGTGCTGGTGGCCGACGTCGACATGACCGCGGCCCGGCTGGTCGCCGACGTCGAGTCACTGCTGGGCGACCCGGGCCGGCTGGGGGCCATGGAGGCGGCGGCGGCGACGGTGGGCCGGCGGGACGCGGCGGAAGCGGTGGCCGCGCTGGTGGAGAAGCACGCTCGTGCGTGATCTCTCGGAGCCGCAACACATTCACGTCGTCGGCGTGGGCGGGGCGGGGATGAGCGCCATCGCCGAGGTGCTCATGGCCATGGGTCACCGGGTGTCGGGGAGCGACGCGGCTGCGTCGCCGGCGCTGGAGCGGCTCCGGGGCCTCGGCGTGGTCGCCTCGGTCGGCCACGACGCCGGCCACCTCGGGCCGGCGGTCGACGCGGTGGCGGTGTCCACCGCCATCCCGGCGGACAACCCAGAGGTCCGGGCCGCCTGGGCGCGGGGGATCCCCGTGGTGCGGCGGGCCGACGTGCTGGCCGCCATGACGCGCCTGCGGCGGACGATCGCCGTCGCCGGCACCCACGGGAAGACGACCACCTCGGCGCTGCTGTCCTGCGCCCTGACCGCGGCCGGCCTCGAGCCGTCCTTTGTCGTCGGGGGCGTGCTCGCCGGCTTCGGCACCGGTGCCCGGTGGGGGAGCGGGGAGTGGCTGGTGGTCGAGGCCGACGAGAGCGACGGGACGTTCCTCGACCTCGACGCCGAGGTGGCGGTCGTCACCAGCGTGGAGCCCGACCACCTGGAGCACTACGGCGGCTTCGACCCGCTGGTCGACGCCTTCCGGCTGTTCCTCGCCGTTGCCGGCGGTGGCCGGCTGGTCTGTGCCGACGACCCGCTGGCGGCCAAGCTGGCCGGTGAGGTCGGGGCGTCGACGTACGGCTTCGACGCCGGCGCCGGCCTGCGGATAGACGGCTACGAGCCCGGCCGGGGGGCGACGTCGTTCACCCTGTGGCGGGACGGCGTCGAGCTCGGCCCCGTCGCCGTGCCGCTGCCGGGCCGCCACAACGCCCGCAACGCCACCGCCGCCATTGGCGCGGCCCTCCGGGCCGGGGCGGCGTTCGAGGACGCGGCGGCCGGCGTCGCCGGCTTCGCCGGCGTGGGCCGGCGCGCCCAGGTGCGGGGCGAGCGGGCCGGCGTCACCTACGTCGACGACTACGCCCACCTCCCCGGCGAGGTGGCCCCGACGCTGGCCGCGGCCCGGGAGGGCGGCTGGGGGCGGGTCGTCTGCGTCTTCCAGCCCCACCGCTACAGCCGCACCGAGGCGCTGTGGGCCGACTTCGCCGACGCCTTCGCCGACGCCGACGTACTGGTCGTGACCGAGCTCTACGCCGCCGGCGAAGCGCCCCGCGCCGGTGTGACCGGCCGGCTGGTGGCCGACGCCGTGCGCGACGCCCACCCGTCGGCCCGGGTCGAGTGGGTGCCGGAGCGGGCCGGCCTGGTGGAGTTCCTGCGCCGCGAGCTGCGGGCCGGCGACCTCTGCCTCACCCTCGGCGCCGGCGACCTGACCACCCTGCCCGACGAGCTGCTGGCATGAGCCCGGTCGAAGCGGCGGCCGCGGTGCTGGGCGACCGGGCCCGGCGCGACGTCCCCCTCGGCCCGTTCACGACCTACGGCGTGGGCGGGCCGGCCGCCCTCCTGCTCGAGGACTGCGGGCCCGAGGAGCTGGCCCTCGCCGGCCGGGCGGTGGCCGCCGGCGGGGTCCCGGTGCTCGTGGTCGGCCGGGGGTCGAACCTCCTCGTCGCCGACAGGGGCTTCGCCGGGCTGGTGCTGACGCTGGGCGAGTTCTTCACCGCCATCCACCCGGATGACGCCATCCGTCACGACGGCAGCAGGCGGGTCCGGGCCGGCGGTGGGCTGAGCTTCCCGATCCTCGCCCGGCGGGCGGCGGCGCTGGGCCTCCGGGGCCTGGAGTGGGCGGTCGGCGTGCCCGGCTCGGTCGGCGGGGCGGTGCGCATGAACGCCGGCGGCCACGGCTCCGACGTGAAGGCCAGCCTCACCAAGGCCTGGATCTGGGACCTGGCCTGCGACGGCGAGGGCGCCGAGGAGGTGGACGCCGGCGGCCTCCACCTCGGCTACCGGCGATCCTCCGTCGGGCCGCTGCAGGTCGTGGTGGCGGCCGAGTTCGCGCTGACGCCCGGCGACCGGGCCGAGGCCGAGGCCGAGATCGCCGCCGTCGTGAGGTGGCGGCGGGAGCACCAGCCGGGGGGGTCGAACGCCGGCTCGGTCTTCGCCAACCCCGAGGGCGACTCCGCCGGCCGCCTCATCGACGCCGCCGGTCTCCGGGGGCATCGCAGGGGATCCGCGTTCGTCTCGCCCAAACATGCCAACTTCGTACAGGTCGACGAGGGCGGATCGGCCGACGACGTGCGGGCGCTCATCGACGAGGTGTGGATGGCCGTGAAAGACCGTTTCGGCATCGAGCTGCAGCTTGAGAACCGGCTGGTGGGCTTCGAAGCCTCAACGTCAAGTGGAGACTCTTGATGGATCCCCGCATCCGTCGACGCCGGGTCGAGGTCCGCCGGGAGGAAGGGAAGCGGCGCTTCCGCGTCCTCATCGGCGTCACCGCGGTCACCGCCGTGGGCTGTGCCGGGTGGGTGGCCAACGGATCGGCCCTGCTCGACCTCGACCACATGGTCGTGGCGGGCGCGGTCCACACCACAGTCGAGGAGGCCCGCTTCGCATCCGGCCTGCGCCGGGGCGAGCCGCTGTCGAGCATCGACCAGGGCGGCGCGGCCCGCGGCGTCGAGACGCTGCCCTGGGTGCTGCACGCCAGCGTGGTCCGGCGCTGGCCGGGCACCGTCCGCATCGCCGTCGAGGAGCGCCGGCCGGTGGCCGTCACCGCCGCCGGCGAGGGTCGGACCGCCCTGGTGGACGGCTCCGGCCGGGTCCTCGACTGGGTGGAGGAGGTGCCGCCGGGGCTTGCCGTCCTGGCCGGCCTCCCGCCCGCCGGCCCGGCCGGCTCGATGCTGGCACCGGAGGGAGTGGCCGCCCTCACCGTCGCCGTCGCCCTGCCCCCCGAGCTCCGGGCCCGCACCGCCGGCGTGGCGCCGGCCGAGGGGGGTCAGGGAGAGGTCGACATCCGGCTCAACCCCGAGGGGACGGTTCGACTGGGCCGACCGGAAGACCTCGACCACAAGTTCGAGGCCATCCGCACGGTCTTCGCCCAGGTCGACCTGCGCAACCTGGCCGTCCTCGACGTTCGCCGGCCGGACAGTCCCGTGTTGACGCGCCGGGAAGCTCCCGTTAAAGTTTCGACCCCAAGGGTAGGTTGACATAACTCTCAACCTCAAGTCGACGTAGAGGTGGGTGCGGGCGTGGTCATGAGTGCCTCGAAAGTGACGGGCGGGCAACCGTCGGTCAGAAGTCTCGGCGCAGCCACGAAGGCTCGTCCCAGGAACGTCAAACCGTCAGGAGGGCCGATGATCGGCGCACCACAGAACTATCTGGCTGTCATCAAGGTGGTCGGGATCGGGGGCGGCGGCGTGAACGCCGTCAACCGCATGATCGACGCCGGGTTGCGGGGCGTGGAGTTCATCGCCGTCAACACCGATGCGCAGGCGCTGCTTATGAGCGACGCCGACGTCAAGCTCGACATCGGGCGGGAGCTGACCCGGGGCCTCGGCGCCGGCAGCGACCCCGAGGTCGGGATGGCGGCCGCCGAGGCCCACCGTGACGAGATCGAGGAGGTGCTCAAGGGCGCCGACATGGTCTTCATCACCGCCGGCAAGGGGGGCGGCACCGGCACCGGAGGGGCCCCCGTCGTGGCCGAGATCGCCAAGCAGCTGGGCGCGCTCACCGTCGGCGTGGTCACCCGGCCCTTCGCGTTCGAGGGCCGGCGCCGCTCGGTCCAGGCCGAGACCGGCATCGCCAAGCTGAAGGAGAAGGTCGACACCCTCATCGTCATCCCCAACGACCGCCTGCTCTCTGTCTCCAACGACAAGACGTCCGCGCTCAACGCCTTCAAGATGGCCGACGAGGTGCTCCTCCAGGGCGTCCAGGGCATCACCGACCTGATCAACACGCCGGGCCTCATCAACACCGACTTCGCCGACGTGAAGATGATCATGACCAACGCCGGCTCCGCCCTCATGGGCATCGGCTACGCGTCGGGCGAGGGTCGGGCCCTCAACGCGGCCCGGGCCGCCATCGCCAGCCCGCTGCTCGAGGCGTCGATCGAGGGTGCCCGCGGCATCCTCCTCAACATCTCCGGCGGCAGCGACCTCGGCCTGTTCGAGGTCAACGAGGCCGCGGAGATCATCCACGAGGTCGCCCACCCCGACGCCAACATCATCGCCGGCATGGTCATCGACGACGCCATGGGCGACGAGGTGCGCGTCACCGTCATCGCCGCCGGCTTCGACCGGTGGGACGAGGGTCGCGACCGCCAGCTCGCCGAGCCGGCGGCCAAGCCGGCGGCCGGCGCCGGTCGCGGCCCGATCCTGGGCCTGGGCAGCCGCCGTGAGCGCGAGCAGGAGCGCCCGCGCGACGACATCTTCGGTACGGCCGACGACGACCTCGAGCTCGGGTCCGACGACGACGACGACTTCGACGTCCCGTCGTTCCTGAAGTGACGCTGACTTGACGCAGGGAGGCGCCGCCCTTCTGCGCCCGCGGTCGCTGTCGTCGGCCCACGTCGCGTTCACCGGGCGGGCCGAGGGTGACATGGGCCACGGGGGAGGTGCGGTCGTCGACGTTCGGCCCGATGTGGCCGCCCGCCGGCGCGCCGTCGTGGACCTGCCGTGGACGTGGCTCCGCCAGGTCCACGGCGCGAGCGTGGTGCGCGTCGCCGGCCCCGGCGACAACGCCGGCGCCACCGCCGACGCCGCGGTCACCGCCGAGGCGGGGACCGCGATCGCCGTCCTCACCGCCGACTGCGCCCCCGTGGCCCTGGCCAGCGCCGAGGGCGTCATCGGTGTCGCCCATGCCGGCTGGCGGGGCGTCGTCGCCGGCGTGCTCGATGCCACGGTCGGCGAGATGCGCTCACTCGGCGCCACCGAGATCGAGGCCGTCATCGGCCCGTGCATCCACGCCGGCTGCTACGCCTTCGGCGCCGACGACCTCGACACCGTCGCCGCCCGGCTGGGCGACGGCGTGCGGGCCACCACCGCCGCCGGCGAGCCGGCGCTCGACGTCCCCGCCGCGGTGCGCGCCGCCCTCACGAGCGCCGGCGTCGACCCCACCAACATCGCCGACGTCGACGTCTGCACGGCCTGCTCGCGGCACCATTTCTCGTGGCGGGCCCGCGCCGAGCAGCAGCGCCAGGCCGCGGTGATGTGGCGATGAACGGGAGTGAGTCGGCCGACAGACTGGCCGCCATCCGGGCCCGCATCGCCGCCGCCGGCCGCAAGCCCGAGGACATCGTCGTCGTCGCCGTCACCAAGGGCTTCGGCGTCGAGGCGCTCGACGCCGCGGCATCGATGGGCCTCGACGACGTCGGCGAGAACTACGCGCAGGAGCTGGCCGACAAGTGGAAGGCGGCGCCCCCGAGCCAGAGCCGCCGCTGGCACTTCCTCGGCCGCGTCCAGCGCAACAAGGTGCGCTCTATCGCACCGGCCGTGCACCTGTGGCAGGGCGTCGACCGGCTGGCCGCGGGGGAGGAGATCGCCCGGCGCGCCCCCGGCGCGCGGGTGCTCGTGCAGGTGAACATCGACGGTCACGAATCGCCCGGAGCGGGTCGGAACGGCTGCGCGCCAGCGGAGGTCCCCGGCCTGGTCGAACGCCTCGACGGCCTCGGCCTCGACGTGCGCGGCCTCATGGCCGTCGGGCCGAACGGGCCGCCGGAGCTGGCCCGTCGGGGCTTCCGTGAGGTGAGCGCGTTGGCGGACCGCCTGGGTCTGGTGGAGCGGTCGATGGGCATGACGGACGACCTCGACGTGGCGGTCGAGGAGGGCTCGACGATGGTGCGTGTAGGCCGCGGACTGTTCGGCGCGCGGCCCGTTGCGACGACGATGCGGCGATAGGCTCAGGGAGCCAAGGAGGCGACGCGGTATGGCATCAATCTGGCGACGAACCATGGTCTATCTGGGCTTGGTCGACGATGACGAGTACGAGGAGTACGAGCCCTATGACGAGCCGCAGCCCCAGGCTCCGTCACAGCCCGCGCCGTTGCGTCGGGGATCACGATCGGCGCCCGAGCCGCTCGACGGCGGGTACGACCCCGAGCCCAGCGGCGTGCGGACGCTGCCGCGCGACGCCCCGACGGGCGACTCGCGCGGCATGGAGACCAGGAGCTACGACACACGCGGCGGCTACGACGCCCGCGGCAACGACCCGCGGGGCGACTCCCGCGGCATGGGAGGGAGCGGTATGGCCAACAGCGGTCTCGGCCCCAGTGGGGCGGTCACCGTCCAGCCCCGCCCTTCGGTGGTGCGCCCGTTCACCCAACCCCAGGCGGCCAAGGTCCACGTGACCGTGCCGGTAGGGTTCAACGACGCCCAGGAGATCGGAGACAAGCTGAAGGACAACCAGCCCGTGATCGTGAACCTCCAGGGGATCGATCGCGACCTGTCCCGTCGTCTCATCGACTTCTCGTCAGGGCTCACCTACGGCCTCGGCGGGGCGATGGAGCGCGTCGCCGACCAGGTCTTCCTCCTCACGCCGTCCAACGTCGAGGTCTCCGCCGAAGAGAAGCGTCGCCTGCAAGAGCGCGGCTTGTACCGCGCCTGACGTGATCCAAACGCTGCTCTGTAGGCTCCTCGACGCCTACCTCATCATCATCTTCGCCCGCATCATCCTCTCCTGGTTCCCGGTCGAACCCGGCTCGGGCATGGCCTCGGTGTACGGCTTCCTCTACGCCCTCACCGAGCCGGTCCTGGGCCCGATACGGCGCATCATCCCGCCGATGGGCATGGGTGGCATGGGCCTGGATCTGTCGCCCATGATCGTGCTCCTCGTCATCACGATCCTGCGCTCCCGTATCTGTTAGTAGCGTGGGCCAGGCGGGTCGACGCAGGCGGAGCGTTTAGGATGCGCCGGGTTTCCCTAGACAGATTGGGATGGTGACGTGTTGGTTCTGGTGAGCTTCGTGCTCGTCCTGGCAGCCGCAGTGACGCTGGTCGTCGGACTGCTGCAGTCGGGACTGACTCTCATCTACCTGTCCATTGGCTGCAGCGTGCTGGCCGGCGTCGTGCTGGCCGTCGCCGTCCTCCGCGGCCGACCCGAGCCGAAGGCGGCCCCCGTCGGGCGCCCCTTCACGCCGCCGGCATCGGCGCCGCCGGTGCCCGCATCGGTGGGCGCGCCGGCCCAGACCCCGGCCACGGCGTCGACGTACGCGCCTGCCACCCCTCCGCCCCCGCCCCCGCCGCCTACGCCGTTCGCGCCGCCGACGGCGACCGACGAGGCGGCCACCAAGGCGGCCGGCACTGCGCTCCTCGGTCGCCTTCGCGGCCGGCGCGATGAGGCCCCGCCGGTCGAGCCGGAGCCCATGACCACGGAGATGCCCTCCGTGTCGGCCGAGGACGACGACGGCTTCCCCATCGCCAACTACGACCAGCTCCGGGCCACCGACCTGCTGCGCCTCCTCGGCTCGCTCGATCGCAACCAGCTCGAAGCCGTACGCACCCGTGAGACCGACGGCAAGAACCGCTTCACCATCCTCAGCCGCATCGACACCCTGCTGGCGGCCAAGGAGGAGCCGGCGTGGGAGGTCGATGACGACGAGTGGGAGGCCGACACCGACGCGGACGCCGACGACGCCACCTCCGTCATCGCCGTCGGCCCCGTCGGCGAGGACGACGACGAGGACGAGTTCGAGGACGAAGAGGACGAGGACGAAGAGGACGAGGGCGAGCTGGAGGACGCCGAGGCCGAGGAGGTCGACGAGTTCGAGGACGAGGACGAGGACGAAGAGGACGAGGAGGAGGGCGAGGAGGACGTCGACCTGTTCGACGTGCTGGAGTCCGACGTCGACGAGGTTGACGAGCTGGTCTCGCCGGTCGACGAGTTCCCGATCGCCGGCTACGACTCGCTGACCGTCGGGCAGATCCTGCCCCGGCTCAGCGAGCTCGACGCCGACGAGCTGGCCCAGGTCCGGGCGCGTGAGCAGCAGGGGCGGGCACGCGGCACCATCCTCGACCGGGTCGACCGCCTCGCGGCCAAGTCGGCCGTCGTCGTTCCCCGGCCCGGTGTCGCCCCGCCCGCCCGCCGTGCGCCGGCGGTCCGCAAGGCGCCGGTGGTGAAGAAGGCCCCGGCGCCCCGCAGGGCGCGGGCCACCAAGGCCATCCCGGTGCCGCCGGCCACCTCCACCTCGCCCATGAAGGAAGCGGTGAGGAAGGCCGCGGCCCGGAAGACGGCCGCCGCCGCGCCGGCGCCGGCCAAGGCGCCGTCCCGCCGCAAGGCGGCGACGCCGGCGCAGGAGGCGATCAAGAAGGCGGCCGCCACGCCGATGAAGGAGGCGGTCCGGAGGGCGGCCGCGGCCAAGAAGGCGGCACCGGCCAAGGCCGCGGCCGCCAAGGTGGTCGTCAAGAGGGCGGCGGCGGCCGCCAAGGCGCCGGCCGCCAAGGCGCCGGGCGGCCGCAAGGCGGCGGCGCAGTCCGCGTCGGCGATGAAGGAAGCGGTCACGAAGGCCCGGGCGGCGAAGGCCACCAAGCGCCCCTGACGCCGCGGGTTGCCGGTCGGCCCGACGGGCCGGCCGGAGGGCGCGTCAGCGGGCGACCCGCAACTCCACCCGCAGCGGCTCGCCGTCCACGTCGAGGGCGGCGCCGCCGTCGCCCACCTCGCCGGCCGCCAGTTCCACCGCCAGGACCTGGGCGGAGATCCATGGCCGGTGGGCGTCGACCGCCGCCGTCACGCGGGGACCGGCGGCGAAGGTCAACGCGATGCGGTCCGACAAGGCCAGGCCCTGCGCCTTCCGTAGGTCGTTGACGCCTCGGGCCAGCTCACGGGCCACGCCCTCGGTGCGCAGGTCGTCGTCGAGCTCGAGGTCCAGGGCGACGGCCCACCCGCCCTCCTGGGCCAGCGCGAAGTCCTCGTGGCTCGACGCCCGCACCTCGACGTCGTCGGGGCCGAGCCGCTCGCCGGCGATCTCCACCGAGCCGTCGCGCTCCAGCGCCCGCCGCACCTCCGACCCGTCGGCTGCGGCCAGGGCGGCCTTCACGTCGTTGACCCGCTTGCCCAAGCGGGGGCCCAGGGCCTTGAAGTTGGGGACGACCGTCCACGTCATCAGGTCCGACAGGGTCTCGACGTCCTCCAGCTCCCGCACGTTGAGCTCGGCCTTGACCTCCTCCTTGATCTCCTCGGACAGGCCGGCGCCCGGGTGCAGCAGCAGCGCCCGGCGCAGGGGCTGGCGGGTGCGCACGCCGGCGTCGGTGCGGGCGGCCCGGCCCAGCCCGACGATGCGGCGGGCCGCCTCCATCTCGGCCGAGAGGGCAGCGTCGGGCGGGCCGACCGGCTTCGGCCAGTCGCTGAGGTGCACCGACGGCGAGCCGGTGAGCATGCGGTACATCTCGTCGGAGAGGAACGGGCACAGCGGCGCCAGCAGTTGCGAGGTGACCACCAGGCAGCGGTACAGCACGGCGTGGGCGCCGCCGTCGGTGAGCTGGTCGGGGCCGCCCCAGAAGCGGGCCCGCGACCGGCGCACGTACCAGTTCGACAGGTCGTCGACGAAGGTGGCGATGGCGGTGGCCGCGCCCAGCGCGTCGAAGGCCTCCAGGTCCTCGGTGACGCGGCTGATCGTCCCCCGGAGCTGGGAGAGGATCCACCGGTCCATGACGTGGTTGGTGGCCCAGTCGCCGGGCTCCCACTCGTCGAGGTCGGCGTAGGTGGCGAAGAAGGAGAAGACGTTCCACAGCGTCAGCAGCGTCTTGCGCGTCGACTCCCGGATGCCGTCGGTGTAGATCCGCCGGCTGGTCCACGGCGAGCCGGCGGAGAAGAAGTACCAGCGCAGCGCGTCGGCGCCGAAGGCGTTGAAGATGTCCCATGGGTCGATGACGTTGCCCTTGGACTTCGACATCTTGGCCCCGTCCTGGTCGACGATGTGGGCCAGGCAGACGACGTTGCGGTACGGCGTGCTGCCGAAGACCAACGTGTTGACGGCGAGCAGGGAGTAGAACCAGCCGCGGGTCTGGTCGATGGCCTCGCAGATGAAGTCGGCGGGGAACGACGTCTCGAACTGGGCTTTGTCGCCGAAGGGGTAGTGGTGTTGGGCGGACGGCATCGACCCCGAGTCGAACCAGGCGTCGAGCACGGGCGTGACCCGCTGCGCCGGGGACTCGCAGCCCTCGACCGGGCACGGGAACGTCACCTCGTCGACCGCCGGCCGGTGGAGGTCGAGCCGGCTCATGTCCGCGCCGGCCCGGGTCGACAGCTCCTCCGACGACCCGATGCAGGTCTCGTGGCCCTCGCCGCAGCGCCAGATGGGCAGCGGCGTGCCCCAGTAGCGGTCGCGGGACAGGGCCCAGTCGACGTTGTTCTTCAGCCAGTCGCCGAAGCGGCCGTGCTTGATGTGGTCGGGGTGCCAGTTGATGCGCTCGTTCTGGGCCAGCAGGTCGCCCTGGCGCTCCGACGTGCGCACGAACCACGACGTCTTGGCCCAGTAGAGCAGCGGCGTGCCGCACCGCCAGCAGTGGGGGTAGGAGTGCGTGTACTGCTCGGCGATGACCAGCAGCTCGCGCTGGAGCAGGTCGTTGATGATCTCGCCGTTGGTGTCCCGGACCGGCCGGCCGGCCCACGGCGTGATGCGCTCGTCGAAGGTGCCGTCGGGCCCGACGGGGTTCAGCACGGGCAGCCCCTCGGCGCGCGCCACCTCCATGTCGTCGTTGCCGAACGCCGGCGCGATGTGGACGATCCCCGAGCCCTCCTCGGTGGTGACGAAGTCGGCGGCGACGACCCGCAGGGCCCCCTCGTCGAGTGGAAGGAAGTCGTACGGCCGGCGGTAGTGGACGCCGACCAGGTCGCGGCCGAGGAAGCGCTCGACGATGGTGGCGCCCTCGGCGACCCGGTTCACCGCCATCACCATGTCGCGGCCGCCCTCGGCGGCCCGCACGCGGGCGTAGGTGATGTCGGGCCCCACGGCCGCAGCCACGTTGGAGATCAGCGTCCACGGCGTGGTCGTCCAGACCAGCAGGTCGGTCTCCCCGCCGACCACGGGGAAGCGGACCCACGCCGCGGGGTCGGCCACGTCGCGGTACACGCCCGGCTGGCCCAGCTCGTGCGACGACAGGGCCGTGCCGCAGCGCGGGCAGTACGGGCTGACCCGGTGGCCCTCGTAGAGCAGGCCCTTGTCCCAGATCTGGCGGATCAGCCACCACACCGACTCGACGTAGGAGTTGTCGAGCGTGCGGTAGGCGTCGTCGGTGTCGATCCACACGCCGGCCCGCTCGGTGAGCTTCTCCCAGTCCTCGACGTAGCGCTCGACCGACGCCCGGCAGCGGGCGTTGAACTCGGCGATGCCGAACGCCTCGATCTGGTGCTTGTTGGTGAGGCCCAGCTCCTTCTCGACCTCGATCTCCACCGGCAGGCCGTGGCAGTCCCAGCCGCCCTTGCGGGGGACGTCGTGGCCCCGCATGGTCTGGAACCGGGGAAAGAGGTCCTTGAACGCCCGCGCCCACACGTGGTGCAGCCCCGGCTTGCCGTTGGCCGTCGGCGGGCCCTCGTAGAAGATCCACGGCGGGGCGCCCTTGCGCAGCTCCTTGACCTGGTCGGGCAGCGACTCGGCGCGCCAGCGGGCCAGCACCCTCTGCTCCAGGGCCACCAGGTCCAGTTGGGGGTCGACGGGTCCGAAGGCCATGGCAAAGAGTAAGCCAGGCCGTTCCGGGTCACGTCGATGATTCCCCGCGCGCCGGCGTTCCTCCAGCGTTCGCGGCCGTCCATACGGTGACCTTCATGAACTCCACGGCGAGCATTCCCCTGTGCGACCGCGACGGCGCCGCGACCCGGCTCACCTGCGCCGGCTGCGGGGCGGCCATCTGCCCCCGGTGCATGTCCCGTACCGCAGTGGGGTTCAAGTGCCTGGACTGCGCCGGCACTGGCGCAGGATCGACCCGGCGCCGGCGGTCCCTCCGGCGGAGTCCGGGCACGTTGGTGGCGGCGTGGATCGCGGCGCCGGTCGTCGTCGCGCTGTTCGCGGCGGTGGTGGCCCTGCGGCCCGACGGCGGCGACGCCGGTGACCCGGTCGGCACGCCGGCGGCGCGGGCCGAGGCGCCGGCGGGCCAGGCCATGCTCGGCGAGGAGGTCAACGACGGCCAGGTGACCTTCGTCGTCTCCGAATTCTCCTGCGGCGACAAGGCCATCGGCGGCCGCACGGCCCAGGGCAAGTTCTGCCGGATGCACGTCACCGCCCGGAACCACAGCCGCGGGCCGGCGGTCGTCCTCGGCCGGTTCCAGTACCTGCTCGACGACCGGTCCAAGACCTACGGCCCGGACCTCGCCCTGAGCCAGGATCTGGTCGACAACGGCGGGCGGCGGCTGTCAGAGCTGAACATCAATCCCGACATAGCCGTCGATGTTGTGCTGGTCTATGACGTGCCCGACACCCTGGACCCGCTGGAAGCGCAGCTGCGCGGCACCGGCGCCGGCCGGTTCGGCGTACGTGTCCGCCTCCAGCGGCGGGCCGACTGAATGGCGCGGTCCATGCGGTCGGCGGCCGCGGCCGTGGTCCTCCTCGCTACCGTCCTGGTCGGTTGCGGCGCCGGCGGATCGTCGGGGGACGACGGCGACGCCGCCGCGCCGGTGACCGAGACCGGCGAGACGGCCTGCCCCGCGAAAGGGCACCAGGACACCTTCGCCAGCGGCCTCAGTCCGGACCGCATCCCCAACCTGCCGTCGGGGTTCTCCTTCACCTTCGTGAAGGCGGACGGGTGCAGCCCGGTCCGCTTCGATCCCTGCCAGCCGGTCCACTACGTCATGAACGCCGCCGAGGCGCCGGCCACCGGCGTGGCCGACGTGCGCGAGGCGTTCTCCCGCCTGGGTGCGGCGACCGGGATCGCCTTCGTCGACGACGGCATGACCGACGAGCCTTCCCGCCGGCGGGGCTACGACGCCGATCGGTACCCCGGCCGTTGGGCGCCGATCCTCGTCGTGTGGGCCCACCAGTCGGCCGGGCGGGCCGACGTCGAGATCGTCGGTTCCGGCTTCCCCATCCGGGTCGACGACGTGCTGGTGTCGGGCACGCTCACCCTCAACGTCGACGCGGTGGTCAACCGGGCCCGCAACACACCGGTACCGGGGGGCTTCGGCGGCGGCTCCGGCGTCGGCGCCATCGGGGCCGAGGGCGTCACCTGGGGGCGGGTCATCCTCCACGAGCTGGCCCACGTCATGGGCCTCGGCCACACCCGCGACCGCGATCAGCTCATGTTCCCCGACACGGCCGAGCAGACCGCGCAGACCACCGACTACCGCGCCGGCGACCGGGAGGGCCTCCGCGCCCTGGGCCGTGACGCCGGATGCCTGTCCGGCGGGCCGGCGCCGGGCTGACCCTAGCTCACCGCCCGAAGTTCGAGCCGCAGACGCTCAGCCCGTAGGCGTCGAACTTGGCGTCGGCCGCGGTGTTCAGGGCCGTGGCCGCAGCGTCCGCGGACACGAACCGGCCGCGGTCGTTGGCGGTCACCCCGTTCGACAGCTCGAGGGCGTTGGCGTTCACCTTCTGTTGGGCGTCGAGCATCGCGGCCACGGTCGCCTCGTCGCCGGGCGGCGCCGTCAGATCCTTCATCTGCTCGACCAGCAGGTTTGTGTAGGGGTACGCGGCGCGGATGTAGCGCGCCAGATCCTGAAGGTCGGACTTCGGCAGCGGGATGGCGCCGATCTTTCGGGCCGTCTCCCGGCACAGGCTGTCGGCTTTGGCGATGAAGGCGGTCTTGACCACCTCCTTCGACCCGGCCGTCACGTTGTCCATCGCGGTCTGCATGCCGACCGCGCACTCCGTGAGCCCGAAGGCCCGGGCCTGGGATGCGGCGGCGCCGAACGCGCCGGACAGCTTCTTGGTGGCCGACGCCGTGTCGGTGTCGGACTTGTGCAAGGCGGCCGACGAGAGGCTGTGGACGGCGTTGTCGGTGTACTCGAGGGCGCTGACCATGCTGCCGGCCGCGCTGAAGTTGGGGTCTCCCGGCAGCTTGAGGTTGCGCAGCTGGCCGAGCTGGGCCTGGGTGGCCTTGGCCACCGTGCCCGCCGCGGTCTCGACGTCGGGGTAGTTGGTGGGCTTGCCGACCGAGCTGACGGAGCGGTTCGCCGTCGCGCACACGGCGTCGGCCTTGGCGATGAACGCCGTTTTCGACGGCGTGTTGTCCCCGGCGAGGAACACCCCGCCGGCGCCCAATGCCGCGACGGCCGCGACCACCGCGACGATCAACCCGGTCCGGCGCGGTCCGGGCGGCGGTGTCGTCACCACCGGGATCGCCACACGGGGGGCGGCGGCCACCCGGGGCTGGGTGCCGTCGTTCACCAGCCCGGCGATCGTCGCGGAGCCGTTCCGGCGAGGCTCCGGCCCGGCCCGGCGGGGCGCCGGCGTCCATGCTCGAGCCTCCAGGACCGGAGGTGGTTCGGGGGAAGCCCACTGCTCGTCCGGCGGCGCGGCCGGCGCGACCTTCGCCGCCGGCCGCGGTCGGGGCCGGGTGGTGCCCGCCGGCGCCGCGGCACGGGGCCGGGGCGAGGCCGGGCGAGGCGTTGCCTTCGCCACTGTCCCGGCGGCCTTGCGCGGCGCCCGGGTGACCTTCGGGGCGTCGGCCGCCGGCGCCTTCTTCGTCGCTCGACCCGCGGAGGCCGGGGACGTCCCCGATTCGTCCATCTGCGCACTCCTTCCGCCCGGCGGGGTCCCCGTCATTGACAATTGCTTTGACGCATCGGCACGGGCGGGTCGCAAGCTGATAGATCCCGGGTGCGGCCGGTCCGAGGATGAGCAGAACTGCCCATCCGCCCTCAAGGCCGGGAGCTCTCCCGCCGACAGGGCGGGCAATGCTCGTCGATCTCCTCTGCCCACCAGGCCGCCTGCCCCGGCGGACCGCCGGCCTGGTCGCCGGATCGCTGGCCCTGTACGGCCTGCTGATGTTCGGCACGCTGCGCCACCTCAGCGCCGACCCCCTGGGCGGGTACGGGGTGGACACGCAGGCGACCATCGTGGGAGCGACCACCACCAAGGGCGACCGCTTCGCCGACGTGGAGTTCCTCACCGCCGGTGGCACCCGCATCTCCACCCGCATCGCCATCTGCCATCACCAGGCCTACGACATCGGAACGGCCGTCCCCATCCGGTACGACTCCCGTGCCCCCGCACGGGCATGGGAGAAGGACATGGCGCCGGTGCCGGCTCCGGCGCTCATCGCGCTGGTCCTCCTGAGCGGCCCGGTGATGGCCCTGATCGTGGGACTCGGCGCGCTGCAGCGCCGGCGAGGGCAGGGTGAGCCCGCGGCCGAGCCTGTGCCGGCGACCCCCGAGACGGTGCAGCTGGAGTTCGCCGACTGATGCCGCTCCCGGGCGTCTATGCGCCCAGCAGGGTGTAGTCGGGGTTGAGCACGGCCAGCTTCCCGTGGTGGGACCCGGCCCGTCCGGACACGATCATCCGGGTGCCCAGGCGGATGCCGGGAACGTCCCGCCGGCCCAGGAACACCAGCGTGAGCCCGCCGGAGTCGTCGACCAGGGTGCACTCGAGCGTCGGCACGTTGGCCCGGGGCTGGACCCGCAGGGATCGCACCCGGCCGCAGACGTACGCCGGCTGGCGCATCCGGACGTCGGCGATGCGCCCCCAGTCGGGCTCCTCCCGCGGGATCGCCTGGTCGGGACTGTCAGTGGTGCGCCGGCGGAGCAGGGTGGTCAGCGACATGACGGGACTCCTTCGGCGTCGAGCCGAGGTGGTAGGGGACGAACGTGACGTTGGCGTGGGCCAGTTGGGCGATGGCGTCGGCGATGGCGTCGGCCGTCCGGTCGTGGAGGAGCCGGTGCCAGACCCGCCGGTGGGCCAGCCGGGGGATGAGGACGCTGACCTCGGTCTGCCCGCCGGCCAGCGCCTCGGCCACCACCTCGAGGACGCTGCGGGTCAGGCGCCGGTCGGGGCAGTCGACGAGCTCCAGGGGCAGGCGAGCGAGGCCGAGACGCTGCCACTCGGCGGCCAGGGCTTCGGCGCGTGGGAGGTCGACGGCGATGTGCACCGCCCGCAGCTCGTCGGGCGCGAGGGTGCGGGCGTACTGGATGGCGCGGGCCGCGGCGCGGTCGAGGTTCTCCACCAGGACCAGCACGACGTGGCGGCGGAGGACGGGCGCCTCGGCCGCGCTGCGGGCGTTCTGGGCCAGCTCGCCGGCCTCGGAGGTGTACTGGCGGTTCAGGCGCACCAGCGCGGTCACCAGAATCGGGACGAGCACCAGGATGACCCACGCGCCGTGGGTGAACTTGGTCACGGCGATGATGACGTCCACCACCAGGGACAGCACCGCACCCGTGCCGTTGATGAACAGCCCGGACCGCCAACCCGGCTCCTTGTGGGTGATGTGGTGGCGGGCCATGCCCGACTGGCTGAGGGTGAAGCTGGTGAACACGCCGATGGCGTACAGGGGGATGAGCCGGTCGACCTTGGCGCCGGTCGCCACCACCAGCACCGCCGCGGCGATGGCGAGGCTGATGATGCCGTTGGAGAACACCAGCCGGTGCCCGCGCTTGGTCAGTTGCCGGGGCATGAAGTTGTCGCCGGCGTGGAAGCTGGCCAGCCGCGGGAAGTCGGCGAAGCTGGTGTTGGCGGCCAGGACAAGGATGAGCATGGTGCCCGCCTGCAGAGCCAGGTAGAGCGCGGTGCCACCGGGCCCACCGCCGTAGACCAGCTTGCCGACCTGGGAGATGACGGTCGGCGTGCCCGTCTCGAACGGGGCCACGTGCATGTGGGCGGCGAGGACCGACAGGCCGAGGAACATGGCGCCCAGCAGGGTGCCCATGATGACCAGTGTCTCCCGGGCGTTGCGCCACTCAGGTGCCCGGAACGCGGGGACACCGTTGGAGATGGCCTCCACCCCGGTGACGGCTGCGCCCCCGGACCCGAAGGCGTGGAGCACCACGTAGATCCCGGCGCCGGCGAACAGCGCGCCGTCGGCGTTGCTCCCGAACGGCACCAGCCCGGGGTGCTGCATCGACTCCACCGGCAAGTGCCCGAACACCATGCGGAACAGTCCAACGGCCAGCAGGATGACCATGTTGACCAGGAAGAAGTAGGTCGGGGCCGCGAAGAGCTTGCCGGACTCCTTCACGCCCCGCAGGTTCCCGTAGGCGATGATCCCGATGAAGACGAGGGAGATCTCCACCGTGTACGGGGAGAGCGCGGAGAACGCCGATGTGAGGGCGGCGGTGCCCGCCGCCACCGAGACCGACACGGTCAGGACGTAGTCGGTCAGCAGGGCCACGCCGGCCACCTGGGCAGGAAGCAGGCCGAAGTTGTCCCGGGTGACGATGTAGGCGCCACCGGCGGACGGGTAGGCCTTGATCGTCTGCCGGTAGGACAGGATCAGGAAACCGAGGACGACGAGCAGCGCGATCGTGATGGGCACGACGAGGGCGAAGGCGGCGACGCCGACGGCGGGGACGAGGACCCGCAGGATCTCCTCGGTGGCATAGGCGGACGACGAGAGGTTGTCGGACGCGAAGACGGCCAGCGCGGTCGGCTTGCCGAGTCGCTCATGCGCCAGCTGTTCGTTGTTCAGCGGTGGGCCCAGGAGCCGTCGCTTCAGCCGGTACCTTCCATCCTCCCGGAGCTTGAGGCTCGCGCCGGGCGGGAGGGGCAGCGGGCCGGTGCTCCCCGGCGGCGGTGGGAGCTCGATCGAGCGGGGATCCGTCAGCACGATGTGGTTCTCCTTGACGCTCCCCTCAGTCAACGCCTCGGGCGCATAAAGAAGCCGTAACGATCGAGCCGTGGTCGTAAAGACCGCGCAAAGACCGGTGAAGGGGCGCCGGCGGCGGTCTACAACCAAGGTATGGAGCTGGACCGCACCTCCCGGACACTGATCGGTGTCTCCTTCGGCGGGCTGGGCTCCCTGACCGTCGCCGGCGGCCTGGTGGGCATCCGCGGCGAGATCTCCAACGTCAACGTCGCCCTGGCCCTGGTGCTCGTCGTCCTCGTCGCCGCCCGCCTCGGGGGACGCACCGCCGGCGCCATGGCCGGCCTGGTGGCGGCCATGTCGTTCGACTTCTTCCACACCAAGCCCTACGGCCTCCTGAAGATCGCCGACGCCAACGACGTCTTCACCACGCTGCTGCTCCTCGTCGTCGGGCTGGTCATGGGCGAGGTGGTGGAGCGGTCCGGCGGCTTCAAGGACCGGCTGCGCGACGACCAGACCCAGCTGCGCCGGCTGCACCGTGTGGCCACGCTCGCCGCGTCCGGCGTCCAGGACGACCGCGACCTCATCCTCTCTGTCGCCGCCGAGCTCGTCGACACCCTGCGGCTGGCGGACTGCCGGTTCGAGTCGCCGCCCTTCCTGACCGAGCTGCCCCACCTGGAGCTCGACGCCGCCGCCGGCGGGTCCGTGCCGCGCATCCGCTGGCGCGGCTACCGGCTGCCGGTGGCCGGCGTCGACCTGCGGGTCGTCGGCCAGCGGGGCATCGTCGGCCGCTTCGTCCTCGTGCCCCGCGAAGGGGTGGCGGTGTCCGCCGAGCGGCTCCTCGTCGCTGTGTCGCTGGCCAACGCCCTGGGCCTGGCCATGACGCCGATAGCCTCCGGATGAAGGTCCAGCCGTGCTGAGCATGATCAAGCGGTTGATGGTGGGCCGGCCCCTCGCCAACGAGGAGCAGGAGCACCAGCGGCTGCCGAAGTGGATCGGCCTGCCCGTCTTCTCCTCCGACGCCATCTCCTCCACGGCCTATGCCACCGAGGAGATCCTCTTCGTCACGGCCATCGGTGCGTCGAGCCTCACCCTGGGGCTCTCCAAGCTCATCCCGATCGCCACCGCGGTCGCCCTGCTGCTGGCCATCGTGGCCTTCTCGTACCGGCAGACGATCTTCGCCTATCCGAGCGGCGGCGGCTCCTACATCGTCAGCCGGGAGAACCTCGGCGAGACGCCGTCCTTGGTCGCCGGCGCGTCCCTGCTGGTCGACTACGTCCTGACCGTGGCCGTGTCCATCTCGGCCGGCGTGGCCGCCATCGTGTCGATCCCGACCTTCCAGAGCCTGGCCGAGCACCGGGTGGCGCTGTGTCTCGTGCTCATCGCGTTCATCACCATCGCCAACCTCCGGGGGGCCAAGGAGTCGGGCAAGATCTTCGCCCTCCCGACCTACGTCTACATCGTGAGCCTGGGCGGGATGATGCTGTACGGGCTGTTTCGCAGCTACTTCGGGGACATCCAGCCCGTCCCGTTCGATCCCGACCAGTTCGAGGGCGCCCGCCAGATCGGCGGCTCGCTGGGGCTCTTCCTGCTGCTCCGCGGCTTCTCCTCGGGCGCGGTGGCCCTCAGCGGCGTGGAGGCCATCTCCAACGGCGTGCCGGCGTTCCGCAAGCCGGAGTCCAAGAACGCGGCCCGCACCCTGGTGTGGATGGCCGGGATCCTCGGGACGCTGTTCTTCGGCGTCTCGGTGCTGGCCCACCGCCTGCAGCCGTACCCGACCCACCACGAGACGGTCCTGTCGCAGATGTCGCGGGTGGTCGTCGGCGACGGCCCGTACTACTGGGTCCTCCAGTTCGCCACCGCCGCCATCCTCGTGCTGGCGGCCAACACCGCCTACGCCGACTTCCCCCGGCTCTCCTCGATCATCGCCGCCGACGGGTACCTGCCCCGCCAGTTCTCCAACCGCGGGGACCGGCTGGTGTTCTCCAACGGCGTGGTCTTCCTGGCCGTGGCCGCGTCGGCCCTGATCGTGGCCTTCGGCGGCGTGACCACCGCCCTGATCCCGCTCTACGCCATCGGCGTCTTCACCTCCTTCACCCTGAGCCAGGCAGGCATGGTCCGCCACCACCTGAAGCACAAGAAGCCCGGCTGGCGCGGCGGCATGGTGCTCAACGGCCTGGGCGCGGTGGCGACCGGCATCGTCGCCCTCATCGTCGGGATCACCAAGTTCACTATCGGCGCCTGGGTCCCGATCGTGGTCGTCCCGCTGGTCATCGCCATCTTCCGGTCGATCAAGCGGCACTACGAGCGGTTCGGCGCCGCCCTGCTGATCACGCCGGAGGACGTCCGCCGCGAGGACCTGACCCACACCGTCGTCGTCCTCGTGGGCCGGGTGCACCGGGGAGTCATCACCGCCCTGAACTACGCCCGGACGCTCCGCCCCGACCACCTGATGGTCCTCTACGTGGCCTCCGACGACGAGGAGGGCGCCCACATGCAGTCCGAGTGGCAGCGCTTCGGCTTCGATGTCCCTCTCGAGATCGTCCATTCCCGCTACCGCGACCTGGTCGCTCCGGTCGAGGCGTGGCTCGACGACCTCGACGGCCGCTGGCGCAACGACATGACCACCATCGTCATCCCCGAGGTGGTGGTCGGCACCAAGAGCCTGGCCAACCTGCTCCACGGGCAGAGCGCCCTGGCCCTCAAGCTCGCCCTGCTGGACCGGCCCCGGACGGTCGTGACGTCCGTGCCGTTCCTGCCCGAGCCGCCGCCGGCGACCCCTTCGCCGGCGGAGGCGGAGGCGGCCACCAACTCGCTCATCGCCTGAGGCGGGGGCCTTCCTGCCGCTCGCCCGGCGCGGGGAAAGGTTGGGCAGAACGGAGGCCGACATCCTCGAACAGCCCAGGCGCCGGCGCCGGGCCGGCGACCCGCGCCGAGGGACGCCCCGACGACGAGCTTGTCCTGCCGGCGCTGACGCCACTCGCGAGGTGTTGCTGAGGGTCGACCCTCGACCTCGACGCCTACGACCTCCTCCAGTCCACCCGGGCCGACCTCCTCCTCCGCCGGCGCGGCCGCTCGGACGAAGCCGCCGGCGCCTACGACGCCGCCCTCGCCCTCACCGCGAACGCGGCCGAGCGCCGCTTCCTCGAGGACCGCCGGCGCTCTCTGCCCGCCGCCTGCCCGACCCGCGCTCATGCCGCGCTCACCGGCGCGTGGCCATGGCGGGGGTGACGCGGATCATCCGGTGGCACGAAAGCCCGTTTGCCCCGCCCCTCGACGAGACGCCAACCGTCCAGGCTCTTGAGGTCGTGGTGATGGGGACACAACCTGTCCAGTAGATCGAGCGCGGTGAAGTGCGTCGCCGCCCAGTCCACCCGATGGTCGGTCTCCAGCCACGTCGAAGCCGAGCAGCCCTCGACCGCGCACGTGGGGTACAGCCACTCCAGTGCGGTCTGCTGTCGTGCGTTGGCCCGCCGGCCCAGATGAGCCACCCCCACCACCGCCTCGCCGTCGGTCACGACGGCAGCCAGGAACGGATCGCCGCTGTCCAGGAGCTCTCGCACCGCAGAGACGGCCACCGGCCCGAAGCCGGCGATCTCGCATACCTCGCCCTCGATCACCCGGCCCCGCAGCAGCGCCGGCAGGTCGATGCGGACAATGGTCTTGGCTCCCGAGCGAGCGGGCCGGGACGCCGGCGCACACACCGCCTCAGCCAGAGCGTCGGCGGCGTAGGCCTCGGAGGGCTCGGAGCGCCCTTCGGACCGGGCCGTGCGGAACAACCGGTCCCGAATGGGCAGCAGGGCGGCCATGATCGCCGCCCCCACCTCGGGGTTGTCGCGCATTCGGAGGTTCCAGCCACCCTCGGCGTCACCCCAGGTACGCAGGAACCGCTCGTCGTGGATCTTGGCCCGCCGGGCCTCGGGGTCGGGCAGCGCCGCCGCCTTGGTCCGGGCGCACTCCTCCCGCAGCTCGGCCAGCGACGACGTCGCCGCCTTGGCCAGTAGCCGCTCACCCACGCCGGCGTCACCGCCGGCGGCATCGGCCACCGCCGCCGCCTGCTGCGCCGACAAGGAACCAGCACGGGCCGCGGCATCCACCGCCGGCAACTTCCCCAGCCGGCGGGCGGTGGCGATGGTCTCCGACGCCTGGCCCACCGACGTCCCCGTCGAGCGGGCCAGGTGGTGGGCCGGCGACCGCTCGCCGGCCCGCTTCCACGCATCGCCGTCGGCCGCCCGGGCCGCGGCCAGCCCCTTGACCGTCGCCGCCATCCGCTCGATGGCAGTCGCCTCGGTCACCGCCAGACCGGCGGCCTCGGCACTCAGCAGCGACGCGTCGAACCCGGCCGCGTAGCGACCCATCGCATCCCGCAACTCCGCCAACCGCTCGCACATCGGCGCCATCTCCATCACGATGGAGGGCCGGACCAGAGAGGGAGTGTCGTCTCCCACGAACGTATGTTCGTAGATTAGCCAACCGACGCGGCCGGCGCAAGACCGAGAAGAGAAAATCGAGGGTGAATCGCGCCACGTTGCCGCCGGCCACGACGGCTTGCGCCGGCGCCGGCGCCGGACACACATGTTGGCCGTCGGACATGAGGGTCTCCCACGGTCGCCGCACCCGCGCACTTCTGGACCCGGAACGCCTCGGTGTCGTCGGCGAATGCTGCTCGCCGGCGCCGACCCCCACTCAGCGCGGTATCCGGCGCTATTTATCGGTCCCGCCCGTCGACCTCCGGCGTCCTCGGCCGAGGCACTCGAGCGAGTCAGACGAAGACGTTGCCCGGTGCTTCGGCGTCGAACGCGCCGACGCCGAGACGGTCGAGGATGTCGCGCAGAATTGGATCCACAAGCGTCCGATCGCTGGTGCCGAAGCCGATGAGGAGCGACTTGAACCGCTCGCCATCTGGGATCCTGAACTCCAATTGCACGCCCGGCCGGGAGAGGCGACCGCCGCCCGGGTCGGAGAAGTCGGCGTCGTCCGCGACCTCGGCGACCGCGGCGATGATCTCGGCGCGCGTGAAGGGCAGTGGTTCGGGCCTCCAATCCGGCGGGAAGTCGTGGACGGAGGTGACGCCCGCCGGGATGCCTTGGACCGTCACGTATCCGTGAGCGGGCCCACAGAACGGATGCCCGGCTGGGTCCGCAAAGACGGCGTGCATCCGCAGGCATGCCAGCCGGGTCGCCCCCAGGCGGTCCATGATGTCCAGCGCTACATAAGGTTCGTCGAAGCTCAGGTCGAGATGCAGCTGCGCCGGGTGGGCCGGATCGGGCCATTTGGGAGCTGGGCCGGCTGCCCGTTGGAACGCCAATCTCGGCTCCTCCGGACTGCCGGTGATCTCCACCACGTCGTCGGTGTCCACCGTGCGGTTGGGCATGGCCAGAAGCTCGGCGTAGAAGCCGGCGAGGGCGCGCGGGCTGGGGCAGTCGAACACGATCCGGGCGAGCCTGCCGGACGCAGCGCCTGGGGCCGAGTGGACGCAGAACGGGTGGCCGACCGGGTCGGCGTAGATCCTGTGTCTCGCGCCGTTGTCACGCAGCAGCGCGGCGCCGTGACGTCGGGCGAGGCCGTCGGCGACCTCCATGTCCGCCACTTCGATGTCGAGGTGCAGCTGCTGGGGATACGCGGGGTCGGGCCAGCGGGGACGAAGGTCATCCCCGTTCTCGAATCCGATCTCCGGGCGAGCACCGTCGGGCCTGCGGAGCTTGACGTAGCCCGCGTCGTAGCGCTCCATGTCCAGGAGCGCGCCGTAGAGCTCCCCGAGCACGCCGGCCTCTCGCTGGTACGCAGGCCCGTCACCGCAGCCGATCTGAACCGTCTCGATGCGCCCTTGCACGCGTCAACCTCCCATCACGCCATGGGAGTTCCCGTTCTAGCGCGTCACCCTGCTGATGCGGAAGGCTGGCCCAGAAGACCGCGCTGAAGCGGGGTCAGACAAGGGCGGTCTCGTGATCCGAGCGAAGTCTCGAAGTCCTCCGCCTCGCCAAGCGCGAAGAAGCAATCGCTCAGTCTCTATCTCCACGGCAAGACTGTAGGAAGCGGCGCCGAGGAGCGAGACAGATTTCCGCCGATCTCCGTGGGCCGGACGCGACGAGGCTGCCGCGGCGACCAAGCGGGACGTGCCGGTAGATCTCGGACGGTCTGACTGCCTGCACGAGCAGTCACGACGCCGGCGACCCGTTACTGACCTCACGCTCGCGAGCGCCGCCGGCCTCGCTCAGCGCCTGAGGCGCTCCGCCGCGTGCTCCAGGACGCCGGCCAGCCGCCCCCGGCGGCCCGCCGCCGGCGCCGCCGCCGGCGCTGGAGCCTCAGCCAGGGCCGGCGCCGGCGCCGGCACGGCGCCCGCCAGGCCCTCGACCAGGAACGCCACCAGCCGGCTGGCCTCGGTCGGCGTCAGGCGGAAGGTCTCGACGCAGACGTCGTGGCGCCAGAGGCTGAGGTTGATGAACCCGAGCTCGAGCCGCCACGTGGCCCGCAGGCCGGTACCCCGCTCGTCGACGGCCAGGTGACGGGTCCGGCCCGGGACCTCGAAGGGGGCGACGGCCACCACGGATCCAGTGTCGCGCCCGAAGACGCCGGCGGCTAGCCCCCGGTTGCCAGTAGGGTCAGGCCAATGCCCACGTCGCACACCGACGACCTGTTCCGTGCCGACGGCGACGACGCCGTCGTCCTCCACGTCCACGTGCAGCCCGGCGCCGGCCGGTCGGCGGTCGTGGGCCGGCACGGCGCCGCGCTCAAGGTGCGGGTGGCGGCCCCGCCGGAGGGCGGCCGGGCCAACGGGGCCTGCGCCGAGCTGCTGGCGGAGACGTTCGGCCTCAAGCGGGCCCAGGTGGAGCTGGTCGGCGGCGCGGGCAGCCGGGCCAAGCAGTTCAAGCTGACCGGCGTCGACCTCGACGTCTTCCGGGTCCAGCTGGAGCGGGCCGCCGCCGGCGGCGTCCGGCCCGGCGCCAGCGCCAACACGGGGCCGGAGACCCGCCAGCCCCGACCCGGCGTCTGACCGCCTGGCCAGTACTAGGAATCGGCCGGCTGGTACGCTCGCATCCCATCGCGCTCCAGGAGCGTCTTGTGTGATGCCGAAAACCACGAAAGCAGCACCTGGTGAGAAGTCGACCCGGGCCTCGAGCCGGGCCAAGGACGGCGACGGCGCGCCGCCGGCCGACCGCTTCCTCACCGAACAACGAGCCGAGCTCGTGGCCGAGCGGGCCAGCTATGTCGAGCAGGCCGAGTCGTTCCGGCTCGAAGCCGAGCAGCTCGCCGAGGACATGGAGCCGGGCGACATCCAGTTCGACGAGGAGTCGGGCGAGGGCGACACGCTCGGCGTCGAGCGGGAGCGTGACCTGCTGCTCAGCGCCCAGGCGCGCGCCGCGGTCGACGAGATCGACCGGGCCCTGGCCAAGATGGACGCCGGCACGTACGGCGTCTGCGAGAAGTGCGGCAACCCCATCCCCAAGGCCCGCCTCAAGGCCCTCCCCTACGCGGCCCTCTGCGTGGCCTGCAAGAGCGGGGGGCTGTCGCGTCGCTGACATCGACGGCCGGCCCCTCGAGGACGGCAGGCCGGCCCCAACCCAACCCGCCCGGACGCGGCGGACCGGCCTGGTCGCCGCGGTGGCCGCGGCCGTCCTGGTCCTCGACGCGCTGACCAAGCAGTGGGCCGTCACCGCCCTGGCCGACGGGCCGATCGACCTCTTCGGCTCTGTGCGGTTCGCTCTGATCCACAACAAGGCCGGCGCGTTCGGCCTGGGAGGGGCGTTCGTGCCGTTCCTGGCCGTGGCCGCCCTGGTCCTCGTCGTCGTGATGGTCAGCGTCGGCTCGGCCACGGCCCGCCTCAGCTCGGCCATCGCGCTCGGCCTGGTGCTGGGCGGTGCCTTCGGGAACGTGCTCGACCGGGTCTTCCGCTCGCCCGGCTTCCTCCGTGGTGCGGTGGTCGACTTCGTCGACGTGGGGTTCTGGCCGGTGTTCAACCTGGCCGACTCGGCCATAACCTGCGGCTGCCTGCTCCTCTTGCTGGTCAGTTGGTCGCGGAGCGACGCGTGAGTACCGAGCGGGTGCCCATCCCCCCGACCCTGGACGGCGAGCGGCTCGACCGCGTCCTCTGCCTCATCTGGGACCTGCCCCGTTCGGAGGCCACCGAGCTGATCGCGTCGGGCGCCGTGCGTCTCGACGGGCGACCGATGGCTGTGCGAGCCCGCCGCGTCGTCGCCGGCCAGGACCTCGAGGTCGCCCTGACGGCGGCCCGGGCCGCCGTCGCCCTCGCCGGCGAGTCCGGGGGCGACGACCTGCCGATCGTCCATTTCGACGATGACGTGATCGTCGTCGACAAGCCCGCCGGCCTCGTCGTCCACCCCGGCGCCGGCCGGTCGACCGGCACCCTGGTCCAGGCCCTCCTGGGCCGGTTCCCCGACATGGCGGGGACGGGCGATCCCGACCGCCCGGGCATCGTCCACCGCCTGGACAAGGGGACGTCGGGCCTCCTCATGGTGGCCCGGTCGCCGGCCGCCTACACCGCCCTCGTCGCCCAGCTGGCGGCCCGCACCGTCGACCGCCGGTACCTGGCCCTGGCCGTCGGTCGCATCGAGACCGACGCCGGCGTGGTCGACGCGCCGGTCGGCCGGCGCTCGACCGACCGTACCCGCATGGCGGTGGTCGCCGGCGGCCGGCCGGCCCGCACCCACTACCGGGTGCTCAACCGGTTCACCGAACCGGCCGACGCCACCCTCGTGGAGTGCAGGCTGGAGACCGGGCGCACCCACCAGGTGCGCGTGCACCTGGCCGCCATCGGCCATCCTGTCGTGGGCGACGCCCGCTACGGCGGCGCCCGCCAGGCCGTGCCCGTCGCCCGTCCGTTCCTGCACGCGGCCCAGTTGGCGTTCGACCACCCCACCACCGGCGAGCGCCGCCATTTCGAGTCCCCCCTGCCCGCCGACCTGGAGGCCGTGCTTGTACCCCTACGGTGACACCCGCACCCAGACCCAGCCTGTGTACGACGACCGCGACGAGCGGGCCGCCCGTTGGACCCTGCGATTCCTCGCCATCGGCGCCTTCGTGGCGGTACTGGGCATCACCGTGTTCGTGAGCCTCGTCGCCCTGCACGACGAAGAGGCGCCGGCGCAGAAGGCGGCGCCGGCGGCCCCGGTGGAGACGGTCACGACCGTGGCCGCGCCGCCCCGGGTGGGGCCGGCGCCCGGCACCGAGATCGGCGGCTACGTCACCGCCCGGAAGGCGGCGCTGGCCGCAGTCAACGACGAGCGGGTGGCGGTCGTGTCGTCCACCAAGTACCTGACCGAGGCCCAGGCCAAGACGCTCGTCGGCTCCGCGCCGATCGTCGCCCTCCTCGTCGCCCCGCCGGGGACCGGCCCCGCGGTGGTCACCGGTGACCTGGCCGCCTGGGCCAAGACGGCGACGGCGGCCACCACCGCCGAGCGCGACGAGATCAAGAAGCTGATCCCGACGGTCACCGACCCCGCGTTCAAGACGTTCTACAACGCCGAGGTCGCCCGGCTGGACAAGGCGCTCAAGGGCTTCGCGCCGACGTCGCCCATCGTCTTCGGAGTCGTGGTGAAGGGCCAGCCCGCGCCGCTCCAGGCCCTTGGCGCCCGCGCCGACGTCCGCCTGGTCGACGTGGCCGAGTCGGCGACCCCGGGGCCGAACGCCGAGTACCGCGGCCTGCGCCCCGAGGAGACGGCGAAGGCCGACGAGCCCAGTATGCGGCCGGCCTGAGGGGCCTACTACCCCTTGATTCCCTGCTGGCGGAACGCGCCCTCGGTCCTGAGCTCGGTACCGCCCTCCACGTGGGCCAGCACGCACACCCGGTAGGTCTGCTCGCCCTTCTTGAGCTTCTTGCGGGCCCGTACGGCCACCGTGGCCGTCGCCGTCTCGCCCGGCTCCGCGCTCAGGCGGGTGGGTTGGACGACCACGTCGAGGGCGCCGGAGGGGTCGTCGGTGCTCAGCGCCGCCGTCACCGGGACGTTGCCGGCGTTCTCGAGTCGGAAGGTGTAGTCGTGGCCGAGGTGGTCGTAGGCGACGTGCGGGTCGAGGATGCCGATGGCGTCGACGAAGGGCCCGACCTCGACCGTGCCCCGGCCCTCGGCGGCGACGGACGCGTCGCCGGGCGCCCGGGCCACGATGTCGACGGTGTGCGGCCCTGCGGTGGGATGGGGCCCGAGCGCCGGCTTGAAGAAGACCGACACCACCACCTCCTCGCCGGGCGTCACCGAGCACGACTCGGGGTGCACCCACGACCAGTCCCGCTCGGTGGGCGGGACCTCCACCGCCACGTCGCAGGCCGCCGGCCCGCTGTTGGTCAGGTGGACCTTCATGCTCCCGAGGCGCCCGGGGTCGACCGTGAGCGTCGACGGTACCAACTCCATCGCGATCCCCACACCGCGGACGGTAGCCACCGCCGATCGTTTGTGACGTGAAGCAATCGCCTCCTCAGGGCGAGACTGTCTGCTCCAGCCGGTCGAGGTCGTCGTCGGACACCGTCATCGCGACGCCTTGGCCCCGCGACCGGGACACCATGTCGGCCAGGGTGAAGGAGTCGAGGTGCTGGCGCATGTGCTCGCCGACATCGGCCCACACCGACAGCAGCACGCACTGGCCCTCGTGGCTGCACGCCCCGTTCTGGTGGGGCTCGCCGAAGTCGCCGGCCACGATGGGGCCGTCGACCGCACTCACGATCTGGCTCAGGGTCAGCTCCGACGGCGGCCGGGCCAGCACGTAGCCGCCACCGACCCCCCGTTTGGAGCGGACGAGGCCGGCGCCCTTGAGGGCCAGCAGGATCTGCTCGAGGTAGGGCTGGGGCAGGCCGGTGCGCTCGGCGATGTCGCGAACGGAGGTGGGCCGGGCTCCGTCGGCGTGCAGGGCCAGGGAGAGCAGCGCCCGGCTCGCGTAGTCACCCCTTGTGGACACCTTCACGTCATCCACTGTACGGCGGTGGCGGCGCCTGCGGGTGGAGTGACGCGGGAGGAGGGGTGGGGCCGTCTAGGTTGAGCGCAGCAATGGGGGACCGAGACCAACCCACACTGCCGGACTACGGTGGTGCCTGCATCGACCAGGTGGTCGCCGCCGCCGTAGGTCACGGCCGCTACGCCGGCCCCGCGCCGGCCCCGTCGTGGCTCCCGGCGCCGGCCGTCGGTGCCGCCCAGGTCGTGCTCCTGGTGCTCGACGGCCTCGGCTGGATCCAGCTCAAGGAACGGCCGGGGCTGGCGCCCACCATGAACGCCATGGCCGGCGGGCCGATCACCACGGTGGCCCCGTCCACCACCGCCGCCGCCCTCACGTCGATCACTGTCGGCGCCCCGCCGGCCACCCACGGGGTGGTGGGCTACCGCCTCCGGGTCGAGGGCGACCGGGTCCTGAACGTCCTCCGGTGGAAGACCGGCGACCGCGACGCCCGGACCACCATCCCGCCCGAGGGTTTCCAGCCGCTGGCCCCGTTCGGGGCCACCAAGGCGCCGGTCGTCACGCGGGCCGACGTGGCCGAGTCGGGTTTCACCCGGGCCCACATGGCCGGCGCCCACATGTACGGCTGGCGCATGCCGTCCACCATCGTGGCGACGGTCGCCGCCCTGCTCCGTGAGGGGGAGCGCTTCGTCTACGCCTACTACGACGGGGTGGACAAGGTGGCCCACGAGTTCGGCTTCGGCCCCACCTACGACGCCGAGGTGGTGGCCGCCGACCGCCTCGTGGGTGACCTCATCGATGTGCTGCCCGCCGGCGCCGCCCTGCTCGTCGTCTCCGACCACGGCCAGGTCGACGTGGGCGACAGGGTCATCGCCCTCGACCCCGAGGTGGCGGGCCTGACGACCATGCTGTCCGGCGAGGGCCGGTTCCGCTGGCTCCATGCCCGTCCCGGCGCCTCCGAACGCCTGGCCGAGGCCGCCCGCCGCCGGTACGACGACGTCGCCTGGATCCGCACCCGGGAGGAGGCGGTGGCCCAGGGGTGGTTCGGCGGTCCGCTGGAGCCCCATGTGGCCGACCGCCTGGGTGACGTGGTCATCGCCCCGCGCCAGCCGATCGCCGTGCTGGACCCGGGCGATCCGGGCGAGCAGTGGATGAGGTGCCGCCACGGGTCGCTCACGCCGGCCGAGATGCTGGTGCCCCTGCTGGCCAGCCGGCGCTGAAATCGGGAAGGATCGGGGTCATGGCCGACCCGACCCCGCAGCTTCCGACCCCGACCCCCACCCTGGCCGACAACCCACCCGCCGTTGTGCTGACGGCCGAACCGCCGGCGGCGGAGGAGGAGGCGACCGAGTCGGTGGCGTCGCCGGCCAAGGTGCTGCGCATCGGGTCGATGACCAAGGAGCTCCTCGAGGAGGTGCGCCGAGCCCCGCTCGACGACGCCGGCCGCGCCCGGCTGCGCGAGATCTACGAGACCTCGGTTCGCGAGCTGGCCGACGGACTCTCCGGCGACCTCCGGGACGAGCTGGCCCGGCTCAGCTCGCCCTTTTCGGGCGACACCCCGAGCGAGTCCGAGCTGCGGGTCGCTCAGGCCCAGCTCGTCGGCTGGCTGGAGGGCCTGTTCCACGGCATCCAGGCCGCCATCTTCTCCCAGCAGATGGCGGCCCAGGCCCAGCTCCAGCAGATGCGCCGCCCCGGCCTGCCCCCCGGCTCGTCCGAAAGCCCGGACAACGCCCAGCCGGGCACATACCTGTAGGCGGCTACCGCCAGGCGTCGAGCGTGCGGTGGGCGACATCCATGAGGGTGTGGGCCTCCCGCAGTTCGCCGAAGGACCGCTCGAGCTGCGGGATGTTCGGGCCCTGCGCGCCCCGGACGCAGTCCTCGACCCCGACGTCGATGGCGTCGAGCCCCGCACGCAGGGCGGCATCGGCCGCGGGATCGGGGACCGGGAGCCCCTTGCGGACCTCGTTCGTGCTGTCCCGCAGCACCGTGCAGCTACCCAGGATGTTCGGGCGCTGCAGCGACGACAGGGTGGCCCGGGCCGCGTCCAGGTCGGTGTCGAGGGTCTTGAGCGCCCCGCCGTGCTTTGCCGTCCACGCCGCCTTCGACGGGGCGCCCCCGGAGGAGTCAGAACCGCATCCGGCCAGCAGCGACACACCTGCCGCCACCGCCAGCAACCGCGCCCCTCGCATCGGGGCGAATCGTATGCCTGCCGCCTCAGTTCGTGGCGGACTCCCGGCGGTCGCGGCAGGCCCGGTCGGCCAGGCGCAGGCGGCCGCCATGGTTGTGGGCCTGGTGGGCCGCGTTGACGATGAGCGGCACCGCGTCGCGCTGGAGGTAGCTGACCTCGCACAGGTCGAGGATGACGTCGAGGTTGCCCTGGGCGTCGATCAGGTCCTGGAGGACGGCGTCCACGCGCGCCCAGTCGTCGAAGCCGATCTGTCCGTGGATGGTGACGACGACCGTGCCGCCGGTCCGGCCGATGCTGAAGCGTGACGTAGGCCCTAGTGGGCGGGGAGACTCTGGGCCATTCGCGGGTGGGCGCTCAGAGGTTGGGCCATCAGAGGCTGGGCTCTCAGACGTTGGTCCACTCCTTCCTCGGTCCGGCGCGGGCCCCGACGTCGCGCTATTTACCACTGTCGGCACAAAGGGCGAGCACCTTGAGTGATCTTTCCGGTTCCACCAGGATCTTCGTCTACGGCACCCTCATGCCGGGTGAGCCACTATGGCCTGTCCTGGCGCCGTACGCATCGTCGTGGGAGGACGCCGTCGCCGCCGGCCGGCTGTGGGACACCGGAAACGGCTACCCGGGCGTGCGTTTCGACGCCGCCGGCGGGCCTGTCCCCGGCGTGGTCGTCGCCCTCGATCCCGATCGGGCGGCGGAGGCCGTCGCGGTGCTCGACGAGGTGGAGGAGGAGGGCCGGCTCTACCGCCGGGTGGACGTCGAGACCACCGCCGGCCCGGCCTTCGCCTACGAGTGGCTCGGCGCCACCGAGGGCCTTCGGCACTTGCCCGATGGCTGGCCGCCTGCCTGACGCGCCCAATCATCGAGCGTTGTCGCGCAGGTCCTCCTTCCAGGCCCGGAAGCGCTCGTGCACCGTGCCGCTCGGCCCGCGCCCGCTCCCGGAGCCATCGGCGAACAGCCGGAAGGCGTGGTGTAGCGCCGGCGTGTCGGCGGCGACGGCCAGGTACCGGGCGTCGCCGTGGGCCGGCGGGCCCGAGCGCCACAGCAGCCAGCCGTGGATGCGGCGGATGTAGCCCGCCTCGCCGGTCCCGATGTCGTCGCCCACGCGCAGCAGCTCGGCCGGCGCCTCGACCCAGGCCCGGGCCGGGATGCGCCGATCGCGCTGGGGCGTGTCGGGCAGGTCACCGGTGTGCACCGGCGAGTCATCGATCGGTCGTTCGTCGAAAGGGAGCGCCATAGGGCTCAGTTCAGCACGGGGATGACGTCGAACTCGATGCTCAGGTGGGAGCTGAGCCCGATGCCCTCCTGCTGGCTGACCCGGAGGAAGGTCGCCGACTCCAGCTTGAACGGCTGGGAGAACCCGAGCCGGTCCGGCGCCCGCACCACGAGCCCATTGGGTGCGGTGCCCGGCACGATCCGGTAGCGGCGCCGGCCGTTCAGGGTCACATGGACCTCGGGCGCCCGCCACAGCGCCGAGCGCAGTCCGTAGAACACGGAGTTGTCCAGGCCCGATATCCGGGCGATCACGAGCACCTCGCGCCCGGGGGTCTCCGGCACGGGGACGGTGTCGCCGACGCTGGCCTTGACCACCGCCAGCGGCAGCGCCGGCCCGCACCGGGTGGGCACCCGCTCAAGGACCTGCCACTTCACCTCGGCGACGACCTCCCGGTAGTGGCAGGCGATGGCCACCATGGCCGCCGGGGACTCCCAGTCGACGTTGCGCCTGTCGATCGATAGCTCCTGGGTCAGGATCCGCTCGGGCGCACGCGGGCCGCTGAGAAAATCGGCGTTGAGCCGGTCGAGGTCGGCGGTGTAGGCGGTGTACTCCTGGAACACCGGCAGCGGGCGCCACCGTATGTCGGGATAGGCCCACGCGATGCCGGCCTCCCAGGGATGGACGTGCACCGTGTGGCCCCGGAGGGCGCCGAGGATGGCCGGCGAGAGCTTGTAGTACCGGCCGACGAGGTTGGTCCGGCCCCTGGCGATGGCCCGGTCCATGCTGGCCTTCGAGGCCAGGACCGGGAGGTCGTCGCCGACGCGGGCCAGCGCCGGCGACGGGTCGAGGATCCTCGGGATCTTCAGCTTGCTGGCCGAGAGCAGCGGGACGAGGAGGGCGATGGTGGCGACCACCGCCACGGCGCGCCGGATCCACGGCCAGGCACCGACGGTCGGCGCGCCGGCCCGGGACGCGGCGCCGGCGGCCAGCGCCGTCCCCACGACCAGCGCCTCGCCGAAGAAGGAGACGTCGTGGCTGTCGTGGCGGACGAAGCCGAGCTTGAAGGCGGCGTAGAAGGACAGCGCCCCCGTCGCCGCCAGCCCCAGCCGCCTGTCCCGCGGCCACCCCCGGCTGGCGGCCCAGCCCAGGGCGACCAGCAGGACGGTCACCAGCGCGGCCACGGTGGCGTAGCCGCCCCGCCCGTCGGCTTCGATGCCCATGGCCTGCGAGTAGCCCGACGCCACCTGCACCGACCGCTCCAGGAACCCCACCAGCCGGCCGAGGCCGTTCCCCGTGGCCACCCACCCGGCCACGAGCGACCCGACGGCGGTGCCCAGGAACGTCGCTTCGGAGCGCCAGCCCCGCCGGCCGACCAGGAGGGCCGTCACCGCCCCGACGCCGAGCACCGTCACGCCGGCGTTGAACTTCACCAGCACGTGAGTGCCGGCCACCACGCCGCCGGCGACGACGAGGATGCGCTCGGCCTGTACCGAGTGGTCGCCCCGGAGCAGCCCGAACGCGGCGACGACCACCGCCACCACCACCTGGTCGGTCACCCCGAGGTCCCGAGTCGCGCTGACCAGGACGAAGGCGACGACGGCCGCCGCCGGCAGGCCGATCGTCCGGCGCAGCACGCTGATCAGGGCGGCACCCAGCACCATCCCGACGCCGCACAGGTAGGCGGAGCTCAGGGCCACCGTCCAGGGGTAGTAGCCGACGCCCTGGGCCACGAAGCCGAGCGGTCCGTAGGTGAACACGAGGGCGTCCATGCCGCGGTGGGCGACCATGTGGAGGGCGGCCTGCCACGACGGGTCGAGGCTGTCGACCGGGCGGAAGTTGACGTCGCGCCACGTCATGAGGGCGACGACGAGGGCGAGGCCGGGCGTCGCAACCCGGCGAGCCACCGCGACGCCGCCTTGCACCTGCGGGACCCTAGCGTCGGCGGCGGTCGGAGTAGCGTTCGGACCGTGGGTTTCCTCGACAAGGCGAAGAAGCTGGCCGAGCAGGCCAGGGACATGGCCGACCACGCCCGGGAGGCGGCGGAGGGCGCGCTGGGCGAGGCGCGGGCCCGCTCGGCGTCAGCCGGAAGCGCTCCGCCGGCCGCCGATCCGCGGATGGGGACGTCGTACGTGCCCGGCATGCTCGGGCGGCCCGGCTGGCGGGAGCAGGGCCTCACCGATCCGGCCGCCATCCTGCCCATCGCCGAGCGCGACAGGGTGGGCGTGCCGCACACCACCCGCAGTGAGATCGTCGAGGAGCCGTTCGGGATGGGCCGGCGGTGGACGGCCGGCGAGCGGTCCGTCGGTCTCTTCTACCAGCTCTACCCCGAGCACCGGTCGTGGGCACCGCCGGGAGGGGCGTCGCCGGTGGCCGCCGTCGCCGGCGCGTCGCAGGCCTCGCTCTCCGGCGGTACGGCGCTGGTGTTCCTCGTCGGGGGCGACCGGCGGGTGGTGCTGGAGACGGCCGGGATCGACGATACGGCCCGCTCCGACCTGGTCCACGCGGTGGTGGCTCAGCTCAACTCCGACTGAGGCGGGCCCGCCTCGCCACCAGTTCCTCGTAGGCGCCCGGGCTCTCGTGCATGGCCCAGAAGGCGGTGACGAGGGGCACGTGGCCGGCGCCGGCCAACGTGTCGTAGGGCACCGCCCGCCGGGTCCGGGCCGTCCGCCGGCCGGTGGCGACGTAGCGGGCCTCCCGCCGGACGTGCTCGTCGAGGGCGACGAGCCCCTGCGGGCCGTCGAGCATCGGGAGGAACCACGTCGCCCAGGAGAAGTCGCTGCGCTCGCCCGGCACGCCGTAGAGCCGGCGGTTGGTCTTGCGCAGGAACGCGGCCACCGCCCGTTCCTGTGAGGTGCCGGCCCGCTCCCGCCACCGCAGCAGGCGCCGGGCCAGGCGGGTGGAGCGGGCCTTCAGCTTGCGCTCGGTGATCGGCGCCAGTCCGATCACGCCGGCCGTGTACCGGAAGCCGAGGAAGTCCCAGGGCTCGCCGGGCGCGGCGACCGACGACTTCGACTCGTTGACCACCAGCCCCCGCTCGGCCAGCCGCCGGCGCACCAGCCGCTCGACCTCGGCGACCTCGCCCGGCGGGACCAAGGCGACGATGTCGTCGCTGTAGCGGGCGTAGGTGGCGCCGGCGCCGGCCACCTCGCCGTCGATCTCGCGCAGGTAGAGGGTGGCGAGGAGCGGGGCCAGTGGCGTGCCCGCCATCACGCCCTTGCGTCCGCCGTCGACGATCACGCCGCCGACGTCGACTCGGTCGTCGAGCAGGGCGGCGTCGAGGAGCGCCCGCACCGGTCCGCCGGCGAACGCCTCGGGCAGCCGGGCCAGCAGGTCGGTGACGTCGATGGAGTTGAAGTAGTCCCGGACGTCGAATCGCAAGGCGGTCTTGGTGGGCAGGGCGTCGTCGGCCAGCACGCTCCGGAACGCGGCCCGGGCACCGCCCCCGGGAAGGAACGACCGGCACCACGGGGACGCGGCTTCGGCTGCGGCCGGCTGGAGCATCCGGTTGACGGTGCGGAAGAGCAGCTCGTCGGCTGGCGGGTACTGGAACACCCGCTTCTTGGAGCCATCCGCCTTGTTCAGCCATGCCTCCACCGGCGGCGCCGGCCGGTGGCGTCCACCCAGCACGTCGGCGCCGATCCGGAGGTGGTCGCCGGCGGACAGCAGCCGCTCGTAGTCGCCGATGCGGTCCCGCCGGCGTGGGCAGCGGGCGGCGAAGGCCTCCAATGATGCGAGCCAGGGCCCGTCGGTGGCGAGGGCCTCCAGAGAAGCGGTTGAGCGGGAGGGAGGTCGCTTTGAAGCGGCATTGCCGCACTCGGAGGTACGCATGACATCCGCCTCCAGGGATCGATCAGTTGCGTCGCGTGGCCATGCGCTGCTCCGCCCGGAGGCGCCCGAAGGCATCCCTCCCGCTCGCCGCAGGACGCTACTCCGCCCTCGCCCGTTCTCTGTTGGAAACGTCACGCTTTTGACGCTTTCCCGTCTCCAGAACCGTACGCCGGCGCCGCCGGCGACGAAGATACGGCGAGTGCCCGAACGCCCGCCGGACCGACCGTCACCCGCCACCGCCCTGTCCCTCGCCGGCTTCCTCCTGATCGCCGGCCTGGCCCACTTCGTCGTGCCCCGCTCCTACCAGCGGATCGTCCCCCGGCTCCTCGCCGACCCGGCCTTCTGGGTCCGGTGGAGCGGTGTGGCCGAGATCGGGTGTGCGGCGCTGGTGGCGTACCCGGCGACGCGCCGACTGGGCGGCTGGGTCGCGCTGGCGCTGTTCGTGGGCGTGTTCCCGGCGAACGTGCAGATGGCCCTCGACGGCGGCATCGCCGGCGCCGGGTTCCCCTTCGGCTCACCGGTGGTGGCCTGGGCCCGGCTCCCGTTCCAGATCCCGCTGATCGTGTGGGCCCGGAGGGTGGCCGGCTAGCCCGGCCAGCCCCGCTAGCGGGACGACACTCGCGCGAACGAGGCAAGTTTCGCCGTGGCCGCCGACGCCGCCGCAGGCGGCCTCCCCGGCTGCCGGCAGACAAGAACGGCGGAGGGCGACCGGCTTCGCCGGCCGCCCGGAGCACCTTGATGGCTCGGGTCGGAACCTTTGGTTCCGACCCGAAAGTCGCTAGGGGTCGATCCGGGAGATCGTGCTGTCGCCCTGGTTGGCGACCCACATCGCCCCGCCGGCGCCGGCGAACGCGATCGGCGACGAGCCGACCCGCACCGTGCGCCGGGCCGCCATGGAGGACACGTCGACGATCGACACCGTGTTGTCGGTGGCGTTGGCGACGAACAGCGTCCCGCCGGCGAGGGCGATGCCTTTGGCGTCCTCGCCGACGCTGGCCGAGCCGGCGACTTTGCCGCTCGCCGGGTCGATCCGGAACACCGTGCTGACCATGCACTCGTCCTGGACCCAGACCGACGAGTCGTCGGCGGCCACGAAGTCGGGACAGCCACCGGACGCTGCCTCCCCGGTCACGACCAGCCGGACAGGGTCGACACGTACCACCGTGTTGTTGGCAGGGTCGCTCACCCACAACGTGCCCGAGCCGAAGGCCAGGTTGGTGGGCCGGCCGCGCACGGGGATCGTCGTCGTCGCCTGCGTCATGGGGTCGACGCGCACGACCACGCCACTGTCGGGCAGGGTGACCCACACCACGCCGCCGGCGAAGAGCACGTCCTCCGGGCCGTCGGCGAGGGTGGTCGTGCCCGCGACCGTGTTGGTGGCCGGGTCGATGCGGAGCAAGGTCTTGGCCTCGGTGTCGGTGACCCACACCAGGCCGGCGCCGAACGCCACCCGCCGGGTGTTGCCGTCCGTCCCGATTCGTAGGGATTGGGTGAGCGTGCTCGTCGCCAGGTCGAAGCGGCCGACGCCGTAGGGACCGGCCAGCCAGAGCGCGCCGGCGCCCTCAGCCATGCTGACGACGGAGTCCTGGACCTCGAACGTCGGCACCTCGGGGTCGACCGTCGCCTCGGAGGAGCCGCCACCACCCCGTGCGCTGATCAGGACGGCGGCGACGACGACGGCGGCCAGTATGGCGGCCGCGACGCCGGCCACCAGCCGGCGACGTCCGCCGCCGCCGGCCGGCGCCGCCTTGGGAGCGGCCGGCGCCGGCGGCGCCGGCGCGGATGCGGGCGGCGGCACGGTGCGGGGCAGTTCCGGGATGACGGGCGCCGGCGCCGGCTGGGCCTGTCCCGCAGACGCGGCATGGAGCGCGGCACCCAAGGCCACCGCATGCTTCGGGTGGACGTCGACCGCCACCGGCCGCCCCATCTCCGCCGCCACCAGCTGCCCCACCAGCGGGATCCGCGAGGACCCGCCGACCAGCAGCACGGCCTTCACCTGGTCGGGCTCGACGCCGCCGGAGCGCAGCGTCCGGCTGAGGACCGACGTCGTCTCGGTCAGGGTGGGCCGGACCATGTCCTCGAACTCCGCCCGGGTCAGGCGGATCTGCGTCTGCAGCGAAGGGAGGACGACGGGGATCGAGACCTCGGTGTCCTCCGACAAACCCTCCTTGGCCGCCACGCACTCGGCCCGCAAGCGGGCGAGGGCGGCCAGCGCGGTGGGGTCCGCCGGGTCCAGCTCGGCCAGCGCCGGCCCGGCGAAGGAGACCACGTGGGCCAGCACCGCTTCATCGAAGTCGATGCCCCCCAGCCGCTCGATCCCCTCCGCGGTGCCGAGGAGCTCGAAGCCGGCGTCGGTGCGGCGGAGGGCGGCGGCGTCGAAGGTCCCCCCACCCAGGTCGTAGATGGCGACGATCTCGCCGGGGTGCATGCGCTCGGTCGACGCGTAGTGGATGGCGGCGGCTTCGGGCTCGGTGAGGAGGCCGGCGTCGCCGAGGCCGGCGGTCCGCACGGCCTGGTGCAGCAGGTCGACCTTGTAGCGGCCCCAGTTGGCGGGGTGGGTCACGGTGACCGCGTCGGGCGGGCCGCCCTGCTGGGCGACGACGGCGTCGAGCAGGTGGCGGAGGAGCTGGACGCACAGGGCGTCGGCCGACCACGGCGAGCCGCCGAGGAGCAGCGGCGTGGTGTCGCCGAACCGGCGTTTGAACTCCCGCGCCAGCCGGCCGGGATCCTGCAGGCCCCGGCGGGTAGCGGCGTCACCGACGAGGAACGTCCCGTCCTCCCGCAGGAACAGCACCGACGGCACCGTCGACGTGCTGTGGGCCAGCGCCACCATTTCGGCCCGACCGTCCCGGGCCACGGCCGCGCCGGAGAATGTCGTGCCGAGGTCGAGGCCCAGTGCATATCCTCGGCCAACGTTGTCCACGGCCGGGCGATTGTACAGAAGCCCGGCACCGGCCACTCTGGTGGCCGTGGGGAACGAGGAGGACGTCAGCGCGCTGCTGGCCGACGTGGCGCGCCGCGCCCAGGCGGCCGGCCGCACCGACCTAAGCGAGCGCATCGTCGCCCACGCCGAGCGGCTGGCGCGGCCCGATGTGGTCGTCGTCGTCGCCGGCGAGTTCAAGGTCGGAAAGAGCTCCCTCGTGAACGCCCTGGTGGGCGCGGCGGTGTGCCCCGTCGACGACGACATCGCCACGTCGGTCCCCACCCTCGTGCGGTTCGCGTCCGAGCCGGGCGTCCACGTCCGCCGGCTGGCCGACGACGCCCCGCAGCCGGTCGAGGACATCGCCCGGTTGGTGACCGAGCAGGGCAACCCCGACAACCGCGAGGACGTGCGGATCGTCGAGGTCGGCGTTCCCTCCGCGCTGCTGGCGGACGGGCTGATCCTCGTCGACACACCGGGCGTCGGCGGCCTCAGCTCGACCTACGCCTCCGCCACCATGACCACCCTGGCCCTGGCTGACGCCGTGCTCTTCGTCTCCGACGCGTCGCAGGAGTACACCCGCCCCGAGCTCGACTTCCTCGCCGCGGCGCGGAAGGTGTGCCCCGAGGTCGTCGCCGTCCTGAGCAAGGTCGACGTCGTTCCCGAATGGCGCCGGATCTCCGAGCTGAACGAGGGCTGGCTGGCCGGTGCCGGGGTGCCGGGGCCGATCGTCGCCACGTCGGCCGCGCTCCAGTTGCGGGGCATCGCCGGCGACCGCGCCGACCTGCGGGACGAGTCCGGCCTGGCGGCGCTCGTAGGCCGGCTGCGGGGCGTGACCGGGCGCGTCCGCCGGACGATGGCCGCCGGCGCCCTCGACGAGGCCCGGGCCGTGCTCGGCCAGCTCGCCGCGCCCCTGCGGGCCGAGCACGAGGCCCTGGCCGACCCCGACGCCACGATCGCCCGGCTCGAGGAGGCGGTCGAGAGCGCCCGGCGCCTGAGCGCCGACAGCGACTGGGCCGCGCTGCTCGACGACGGCATGATCGACCTCGAGAACCAGGTGGGCGCCGAGCTGGGGCGGCGGATGAAGGCCGTGCTGGCCGACGCCGGCCGCACCGTCGGCACGTCAGACCCGGCCGCCGGCTGGGACGAGTTCGGCGCCGCCCTGGCCCGCCGGGTCAGCGAGGAGGTTTCCGCGGTGGCGGTCGGCGTGGGCGACCTGGCCGGCGCCCTCGCCACCCGGCTGGCCGAGGAGTTCGCCGAGCACGAGGCCCTCATCGCCCCGATGGTCGTCGCCCCGCCGGTGGCCGCGGTCCTGCCGCTCGCCGGCGAGGCGCCGCCCACCCTCACCCGGGCCACCCCCTGGAGGGGCGTCCTCATGGACGCCGGCTGGGGCGGCCTGGAGGCGCTCGGGGTGATGGGCAGCATCCTCACGTTCACTTCGATCAGCCTGTTCAACCCCTTCTCGCTGGTCATCGGGGTGTTCATCGGCGGCAAGACCGTGCGCGACGCCCGCCGGCGCGACGTCGAGCGCCGGCGCGACCAGGCCGTCGAGGCCGTCGAGCAGTACGTCCGCGACGCGGAACAGGCGGCCGATCGCGAGCTCCAGGCGACCAGCCGGCGTATCCGGCGGGAGCTGCGTACGACCTACCAGCGCCGGGCCGACGCCCTCTACCGATCGGCCCGGGAGTCCCTCGCTGCCGCCCAGCGGACGATCGGCTCCGACGACGCCCGGCGCGAGAGCCGGCGCCGGGAGCTGGCCGACCGCCTCGGCGACCTGGAAGCGCTGGCCGGGGGGGCCGGCGGGTGACCTTCGTCGCCGAGGTCTCCCGGCTGGTGGCGTCCGCGGCGCAGCTCTACGCCGGCACGCCGGGCCGCCAGCAGGTGGACGAGATCGGCGCCCGGCTGGCCGGACCGCTGCGCGTCGCCATCGCCGGCAAGGTCAAGGCCGGCAAGTCGACATTGCTCAACGCGCTGGTCGGCGAGGAGCTGGCGCCAACCGACGCCGGCGAGTGCACCCGCGTCCCCTGGTGGTTCCGGGACGGGCTGACGTACCGCGTCACCCTGCGCCCCCGGGTCGGGACGCCCCAGGCGGCGCGATTCACCCGCACCGACGGCGCCCTGGAGGTCGACCTCGGCGACTTCGACGCCGGTGACCTGGAGTCGATCGACGTCGAGTGGCCGAGCCGGGCCCTCCGGACGCTGACCCTCATCGACACGCCGGGCATCGCCTCGGCCACGCCGGCGCTGACCCACGCGGCCGAGCGCTTCTTCTCGCCCGACGACGAGCGGGCCGGCCCCGCCGACGCGGTCATCTACCTCATGCGCCACCTTCACGCCGCCGACGTCGGCTTCCTGGAGTCCTTCACCGACGACGCCTTCGCCGGCTCGACCCCGGTCAACACCATCGCCGTGCTCTCACGGGCCGACGAGCTGGGCGTCGGTCGCCTCGACGCCATGGAGTCGGCGGCCCGGGTCGCCGGCCGCTACCGGCAGGACCGCCGGCTCGCCCGCCTGTGCCAGACGGTGGTGCCCGTCGCCGGCCTGCTGGCCCAGGCCGCGGTCACCATGCGGGAGGACGAGTACCGGCTGTTCCGCCGCCTGGCCGAGCTCCCCGACGGCGAGCTGGAGGAGCTGCTGCTGTCGGTCGACCGCTTCGCGGCCCGACCCGGGCCGGCGCCGGCCGCCGAGCGCGTCGCCCTCCTGCGCCGGTTCGGCATCTTCGGCACCCGGACGGCGGTGCACCTCATCCGTGAAGGTCTGGGCGCCGATGCGACCGCGCTGAAGGCCGGCCTGCTGGCCGTCAGCGGGGTGGACGACCTGCGTTCGCTGCTCGCACAGCAGTTCGCGGCCCGGAGCGACCTCCTGAAGGGCCGAGCTGCCCTGCTGGCCCTCGCCGACCTGGTCAGGCGCATGCCGGTCGCCGGCACCGACGCCCTGGAGGCCGACGTCGAGCGGGTGCAGGCCGGCGCTCATGAGCTGGTCGAGATGCGCTTCCTGAACGCCCTCCGATCCGGCGAGCTCACCCTGCCCGCCGGGCAGGACGCCGAGGCCGCCCGCCTGCTGGGCGGCGACGGGCCCGACCCCCGCGCCCGCCTCGGACTCGACGCGTCGGCCGGCGACGCCGACGTGCGGGCCGCCCTGGCGGACGCGCTGGGCCGCTGGCAGCGCCGGGCCGAGAGCCCGCTGGCGTTCGGGCCGGCAAAGGAGGCGGCCCAGGCCGTGGTGCGGGCCTGCGAGGCCCTGGCCGCCGGCCTGGCCTATGGCCTAGAATGACAACGCTGTAACTCGTCCACAGCATCATCCACAGGCAGCCGTTCACCAGGCACAGCATCCCCAGGGGGGTCGGTGGGAGACAGTTTCGCCCATCTCCACGTCCACACCGAGTACTCCATGCTCGACGGGGCGGCGCGGATCGACGAGGTGGTGGCCGCCGCCGTGGCCGACGGCCAGCCGGCCATCGGCATCACCGACCACGGCAACATGTACGGCGTCCTCGACTTCTACAGCGCGGCCCGCAAGGCCGGCATCAACCCGGTCATCGGCACCGAGGCCTACATGGCCGGCGAGAGCCGGTTCGAGCGCCCGGTGCGGCGGGGCCGGGTCGACGATACCGGCGGCGAGATCGGGGAGGGCGAGAAGCTCTACTACCACCTGACCCTGCTGGCCGAGAGCAACCAGGGCTACAAGAACCTGATGAAGCTCTCCTCCTCGGCGTACCTCGAGGGTTACTATTACAAGCCCCGCTGTGACTGGGAGCTGCTGGAGCGCCACCACGAGGGCGTCATCGCCACCACGGGTTGCCTGGGTGGCGTCGTCAACCAGGCCCTCCTGCGCGACGACGTCCCCCTGGCCACCAAGCTCGCTTCCCGCCTGAGCGACATCTTCGGCCCCGGCGGCCTTTACGTGGAGATCCAGGACCACGGGCTGGCGGAGCAGCACCGCACCAATCGCCATCTGATCGAGATCGCCCGCGACCTCCACCTCCCGCTGCTGGCCACCAACGACAGCCACTACGTCCACCAGGAGGACGCCGTCGCCCACGACGCCCTGCTGTGCGTGCAGACCGGCGCTCTGGTCGACGACCCGAAGCGGTTCAAGTTCGAAGGTGACGAGCACTACCTGAAGACCGCAGCCGAGATGCGGGCCCTCTTCGCCGAGGTCCCCGAGGCGTGCGACAACACGCTGCAGATCGCCGAGCGGGCCATGGTCGAGATCGAGTTCGGCAAGGTCGAGCTGCCGGTGTTCCCCCTGCCGGCGCCGTTCACCTCCGACGACGAGTACCTGCGGCACCTCACCTTCGACGGAGCCCGGCTGCGCTACGGCGACCCCGTCCCCGGCGACGTGGCCGAACGCCTCGTCCGCGAGCTCGGCGTCATCGCCGAGATGGGTTTCTCGAGCTACTTCCTCATCGTCTGGGACCTCATGCGCCACGCCCGCGAGCGGGGCATCCGGGTCGGGCCCGGCCGCGGCTCGGCTGCGGGCTCCTGCGCCGCGTACTGCCTGCGCATCACCGACCTCGACCCGCTCCGCTACGACCTGCTCTTCGAGGCCTTCCTGAACACCGGTCGCCGTGAGATGCCCGACATCGACATGGACTTCGACGAGCGCTACCGCGCCGAGATGATCCGCTACGCGGCCGAGAACTACGGGTCCGACCACGTGGCCCAGATCGTCACCTTCTCCACCATCAAGGCGCGGGCCGCGGTGCGCGACGGGTCACGCGTGCTCGGCTACCCCTACGCCGTCGGCGACCGCATCGCCAAGCTGATGCCCGCCCTGATCATGGGGCGCGACACGCCGCTCGCCGCCTGCCTCGAGCTGACACCGGGCTACGAGGAGGGCTTCAAGATGGCCTCCGAGCTGCGCGCCCTCTACGAGACCGATCCCGACGCCAAGAAGGTCGTCGACGTGGCCCGGGGGCTCGAGGGCCTGCGCCGCCAGGACGGGATCCACGCCGCCGCGGTGGTCATCACCCGGGAGCCGCTCACTGAGTACCTGCCGGTGCAGCGCAAGCCGGGCCCCGACGGCGACATCACCAACGCCCCCATCGTGACGCAGTACGAGATGCATGGCGTGGCCAACCTGGGCCTGCTCAAGATGGACTTCCTGGGCCTGCGCAACCTGTCGGTGATCGAGAAGGCGCTCGACCTCATCGAGGCCACGACGGGAACCAGGCTCGACATCGACCAGATCGCCCTCGACGACGAGAAGACCTTCGAGATGCTGCGCCGGGGCGATTCGGTCGGCGTGTTCCAGCTCGAGGGTGGGCCGATGCGCGCCCTCATGCGGTCGCTGGCACCGACGTGCTTCGAGGACATCGGCGCTCTGGTCGCTCTCTACCGGCCGGGGCCGATGGCGGCCAACATGCACAACGACTTCGCCGACCGCAAGAACGGCCGCAAGCCCATCACCGGCCCTCACCCCGAGTTCTGCGAGGTGCTGGCCGACACCTTCGGGCTGATGATCTACCAGGAGGGCCTGCTGCGGGTCGCCGAGCGCTTCGCCGGCTACTCAGCGTACGAGGGCGACGTGCTCCGGAAGGCGTGCGGGAAGAAGATCCGGGCCCTGATGGCGACCGAACGCGAGAAGTTCGTCGCCGCCTGCGAGCGCAACGGCTACGGCGCCGAACTGGGCAGCACCATCTTCGACATCATCGAGCCGTTCGCCGACTACGCCTTCCGCAAGTCGCACGCTTTCTGCTACGGCAAGGTCGCCTACCAGACGGCCTGGCTCAAGGCGAACCACCCGGTCGAGTACCTGGCCGCCCTGCTGACGTCGGTGAAGGACGACAAAGACAAGACCGCCGTCTACCTGGCCGAGTGCCGGTCGATGGGCATCGACGTGCTCGTTCCCGACATCAACAAGTCGATGTCCGACTTTGTCGCGGTCAAGAGGAAGATCCCGTTCGGGCTGTCGGCCATCCGCAACGTGGGGGAGGGCCTCGTCGCACAGATTGTCGCCGAGCGCGACGAGAGCGGACCGTTCGCCGATTTCTACGACTTCTGCCTGCGGGTCAGCCCCATGGTGCTCAACAAGCGGTCGGTGGAGTCGTTGATCAAGGCGGGGGCGTTCGACTCCCTCGACCACCCCCGGCGGGGGCTGCTGATGGTGTTCGAGCAGGTCATCGACCGCACGCTGGCCCGCCGGCGCGAGCGCGACCTCGGTATCCAGTCCCTGTTCGGCGAGTTGTCGGAGGGGCCGGGGTCGGCCGTCGCCGAGCGCATGCCGATCCCGGATCTGGAGTTCGACCCCACGGAGCGCCTGGCGCACGAGAAGGAGATGCTCGGCCTCTACGTGAGCAGCCACCCGCTGTTCGGCGTCGAGTCGGCTCTGCGCCGGCACACCGACTGCACGATCAACGAGCTGCGTGAGCTGCGCGACGGCGAGATGCGCTGGGTCGGCGGCGTGGTGACCTCGTTGTCCCGGAAGTACACCAAGCGCGGCGACCTCATGGCCACCTTCGTCCTGGAGGATCTCCAGTCGGCCATCGAGGTGTTCGTCTTCCCGCGGACGATGCTCGACTACGGCGCGCTCCTTTCCGACGACGCCGTGGTGTGCGTCAAGGGCCGGATCGACCTGCGGGAGGAACCGGCCAAGATCGTCTGCATGGAGCTCAAGCGGCCCGACCTCAGCCCCGACCACAGCCGTCCGGTACGCATCAAGCTCGACCCCTCGGCCCTCACCGCCGGGTGCCTGGCCCGGCTCAAGGACGTGCTCCGCGAGCACCCAGGAAGCCAACCCGTCTTCGTCCATCTAGACTCAACCATCCTCCGACTTCCGGACGAGTTCCGGGTGGATGCAGGAAACGGGCTGGTCGCCGAGTTGCGCGAACTGCTCGGAGCGAATGGACTAGTGGGGTAACCCGCAGAACAGGTATCCCGGAAAAACACAGGTTTCCCGGAAAAACACAGGGGGAGCACGGCCGACCCATGGCATTACAGGCAGATACCAAAGACTGCACGGGGTTGAGCGATTCCGAGCTCTCGGAGATGGCCGACATCTGCGCGGACGGAACGGCCGGCTACGACGTCGGTATCCTCTCCAAGCAGGTCGAGGAGTGGGTGCTGGTCACCCACGTGCGCGACGGGGCGAAGCTCTGCGCGTTCTCGTTCTGCACGCTCGAGCGCATCGGGGGCACGCCCTCGGTGATCATCGGCATGGCGTCGGTGAAGCGCATCCCGCGCCGCGACGCGGTGCTGCGCGCCCTGGTCGGCGAGCAGCTGCGCCGCGCCGTCCTGGCCTTTCCCGACGAGGACGTCCTCGTCGGCACCCGTTTCCTCGACCCGTCCGGCTTCGCCGCCTTCGAGGGCCTGGAGGACATCGTCCCCCGCCCCGGCCACAAGGCCTCCGGTGAGGAGCGGGCGTGGGGCCGGCGCCTGGCCAAGCGCTTCGGTGCCGAGGGCCGGGTCGACGACCGCTCCTTCCTCATCACCGGCACCGGCGACACCCAGCCGGCGCTCGACCACGAGTGCGTCGACCCGTCGGTCCTCGACCCGGCCGTCGTCGCCTTCTTCGCCGATCTCGACCGCCCCCGGGGCGACGCGTTGATCGGCTTCGGCTGGGCCATGGCCGAGTACCTGGCCGCCCGCGCCTCCAAGTAGCCCGCCCCGCCGGCTGTCACACCCCCGTCGTATGCTTTCGGTATGGCTCTGACTTCGACGCGCCTCACCGCCGACGAGTATTTCGCCCTTCCCCCCACCACTGCCTCCCCAGAACTTCGGCGCACGCAGTTGATCAACGGGGAGATCGTGGTGACCGAGGCCAGCGTTCGCCATCAGCGGATTGCCGGGGAGATCTTTCGCCTGCTGACGAACTGGCTGATCGACCACCCGGGCCACGGGGAGGCTGGTATCCCAGTCAACGTCCACCTCGACGACTTCAACGTGTTCGCTCCCGACGTCTGGTGGGTGCCAGAGGTTCTTCGGCCGGCACGTGACGCGGATCGAATCGTTGGCCCGCCGGCGCTGGCCGTCGAGGTCCGCTCGCCGTCGACGTGGCGTTATGACATCGGCGCCAAGAAGCGCGCGTATGAACACCTGGGCTTGGCGGAGCTGTGGTTGGTCGACACCGCCGCCGACGCGGTCGTCGTGTACCGGCGCTCGTCGCCCGGGGCGCCTGACTTCGACGTGGCGCTCGAGCTCACCACCGCAGACGCGTTGACGACACCGCTGATCCCCGGCTTCTCGATCGACCTCGCCGGCCTGTTCGACCGGTAGCCGGTGCTACCGCCCGGGGAGGAGGGCGGCCACCTGCTTGGTGCAGTGGCCGTCGATCGGCCCGGCCACGACGACCAGCAGCCGCCCCGGCCGGAACCCGAGGATGCGGGTCAGCTCCCGCGGCGACGAGCGCCGGCGGCGCAGGCGGTACAGCTCGTGGCCCAGCCGGCGGTCGCCCAGCGGGAACTGGTGGACCGTGCCCTGCCAGCCGAAGCGGCACTCGTACCCACCGGGCCCGGCGAGGACCAGCGGGCCCTCGGACGGCTCGACCAGGGCCAGCGAGGGCCGGTCGCCCACCAGCGTCCAGTACGGGACGCTGACGCCGGCGAAGCCGAGCAGCGGCCCGTGGGCGGGGTGGCGGAGGGCCTGCAGGTAGCGCTCGGCCCGGCGCGGGCTCAGGCTGCCCACCCGCTGCGGGGGGCCGCTCAGGGCCACCGCCTCGGGCCGGACGGTGTCGGGTGGGTCGAGGGGCTCGCCGATGGGCGCCGTCGTGACGTCGTACGCCTCCAATGGCTCGCCACCGCCAGTGGGGAAGCTGCCAGTGGGGAAGATGGCCCGCACGAAGGCGCCGGAATCAAGATCGATGCCGACACAGCCGTCGGGTTGGGGAGCCAGGACCAGCATTCGCAGCTCAGCGCCTGCGATTGCGACCCGGTATCGCACCTCGGTACGCATGATCAAATGGTGCACCTGTGTTCACCGAAAGTGGTGGATGGTCGAAATGATAGGGTCACCTACATAAATCTCTTCGCCTTCGGGAACTCCCCGGCGTCGGCCTCGGCGGTGGTTGCCGCGGGCGCGGCGGGGACCGTCATCGACTGGGAGCGGCGGGGCAAGGTGGCCCGCCAGGCCGGCGCCGACACCGAGATCAACGCCGACACGGCCGACGACCTGGCCGCCGTCCGCGCCGCGCACGGCGGCGTCGTCCTCTGCCGCGTGAACCGCTGGTCGGACCGGACGCCGGCCGAGATCGACCTCGCCATTCGCCTCGGCGCCGACGAGATCCTCCTGCCCATGGTGCGCCGGCCCGAGGAAATCGACAACGCCATTGACGCCGTCGCCGGGCGGTGCGGCACGGGGATCCTCGTGGAGACGACCGATGCCGTTCGCCAGGTGGACGCCCTCGTCGCCCGGCCGCTTTCCCGCGTCTACCTCGGCCTGAACGACCTCATGATCGACCGGGGGAGCCGCTCGCTCTTCCAGCCGCTCGTCGACGGCACGGCCGACCGGGTGGCGGCCGCCACCGCCGGCGCCGGCATCCCCTTCGGCATGGCCGGGCTCACCCGGCCCGACGCCGGGCGCCCGGTGCCGTGCCGCCTCCTCCTGGCCGCCCTGGCCCGCGTGGGCGCCTCCTTCACGTTCCTGCGCCGGTCGTTCTGGGCCGACACCGCCGGGCGTGACCTCGCGGTTGAGGTGGCCGGCATCCGCGCGGCCGCCGACGCGGCGACGCACCGGCCGCCGGCCGCGGTGCGGTCGGACCACGCCGAGCTGCGGACCCTGGTCGCCGCGTTCCGGGGGGACCGGGCGGTGTGAGAGCGCTGGTCACCGGCGCCGGCGGTTTCATCGGGGCCCACCTCTGCGCCCGGCTGGTGGCCGACGGATGGGAGGTAGTCGCTGCTGTTCGCCCGGGCTCGCCGGCGCCCCCCCATGCGACCACGGTCGTGCCGGTGGACCTGGCCGACCCGGACTCGACGGCTGCGCTGGCCGCCGGCGCCGACCCTGACGTCGCCTTCCTCCTGGCTGCGACCCGCGCCGAGGCGACGCCGGCCGAGCGGGCGACCACGATGGCCGTCAACGCGTCGAGCGCGGCCTGGCTGATCGGCGGTCTCGGCGACCGGTGCCGGGCCGTGGTCCGCCTCGGGTCGTCGACGGAGTACGCCGAGACCGATGGCTCGATGGACGAGTCGACACCGCTGCGCCCGCGGGGCTGGTTCGGGGCGACGAAGGCCGCGGGGTCGCTGCTGGGCGCGGCGGCGGCGTCGGCCCGTGGATTGCGGGCGACGATCCTGCGGGCCTTCCAGGTGTACGGCCCCGCCGACCATCCACACCGCCTGGTTCCCACCGCCATCCGCGCCGCCCGCACCGGCGAGGTGCTGCCTCTGACGGCGCCGGGGATGTGCCGGGACTGGGTCTACGTCGGCGACGTCGTCGAGGCCTGCGTGCGGGCCGCCCTCGCCGACGACCTCCCCGCCGGCCAGGTGTTGAACATCGGCACCGGCCGCCAGGTGGCCAACGAGGAACTGGTCCGGGCGGTCGAGCGGGTCAGCGGCCGGCTCATCCTGGTGGCCCCCGGCGCCCACCCCGGCTGCCCGTGGGACACCTCGTCGTGGGTGTGCGACCCCGCCCTCGCCGCCGACCTCCTCGGTTGGGAGGCCAAGGTCACGCTCGACGACGGACTGGCCCGGTGTTGGCGATGATCGCCGTGGTCACCCCCGTGTACAAGAATGGAGCGATTCTGGGAGAGCTCACCCGCCGGCTGGCCGCCGCCCTCGACGGCGCCGGCCTGGCGTGGACCCTCCGGTTCGTCGTGGACGGTTCGCCCGACGACAGCCTCGCCGTCGCCCATGGTCTGGCCGCCGTCGACGACCGGCTCCGGGTGACGGCGCTGCCGGCGAACGTCGGCCAGAACGCCGCACTGCTGGCCGGCCTGGCTGCCGACGAGGCCGACGTCTGGGTGTGCCTCGACGCCGACCTCCAGGATCCGCCCGAGGCCGTGCCCGCGCTGGTCGGGCAGTTGACTGCCGGCGTGGTCTTCGCCGGCCGGCGGGGCGACTACGAGAGCCGCGGCCGCTTGCTCACCGGCGCGCTGCACCGGGCCGCGCTGGCCCGCCTCACCGGCGTCCCTGCCGACGCCGGCGCCTTCCTCGCCATGGACCGGCCGTCGAGGGACGCGCTGCTGGCGCTCCGGGCCCCGAGCATCGTCGCCGGCGTGGGGGCGGCGGGTATCCGGGCGGTGTCGGTCCCGGTCGTCCGCGAGCCGAGACCGTCGGGCCGGTCGGCGTGGACGACGTGGGCGCGGGTGACGCAGTCGGCCCGGACGCTGGCGTGGGCCGCCCGCCACCGTTGACCGTGCAGGCCGTGGTGTTCGACATCGGCGGCGTCCTGCTCCACTACGACCCGCGGCTCCTCTACCGGGACCTCATCCCCGACCCCGACGAGCTGGAGTGGTTCCTCGCCGAGGTTTGCTCCGACGAGTTCAATGCCACCCTCGACGCCGGCCGCCCCTTCGACGCCGCCTCCGAGGAGCTGGCGGCCCGGTTCCCTGACCACACGGAGCTGATCCGGGCCTGGAGCCGCCACGAGGAGATGGTCTCGGGCGAGATCGCCGGCACGGTGGCGCTGGTGTCACGCCTCCGGGAAGCCGGGTTGCCGCTCTACCTCCTGACGAACATGCCGGTCGACGTGTTCGAGGCCCGGCGCCGGCGGTACCCCGTCCTGCGCCAGTTCGACGGCGCCGTGGTGTCGGGCGAGGAGGGCGTGCTCAAGCCGTCGGCCGAGATCTTCGCCCGGCTCCGCGACCGCTACGGATTGGACCCGGCGGAAACGCTGTTCGTCGATGACCTGGAGGCGAACGTGGCCGGCGCCCGCGACGCCGGCTTCCTCGCCCACCGCTTCGTCGACCCCGTCACGCTCGCCGTGGCCCTCCGGGACCACGGTCTCTAGACCGACCAGCGCTGCACGAGCACCACGGACCGCCGGCCGGCGAGGCGGTGCTCGTCGGTGACCCGGAGGCCCCGTGCCGCCAGGTCGCGGTCGAGGTCGGCCAGCTTGTCCGTGTCGCCCTTCACGCCGGCGATCGCCCTGCGTAGGACCCACACCGTGGTCGAGCCCGGCACGGGTGACGGCGGCAGTACCAGATCGCGGTTCAGCTCGGGGTGCAGCCGGCGGGCGTAGTGCTGCAGCCCCAGGGCGTCCCAGCGGGCGGCGGCCACCACCGGTTCGCCCGGCCGGTGGCCGGCGGCGACGACCGCCACCGCGCCACGCACGTCCTCCCGGGGCCCCTGGCCGGCGTTGGACACCGCGGCCACGGTGGACGGCACGAGGAGGGCGGCTGCGGCCAGCGGCAGCCAGCGTCCGGGGGCGCGGGCGACGCCGAGGGCGGCCAGCACCGCCAGCCCGATCACCGCGGGCAGCAGGTAGCGGTCGATGTACAGCGGGCGCACCGCCTCGGCCAGGGTGACGGCGACGACGGGAATCGCCACCCAGCACGCCGCTACCGTGCGCGCCGCCCGGTGCTGGGACGCCACGCCGGCCGCCACCGCCACGACCGTCGACAGCAGCAGGGCCCAGTGACCGCCGGTCCAGGAGCGCAGCAGGAGGCGGGGGACCACCCACCCGACGCCCCGGATCCACTCGGCGCCCGACCCGCCCACCCCATTGGCCAGGGCGATGGCGACGATCCCCAGTGCCGGCGCCGCGGCCAGTGCGGTGACGACCACCACCGGCATCGCCGGCCGCCGGCCTCGCAGCACCACCGCGGCGACGGCGAACGCAGCGGGGACGAGGAGGGCGAACCAGTGGGCCAGGCCGGCGGCGCCGGCGGCCAGGCCGTAGAGCAGCAGGGCGTGCGGCTCCCCGTCCAGCCACCGGGCCAGCCCGAGGGCGGCAAGGGCGGTGGCGAGGAGGGCGAGGGCATAGCCGCGGGCCTCGCCGGCGTAGGCGACGACGAACGGGTTGGTGGCCAGGACGAGGCCGGCGATCAGCGCCACCCGGCGATCGGCCAGCCGGGCCACCGCCCGGGTGAAGACGGCGACGGCGCCGGTCATGGCGACCAGCGACAGCATCCGCAGCCCGACCTCGTCGGCGCCGAACGGGGTCAGCGTCAACCAGAGGTGGGTGACCGCGTAGTACGGGGCGTTGTAGGACGGCGGGGCGTCGCGCAGGTAGGCGATGGTGCCGTTGCCCCCGATGAGCGCCCGGGCCAGCCGGCCGAGCCCGATCGGCGCCACCTCGGCGGTGTAGAGCTCGTCGAACCAGAAGCCGTACCGGTGGGCGACCAGCCAGCCCCCGAGGACGGCCATCACCAACGGCGGCAGCAGCCACCACGCCGGCGTCGTCGGGTCGCCCCGCCGCTCGCCGGCCTGGGGGGCCGCAGCCCGGACGGCCACGCCGCTAGACGGCCGACGCGGCCGGGAAGGTCAGCACCGGCTCGCGGCACGTGACGGTCACGGCCCCGCCGACGGGCAGGGGATCGGCGCTCGGCAACCGGACCAGCAGGCGCTCGCCGCCGGCGAGGACGACTTCGACGACCACGTCATGGCCGAAGTAGCGCCGGTCCTCGACCGTCGCCGTCCCGGCGCCGGCGTCCAGCCGGAGCTGCTCGGGCCGGATGACGACGTCGACCTTGCCGGCCGCCGGCCCCCCGACCACGTCGAGGGTGCCCAGGGCGGTCTCCACCCGGCCGGCGCCGGCGACGCGGCCGGGGAGCACGTTGGCCCGGCCGACGAAGTTGGCCACCCACAGGTCGGCCGGTCGCCGGTAGACGTCCTGGGGCGGGCCGTGCTGGACGATCACCCCGCTGCGCATCACTGCCACCGTGTCGGCCATGGACAGCGCCTCCTCCTGATCGTGGGTGACCAGGAGCGACGTCGCCCCCGACGCCCGGAGCACGCCGGCCACCTCGGAGCGGATCTCGTCACGCAGGGCGGCGTCGAGGCTCCCGAACGGCTCGTCGAGGAGGACGACGGTCGGCCCCGGGGCCAGGGCCCGGGCCAGGGCGACCCGCTGCTGCTGGCCGCCGGACAGCTCGTGCGGCATCCGGTCGCCAAGGCCGGCGAGACCGGCCAGTTCCAACATGGCCGTAATCGCCCGGTCCCGGTCGGCGCCCCGGCGCACCCCGTAGCCGACGTTGGCCGCCACCGTCAGGTGGGGGAACAGGGCCTGTTCCTGGGGGACGATCGTCACCCGCCGGCGCTCGGGCGGCAGGTACACGCCCGGGCCCGCCACCGCTTGTCCGGAGACCCGGATGGTGCCGGCGTCGATGCGCTCGAAGCCGGCGACGGCCCGCAGGAGCGTCGTCTTGCCGCACCCCGACGGCCCGAGGACCGCGGTCAGCGTGCTGGTCGCCAATGTCAGGTCGACGGCATCGAGCGCCTGCACCGGCCCGAACGCCTTCGACACGCCGGCGCACTCGACCGCGTTCACGTGACGGCGGTCCCGCCCCGCCGGGTCAGGAGCCACGTAGGCACCGCCCCGACAGCCACGAGGAGCAGCGCCGGCAGGGCGGCGTCCCCGAACGCCCCGGCCTGGGTGGCCGACCACACCCGGGTGGCGAGTGTCTCGAAGCCGGTCGGCCCGAGCAGCAGCGTGGCCGGGAGCTCCTTGAGGCAGGTGAGGAACACCAGGGCCGTTCCCGCGCCGACACCCGGCGCGAGCAGTGGGGCGGTCACCGTCCGGAACACCTCCCGCGGGCGCTTGCCCAGCGAGCGGGCCACCTCCTCCAGCGCCGGCGGGGCCTGGAGGGCGGACCCGTAGACGGCGCTCACCGCCAGCGGCAGGAACAAGACGAGGTAGGCGAACACCAGCACCGGCAGCCGCTGGTACAGCGGGTTCATGAACCGCACGGTGAAGAAGACCAGCGAGAGGGCGACCACGATCCCAGGCAGGGCGTGGCCGACGAACGCCGACCGCTCGATGAACGCCGCCACCCGGCTGCGGGACCGTGCCGCCAGCAGGCCGACGGGAATGGCGGCCGCGGCGGTGACGACGGCCCCGAGGGCTGAGGCCAGCACCGTGGCGCCGGCGGCCCGCCCCACCCGGCCGAAGTCGACCTCGGCCCTCACGCTCTCGGCCAGCCACCGCAGCGTGGTGCCCAGCGGAGCAGCCAACGCGAAGGCGGCGACGCCCACCGGTAGGGCGAGCGCGGCCCAACGCCACCGGCCCAGCCGGACGAGATCGGGGCGGCGCGGGGCGCCCCGGCTCCCGCCGAAGTAGCGGGCCCGACCCCGCGTCCGGGCCTCGGCGACGAGGATGCCCAGGGTGAAGACCAGTAGCAGGCAGCCCAGGATGGCGGCCGGCCGGCGGTCGAAGCTGGACTGGTAGGACTGGTAGATCACCCGGGTGAAGCTGTCGAAGCGCAGGATCGACACCGCGCCGAAGTCGGACAGGACGTACAGGCATACCAGCAGCGAGCCGGTGGCCGCCGCCGGCCGGATCTGGCGCAGGGTCACCCGGCGGAACGCGGTCAGCGGGCCGTCACCCAGCGAGCGGGCCGCCTCCTCCATGGCCGGGTCGATCCGCTCCAGGACGGCGGCGACGGGCAGGAACACGTACGGGTACGACAACAGCGTGAGGACGACGAAGGTCGGCCGGAAGCCCGTGAGGTCCGGCAGCTCCGAGGCGAAGGCGAAGGCGGCGACGTAGCTCGGCACGGCCAGCGGGAGGGCGGCGACGACCCGCCAGATGCGCCGGCCGGGAAGGTCGCACCTGACCGTCAGCCAGGCCAGGGCGACGCCGATGGTGGCGCTCGCCGCGGACACCGCGGCGGCCAGCGCGAGCGACCGGATCAGCAGGCGGCCGGTCCGGGCGAGGAACAGCGTGTCGGCGATCGCGCGCCAGCCGCCACCGCCGGCCCGGACGACGAGATACACCACCGGTAGCAGGGCGGCGGCCGCAACCGCGCCGGCGAGGGCGACGAGACCCCCGGGTGACCGGGTCGCCCCGGAGGCTGGGCTCAGAGCAGCCCGGTCTGGTGGAGCAGGTCGAGGGTGTGGCCGAGGTCGGCCAGGTCACCCAGGTTGATGGCCGGCCCCTGGCCGCCCTGCAGCGGCGGCAGGCCGGCGGCAGTGGGCACGCCGGCGAGCAGGGGGTACTCGAAGTTCCGGTCGGCGAAGTGGCGCTGCGCCGGCTCCGACAGGAGGTACTCGACGAACCGGGCCGCGTCGGCCTGGCGCTTCGAGCTTTTGAGGATCCCCACGCCGGCCACGTTCACCAGGGCGCCCGGGTCCGTGCCGGCGGTGTAGTGGTTGCGGGCGACAGTCCGCTCCGCACCGATCTCCGCCTGGAGCTGGAACAGGTAGTAGTGGTTGACCAGTCCGATGTCGACCTGGCCGTCGTTGGCCGCCTTCACGATCAGGTCGTTCGCCGCGTACGTCTTCGGGTCGTTGGCCTTGAGGCCCTGCAGCCAGGTCTTGGTGCGCGCCTCGCCCACGGTGATGATCATGGCGGAGACGAACGCCTGGAACGACCCGTTGGTGGGGGCGAGACCGATGCGGCCCTTCCACTTGGGCTGCGTCAGGTCGAAGACGCTCGCCGGCAGCTCGGCCGCCGGCACCTTGCGGGGGTCGTAGACCACGACGCGGGCCCGCCCCGAGACGCCGGTCCAGTTGTCGTCCGGCGCCCGGAACTTCTTGTCCACGACGCCGGCCACCGCGGCCGGTATGGGCCCGAACAGGCCGGCCTTGTCCACCGCGCCCAGGGCCCGGCGTCCTGCGCCCAGAAGAGGTCGGCCTTCGACCGGCTGCCCTCCTCGGAGATCTGGGCGGCCAACTCGGCGCTGGCGCCGTAACGGGCGGACACCTTGATGCCGGTGGCCTTGGTGAACTCGGAGAGGATGGGCTTGACCTGGACCTCGGCCCGCCCGGAGTAGAGCGTCAGGCCGTCGCCGCCGCCCGAGCAGGCGCTGAGGCCGGTAGCCAGCAGAAGGGCGGCGAGCGCAACGTAGAGGCGCCTCAAGGCTGGAGCCAGAGCACGGCGCCATCGTCCTTCTCGCTGCCCGCCGTCTCCCGGCCCAGGTAGCCCACGGCCGCCAGCCGGGAGCCGTCCGGGGACAGGGCGACCCCGAAGAACGCGTCGTTGGGCCCACCCACGTCGTAGAGCCTACGACCACCCTGACCGAAGGCCGGATCCAGGGCGCCGGCCGCGGTCAGCCGCACGACCATGGCGTCGAGGTTGGTGCCGCTGGGCTTGCCGCTGCCGACCAGGACGGTCCGTCCGTCCGGCAGGGCGACGAGGTTGCGGCCGCGGTCGTCCTCTCCGGTCACGTCGACCCGGGTCAGCCCATTGGTGCCGAACGACCTGTCCAGGGCACCGTCGAGGGTGAACCCGTTGGCGACGAGGTCCACCTTGGCCTCGGCGGTGTCCTTGCCGTACCCCGTGGTGACGAAGCGGTTCCCGGCCTTGACCACCGAGTAGGCCTCGGTGGCGTTGCCCAGGACCGGGCGGACGGCGATGCCGGCGTCGCCGAAGGTGGGGTCGAGGGCGCCGGCGGTGGTGAGCCGGAACAGCACCGGTGCCACCACGTCGGCGACGGTGGCGTAGCCGGCGACGACGACTTTGCCGTCGGGCAACTCGACCGCGGTCTTGGGGCTCTCCGAGACGTTCGGGCCGACCCCGACGACCGCGGTGCCGGCGGTGCCGAAGGTCGTGTCCTTCGCTCCGTCGGCGGTGAGACGGACGACGGCGAAGTCAAGGTCCAGGCGGCCGGCGCCGGGACCGATCTGGTTGCCCACGACGAGCAGCCGGTCGCCGGTGAGCTTCACCAGCCCCCAGGCGGTATCACCCCGATAGGCGGTGCCGTCGGCCACGCCCGTGCTGAGGTCGAGCCGGACGACGCCGCCAGCGCGGCGGCGAGCACCTTCGGGGTGGACATGGCCAGAAGTTAGTCAGTCCTAACTTCTGAAGCAAGGGAGCCCTACAGCTTGGAGAGGATGAGCTCCACGAAGACGGCAACCCCGATGGGGCCCATGTGGGTGCCGTCGTCGGCGAACAGCTCCGGGTGGGCCGCGCCCTGCCTGTGCCAGTCGACGAGGGCGGCGTTGGGCCACTTCGGCACGTTGTCCGCCAGCATGGCGTTGTTGGGGCCCTCCCAGGCCCGTGGGACCTTGACGTTGATCACCACGACCCGGCGGACGCCCCGCAGGACCTCCATGATCTCCTCGAACTGCGAGCTGGTCACCGGACCGTTGTTCCCGAGCTGGAGGATGACTTCGTCGCCGAGCTGGTTGGCCGTCCGCAGCGACTCGGCGAGGGCAAGAAGCTCCTTGAACTGGCGGCCGACCACGGCGTCGACGGAGGCGTCGGGTAGCCGGCGCTCCAGCTCGGCCTTTGCCTCCAGCAGCACGGAGTCGCCCAGCCCGATCACCCGGGCCTGGGGCAGGACGGTGACCCTCGTCGTGGTGGGCGCGGCGGGCGTCGTCGTCGGGGCGATGGTCGACGGGGACGTCGCGGGGAGGACCGTCGCGGTGGTCGTGCTCGTGGTCGGCAGGACCGTCGTCGTCGTCGTCGGCTCCGGCGCCGATGCCGATGCCGCCGCGGCATGGATGGTCAGGAGGTCCGGCGGCGCCGGGCGGGGGCGGGCCACGACCAGGGTGGTGCCGACGGTCAGGGCGGCGATGCCGGCGACGCCGGCCCGGACGACGACCCACCGCCCGCGGGTCGACGGGAACGGCTCCCGCCGGTGCCGGCGCACGTCGGTCCACAGGCGCCCGAGGGCACCGTTGCGGATGGGCGACTCGACCAGCCAGTAGGACAGCGCGGCGAGCGAGACGGTGATGGTGGCCCGCAGGGCCAGGAGGGCGTTCCCCGACAGCGGGACGTCGTAGTACGACCGGGTCAGCATGATCACCGGCCAGTAGAAGAGGTAGATGCCGTAGGACCGCCGGCCCAGCCACACCATCGGCCGGCATCCGAGCGTGCCGCCGATTAGCGGCGTGGAGGGATGGGCGATCACCGCCACCAGGACGGCGGCCAGGCCGGCGACGCCGAGGAAGCCGCCCCGGTAGAGGACGTCGGAGAACTGGTGCAGGCTGAGCACGCTCCACGCCAGCCCGCCCAGCGCCCCGGCGCCGGCGGCACCCAGCACGATCCGGATGGCGACCGGCGCCCTCCGCGTGGACTCCCACGGCTTCCAGACACAGGCGAGTGCTGCGCCCAGCAGGATGGCGCCGGCCCGCGTGTCGGTGCCGTAGTACACCCGGGAGGGATCGGTGCCCGGCGTGTACAGCAGCGCCATGAGGCCGGCGGACGCCACGGCCGCGGCCAGGATCCAACCGACGAGGCGACCGGCGGTCCGCGTGAGCCCGAGGCCGGCCCAGAGCAGGAGCGGCCACACCAGGTAGAACTGCTCCTCGACGGCCAGGCTCCACAGATGCTGCAGCACCGGCGGGCGGCCGGCGGCCTCGAAGTACGACTGGTGCTCGAAGATCAGTCGCCAGTTGCTCACGTACGCCAGCGCGGCGCGGATGTCGCCCTGCAGCCGCCCGGCCTGCTCGGCGGCGAGCAGCGGGACTGCCACCCATACCGCCACCAACAGGACGAGCAGCGCCGGCAGCAGCCGGAGAGCCCGGCGCTTCCAGAACCGGGTGACGTCGAGCCACGCGTGCTCCCGCCACTCCGCCAGCAACAGCGCGGTGATCAGGAAGCCGCTGATGACGAAGAACACGTCGACGCCGAGGAATCCGCCCTGGGCCCAGCCGACGTCGGCGTGGTACGCGAACACTGACGCGACGGCGAGCGCCCGCAGGCCGTCGAGGGCCGGAAGGTGGGGAAGGCGCGGCCGGTCGCCCGCGGACACGGCGGAATCGTACGCTGCGCCATGGAGTTCACGGAAATGCTTCAGAAGCGGCGTATGACCCGCAGCTTCGAGGCCCGTCCCCTCGATCCGGCCGTCGTCGAGCGGATCGTCGCCGCCGGCCTGCGGGCACCCTCCGCCGGCCACACCCAGGGCGTCGACCTGCTGGTGCTCGACGGCGCCGAGGAAACCAGCCGGTACTGGGACGCCGCCCTCCCTCCCGCCGACCGGGCGTCGTTCCCCTGGCCCGGACTGCTGGCCGCGCCGCTGCTCGTCGTCGTCCTCTCATCCGAGGACGCGTACCGCCGGCGCTACGCCGAGCCCGACAAGGCGACATCTGCCGGGGACTTCGACGTGCCGTGGTGGCACGTCGACGCCGCCTTCACCGCCCTACTCCTCCACCTGGCCGCGGTCGATGCCGGCCTCGGCACCCTGTTCTTCCAGGCCCACCGCGTCCCGTCGCTACGCCGCGCCTTCGCCATTCCCGACGCGTTCGCCCCCGTCGGCACGGTGGCCATCGGCCATCCCGCGCCCGACCGCCCGTCGTCCTCCGTCGCCCGCCGGCGCCGGCCTACCGCCGGCGACGCCGTCCACCGGGGCCGCTGGTGAAGCCGGAGGTCAATCGCCGAGGGCGGCGATCAGCTCCTCCGGCTCCTCGACGCTGACCGCCAGCGTCCGCAGCTTCACCGGCACGCCCATCACCCGACCCCTCGCCCGGGGTTCGATGTCGATGGTCACGATGCCCTTCACCGACCCGTTGACCAGCCACCGTCCCCCCCAGCCGTGGACGCCGATCCCGCCGACCAGCCCCATGCCCCGCTTCGGGCCGACGCCGGCGATCGACGAGCGAGGAATGTCGGCCTTGAACCACCACCCCATCCGCACACTCAAAATGTCCGGGCGCAGGTCCACCGACGAGAACCGCGGGCCCATCCCCAGGACCGTCAGTAACGGCCGGAAGGCGCCGTAGCGGAAGCCGAACATCTGTGTCGATGTCATGTGCCGATTGTCGCGCCACCATGGAGCTTGTGAGCCCGACCACCTGCCCCCACGGTCTGCCGCCCAGGACGTGCCAGATCTGCCGGGTCCTCGAGCCCTCGGCCGCCCCCGCCGGCCGGCCCGGGCGCCGGCCGTCGACACGGCGCGGCGGCTTGGGCGGCAACCTCGCCGTGCTGGCGATTGTGGCCGTCGTCGGTTTCGTCGTCGTCGGTTGGGTGGCGGCCGCCTTCTTCGCCGTGCTGCGGATCGTCGAGCTGCTTGCCGTCGCCGCCGTCGCCGGCTGGGTCGGCTTCAAGCTCGGCGTCCAGAAGGGCAAGCGGCGGCGCTGACTCACGCCGGCCCCGCCCGGGGTGGGTGCCGCTCCCGGTTGTGGAACCCGCACGCCACCCGCCCGTTGGCCTCGGTGGTCGGTCCGCCGGCGGCCCACGGCTGCACGTGGTCGATCTCACACCGCTCGGCTGGCAGCTCGCAGTAGGGGTGGAAGCACTGCCGGTCTCGCACCTCCACCGCCCGCCGGGTGGCGCCGGCGAACAGGCGCCGGCGCACGCCCACGTCGGTGACCCGGCTGGGACCGTCGAAGACGACCCGCTCCACCCACGCCTCGTCCATCCACGCCACGAGTGAGCCCGGGGCCACCACCGCCCCGTTGGCCAGCTCACACATCCGCCCGGCGAAGGTCTCATAGCCCACCACGACGGTGAACAGCGGCTCGGGCGCCCGGGCGCCGGCGGGGACGGCCAGGGCCCGCCGGGCCATCTCCACCAGGGCGTCGGCCCGGCGC
>JAHFUP010000162.1 GCA_023265025.1 Acidimicrobiia bacterium | reverse complement strand
CGGTGACTACGAAACCCTCCGCCGGAACATGGTCGGTCTCTTGGAGCACCTCGGCATCACCACCCGAGCCGCCGCGGCATAGACAACATCTTGTCGATCGAAGGCGCCAAGCGCCTAGAGGTCGACGTCCCGTCGGGGGCCGTCGAGACCATCACCCTCGGCTCGAGGATCTACACCGGGGCAGTCGGCTTTCGTACGCCTGCCGGCGGCGACTACATCATCAGAATTGACACCGCTGAAGAGCGCGAGCTGCTCGTGGCTCATTCAATCGGCGACACCTTCGCGTCCGTCGCCGGATGGTTCGCCGTCGGCTTGGCTGCGGCGTTCATCGGGCTGCTTGGCGTTGTGCTGCTGATCGTGGGGGAGGTCCGGCGGAACCGGGCCCGGAGAAGCTTGACGGGCGACTCTTGAGGTCAGCACGTTCAGCTGCCGCCGCCCGAGCAGAGGGGTCATCGCCAAGCTGGTAGGGCGCGCCCGTCTGGCCAGACACGTCGTCGCGGTTGGGTGAGCGCCGGCCCCGCAGACCTTGGCGACGATCGGCCTACGATCCGCGGACCGACCTGCACGTCGCAGCTCGGCGTAGGTTCGCACACACGGCTCCCCGGTGGTCAGTCGGTGACGTCGCGAACCGGCGCGGATGCAGCAGTCCTAGGACGACGGAACGGAGGCAGGCATGCAGATCCTGTTCGACGGCGATGTGCACACGGACTACAACCAGATCTACGTCGAGTCCAGGCCGGATTCGGATGCCGCCTTCGAGACAGCGTTTAACGGTCAGGTCAACGGGCTCTGTGGTGGGGCATCCCCGGGTTTTCTGTACCTGTCCACCGGTCTACACGCCGGGCACGTCGGTTTCACCGTGGAGCTCCACGAGGAGGCACCACCCGTCGACAACTTCTGGGAAGACGTGGTCGAGGTGCCTTTCAGGCCGGGCTCGGAGACCTTGCAGGTGGTCCAGCTATTCCGTGAGGCGGCGTGTTCCCTGGCGGTCCCTCAGGTCGATCTCCGGGTCAGGTACTGCGCTCACGGGATGGACGACGCTGCACCACGGCACTTCGTTCCCGACCTTGAACCGATCTTGGATCGATACCTGCTTCAGTTCTGGCCGGCGCCGCCGAGGGCCGATCGGGTGTTGAGACAGACCAGTGCTGTCGCGGCCCACCGGCACGACTGGGTTCGCACGCTGCCGCCGCCGCCCACGCCGGAGGAACAGGCCGAGGCGGAGCGCAGGAGGGCCGAAGCCGAGCGGCAGGCCCAGCTGGAGGCGCAGGAGAGTTGGGAGCGCATGCAGGCGGAGATGTTCTGGGGCGGCGTCCGACCCAGCGAACGCCTTCGGAACCTGCAGGCCAACGTGATCGGCCTCGCCCAGCTGGACCGGGCCCTGGTCGACACGCTCGCCGAGGCCGACCCTGATCTGCAACGGTCCGTCGCCCGCTGGGCCACCCGGCGTGCCTGGGACGCTGCCGGACTTTCGTCCCTGAGCTGGGCAGCTCCCGCCTTGGCGGCCCTCGAGCACGGCGAGAAGCTCCCGGCGCCCTTCGACGACGAGCTCGGGGTGTGGCGCATGCTCCTCGGAGAGGACCGTGAGGTGCAGAACGTGCACGTCCGGACGACCGGGCCACCCCGTATCGAGCTGCCGACCAATGTCGACCCGCAGTTCGCAGCCCTGCCTGCGATCTTCGCGGCAGTCGAGGCCGACCCTCTCCGAGCCGCAGTCGACGCGCTCTACGCAGCGGCCATCACCTTTGGTCACGAGTATCCCCTCCTTCTCGGAGAGCTACGGAGGGCGTTCCCAGCACTGGCGTGACGGTTGACCGCTCTCTCGCCGGCCGTGACGGTGGGTCACCGGCACGCTCCGCGTGCCCGCAGTTAGCTCCTGTTCAGCTCCTCGGCGAGCATCACGATGATGCCGCTGGGGCCGCGCACATAGGTGAGCTTGTAGACGTCTCCGTAGGTGGCCACGCCGCGCAGCGGGTGGCAGCCATGCCTCGCGGCGATCTCGAGGGCCACGTCGAGGTCGTCGACCGAGAAGGCGACGCGGTGCATGCCGATCTCGTTGGGCCGCGTAGGCTCCGTCTCGATCGCATCGGGGTGGATGTACTCGAAGAGCTCGAGGCGACCGTTGCCGTCCGGCGTCTGGAGCATGGCGATGTTGGCGTGGTTGCCGTCGAGGCCGACGGCGGTGTCCGTCCACTCGCCGCTGACCGTGTCCCGGCCCAGGACGGTCAGCCCGAGGTCGGTGAAGAAGGCGATCGTCGCTTCCAGGTCACGGACGGCGATGCCGACATTCTCGAGCCTGATGGGCATGCGTCGCACGTTACCGAGCCGCCGGCGACCTGTTCAGGCCGACGCGAGCTAGGCCGCCTGCGCCTCCTCGAACAGCATCATCCACGCCACGACGAGGCCGTCGAGGAGGAGCAGGGTGAACAGGAAGAACTCCATGCGCCGGGGAGCGGCGGACATGATGTCGTCGATCGCCTTGGGGGCGACGGCCACCAGGCCGATGGCGGCGAAGATCACGACCGCGATCCAGTTCCCGACCTCGTTGGGGCGGTACCAGCGGCCCGTGGAGCGTCGGGTCAGGCCGACGAGGAGGGCGATGGCCGCCGCCGACGTGAGGCCGAATGACACCCGCCAGAGCGTCGAGTTCTGGGCGTCAATGAGGGCGAAGAGGCACATGAGCCCCGGGAAGGCCAGCTGCACCGAGATGGCCGACGCCCGGCGGAAGTGGTCCCTGTCACCCATCCAGTCGCGGAACCGGGACGAGGCCACGTACATCCACAGCCCGGTGACGGTGAGGGAGACGGTGGCGAAGGTGCTGTAGAAGTCCTCGAACACCAGGGCAACGTACCGGAGGTCGTCGCCCCTACGCTGGGCCGTGCCCATGAGGAAGCAGCGACTGGCCGAGCGCCTGGCCGAGGCCGACCGGCGGGCCGCCGAATGCGAGGAGCGGGCCGCCCTGGCCACGGCGGAGGCGGCGCGCCTGCGGGAGGCCATCGAGGCCATCCCCCACGCTGTGGTCGTCTGCGACGCCGCCGGCACGGTCGTGCTGCGCAACCGGCGCAGCCACGCCGTGGAGGGCGGACGGTACGCCGCCGCCCTGGTCGAGCAGGCGGTCGAGGAGGTGGTGGCCGCCGGCGCCGGCATCCGTCCGGTGACGCAGACCCTCGAGCTGCACGGCCCGCCACCACGCATCCTCGAGGTGACGGCCACGCCGATGGGCCGGCGGGACCGGTCCCTCGGCACCGTCGTCCTGGTCGACGACGTCTCCGAGCTGCGGCGCCTCGAAGCGGTGCGCCGCGACTTCGTCGCCAACGTCAGCCACGAGCTGCGGACGCCCGTCGGCGCCATGGGTGTGCTGGCCGAGACACTCGCCGACGAGCGTGACCCCGACGTGATGCGCCGGCTGGCGACCCGTATCACCGCAGAGGCGGAGCGGGCCGGCCGGCTCATCGACGGCCTCCTCGACCTGTCGCGCATCGAGGGCGGCGGCATCCGCCGCCAGCAGGTCGACGTGGCCGGCGTGGTCGCCACCGCCGTCGAACGGGTCGGGCATCTGGCCGACCAGCTCGGCGTCACCCTCGTGACTCCGCCGGCTGGCCCGGGCGGGCCAACGGTCGTCGGCGACGAGCACCAGCTCGTGTCGGCCGTGGTCAACCTCCTCGAGAACGCGGTCAAGTACTCCGACGCTGGCTCCGCGGTCGAAGTCGAGACGGTGGCCGGGGAGGGCTCGGTCGACGTGGTCGTACGCGACCGCGGCGTCGGGATTCCGACCAAGGACCTCGAGCGCATCTTCGAGCGGTTCTACCGGGTCGACCGGGCGCGGAGCCGCGAGACCGGCGGCACAGGGCTGGGCCTGGCGATCGTCCGCCACGTCGCCACCAATCACGGCGGGGAGGTGCTGGTCGAGTCCCAGGAGGGCCTAGGGTCGACGTTCAGGCTCCGCCTGCCCGCCGCCTAGGAGAACAGTTGCCCGAGACCCGCAAGGTGTTCCACGAGGAGCTCGACCAGCTGCACGCCGACGCGGTGCGGCTGGCGGCGATGGCGTCCGAGGCCATCCAGGCCGGCACCGCCTCGCTTCTCGATTTCGACCTGGCCGCCGCCAAGGCCGTCGTCGCCGGCGACAAGGTGCTCGACGACCTGACCCACTCAATCGAGGAGCGGACGTACCTGCTGCTGGCCCGCCAGCAGCCCATGGCCGTCGACCTGCGCATGCTGGTGACGACGCTGCGGATCATCCACGAGCTCGAGCGCATCGGCGACCTCATGGTCAACGTGGCCAAGGGCGCCCGCCGCCTCTACCCCGGGCCGCTCGACCCCAAGGTGCGGGGCATCATCGACCGCATGCGCCATCAGGCCACCGCCCAGCTCCAGCTGGCCACGGACACCTTCGCCGAACGCGACCCGGCTCGGGCATCAGCGCTGGCGGACATGGACGACGTGATGGACGACCTCCAGAAGGAGCTGTACCGCACCATCTTCTCCGCCGGCGCCCATGACGAGGCGGAGGTACAGCGGGCGGTGCAGGTCGCCCTCCTGGGCCGGTACTTCGAGCGCATCGCCGACCACGCGGTCAACATCGGCGAGCGGGTGGGCTACATGGTCACCGGGACGTTCGGCACAGACTAG
>JAHFUP010000097.1 GCA_023265025.1 Acidimicrobiia bacterium | reverse complement strand
CGCCCGCGGCTTTCACAACCCAGATGCGTTCATCACCATGATCATGCTGGACCGAGGTGGGCTCGGCCCCGAGCTTCCTTGGGCCGCCGCCTGACCCACGGAAGCGTCAGTTGTCCCAGAATACTTCACGCCCCTTCTACCTGCACCAGTTCTCTCTGTGCACGAGGGATTCTCGCGGGCAAAAATGCGAGTTCAGGCAAGCCGGCTGTGACCCCGAGACGACCGCATTCACGACAGCCGGTACTCGCTACGCGACAGGAAGATCCCGTGCCCCGTGTCGAGGTTGACGCACTCCATCCCTTCCTCTCCAGACCGACATTCGAAGGGTCCTCGACGCGCCACCGATCCGTAGGGGAGAACGGTGGTCACCCCCCCGATGGCCGTGTCGCCAACGCAACGGAACGCTCCGGGGTTCTGTCCGTTCACACCAAGCACGTTGCCCCAGTCGAGATCGCAGCTCCCTGGCTTGGGCGGCGACCCCTTTCTGTCAGCGCGGCCGCACGCAGGGCCTCGCTACCGATAGCGTCATCTATTGCGGCACTTTGTCCAAGAGCCTCGCTCCTGGGCTACGGGTGGGCTGGCTCGTTCTGCCCGCGCCGCTCGTCGAGCCGATCGCCCTCGGCCGGCAGCGGACCGATCATGCGACCTCATCGCATCTCCAGGCGACCTGTGCGGCGTTCCTGGGCAACGGCGACCTCGACCATCACCTTCGCCGAACCCGGCGGATCTACCGCCAGCGCCGCGACGCGCTCATCGCCGCGCTGGCCCACTGGCTGCCCGGGGCGACGGTCGGTGGCATCGCCGCAGGGCTCCACGTCGTGGTCACCCTGCCGACCGGGCTCGAGGAGGCGCAGGTGACCGATCAGGCGTACGCGGCCGGGGTGCGGGTCTACCCGCTCGGGAAGTACCGCTCGGCGCCACGCCCGGGAGCCCCGCCCGCCATCGTCCTCGGGTATGGAAACCTCAACGCCACCACGATCGACGAGGGCATCCGCAAGCTGGCGGAAGCTGTCGAGCGCTGCCGGTGAGTCTTCACGCCGGCACCTGACCGTCATCCGGACGGTCCGCCGGCGCCGAACAACCCTCATCGACCGGACGACCAGTGGTCGCAACGAGAGGATGGCCAATGTACGAGCACAGCTGCGCCAAGGCGGGGGCTGAGGGTTGCGGGTTCACCGTCCGAGCGAAGACCGAGGATGAGCTCAAGGCCAAGGTCGGCGAGCACGCCCGCAAGAAGCACAACGTCCAGGGCATGACCGACACCATCTACAGCTACCTGCGCGACACCGCCCACCGGCCGTAGGACGACGGCAGCCGGGCCGCGTTCAGGACGGGCGCGGCCCGGCCGCCCGGATGGTGAACGAGACGGACGTACGGGCGCCGGGCGCCGAGTCGACCGTGATGTCGCCGCCATGCCCGTCGACGATCTGCTCGACGATCGACAGGCCCAGGCCGGTGCCCTGGGAGCGGGCGTGGGCGGACGGCGCCACGTGCCTGTCGCGAGTCTGTGCGGCCCTCGACCACGACTACCAGGACCCTGGACATGCGCATGGCCTGAGGCGGCGCCGGGAACGGGACACGCCTCTCATCGGTGCCGGCGGCCGAAGGGGCAGCGGGCATGGCCGTCACACCCGCGCCATCGTCTCGTCGACGAGACGGAGCAGCTCGGCCACGTCGAGCGGTTTGGAGATGTAGGCCGTGGCGCCGGCGGCGAGGAGGCGCTGCGACTGCCCCGACGTGGCGTCGGCGGAGAGGATGGCGACGGGGATGGAGCTGGTCGTCGGGTCGTCGCGCAGGCGATGGAGGACCTGCTCGCCCGGCACATCGGGCAGGTGGAGGTCGAGCAGCACGAGCGCCGGTTGCAACTCGGACGCCAGCTGCACGCCGAGGCCCCCCTGCATGGCGGCGACGACCTCCACGTCAGGTCGCTGGGCGAGGATCCTCCTGACCAGCCTCAGGTTGGATGCGTTGTCCTCGATGCACAGGATCTTGCGTCGGGGCCGCTGTGGCTGCGGTTCCGGTGTCACCCGGTCGTGCAACCGCTCGTAGCGGTCGACGGGGCCTTCGACCGTCGACAGTTCGAGCCAGAACGTGCTGCCCTGCCCGACCACGCTGTCGACATCCAGCTCCCCGCCCATCGCCAGCGTGAGGGTGCGCGACAGGGTCAGTCCGATGCCGGTGCCCTCCACGTCGCTCTGGGCGGCGTCGAGCCTTTCGAACGGGGTGAAGAGCTTGTCCATCTGGTCGACCCGGATCCCCGGTCCGGTGTCGGACACGTTGATGCGCAGGCGGCTCTCGCTCGGAACCGTGCAGGAGACGGCGACGGTTCCCCCCTCGCGGTTGTACTTGACCGCGTTCGACAGCAGGTTCAACAGCACCTGCTTGGCCCGCTGCTGATCGGCGAACACATGGTGGCCGGCCATGCTCTCCCAGTCCGCCACCACCTCGATCTGCCGCTGGTCGGCGAGTGGGCGGATCAGGTCCAGGGCCTGGCGCACGACGTTATCCACCTGCACCGCCTCGGGCGACAGGAGCAGCCGGCCGGACTCGATGCGGGAGATGTCGAGCACCTCGTTGATGAGCCCGAGCAGGTGCCGTCCGGCATTCATGATCTGCTCCACGGACTCGCGCTGGTCGCCGGACAGCGCGTCGATCTCGAGCAGTTGGCCGAACCCCAGCACCGAGTTGAGCGGCGTCCGCAGCTCGTGGCTCATGCGCGAGAGGAACTCGCTCTTCGAGCGGTTGGCGGCCTCCGAGACCCTCTGGGCCTCTCGGATGGCCTCGTCGCTGTTCCGGCGGACGGTGATGTCGTTGAGGTAGACGACCACCCGCCGGCGCCCATCGGTCGCCGTAATGTCGCGCATCCACAGCGCCGAGACCCAACGGTGGTCACCGGCCGGCTGGCGAAGGCGGTACTCGATCGAGTCGCGTGCGACCGCACCGTCGAACAGGCGGGCGGTCGTCGCCGCGACCAGTGCCCGGTCATCCGGATGGACGAGGTCCTCGAAGGAGCCCGAGCCGAGTACCTCCTCCAGGTCGATGCCCAGGACCCGCGTCGCGTTCGGGCTGGCGTAGACGACCCGACCGTCGTCCTCGCCGACGTCGAGCTGCACAACAGCCGTCGGGCCCGAGGCGAAGAGGCTTTCGAGGAACTGCCGCGTGTTGTCCAGCTCCGCGGTCCGCTCGTCGACTGTGGCCTGGGCGAACTCCCCGCGCCGCACCTGCGTCTCGACCACGGCGGCCGCCAGTGCGGCGGCGAGCAGCCCGACACCGAGGAGGATCCACGGGGCATATTCGGCGAAGTCCCCGACGAGGGAGCCACGGGCGGCCAGGACGATGGTCCAGTCGTCGGCTCCAACCGGGAACGCCACCTCGTCCACCCGGCCCGACATCGGCAGGTGCGACTCGGTGGTCAGCACCAGCTTGCTCGGGTCGGCCGAGGACCCTGCGTACACCGCGCCCCGGAGCTCACGGAACGGCGAGTTCGGCGTCGGCGGGATCCTGCGATCGGGCCCCAGCTGGCCCTCTTGGTAGGCGACCATGGGCACCGGTCCCGGGACGGGGACGGCGATCATCGTCCGTGCCGCGGAGGAGTCGGTGATCACTGCGGCGACGAGCTGACGGACCTGTAGGGCCCGCCGGACCAGCGCGGCGCGCTCGCCGGTGATCTGGTCCCCCTCTTTCACGCCGCCGGTGCCGGCGACCAGGACGATGGCCCCGTCGCGCTCGACCGCCGCCGCCACGACCCCGCCCGGGGACGTCTGGGAGAGGAGGCCGGCGCTCTGCTCGAAGGCACGGAAGTCCTGGGACGCGGCCAGCGTGCCGATGATGCTGAGCGACGCCTGCGCCGTCTGCATGCTGCTGGAGAGAAGGGCGACCACCTCGGCGGAGCGCTCCGAGAGGATCCTGTCCTCCTCCGTCTGCACGCCCTGGCGGGCGGCGATGGCGCCGGCCCCGGTCGGTATGGCGAGGGCCAGGAACACGACCAGCCCCCAGAGGGATGGCTGGCGCTTGGGACGACGCCGCCTGTTCATCCGTCGAGTACCGCCGCGACGATCTCCGCGCGCGTGTCCACGCGGTAGACGATGGGCCATTTGCACCACGCATGTCTACGGCCGGAAGTCACATCTTCGACCGGCACGATCGGTTCTTTCGGGTTCTGCCAGCGCCAACCGGACCTCGTGGGCGATCTCGACGTCCTCCCGGGCGGTCACCACCAGCGTTCGCACCGGCGATCCGTTGGCTCCGATCTCACCATCGGTGGTGGTCGCGCCGTTCCGGCCGGCGTCCAGGGCCACGCCGAGGAACCCGAGGCCCTCCGCCGCCCCGGCGCGCACCGCCGGCAGGTGCTCGCCCACGCCGCCGGTGAAGACGAGCACGTCGAGGCGCCCGAGGGCCGCCACCATGGCGGCGATCTCCCGCCGGAGCCGGTGCAGGTAGACCTCCACGGCCAGGGCGGCCCGTTCGTCGGTCGCCATGGCCGGCAGCAGGTCGCGCAGGTCGCCCGACGTGCCGCTGAGGCCGGCCAGCCCCGATCCCGTCTCCAGCTGCCGGGTCACCTCGTCGGCCGGTAGGCCGGCCTCGGTCACGAGCCAGAGCACGAGCCCGGGGTCGACACTCCCGGCGCGGGTGTTCATCACCAGCCCTTCGAGGGGCGTGAACCCCATGGTGGTCTCGACCGACCGACCGCCGGCGACCGCACAGAGCGACGCCCCCGCGCCGAGGTGGCAGGTCACCATGGCCAACTCGGCGAGCGGCCTGCCGACCAGCTCGGCCGCCCGCCGGCTGGCGTGGCGGTGGGACAGGCCGTGGAACCCGAACCGGCGCAGGTCCCAGCGCCGGCGCCATGCCTCCGGTAAGGCGTAGGTGGCAGCCGCCGGCGGCAGCGTGGCGTGGAACGCGGTGTCGAAGCAGGCCACCGCCGGCATGTCCGGCCGGGCGGTCCGCATGGCCCGGATGGCCGCCAGTGCGCGCGGTTGGTGGAGCGGCGCCAGGGACGTCAGCGCATCGATCTCGGCGAGGACCGCGTCGTCGACAACCGTCGCGTCCCGCAGGCGGGCGCCGCCGTGCACGACCCGGTGGCCGACCGCGCCGGCGCCGGCCGACGCCTCTACGAGACGGTCGACGACGTCGGCGCCGGCGCCGCCGTCCCAGCGCTCGATGTCGAACGACGCCTCCACCGCGTCGCCGGGCCCGAGCAGGCGCAGCTTGAGGCTGCTGGAGCCGGCGTTGACGACCAGGACCCGGTCCGGCCCGCCGGTCAACCGGGCCAGACCCACTCCCTGACCTCGGGCAGGTCCTCCCCGGTCTCCCGGGTGTAGGCCCGGTGCTCCACCCGCTTGTCGAGCATGTGCTGGTTGACCCGCGCCGCCCGCTGGCCCAGCCCGGGCACCCGGGCGATGACGTCCATGACCAGATGGAACCGGTCCATGTCGTTCATGACGACCATGTCGAAGGGCGTGGTGGTCGTGCCCTCCTCCTTGTACCCCCGGACGTGGATGTTCCGGTGGTTCGTCCGCCGGTAGGTGAGCTTGTGGATCAGCGATGCGTAGCCGTGGTAGGCGAAGATCACCGGCTTGTCGGCGGTGAAGATGGCGTCGAAGTCGGGATCGGACAGGCCGTGCGGATGCTCGATCTCCGGCTGCAGGCGCATGAGGTCGACGACGTTCACCACCCGCACCTTCAACTCCGGGCGGTGGCGGCGGAGGAGATCGGCGGCGGCGAGCGTCTCCAGCGTGGGTACGTCGCCGGCGCAGGCCAGGACGACGTCGGGGTCGCCGTCATCGTCGGTGCTGGCCCAGTCCCAGATGCCGAGGCCGCGGGTGCAGTGCAGCACCGCGTCGTGCATGTCGAGCCAGTCCAGGCAGGGCTGCTTGCCGGCCACCACCACGTTGACGTAGTTGCGGCTGCGCAGGCAGTGGTCGGCCACCGACAGCAGGGTGTTGGTGTCGGGCGGGAGGTAGACGCGGATCACCTCGGCCCGCTTGTTGACCACATGGTCGATGAAGCCGGGATCCTGGTGCGAGAAGCCGTTGTGGTCCTGCCGCCACACGTGCGAGGTCAGGAGGTAGTTCAGCGACGCGATCGGCCGGCGCCAGGGCAGCTCGCCGGACACCTTCAGCCATTTGGCGTGCTGGTTGAACATCGAGTCGACGATGTGGATGAACGCCTCGTAGCACGAGAAGAGGCCGTGGCGTCCAGTGAGCAGGTAGCCCTCCAGCCAGCCCTGGCAGGTGTGCTCGGACAGGATCTCCATGACCCGGCCCTCGGTGGCCAGGTGCTGGTCGACGGGCTCGATCGCCGCCTCCCACTGCTTCGAGGTGACCTCGTACACCGCGCCGAGGCGGTTGGACTCGGTCTCATCGGGTCCGAACAGCCGGAAATTGCCGGCGTCGGCGTTCGCGGCCATGACGTCGCGCAGCATCGTTCCGAGCACCCGGGGTCGGCTCGGACGACGTCGTGCCCGGCTTCTTCACCGCGACCGCGTAGTTGCGGAAGTCCGGCAGGTCGAGGTCCCGCAGCAGCGCCCCTCCGTTGGCGTGCAGGTTGGCGCCCATCCGGCGGTTGCCTGCCGGCGCCAGCGCGGCCAGCTCCGGTCGGAGCCGACCGTCGTCGTCGAACAGCTCCTCCGGCCGGTAGCTGCGCATCCACGCTTCGAGCGCCTCCCGGTGGCCGGCGTTGGTGCGGACCGCAGCGAGCGGCACCTGGTGGGATCGCCACGTGCCCTCCACGGGGAGCCCGTCGACCTCCGCCGGCCCGGTCCATCCCTTCGGGCTCCGCAGGACGATCATGGGCCATGGGCGCCGTGCAGGGGGGTCGCCGGCAGTGCCCCTGGCGCCGGCCTGGATGTCGCCGATCTCGTCGAGGGCGGCGTCCAGCGTCGCGGCCATCGCTTCGTGCATGGCCTCCGCCTCGTCGCCCTCCACGAAGTAGGGCCGGTGGCCGTAGCCCTCCATCAGCCGGGTGAGCTCGTCCTTGGAGATCCGGGCGAGCACCATCGGGTTGGCGATCTTCCAACCGTTCAGATGGAGGATCGGCAGGACGGTGCCGTCCCGCACCGGGTTCAGGAACTTGTTGGAGTGCCAGCTCGTGGCGAGGGGCCCGGTTTCGGCCTCGCCGTCGCCGATGACGCAGGCGACCACGAGGTCGGGGTTGTCGAGGGCGGCGCCGTAGGCGTGCGACAGCGCGTAGCCGAGCTCGCCCCCCTCGTGGATCGAGCCGGGCGTCTCCGGGGCGGCGTGGCTCGGGATCCCACCCGGGAAGGAGAATTGCCGGAACAGCTCCTTCATGCCCCGGGCGTCGGCGGAGACGTTGGGATAGATCTCGCTGTAGGTGCCCTCGAGCCACGTGTTGGCCACCATGCCCGGGCCGCCGTGGCCGGGGCCGCAGATGTAGACGACGTTCAGATCGCGCGCCCGGATGACGCGGTTGAGGTGGACGTAGAGGAAATTGAGGCCGGGCGTCGTGCCCCAGTGGCCCAGCAATCGGGGCTTCACGTGCTCCGGCTGCAGCGGCTCGCGCGGCAGGGCGTTGTCGAGCAGGTAGATCTGCCCGACGGACAGGTAGTTGGCCGCCCGCCAATAGGCGTCGATCTTCTGCATGTCCTCGGGGGCCAGCGTGGTCATCCAGGTCTCCTCGTGTCGGGTCCACGCTAGAGGCGCTGTGACCTTGGCCTCTGGTTGGCGCCGGCGGGCTGGGGGATGCTTCGACCAGGAGGCCGTCATGGACGTCCCGTTGACCCACTCGGGCATGGAGATCATCCCCAGGAGGGAATGCCTGCAGCTCCTCGCCGGCCGGCGGGTCGGCCGGCTCGCATTCCTGATCGGCGACCAGCCCATGGTCCTGCCGGTCAACTACGGCCTCAGCGGCGACATCGTCGTGTTCCGCACCGGCGACGGAACGAAGCTGGACGCGGCCCGCGCCCGCAAGGTCGCCTTCGAGGTCGACGAAGTCGATGCCGATGCCCGCGAGGGCTGGAGCGTTGTCGTGCAGGGCGTGGCGGAGGACATCACCGATGCGGACGACTGGTTCGCCGAGTCGCTCCGGGCGGTGGCCTGCCGAACCTGGCTCCCCGGCGCCGCCGGCCACTACGTGCGGATCACCCCGACGCTCGTGACGGGCCGGCGCATCCGGCCGCTGCCGGAGTCCCCGGTCGATTAGGGGCCTCGGTCCCGCCCGTCGAGGGACCTTCGACCCTGCCGCCGGCCCACCCCCGAAGCCGATACTGACTCCAACAAAGACGACAAAGGGAGTCATCATGAAGCGCAGAACACTCGACCTCGCATTCAGCATCGGTGGAGTCGGCCTCGCCGCCCTGCTACTGATCATCGGGGTGGTCATGTCCAGCAACGCCAACTTCTCCAAGAAGTACGTGACCGACCAGCTTTCGCAGCAGAAGATCACCTTCAAGACGGCTGACACGCTCACCGACGAGGAGAAGAAGGCCCCGTGCCTCGTCGAGTTCGCCGGCCAGGCGCTGACCACCGGCAAGCAGGCCGAGTGCTACGCCAACGAGTTCATCGGCCTGCACGTCGCCACCACCGGCAAGGGCCGGACGTACGCCCAGATCGGCGACGACCAGACCGCCCTGCGGGCGCAGATCGCCGCCGCCGGCGGCGCCGCCAACGCCCCCGACCTGCAGAAGCAGCTCACCGACCTGACCGCCACCCGTGAGACGGTGTTCAAGGGCGAGACCCTGCGGGGTGTCCTGCTCACCTCCTTCGGGTTCAGCGAGCTGGGCAACAAGGCCGACCAGGCCGCCACGGTCATCTACCTCGGTGTGATCCTGCTGCTGGCACTCTCCATCGCCGGCTTCGTCCACGCCCTGGTCACCCCCCGCAGCAAGGCCTTCGCACCGCCGGAGCCCGTCGAGACGGCCAAGGCCCCCAGGACGGCCCTGAAGGTCTGACCACTCCCCAGCCCTTCAGCCCACCGCCCGAAGCCCCGCTCATGCGGGGCTTCGGCGCGTGTGGGACTTGTTTCGCGTAGGCGGAGAAGTGCCGTCCGGCCCTGCCGCGGCGCGGCGGCTGAGCGCAAGATGGCCCCATGACCGACACCCCGTGGCGGACGCAGATGCCGCCGGCCGCCCGGCCCGGGCACCTGGACCGCAACGCCATGGAGGTGCTGTCGCGCGAGGAGTGCCTGTGCCTCATCGGCAACGTGCCGGTGGGGCGGGTGGCCATGATCGTGGGCGGTGTGCCCGTCGTCGTGCCGGTGAACTTCGCGCTGCTCGACGGGGACGTGGTGTTCCGCACCGGCACGGGCAGCAAGCTGGTCGCCGCCGTCGAGCGGAGCCCGCTGACGCTGGAGGTCGACTCGATCGACGTGGCGATGCGATCGGGGTGGAGCGTGCTCGTGACCGGCGGCGCGTCCGAGATCACCCGGCCCGACGAGCTGGCGGCCGCCGCCGCCCTCGACCTGCAGTCGTGGCTCCCCGGCCGTGGCCGGTACATCCGGATCCGTTCCGAAGAGGTGAGCGGGCGCCGGCTGAGCTGAGCCGTAAGGGTCCAAAGTCCCTTCCGCGCGCCGACGAGGGACTCTGGGCGCCGGCGCTCGGGTTCACGAGGATGGACCCATGACGACGACACTCGGTCCCGCGCCTGTCCCCACTGCCCCTCCTGCCCCGTCGCCCCGCCGGCGCCGGCAGACCCCGCCCGAACGGCGGGACAGCCTCATGCTCATGGCGGTGATCGTGTCCGGGATGGCCCTCATCGCCGGCATCTTCGGCGTCGGCCTGGGCTACCGGGCCATCGACGAGGCGGGCTCCGGCTCGGCGTCGGGCGGCGCCGCCGGTGCAGCGAGCACGGCCACCGTGCACCTCAGCGAGTTCGCCATCTCGCCGGCGTCCGTGCAGGTGGCCTCCGGCGGGACGCTCGCCGTCCACAACGACGGTGTGGCGACCCACAACGTCGCCATCGAAGGCACCGACCTGATCTCGCCGATGCTCGGCGCCGGCCAGACCGCCAACCTGGCGCTGACCGGCCTGGCCCCCGGCACGTACACGCTGATCTGCCAGGTGGCCGGCCACGCCGATGCCGGTATGCGCAGCACGCTGGTCGTCACGGCCGGCGCCGGCGGGACGGCCGCCGCGACCGGCATGGAAGGCATGCCCGGCATGACCGGCACCGGCGGCACGGCGAGGATGACCCCGGCCGAGATGGATGCGGCGATGGAGAAGTCCATCAAGGCCTTCCCGGCGAAGACCCAGGGCGTCGGCGGCCAGGAGCTGGCGCCGAAGGTGCTCGCTGACGGTACCAAGCAGTTCGAGCTGACCTCTTCGATCGTCAAGTGGGAGGTCGAGCCCGGACGCGTCGTCGACGCATGGACCTACAACGGCACCGTCCCCGGGCCGACGCTGCGGGCCGAGCCGGGTGACAAGGTCCAGGTCGTGCTGCACAACCAGCTGCCCGAGTCGACGGCCATCCACTTCCACGGCCTGACGACGCCCAACGCCGCCGACGGCGTCACCTACATCACCCAGCCGCCGATCAAGTCGGGCGAGACGTACACGTACTCCTTCGTCGCCCAGTCGACGCCGGCGGTGGGCATGTACCACAGCCACCACAACGCGGTGACCCAGGTGCCCGACGGCCTGGCCGGCACGTTCCTCATCGGGCACCTCCCCGTGCCCGCCGGGGTGACCGTCGCCCAGGAGCAGATCATGATGCTCAACGACTCCGGTGCGATCGGCTTCAGCCTGAACGGGAAGTCGTTCCCGGCCACCGCGCCGGTCGTGGCCAAGAAGGGTGAGTGGATCCAGGTGCACTACCTGAACGAAGGCGTCATGGCCCACCCGATGCACCTGCACGGGATGGCGCAGACGGTCATCGCCAAGGACGGCTTCCCCCTGCCGCAGCCGTATGACGCCGACACGATCAACGTCGCCCCCGGTGAGCGTTACACCGTCCTCGTCCACGCCACCGAGGTCGGTACGTGGGCCTGGCACTGCCACATCCTCAGCCACGCCGAGCGGGCCGACGGGATGTTCGGCATGGTCACCGCCCTCGTGGTGGCGTAACCGGTCTACGCGGCTCCGGGCCACCACAGGGCCACCACCCGGTGCTCCTGTGGTTCCCGGGCCCGCAGGTAGGCCTCGATCTCGGCGTCCCGCTCGGGGCCGACGAACAGCCGCTTGCGGGTGAAGGCGACCAGCTTCTGCGTGACCTCCTGCACCCGGGCCGGCAGGATCATGTCCTCCCGTTCCACGGCGAGGCCCATGGCGACAAGCACCGTGTGGGCCTCGTCGGCGACGGACCACTCCGGCCGCTCGATCCCGTGGATCAGCTTCCACAGCGGGTCGAAGGCGGCGAGCGGCGAGCGTGCGGACAGCTCGACCACCACGCGGTTGCGGGCCCGCTTCGTCATGGCGGTCACGAAGTCCTCGATTTCGACGACCCGGTAGATGGCGTGGTGGCAGATGGCGATGTCCGTCGCCCCCACCTCGTCGGCAGCCTCGGGCGAGGTGCCCAGCACAGTTTGGGTGGCGACGCCGGCGGCGGCTGCGCTGGCCTCGAACGACGCGAGCATGCCGGGCAGAGGATCGACCCCGACGATGAGGCCGGCCTGGTGGGCCAGTCCCAGGCTCGACGCCCCGCCGCCCACGCCGACGTCGAGCACCGACCCGCCGTCTGGGAGCGCCTCCAGCGCCCGCCGGCGTGACGGTCGAATCGGTTGCCTGGCGTCCTCCTCTGGGTTCCAGCGGAAGCGCTCCGGCTCGAGCGTCGGCTCCGGGTCCGGTGCCGCGTCGATGATCTCCTGCGGCACGGCGGTCGTCCTTAGGGCCTCGCGCCAGTCGTCGGCGGGGCGGGCGGCGGGCGCATCGGTGGTCATCCAGGGATTGTGGCCCGCCGGCGTGACAGGGTGTCGCCGTGAGTGCGATCGAGGTGGACGAGCTCACCAAGCACTTCGTCGGCGGCGTCCGGGCGCTGGAGGGCGTCACATTCAGCGTCGAGGAGGGCGAGGTGTTCGGCTACCTCGGGCGCAACGGGGCGGGGAAGTCGACGACGGTCCGGATCCTGACCACCCTGCTCCGGGCCACCTCGGGGACGGCGAGGGTGCTGGGCCACGACGTCGCCACCGAGCCCGCCGCCGTGCGCAAGGTGTTCGGCGCCGCCCTTCAGGAGGCCGCCCTCGACGAGCTGATGACCGGCCGCGAGCACTTGGAGATGGCCGCCCGCCTGGCCGGTCTGGGCAAGCCGGCGTCGGCCGAGCGGGCGGCCGAGCTGCTGGAGAGCTTCGGGCTGAAGGCGGCGGCCGACCGCATCGCCGCCGGCTACTCGGGCGGTATGCGCCGGCGCCTCGACGTGGCCATGGCCATGGTCCGCCGGCCCGAGGTGCTGTTCCTCGACGAGCCCACCACCGGGCTCGACCCCCAGGGCCGGCGGGCGGTATGGGAGCTGATCCGGGACCTCCGCGACGCCGGCTCGACCGTGTTCCTGACCACCCAGTACCTGGCCGAGGCCGACGAGCTGTCGGGCCGCGTGGCCGTCGTCCACGACGGCCGCATCGCCGCCATCGGGACGTCGCAGGAGCTGAAGGACCGTCTCGGCACGACGACGGTACGCGTGCGGGTGGCGCCGGCGGACGAGGCGCGGGTGCGGGAGGCCGTCGCGCCGGACGTGGTGGCGCCGGCGGAGGACGGGTGGCTGGAGGTCACCGTGGCCGGCGGCGAGGCGGCGGTGCCGGCGGTTGTGGGGCGGATCGTCGGGGCGGGCGCGGCCGTCGACGGGCTGAGCATCCGCCCGCCCAGCCTGGAGGACGTCTTCGTCGGCCTGACCGGCACGCAGATCGAGACGTCGGCCGGCGGGGTCGACGTCGGGAACGTGACTGCGGTGCGGCGGAGCGTCGGCCTCCCGAGCGGTCACGGGAGGTGAGCCCGTTCGGGCAGCTCCGGCTGCTGCTGTTCCGCAACCTGCGTGAGGGCGCCCGCAACCCGGTGCTGGCCTACGCCCTGCCGATCATCATCCCCCTGGCCGTGCTGGTGCTGGTGGCCAAGACCCTGTACCGGGTCACCGACCTGCCCGGTTTCCCGACCGACAACTACGCGGAATGGATGACGCCGGCCATCATCATGCTGACGGCCATGACCGGGGTGGGGTACGCGGCCACCAGCCTGGTGATCGACATCCAGTCCGGCTTCCTCGACCGCCTGCGCCTGCTCGACGTCCGGCCGCCGGCGCTCCTGCTGAGCCGGGTCCTGTTCGACGTCGTGCGGGTCGTTCCCGCCGGCGTCGTCCTGCTGATCGTCGGGCTGCTGCTCGGCATGGACCTCAACGAGGGCGTGCTCGGGATTGTGCTGCTCTTCGCCCTGCTTGTCCTGTGGGCCGCGGCGTATGGCGGCCTGTACTTCGTCGTCGCCCTGACAACCAAGAACGCCCAGGCCCCGCTGGCGCTCGCCCCGCTGTTCCTGCCCCTCCAGTTCCTGTCGACCCAGTTCGTTCCGCGGGTGCTGCTGCCCGGATGGGTCCAGACCATCGCCGACTGGAACCCCTTCACCTACATGGTCGACGCCAGCCGGGCGATGACCACAGGACCGCTGACCTTCGCACCGGTAGCCAAGGCGGTGGCGGTCGCCGTCGCCATGCTGGTCGTGACCCAGACCCTCAGTCTGCGCGCCTACAACCGGGCGGTCCAGGGCGCCTAGTGGCAGAATGCGCGCGAGGGGGCCATGGACGAAGAGCGCTCGATCACCAACCCGGTCACCGGCGAGCGATACGTGTCGGTGGCGCGCAGTTCCGATACCGGCGGTGAGTACGTCGAGGGCCGCGGTTTCCTGCCCGTCGGCGCCCGGCCACCGGGCATGCACCGCCACGCGCGCCAGGACGAGCTGGTCACCGTGGTGCGCGGGCAGATCCGGGCGCGAGTGGGGAACGACGAGCGGGAATACGGTCCAGGCGAGTCACTGCTGCTCCCGCGAGGGGTGTGGCATGACTTCTGGGTGGTGGGCGACACGGCCGCCGAGGTCGTCGGCCGGGCCACGCCGGCGCTCGGCATCGAGTTGCTTCTGGGCACGCTCGCCGGCCTCGCCGTCGAAGGCAGGACCGACAAACGAGGCCGGCCCCGGCCGCTGCAGGGGGCGGTGATCGGCCAGTTCTACCGGGAGGTGGCGGAGTTCAAGACGCCGCCCCCAGCGGTCCAACGCGTTGTGCTCCCGGTGCTGGCGTCGCTCGGGCGCCGGCGTGGACTGCGCCCCTACTACGACCGCCACTTCGAGCCTGGCGAGATCGATGAGATCCTGACGCAGTGGGCGGCTCACCGCCCCTGGGCCGGCAACGAGGTGCCGCGCGGCTGACGCCGCCAACGACTACCTCAAGCCGTCTCCCGGAACGCGATGGCTTCACCAGCGATTGCCGACGCCTCCTCGATAGGCAGGATGGGCTTGTCCGTGAACTTCAGCCACGGCGTGAACGGGGCGCTGGCTTTGGCGAGCGCCGCCGCGGTGTCGGACTCGATGATCGCGAAGCCCCCGGTCCCGTCCGCGTACCCGTAGAACGCCTGGAACTGCGTCCCCTCGGGCGGCTGCCACTTCGAGAAGACCTCGAGGCTTCGCTTCTCCGCGGATTCCGACGTGTCGACGAAGCTCCCATTCGACGTGGAACAACACGACGCGCTCCCTTCCTGGTTGGAACCGCTGACCGAATCGTCGGTCTACCTCTGCGGCGCGAGATGTTCGCACGACATGACGTCGTCGTGCCCGGCCGGAGCCAGAATGCCGCCGGTTCGCAAAATGCTGTGTTCTCGCCCTCCTAGCCCGCCATGGGTGCACGTGACCGAAACACAGCCAAGGCGAAGGACTCGGAGACCCTGCTGAGACAAACTCCTGGGAGATCATCACGCGAGAGGACCAGCCCAATGTCGTCCTGGCGTCGGAGATGGACGTCGCCGACGCCGAGTTCGTTGCCGCCGCCCGTAAGAACCTTCCACTGCTCGTCGCCGAGGTACGCGCCTCCGAATGTGACGACCAGGATCGGCACGTACCGCTCGGGTCGGTGGTGACCGGGCCATGACGAAGGAGTCGTCGGCGAGGCCGCGTGAAGAGGAGGCGGAGCGCCAGCGGCTGCCTGTGCGATCTCGATGGTGACGTCGACCACCCCGCGGCGGATCCCGTTCCCCGTGAAGCGATGAGTCTGGATGGTCAGAACCGTCAGACTGGCATGCGAGCTTCTTTTCCAGGGGAGTCCCAGGAGTACCGGGCGGCAAGGGACCGACTCCTTCAGCAGGAAGTCGAGCTTCGCCGGGCCACGGAGGCGGTGGCCGCGACGCGGCGGGAACTGCCCCCGGGCGGCACCATTCCCGAGGACTACGTGTTTCAGTCCGTTGGTGGCCCCTTGCGGCTATCCGGCCTCTTCTCACCGGGCCACGACACCCTCATCGTCTACAACTTCATGTTCCCCCGAGACCACACCGACCGCCGGCCCCGGCCTCGACATGGCAAGACTGCGCTTCTGCCCCTCCTTGAGAGCCCGTGCCCGTCTTGCACCGCGCTGCTCGATCAGCTCGAAGGCGCCGCCGAGCACGTGGCCCAACACGTCGACCTCGTCGTGTCCGCGAAGGCGCCCCTCTCACGGGTGCTCGCCTTCGCCGAGGAGCGCGGGTGGCGCCGGCTGCGGCTGGTGTCGTCCCTCGACAACACCTTCAGCCGTGACTATCTCGGCGAGACCGACGAGGGAGACCAACGACCGATGCTCAACGTCTTCCGGCGCGACGGCGACACCATTCGCCATTTCTGGGGCTCGGAGCTTCTCTACGCGCCGACGGATCCCGGCCAGGATCCCCGCCACGTGGGCACCATCGAGCCGTTGTGGAATCTGCTCGACCTGACACCCGGCGGCCGGCCAGCCATGTGGGAGGAGCAGCTGAGCTACGACTGAGTCGTCTCCTTGGCGCTCGACGACCGACCCGGGCTGTCGACGTCTTGGCCGCATCAACACCGGAGCCGTCAAGAACGTTGCCCGTTGGCGGTATCGCTCCAGCTCCGCGATACCGCTCGGCAACAGCCACGTGGATCGAGCGCGATCGGCACGTTTTGCTCGGGCACCTCCTCGCTAGCCTCGGGCGGTGCCTTCCATTCGAAATCCCATGGAAGAGGCGGAGCCGACGTGGGTGAGCGTCGAGGATGCCGCCAGGTTCGCCGGGGTGGGAGCGCATTCTGGTCCTCACCATCGGCAAGGACCTGCACGCGCTCCGTCAGCGCCTAACGAAAGCAGCGGCCTTAACGGACGCGCCGCCCGCTGTACGGGAATGGGCTGACGCGCTCCGTGGCATGGTCGAGCCGCTGATTGAGAGAGCGATCGCGGCGGAGCAGCGAGCAGTCCTCGCGGAAGCGAAGCTGGCTCTGCTTGGACATGCCGACGACTAATCGGCCGACGCGGGCTCCCAAGGAAGAACGGCACGTCCTGCTCGGCGATCTAACGCTGCAGGTCGAACGTCTTCGGTTGCAGCACGGTGCTCGAAAACCAGGGGCTGCGAGGGTCAGTTTCTTGGCGGTCCCGCTCCGACCAATCGCCCTCCGTAGTGTTTACTCCGATGGGAGAGCTCTCAGACTGGCTTCGCCAGATTCAACCGCGCCTGGACAGCTTGGATCGGGTAGCCAACTACCTCAACGAAATTGGCTACAACGTCAGTTGGGGCGAGGACGCTGGTCGGTGGCTCGTAAGGACCGGAGATCAGGGGCTGTTCGTCACCGACTCACGGGACGGAGCCGATGGCTTCCTCTTCGGTCTGGCGGCATCGCTCTTGCTGCTCGAGAGCCGGGGCGTGCCGCTTCCTCGTTCGGACCGCATACACAAGTCGGTGTACTCCGTGCCGCTCGGGCCCTCTGGCCGTTGGGCTGGCTCCTCCGGAGGCCACGATGAATGACACACCGGTCGGGCGCGCCGGCAGGAGGAGCGATTGCTGGTCACCGATAACGGACGCGGTTGTCGTTACTGCTCGGGTGGCGCCTCAGGGGACCGAGCGGGTTCGGCACATACCGCTCGCACTGCGAGCCGGGGGTACAACGGTGACGTGAAGCACGTCCAGGCGGCCGAGACTCCAACGGGTCAGCGCTATATGGTCGTCGCCGCGCCGCCGGGTTCGCTCCTTGACGCTGGCGCAGGTTCTACCCGGGGCGGCCCGACTGGAGGGGTCGTCGGCGTTGTCAGCGCTCTCTTCCGGGCGGTGCGGCCTGGATGGCGCATCGCCGTGAACCGGTGCGACCAGCACGGTCGCTCGACTGGTCCAGCCATCGCGAACGCGTTCCAGATGAGGCAGCTGCCGAACGTCGCACGACCGCGATCATCGCGGCGATCGGCGAGGGTCGTTGGCCGGAGCCGCCATGGGCTGCGACCGACGGCTAACGGCACGTGTGCGCCGGGTGGCTGGCTGTGACCTCGTCAGCTCGGACCTGCAACAAGTCCCGGCGCCGTCATAAGCGAAGAGCGCGGACGGATGACTCGGCAGGCCTTTCGCATGACGGTTCTGGATGGGCGACGCGTAATCTTACAGGTGTCCCTGCGGCGAGCTCTGACCTTCGCAATGGCGATGAGCCTGACGCTTGCCGGCTGCGGCACATCCCGCGGCACGAACGGGGTCCACTGCCCGGGCGAGGACGGCAAGCGCCAACAGGCGTCATCTCCCAGTGGCCGCATCGTGTTCTGGAGCGAGGGAGGCAGCGGCCCGTGCATCGGGATCTATACCGTCTGGCCGGACGGCAAGAACCTCCGACGCCTGACGCACACGCCCCTGTTTGCGTTTCAGCCAGCGTGGTCTCCCGACGGTCGCCAGATCGCATTCGTCACGGAGTGCGGTGGCGCGAGCCGGTTCGACCTCTGCGTGATGGACGCCGATGGTGCGAATATGCGCATGGTCGTGCCGGGTGTCACGCCTGACGCCCCGGCATGGTCGCCCGATGGGCGGCGCTTGACTTTCACCCGCGTTCGTGAGGGCGGTGGCACGGCGGACGTCTACGTCGTCGGAACCGATGGCAGCGGCGAGAGAGTCCTCGTTCAGGACGCGCAGCGGGCAGCCTGGTCACCGGACGGCGCGCGCATTGCCATCGTCAGCGGTCGCGACGGAACCGACAAGATCTACCTGGTCAACCCCGACGGCACCGGCCTTCAACGTCTCACCGATGGGCCGAACGACCAATACCCAGCGTGGTCCCCGGACGGCAAGCGGATCGCATTCTCGAGCGGTCGCGCGCAAAAGCCCCACTTCTTGACAGACGCGGAGAGGCGAGACCCGACGGTGCAGGGTCTGAAGCTTCCGCCGCGGGTCGCTGCGGACATCTACGTCATGCGAACCGACGGCACCGGTGCGGTCCGACTGACGGACGATCCGTCGGACAACCAGGATCCGGCCTGGTCACCCGACGGCGCTCGGATCGTCTTCGACAGCAATCGCGACGGCGACTATGAGCTGTACGTCATGAACGCCGATGGCGGAGGGCTCACCCGGTTAACACGCCAGCGAGGCAGCGACGGCGCGCCGTCCTGGGCTGCCTGACCAGTCTCTCCTGCGAGGTGTACCGGCACCGAGCCAACGGAGGCGCTGCGGTTGGCCGATGGAGATCACTCGCTGTCCGTCCTTACCGGCCGGCTCGTCGAGTGGCGATGCGGAAGGGACCGGCACGTACCGGTCGCGTCTGCGAATCCAGGACTCCTGACCTACGCGCAGTAGTCCCTGCGGTGCTCAGGGCTCCTTGACGCTGTAGCGGAGGACGAGGTCGGTGCCGGGATAGACGGTGTCGGTGGTGCTGAGGTCGGCGC
>JAHFUP010000161.1 GCA_023265025.1 Acidimicrobiia bacterium | reverse complement strand
GCCGGCGGGGCCGGCGAGGGGGCAGCCGGCGGGCGGAGGGGGCGCCCCGCGGCGGCGGAGAGCGCCCGGTGGGGCGCCGCCGGCCGCCACGCCGGCCCTCGCACCTCTCCCGACACGACACCACGTAGAATGGATCGGCTGGCGGCCCTATCGCCGCGGCAGCCCTACCGAAAGGCCCTCATGCCCGCGCGCCAAGACCTGCGCAACCTCGCCATCGTGGCCCACGTGGACCACGGGAAGACCACGCTCGTCGACGCCATGCTGTGGCAGTCCGGCATCTTCCGTGAGAACCAGGACGTCAACGAGCGGGTCATGGATTCCATGGACCTGGAGCGGGAGAAGGGCATCACCATCCTGGCCAAGAACACCGCAGTCCACTTCGGTGACGTCAAGCTGAACATCGTCGACACCCCCGGCCACGCCGACTTCGGCGGCGAAGTCGAGCGCGCCCTCACCATGGTCGACGGGGTGCTCCTCCTCGTCGACGCGGCCGACGGCCCGCAGCCCCAGACCCGCTTCGTGCTGCGCAAGGCCCTCGAGTCGAAGCTCCCGGTGATCCTCGTGGTGAACAAGGTCGACCGGCCCGACGCCCGCATCAGGGAGGTCGTCGACGAGGTCTACGAGCTGTTCCTCGACCTCGACGCCGACTTCGAGCAGATCGAGTTCCCCATCGTCTACGCCAACGCCAAGGCGGGCTGGGCCACGACGGAGCAGGGTGCGACGGGTACCAACCTCCAGCCCCTGTTCGACCTGCTCATCGAGCGCATCCCGGCCCCCGAGTACGACGAAGACGAGACCGGCCACCCCCTGCAGGCGCTGGTCACCAACCTCGACCGCTCCCCCTACCTCGGCCGGCTGGCCATCTGCCGGGTGCGTGAGGGCGTCATCCACAAGGGCGAGACGGTGGCGTGGTGCAAGGCCGACGGGTCGATCGAGAAGGTCAAGATCGTCGAGCTGTACGTCACCGAGGGCCTGGAGCGGGTGGACGCCGCCGAGGCGGGGCCCGGCGAGATCATCGCCGTCGCCGGCCTGTCCGACGTCACCATCGGCGAGACGCTGGCCGACGCCAACGACCCCCGGCCGCTCCCGGTCATGCTGATCGACGAGCCCAGCCTGGCCGTCACCATCGGGATCAACACGTCGCCCCTCGCCGGCCAGGACGGCTCCAAGATGACGGCCCGCCAGGTCAAGACCCGCCTCGACACCGAGCTGGTCGGCAACGTCTCCCTGCGGGTCTTCCCGACGGAGCGGCCCGACACCTGGGAGGTCCAGGGCCGAGGCGAGCTCCAGCTGGCCATCCTCGTGGAGATCATGCGCCGGGAGGGCTTCGAGCTGACCGTCGGAAAGCCCCAGGTCGTCACCCGGGAGATCGACGGCAAGGTGCACGAGCCGGTGGACCGCCTGTCGGTCGACGTCCCTGAGGAGCACCTCGGCGTGGTCACCCGCCTGCTGGCCACCCGCAAGGGCCGGCTCCAGCAGATGGTCAACCACGGCACGGGCTGGATCCGCATCGAGTACCTCGTGCCGGCCCGGGGCCTGATCGGTTTCCGCACGGAGTTCATGACCGAGACGCGGGGCACGGGCATCCTCCACCACGTCTTCGAGGGCTACGAGCCCTGGCACGGCGAGCTGCGCACGCGCAGCAGCGGCAGCATCGTGGCCGACCGGCGCGGCCAGACGAACACCTACGCCCTCATGAACCTCCAGGACCGGGGCGAGCTCCTGGTGGGCCCGGGCGTGGATATCTACGAGGGCATGATCGTGGGCGAGAACTCCCGGTCCGACGAGATGGACGTCAACGCCTGCAAGGAGAAGAAGCTCACCAACGTCCGGTCGTCCACGGCCGAGGAGCTGGTGCGGCTGCCCCCGCCCCGCACGCTGTCGCTCGAGCAGGCCCTGGAGTTCATCGCCGAGGACGAGTGCGTGGAGGTCACGCCCCACAACGTGCGCCTCCGCAAGGTGATCCTTCCCGCCGCCGAGCGGGCCCGCCGCCGGCGCCCGTCCCGGGCCGGGACGGCACCGAGGGAAGCCCGCCCGGCGTAGGTGGTTCTTTATTCTGCGTACAGCGGGCGAAACTTATAGGTGTCCCTTGCATTTACCAAACGGATGTGCCACATTGTGCGTGGCGCCCTCGTCCGCCTGGTCCGCCGTCAGGCGGCCGGGGCGCCACTCTTCATCTCTTAGAAGTAGGAGTTGTCAGCCGCCCTCCGGGCGGCTGTTTCGCGTCGGTGCGGCAGGCTGCAGTCCTTCCCACAGCTGCGCCATCCGCGGCACGAGCCGGTCGAGCTCCTGGAGATGCGCGGCGGAGAGCTCCGACAGCCGGGAGGCGCCGTCGGGCGTGATGCGGACGTGGACGACCCGGGCGTCGCCGGCGTCGGGGACCCGCTCCACCAGCCCGGCCGTCACCGCCCGGTCGACCAACTCGACGGTGCTGTGGTGACGTAGGAGCAGGTGGCCGGCCAGCTCGCCGATCGTGGGGCCCCGCCGGTCGTCGTGCCCCCGCACGGCGAGTAACAGCTGGTGCTGGGCCGGCGTCACGCCGATGGCGGACGCCGCCTCCTCGCTCCACTGCAGGAACCGCCGCAGGCCGGTCCGGAACTCCAGAAGGCGCCGGTACTCGCCGTCGCTCAGATCGGGGGTCGCCTCCGCCACCAGGCCATCATACCCGCCATAACATCGTGTTACGATATACTTTCGGCCGTGACCGAATCCTTCACCGCCGGCACCTCCACCCGGCGGCTCCTGCGTCTCTCTGTCCTCGCGGCCGGCCTCGGCCTGGCCGGCGGCGGCGCCGCCTGGGTCCTGATCCATTTGATCGCCCTGCTCACCAACCTGGCGCTGTTCCACAGGACCGGCTGGCAGCTCCCCTCCTTTCGCGACCTCCACCCCGGTCCCGGGCTCGTCGCCGCCGCCGTATGCGGCGCCTTCCTGGTGTCGCTGCTGGCGAGATGGGCGCCGGTGATCCGGGGGCACGGCCTCCCGGAGGCGATGGAGGCCATCCTCACGCGGCAGAGCCGCATCTCGCCCCGCGCCGCCCTGGCCAAGCCGCTGTCGGCCGCCATTGCCATCGGCACCGGAGGCCCGTTCGGCGCCGAGGGGCCCATCATCGTCACCGGTGGTGCCCTCGGCTCGCTGATCGGTCAGCTGCTGCCGGTCTCACCGTCGGAGCGGAAGATCCTGGTCGCCTCCGGAGCCGCCGCCGGCATGGCCGCCACCTTCGGGGCGCCGCTCGCCGCCGTCGTGCTGGCCATCGAGCTCCTCCTCTTCGAGTTCTCGACCCGGGCGTTCATCCCGCTGGTGGTGGCGGCCAGCGTCGCCGGCGGGGCCCACGCCGCCCTCTTCGGGTCGGGGCCGCTGTTCGCCGTCCCCGCGCACGACTACGCCGGCCTCGGGCACCTTCCCCTGTACGCCCTCCTCGGCGCCGGGTGCGGGCTGCTCGCCGTCGTGCTGAGCAAAGGCCTGTTCCTGATCGAGAAGGGGTTCCGGCGCCTTCCCGTCGACGAGTTCTGGCACCCCGTCATCGGTGCCGTCGGCTTCGCCCTCGTCGGCCTCCTCGTCCCCCGCGCCCTCGGCGTCGGGTACGACGCCATCACCGACACCCTGCTCGGGCGCCTGGCCGTCGGCTCGCTCGCCGTCCTCGGCCTGGCCAAGCTCCTGGCCTGGTGGGTCGCCCTGGCGTCGGGCACGTCAGGCGGGACGTTGGCGCCCATCCTGCTGGTCGGGGCGACGTTCGGTGCTCTGGCCGGCCATGCGCTGAACGCGATCGTGCCGGGCCTCGACGTGGCGCCCGGCGCCTTCGCCCTGGTCGCCATGGCCGCCACCTTCGGCGCGGCCACACGGGCGCCCTTCACCTCGATCGTGTTCGTCTTCGAGCTGACCGGCGACTACCAGGTCATCCTCCCGCTGATGCTGGCGAGCGTGATCGCCCTCCTCGTCGCCTCGGCCCTCATGACCGAGAGCCTCATGACCGAGAAGCTGGCCCGGAGGGGGCTCACCGTGCGAGGGGACTACGAGGTTGACCTCATGCGCACCACGTCGGTGCGGTCGATCATGACGACCGACGTCCGCACCCTGCCCGCGGACGCGACGGTGGCCTACGCCCACCGCGAGTTCCGGGTGACGGGCCACGGCGCCTACCCCCTCGTCGACGACGCCGGCGCGTGCCTCGCCATCGTCACCCGGGGGGACCTGCTCCGCCACGACGTCGACGCCGGCGTGCCGGCGCTCACCGTCGCCAGCCGGGCGCCGGTCGTCGTATCGCCCTCCGCGCTGGCGATCGACGCACTCCACCTGATCCTCCAGGAGGGCGTCGAGCACCTGCCGGTGGTGACCGACGGCCGCCTTGTGGGCATCTGCACCCGCACCGACCTCCTGCGTTCCCGGCTCGCACAGCTCGAGCACGAGCAGGCGCAACCGGGCTGGCGCTTGCCCTCGCGCGCCAAGACGCCGGCCGCCGGCTAGGGCCCTGACCACAAACGTTCGCCGCGTTCGTGGGGTTTCCCGTCCGTGGCCGCCGTCGCCGCCGAAGGCGGCCCCTCCGGCCGCGGACACGGGGGAGGGACAGGGCGGAGGCGGCGCGAGCTCCGCTCGCCCGCCGGAGCACGATCACTTCGACCGAATGGAGTGAGCGAAGCGAACGAATGAGGTCGAGGCACTGATGTGGAACGGCTTGT
>JAHFUP010000096.1 GCA_023265025.1 Acidimicrobiia bacterium | reverse complement strand
GTGGCCAGGCCGGCGGCCCGCTGGGCCACGCTGGCCAGGTAGCGGTCGGCGCCGGCGTGGTCGAGCGGCGGCCGACCGAGCGACCGGACCAGGGCGGTGGGGTCGACGGCGGGCGTGATCCGGGAGGGGGCGGCCACCTTCGGCGGGATGCGCCAGAACTCGGCCGGCGTGGGCTCGGCCGGCGGCCGGGGCTGGGCGCCCGCCCGCTTGGCCGCCTGCTTGTTGTTGCCGCCGCCGCCGGCGTTGTTGCGACGGGGGGTCCCCCCGCCTTGTCCGGCGCTCACGCGGCCTCCTCCCCACGCCCGGTGGGCGACGTCTCCTCGGACTCGGCGGTGAGCAGCTGGTCGGGGCGCAGGCCCAGCGCCACCCGGAGCTGGTCGGGATCGAGGTCGGCCAGCGAGCTCGACTTGGGCAGCACCAGGTCGGCGATGTGGCGCTTGCCGTTGACCACGTCCTCCACCCGCTCGTCGACCGTTCCGGGACAGACCAGCCGGTGGGAGACGACGGTGCGCTCCTGCCCGATCCGCCACGCCCGGTCCCGGGCCTGGTCCTCGACCGCCGGGTTCCACCACCGGTCGTACAGCACAACATGGCTGGCGGCCGTCAGGTTGAGCCCGGTGCCGCCGGCCTTCAGGGACAGGACCAGCGCCGCCGGGCCCTTGCGGGCCTGGAAATCGGCGATCATCCTGTCGCGCACGCCCCGCGACAGACCCCCGTGGTAGCAGTCGGTGTGGCGGCGGGTGCGGGCCGTGAGGTGGTCGGCCAGTTTCTTCCCCCACTCGGCGAAGTGGGTGAAGACCAGCACCTTCTCGCCGGCGGCGAACACCGAGTCGACGATCTCCTCGAGGCGGGCCAGCTTGCCGGACCGTCCGGCGAGCGGCTCGTCGTCGCCTCCCTGGTAGGCGGCCGGGTGGTTGCAGATCTGCTTGAGGGCGGTGATGGCGGCGAGGATGTCGCCCTGCCGGCGCTCGGACTCGCCGGCGGAGACGAGGCGGTCGATCACCGCCTGGTAGAGGCCGACCTGCTCGGGGGTCATCGTGCAGTGGTCGAGCTCGTCGATCTTGTCGGGCAGCTCGGCGGCGACCTCCGGCTCGGACTTGGTGCGGCGGAACACGAGGATGCCGTTGAGGGCGCGTAAGGCGTGCTCGCCGCTGGGGCGGCCGTCGCGGCTCTGGGCCGACAGCTGGGAAACGAAGGCCGCCCGGGGCCCGATGAGGCCAGGGTTGGTGAAGTCGAGGATCGACCAGAGGTCGCCCAGGCCGTTCTCGACGGGCGTGCCGGTGAGGGCCAGGCGGCTGCGGGCGTTGACCCGCCGCAGCTCCTGGGCCACATCGCTGGCCGGGTTCTTGATGGCCTGGGCCTCGTCGAGGACGACTCGGACCCATTCAATGGCGGCGATGGCGTCGATGTCGCGCACCGCCGTGCCGTAGGTGGTGATGACGACGTCGGCCTTCTCGGCCTTGGCCCGCAGCTCCTCGGCCGTGGCCCGGCTGGCGCCGTGGTGGACGACGACCCGCAGCTTCGGCGCGAACCGGCCGGCCTCCGCCGCCCAGTTGCCGACCACCGCCGGCGGGGCGATGACGAGGGTGCCGGCGCCTTCGACCCGGCCGATGCGGGCCAGGTGGGCCAGCACCGTGGGCGTCTTGCCGAGGCCCATGTCGAGGGCGAGGCAGCCGCCGAGGCCGGCGGAGTCGAGGAAGCCCAGCCACGCCAGCGCCTCGGCCTGGTAGCTGCGCAGGGTGCCGGCGAAGCCCTCGGGGTTGGTGACCGCCTCGGTGGAGACGGTGGCGGTGCGGGCCAGGAGATCGGCGGCCCAGCCGGTGCCGTTCACGCTGGTGCCACCCGACAGGGGGGAGCTCTCCAGGCCCACCGCGTGGCGCAGGACCTCGGCGCCGGTGAGGCGCGTCCGGTTGGCCCGCTCGGCCAGCGCGGCGGCGGCCTCGGTGAGGTCGACCCTGTCGATCTCGACCCAACGACCGCGGGAGTGGATGAGCGGGCGAGCCTCGGCGGCCAGGCGGCGGATGTCCTCCGCGGTCAGCTCGACGTCGTCGAACACCGCCGACCACCGAACGTCGGCCAGCTGGTGGGCGCCCACCACGGATGCATCGACCGGTTCGGCGGTCAGGCGCAGCGCCGGCCGGGGCTTGCGGCGGGACAGTTGGGGCACCCGGATGTCGAAGCCGGCGGCGGCCAGCGACGGGCCGGTGACCCCCATGAGCTCGAACGCCTCGTCCTGGCTGAGGATGACCTCACCCCGGCGCTGTCCACCCGGGCGGTTGAGCACCGGGAGCAGCCGCTCCAGGCGGACGGTCTCGTCGGCCAGGTGGCGCTTCGACCGACCGTCGACCAGCGCGACCTCGAGGGGCACCAGCCGGCCGTCCTGGCCGGGGCCGAGGACGGACAGGAACCAGGCGTTGCCCTTGTCGGGCGGGTCGAGCTGCACGACGAGCCGGGCGTCGACCGGGCCGCGCACGGGCTCGGACCAGCGCTCCAGCCGCTCGGCGAGGGGCGTGGCCAGGCGACTGGGGGCGTCGAACGGCGTGCCGTCGAGGCTGGTAACGACGGCCTCGGAGACGTCTGCCGGCGTACGGACGACCGGCGGCGGCGCCGGTAGCTCCAGGCGGCCGGCGGCGTCGCGAACGATGGCGTCGACGGCGGCGCCCAGCACGTCGAGGGTCAGGGTGCGGGGGTCGGAGTGGTCGAGCGCGGCGACCGGGCCGGGCATGGCCCGCGACATGGCGTCGAGCTTGGCCCGGTCGACCAGGGCCGGCGCCCAGTGGACGGCGAAGGACGAGCCGGAGGCCTTGAGCGTGGGGATGATGGCGCCGCGGGCGACGAAGTCGACCGCCCAGACGGCGACTCGCCCGAGCCACAGCACGCTGGCGCCGACGCCCTCGGGACGGTCGTAGGCGCCGACGGTGACCAGCCAGCCGAGGGCCTGGGGGATACCGATGGCGCGCGCCGCCGCGGTTTCTTTCGAAGGCAGGGGCACGGGCTCGTGCGGCCACCAGCCGCCGGTCGGGGCCTCGACCTCGCCGAGGCGCTCGCCGAGCTCCTCGTCGGCGGCGGTGCCGGCGCCGGGGCCGCCGGCCCACATGACGATCCGCCCGTCGGACCACGACGCCTGCAACCGGATCTCCCCGGGCCCGTCGAGGGTGCGGTCGTCGACCGTCTCCTGCTTGACGCCGCTGAGCCGGCTGAGGGCGGCGGCCAGCATCGACCGCTCCTGCTCGAAGTCGGCGACGACCTGGTCGCGCTCGGGACCCGCCAGGTTGCGGACCTTGACCAGGTTCGCCTCGGTCTCGCGCAGGAGCCGGGCCAGGCCGGCCCGCCAGTCGATGGGGTGGGCCTCCAGAAGGGCGCGCTGGGCCTCGGTGGCGTCGCCGGCGGCTTCGGACTCGATGGCCCAGAGGAGCTCGTGGTCGGGGACGCGGGCCGGCGGGGTGGCCCCGCCGTCGGAGCCGCCCTGGATTGCGCCCGCGGCACTACCCGGGCTCTCGCTGCCTACTGCTACGTCGTGCATGTGCCTCCGGCACTCATGCGGAGGTGGAGACGGCAAATGCCGCTTCTCCGCGCCTGCCCTACCTCACGCCGGGCGGTTTCCCACTTTGGGAGCCCTACCCGCAGTCGTGCAACGCCGCCGCCCAGACGGCTATGCGTCGCAGGATCTTTTCAATGATACCCCGGGTCTAAACCATTCGCACGGATGGGCCGGCGGCCTGGTTCTGGACGACATAGTCCTGCACCATCCGGCGCAGATCCGCCGGCACCGCGGGGCACGTCACCCGACCGGCCGAGAGGTCGACAAGCGCCGGGAAGGCGACACCCCGTGCCGGGGCGGTCACGGCCCAGTCGCCCGACTCGTCGGGCCCGCCGACCTCCACCACCGCCAGGGCCACGACGGTCGGGGCCGGCGGGAGCCGGCCCTTCATCGTCGCAGCGTACTGGCGGGCCTCGTCCTGGAACCGGTCGAGGTGCTCGCGGCCCGCCATGCCCGCCTTGAACAGCCCGACCAGCACGAACGTCGACCGCCGGCGCCCGACGACCACCCGCCGGCCGGCGACGGAGTCCCCCGAGACCTTGAATCCGCCGGCGGCCAGCGACGCCTCGATCCGCGCCACGACCTCCAGCGCCGGCGACGACCCCTCGTTCAGACGCCTTCCTTGCGGGCCCGGAGCACCAGCGTGCGGGGCACCAGCTTGTAGGCGTCCCGCCAGTGCGGCGTGCGGTGCCCGTCGGCCGTGGGCTCCGGCTCCAGCACGGTGTCGACCCGGAAGTTGGCCCGGGACAGGCCCGTGAAGAGGTCGGAGAAGGTGTGGTGGTGGGCCGACAGTGGCAGGCCCTCCCAGTCGTAGTTGACGCTGGTCCGGTCGAAGTAGGACCGGCGGATCAGTAGCGGCTGGGTCGGGTCGTCGTCGTCGATCAGGTGGGCGGCGGGATGGGGCAGCGAGAAGACCAGCGCCGCCCCCTGCTTCAGCACCCGGTGGACCTGGCGGAACACCCGGTTGAGGTCAGTGACGAGGCCGAGGGCGTAGGCCGAGAAGACGAGGTCGATGCTCTCGGCCCGCAGGAAGACGAGCTCGGCTAGGTCGCCCTTGTGCAGCTCGACCTTGACGTCCTCCCGCTCGGCCAGCCGTCGGGCGCCGGCCAGCTGCTCGGCCGAGAAGTCGAGGCCGATGGCGTGGGCGCCCTGCTTGGCCATGGCGACGACGTTCTGGCCGGCGCCGCAGCCCAGCTCCAGCACCCGCTTGCCACCGATGTTGCCGCCCAGCAGGCGGAAGTCGTCCTCGGTGCCGATGTCCGGCCCGTAGGCGATGGCGTCGACGCCCGGCATGACACCGCCCCGACCACCTTCAAGCAGGCGGTTCCAGGTGGCGGCGGTGTCACTCGGCATGCGCGCCATCTTGACACTGGTGACGATCGGACAGGCCAGAGCCTGTCGAACCGTCACCAGTTGATGGTGGTGGTCAGCCGGCGGCGATGAACTCCTCGACCTTCCGCTGGCAGATGTCGTCGTGGTACTGCTCCGGCGGCGACTTCATGAACCACGCCGACGGGCCGAGCAGGGGGCCACCGATGCCCCGGTCGAGGGCCAGGCGGGCGCAGCGGACGGCGTCGATGATCACGCCGGCGGAGTTGGGCGAGTCCCAGACCTCCAGCTTCAGCTCGACGTTGAGGGGCACGTCGCCGAAGTTGCGGCCCTCCAGGCGGATGTAGGCCCACTTGCGGTCCTCCAGCCACGGCACGTGGTCAGACGGGCCGATGTGGACGTCGTCGGCGGCGATGCCGTTCTCGACCTGGCTGGTGACCGACTGGGTCTTGGAGATCTTCTTCGACTCCAGGCGCTCGCGCTCCAGCATGTTCTTGAAGTCCATGTTGCCGCCGACGTTGAGCTGGTAGGTCCGGTCGAGCACCAGGCCGCGGTCCTCGAACAGGCGGGCCAGCATGCGGTGGACGATCGTCGCCCCCACCTGGCTCTTGATGTCGTCGCCGATGATCGGCACGCCGGCGTCGGTGAAGCGCTGCGCCCACTCCGGGTCGGAGGCGATGAAGACCGGGATGGCGTTGACGAAGGCCACGCCGGCCTCGAGGCACGCGGTGGCGTAGTGCTTCTGGGCCACCTCCGAGCCGACCGGCAGATAGGCGACCAGCACCTCGGCGCCCGACTCGCGTAGGGCGGCGGCCACGTCGACCGGCTCGTCGAGGGACTCCTCGATCGTCTGGCGGTAGTACTTGCCGAGCCCGTCGAACGTCGGCCCCCGCTGGACGGTGACGCCCAACTCGCCCACTGCAGCGAAGCGCACGGTGTTGTTCTGGCCCGAGAAGATGGCCTTGCCGATGTCGAGGCCGACCTTGGCCGCGTCGACGTCGAAGGCGGCGACCACCTCGATGTCGCGGACGTGGTAGCCACCGAGCACGACGTGCATCAGGCCGGGTACCGAGTCGGTCGGGTCGGCGTCGCGGTAGTAGGTCAGGCCCTGGACCAGCGAGCTGGCGCAGTTCCCGACGCCGGCGATGGCGAGGCGGATTGGGGTCATGAGGGGGTTCCTCCCTTGCGTTCGAGGGCGATCAGGCTGTCGAGCCACGAGATGTCTGCCTCGGTGGTCTCGGCGCCGTGGTCGACCAGCGACTGGGTGTACAGGTCCATGCGTTCTTTGAGGGTGCGGTGGCTGGTGCGGGCCTTGGCCAGGCGCTCGACGAGGAGGGCCCGGCGCTTCTCGAACAGCCCCAGCCGCCGCTCGGGCGGAAGGTGGCGGCAGAAGGCCAGCTTGAGGTTGAAGGCGCGGTCGTCGTCACCGCTGGTGGAGTCGGCCTCGAGCAGCTCCTCGAAGACCTGCTCGCCCCGGGCGGTGATGGCGTAGACCTTGCGGGTGCGCGACGGGCGGGTCGGGCGGGCGGCCGCCCGGCGGGCCCGGAAGGCGGCCGCCTCGCCGGCGATCGAGCCGGTCATGGGCACGGCCGGAGCGGGTAGGGCCGGCGCCGGGGCTTGTGTGGTCACGACCTGGACCGCGCCGGCGGCCTCCAGGCGGGCCAGAGCGGGGTAGAGCGAGCCGAACGAGACGCTCGAGAACGCGCCCAGGGCATCGGTGAGCCGCTTCTTCAGCTCGTAGCCGTGGAGCTCCTGCTCCTTCAGCAATCCCAGGATGGCGAGTTCCAGCATGTTCAGTCTTCCGTCTCGACATATCGGCTCGATATATCGGTTCAAGTATGCGCTATCCGCAACCGCTCTGCAAGGCACCCCGGTTTGGCTCGCGGCCCAGGAGGCGGCGCTACCCTCGGAGGCGTGACGTTCGGGCCGCAATCGATGCGAGCGCGGGGGGTGGGCCAGGAGGCCCGCCCCGGCGAGGTGGACTACCGCCTCGTGCGCAAGCACACGCTCGACGAGTTCCACCGCGGCCGGCTCAGCAAGCTCGACGTCTGCGACGCCCACCCCGAGCTGCTCCGGGCCGCCCGCAACGTGGGCGAGGCCCGCAGCGAGGACTGCCCCATCTGCGACGACACCACGCTGGTCCTGGTGTCCTTCGCCTTCGGGGCCCGCCTCCCGGCCCACGGTCGGTGCATCACGACCAAGAAGGAGCTGACCCAGCTGCGGACGGCGGCGCAGGAGGCGACCTGCTACGTCGTCGAGGTCTGCACCGCCTGCGCCTGGAATCAGCTCGTGCGCAGCTTCAAGCTGGGCAAGCCCGCGACCTGAACCTGCCGGCGCGCATCCCCACCCTGTACGCTGCGGGGGTCGTGCGCCGAAGCAGTCAGGGGCTCCTGGACCTCCCGCCCGTAGCCGCCGCCCGGCCGCCCCTCCGGGGGCCTGTCCGTCGCCGCAGCTGGTTCTGGCGGTACCGCCGCGTCTGGTTCCTCCTCGGCATCCTCGCCTTCACCACCCTCGCCGGCGCGGCGTGGGTCCTGACCCAGATCCCCCTGCCGCCCGAGGCGCCACAGGCCCAGACCACCATCCTCTACGACGCCGCCGGCGGCCAGCTGGCCACGCTCCACGGCGTCGAGAACCGGTTCCCGGTGTCGATCGACAAGATCCCGCCGGTGCTGACCGCGGCCGTGGTGGCCGCCGAGGACCGCAAGTTCTTCGTCCACGGCGGGATCGACCCGTTCGGCATCGCCCGGGCCACGTGGGCCGACATCCGCCAGAAGGGCGTCACCCAGGGCGGGTCGACCATCACCCAGCAGTACGTCAAGAACGCCTACGTCGGCACCGACTACACCCTCTGGCGGAAGATCCGCGAGGCGGTCATCTCGGTCAAGATCGAGCGCAAGCTCGACAAGAACCAGATCCTCGAGCGCTACCTCAACACCGTGTACTTCGGCCGGGGCGCCTACGGGGTGCAGGCCGCGTCGAAGGCGTACTTCAACTCCGACGTCGGCGATTTGGGCCTCAAGGAGGCCAGCTACCTGGCCGGGCTCATCCGCAGCCCATCGGCCGGCGACGTGGCCGACGACCCCGTCGAGGCCCACGACCTGCGCTTCATCGTCCTCTCCGCCATGGTCGACACCAAGATCATCACCGCCGAGCAGGCCAACGAGGTCGAGGCCATCCCCGTGGGCAACTACGTGGTGGCCAAGCCCATCCCCGGCTCCGAGGTGACCTTGAAGGGCGCCGGCGCCGAGTACTTCGTGGCCTACGTCCAGCGCGAGCTGACCAAGCTCTACCCCGAGGACCAGGTCCTCCGGGGTGGCATGCGGGTGTACACGACGCTCGACCCCGGCTCGCAGCGCCAGGCCTACGACGCCGTCTACGGGCTGCTCGACCGCAGCGGCGACCCGGCCGGCGCCCTGGTGTCGCTGGACAACGAGGGCCGGGTGGTCGCCATGGTGGGTGGCCGGGACTGGGCCACGTCGCAGGTGAACCTGGCCGTGGGCACCGACGGCGGCGGGTCCGGGCGCCAGGCCGGCTCCACCTTCAAGCCCATCGTCCTGGCCGAGGCCATGAACCAGGGGATCAGCCTGGAGGCGCCCTTTGCCGGCCCGGCCAAGATCGTGCTGCCCAAGGCGGACAACGGCGCGGACTGGGAGGTCAACAACTACGAGGGCGCCGCGTTCGGTCGCGTCAGCCTGCTGAACGCCACCGCCAACTCGGTGAACACCGTGTACGCCCAGCTGGTCGTCCAGGTCGGGCCCGACAAGGTCGTCGACATGGCCCACCGCCTCGGCGTGAAGTCCGACCTCAACCCCAACGCATCGATCGCCCTCGGCACCGCCGATGTGTCGGTCCTCGACATGGCCAGCACCTACCTCACGTTCCAGGCCAAGGGCATGCACGTCGAGCCCCGGGTCATCCGCAAGATCACCCAGAACGACTCGGTGCTGGTCGACGACAAGCCCAAGAGCACCCGCGTCCTCGACCGGGCGGTGGCCGACAAGGTGAACTACGCGCTCCAGCAGGTGGTCGACGCCGGCTCGGGCACCGCCGCCGCCCTGTCCCAGGCCCAGGTGTGGGGCAAGACGGGCACGACCGACCTCTACGGCGACGCCTGGTTCGTCGGCTACACCCGCCAGCTCACCACCGCGGTGTGGATGGGCTACCCGGAGGGCCAGTCGAAACCGCTGTACGACATCCACGGCGTGAAGAAGGTGAACGGCGGGTCGCTGCCGGCGCAGATCTTCAAGCGGTTCATGACCAAGGCCAGCCCGCCCGACGCCACCCCGCCCGACAAGGTGCCCGACCTGACCGGGAAGACGGTGCCCTCGGTGCCGTCGGTGACCTCCCCAAGCTCGGGCTCGACGTCGTCCGGGTCGTCGACCACGACGACCGCGGCGCCGGCCCAGGACGATTCGCCGGCCACCACGGCCCGGCCCGGCCCGGTGGTGACGCTCCCGGAGCCGGTCACAGTGCCGACGACCCCGCCGGCGTTCACGCCCCCGACCGTGGTTACGACCACGACGCCCCGGCCCCGGTCGACGTTCACGATCCCGACCATTCCCTCGCGTTAGGCCGGTAGGCTGGGTCTGCCGCCGGCAGCCACCGGGCGCTGGACGGCGAGGAGGCCTCTCATGGCACAGCACGTCACCGCACCCACCGTCAGGGCCGCCAAGGGAGGAACGCCACTCGTGATGGTGACCGCGTACGACGCACCGACGGCCCGCATCGCCGATGACGCCGGCGTCGACATCATCCTGGTGGGCGACTCGGTCGCCATGGTCGTCCTCGGCCACGACGACACCCTGCAGGTGACCGTCGACGACATGGCCCACCACGTGGGCGCCGTCGCCCGCGCCCGGCCCCGGGCGCTCATCGTGGCCGACATGCCGTGGCTCAGCTACCACCTGTCGACCGAGGACGCCGTACGCAACGCCGCGGTCCTCGTGCGGGCCGGCGCCGCCGCGGTGAAGCTCGAAGGCGGGCGAGCCAGGGTGGACGTGGTCAGGGCATTGGTCGACGCCCAGATCCCGGTGATGGGCCACCTGGGCCTGACGCCGCAGTCGGTGCACGCCCTGGGCGGGTACCGGGTGCAGGCTCAGCAGACCGAGGCTGCCACCGCCCTGCTGGACGACGCTCGCGCCCTGGCCGGCGCCGGCTGCTTCGCCATCGTGCTCGAGTGCGTCCCCCGCGAGGTGGCCGCCCTGGTGACCCGTGAGGTGCCCGTGCCCACCATCGGCATCGGCGCCGGCCCCGACTGCGACGGCCAGGTGCTCGTCCTCCACGACCTCCTGGGCCTCGAGGACCGGATCGCCCCGAAGTTCGTCCGCCGGTACGGGACGCTCAAAGCCGACGCGGTGGCCGCGGTTTCGGCCTACGCCGGCGACGTGCGCGCCCGGGCGTTCCCGTCCGACGCCGAGAGCTACCACCTGTCCGACGAGGTCGTCGCCGCCCTGGGCGTGGCCCACGACGTGGAATCCCGCACGGCATGAACGTGCGGATGCTGCGCTGGGCGATCGCCGGCCTGCTCGTCGTGGGCGGCATCGCCTTCCTCACCGTTGGCGCCAACGGGCCCAAGGACCCGACATTGCGGCCGGCGGAAGGACAGGTGACCCTGAGCCGCACCCGCTTCGGTGACTTCACCGAGATCGGCTTCCGCATCGACGGGACGCCGGCGGCGCAGGCCGCGGCGGCCCGGTGCGCCCTGCTGGCCGAGACGGCGGCCCAGCAGGGCCTGGGCCTGATGAACCGCACGGACATCGGCGGCTACGACGGGATGCTGTTCAAGTTCGCCACCGACAGCAACGCCGCGTTCTATATGAAGGACACGCCGCTCCCCCTGTCGATCGCCTTCTTCGACGCCGCCGGCCAGTACGTCTCCACCGCCGACATGGAGCCCTGCATCCACATGCCCACCTGCCCGACCTACTCGGCCGCCCGGCCCTACCGCTGGGCCCTCGAGGTGCCCAAGGGCGCCCTCCCCCGACTCGCCATCGGCCCCGGCACCAAGCTGACCGCCGGCGGCCCCTGCCCGTAAGGGCCGCGACCGTCAGGCCACGTGGATCGCCTCGCCGGCCCACGCCGCGGGCAGGCACCGGGCCAGTACGGCCTCGAGATCGGCGAGGCGCATTGGCTTGGAGACGTAGTCGTCCATGCCGGCCTCGATGCACCGCTCCCGGTCGGCTTCCCCCGCGGCCGCGGTCAGGGCGATGATCGGCGTACGCCGGCCGGACTCCCGACCACGGATCACGCGGGTGGCCTCGAACCCGTCGAGCTCGGGCATCTGGCAGTCCATGAGCACGGCGTCGTAGTCCGTCCGCTCGAGCGCCTCGACCGCCTCCACCCCGGTCACGACCACGTCGGTGCGGCACCCGAGCTTCTCCAGCATCCGCACCGTCAGGACCTGGTTGATGTAGTTGTCCTCGGCGACGAGGACGTGAGCGCAGAAGCTGTGTGTCCCGCCGGCAGGACGTGACCGGTCCGGCGCCCGCGCCGGCGCGTTCGGAGCCAGGTCCATGATCCGGGCGATGCAGGCCCGGAGCTGCGGCCCGCGCACCGGCTTGGAGAGATGGGCGGCGATCCCCGGAGTGCTGCGCTCCGGGTGAGCCCCAGGCGACGTGAGCATGACGAGCCGCAGCCCGCGGCGCGCAGGGTCGGCGACGATCAACTCGGCCAGCTCGAACCCGTCCATGCCCGGCATCAGGGCGTCGAGCAGCGCCAGGTCGAACGCCTCGTCCCGGCCCCCGGCGCGGAGGACTTCGAGCGCCTCGGAACCCGAGCCGGCGGCGGTGCAGGCTGCGCCCCAGGCGGTGAGCTGTTGCTGCAGCATCGTCCGGCTGGTCGCGTTGTCGTCGACCACGAGCACCCGCAACCCGCCCAGGTCCAGGAGGGGGACCGGCGCCGGGAGGGCCTCGTCCGGGACGGGGAGGGTGACGTCGAACCAGAACGTGCTGCCGGCGCCGAGCGCGCTCCGGAGCCCGATCTCGCCGCCCATCATCTCCACGAGCTGCTTGGAGATGGCCAGGCCGAGACCCGTTCCCCCGTGGCGACGCCGGGGCGAGGAGTCGCCCTGCTCGAACGCCTGGAACAGCTGGCGCCGCCCGTCCTCGGAGATGCCGACGCCGGTGTCGGACACCGCGAAGCGAAGTGAGGCGGCGCCGTCAACGTGGCCGGCCACCTCGACGCGGACGACGACTTCGCCGTGGTCGGCGAACTTCACCGCATTGCCGACGAGGTTCGTGAGGATCTGCCGCAGCCGGCCGGGATCGCCCTTCAAGAGCGGTGGGACGTCGCCGGAGACGTGGGCGAGGAGCTCGAGGCCCTTCTCGTGCGCCTTCGCCGCGAGCAGGTCGGCGATCTCGCCGACGACGGCGGCAGGCTCGAAGTCCACGACCTCCAGCCGGAGCTTGCCGGCTTCGATCTTGGAGAAGTCAAGGATGTCGTTGATGATCTGGAGGAGCGCCTCGCCCGCCGACCGCACCGCGTCGGCGTACTCAAGCTGGTCGTCTTCAAGCGGCGTGTCGAGCAGGAGGGCGGTCATACCGATCACCGCGTTCATCGGTGTGCGGATCTCGTGGCTCATGTTGGCCAGGAACTCGCTTTTCAGCCGCGAGGCCTCCATGGCCAGGTCGCGCGCCGCCGCCAGCTGTTGCTCGCGCTCGACGAGCACCTCGAGTGCCTGCCGGCGAGCCGTGATGTCGCTGTGCACCGCGATCGAGACCGACCCGAACCGGGGGTGGTCGAGCATGGCGATGTTCACCGCGCACCACAGCGGCGTCCCGTCCTTGCGGACGTTGCGGACCTCGCCTCGCCATGCGCCGTGCTCGCGCAGGCTCTGGTTGATGGCGACCGACGTCTGCTGGAGCGCGGCGTCGGCCGGGAGGAGGAGCTGCACCGGGCGCCCGTCCAGCTCGCCGGGGTCGTAACCGAACATCGACTCGAAGCTGGGATTGGCGTAGGCGATCGTCCGGTCGTCCAACCGCACGAGGATGACCCCCTCGGACATGTTGGCGGTGATGGCGCCGAGCAGTTGCTCCCGCTCGGCCGCCTGCCGTCGCTCCGACACGTCGGCGAACGCGGTGATGGCGAACTCGACCGATCCGTCGGCGGCCCACGCCGGCGTGCCCCAGACCTCAATGGGCACCGTCGTCCCGGATCCTCGGATCTCCATGTCGTCCACGTGCGACGTCTCCCCGGCCAGGGCGCGTACGAGGGGCATGCGCTCCGCCGGGTAGAGCCCGGGCGACCCCGCCAGGTGGGCGTCGTACACCTCGGCGAGCGTCTCCGCGCCGGCTTCGGGCACGACGCCCCGGCCCAGCAGCCGCTCCGCCTCCCGGTTGGCGTAGTGGGGGCGTCCGTCGGCTGTGGCGACGAACACACCGATCGGTATGGCCTCGACGAACTGCTGCAGCCGGCGTTGTGCGGCCGTCTGGCTGTCCACGAGGCGCTGCTCGGCGGCGGCCAGGCGGCGGCTGCGGCGGCCCAGGAACACGCCGAGGCCGGCGGCGAGGGTCATGCCCAGCACGCCAACCACGACGCCGGCCCATCGCAGCACCGCCACCATGTGGTCGACGTCGGCCATGACCTCTGACTCGGCCTGCTGGACGAGTATTCCGAGACCCTGTCCGGGAATCGGCTCGTAGGACTCCACCGTCTGCCGCCCGGAGAACGGGCTGAAGATGGTCTTGGCGACGGGTTTGCCCGCCGCGGCGATGGCCCGGTTGACGTCAGATCGGAGCGGGGTGCCGACGCGGTCGGAGCCGGCGACGACGAGGCCGGCCGGGGTGACGAGGAACTTGGCGCCCGTCCGCCCGAACGCGAGATCGGCGGGCTTGCCGAGCAGCTGGGTGAGATCGACGTCGACGACGAGGCGTCCTTCGGGCCCCGAGCCCACGGAGATCTGGCGCGCCGACCCACTGCCCACGTTCACGGGTTCGCCGTACGTCGCCGCCCTCGAGGGCGCCGGGATGGGCTCCGACGGGACCACACCCGGCCGAGCCGCCAGCGCCAGGAGGGTTCCGGCGCCGTCGTAGAGCCGGACGTCGGCGAACGGCCCGGTCTCCAGGATGTTCTCGACGCCGGCACGAGCCAGCTGCAGATCACGGGACTGGAGCGCGCTCAGCGGCACCGGGCGCGAGGCGGCACTGACCACGACGCGGACGGCGTCGTCCCATGCCTGCTGTTCCTGGAGCACCGTGGCCTTCGCCGTGGCCACCAATCCCTCGACGGCCCGGTCTTCCACCTCGCCCTTGGCGACCGCCGACGCCCAGACCAGGCTCACCAATGGGAGGACGGTGGCGACCAGGATGGCCATAGCGGCCCGCCGGCCGGCATCGGGTCTGCGGGTCCGGCGGACATCAGAGCCATGGGGGCGACTCAGCTCTGGTAACCCTCCCTGGAGCGGTGACATGACCGGGGCGCGGTGAAACACCCTTCGTCGTCGACCTCTGCCCCGGCCGTGCGGAGATACGGATGCATCATTCCGCCGACGCAAAAGGCCTGATGCGACGCATCGCCCAAGGCGAGCACCCCGCCGGCAGGGTAAATGTCACACCCCCCTGACATGCTTGTCGTGATGCCGAGTACGATGGTTCCGCTCCACACCCTGCTCCGGGAATTCCCCGGGGCCCTGCGCGCCTCGCCGCCAGGTCCAGAGGGAGGCTCTGCCTAGATGCGCCCGTACGAAGTCATGATCATCCTCGACCCGACGCTGGACGACGAGACCGTCCGCGGCGAGGTCGACCGGGCCACCGAGCTCATCAAAGCCAAGGGCGGCGAGCCCGGCCGGGTCGAGCGGTGGGGCAAGCGCCGGCTGGCCTATGAGATCCGTAAGCACCGCGAGGGCAACTACGTCCTCGTCCAGGCCCAGGCCGAGCCGTCGGTGATGTCCGACCTCGACCGGGCGCTGACCCTGGCCGACGGCGTGCTGCGCCACAAGGTCGTCCACCTGCCCGAGAAGGCCCTCGGCAAGCCCGCCCGGCCCCTCGGCACCGTCGGCCCCGACGATGGGGCCCCAACCAGCGAGCCGGCGGCCCCGACGCCTGCGCCCGCCGCTGTCGCCGCCGAATAGCGCGGCCCCCGCACACACACAGGCGAACGGAGTGAAGAAATGAACGGAAACAGCGTCACGGTCATTGGGAACGTCACGAGAGACCCCGAACTGCGGTTCACCGCCAGCGGTCAGGCCACCGCCAGCTTCGGGCTGGCCGTCAACCGGGTGTGGAACGACCGCCAGACCAATGAGAAGAAGGAGGCGGTGTCGTTCTTCGACGTCGTCTGCTGGCAGCAGATGGCCGAGAACGCCAGCGAGTCGCTGTCCAAGGGCGCTCGCATCATCGTCACCGGCCGCCTGGAGCAGCGCTCCTGGGAGACCCCCGAGGGCGAGAAGCGCTCCAAGATCGAGATCGTGGCCGACGAGATCGGCCCCAGCCTGCGCTGGGCGACGGCCCAGGTCACCAAGAACGACCGCCGAGGCCCCAGCGAGGCCGGCGGACAGCCCATGAACGGCGGCCGCCCGGTGGCCAACGCCGCACCTTCCGGCGGCGCGCCGGCGCCGACCTACGACTACGGAGACGAACCTTTCTAGATGGTCACCCTCATCCTGCGGTCCGACGTGGACAACGTCGGCAAGAAGGGCGACGTCGTCGACGTGGCCGACGGTTTCGCCCGCAACTTCCTGGTCGCCAAGGGCCTGGCCATGAAGGCCACGCCCGGCGCCATCGCCCAGGCCACCGGCATGCGCCGGGCCCGGGCGGTCAAGGACGCCAAGGACCGGGAGTCCGCCGAGCAGGTGGCCCGCCTGCTGGTGACCAAGGTCATCCGCATCACCGGCCGCGCCGGCCCCGAGGGCCGGCTGTTCGGCTCGGTGACGTCGGCCGACCTGGTCGCCGCCGTCCAGGCCCAGGCCGGCGTGACCCTGGAGCGCAAGCGGGTCCATCTCGACGAGCCGATCAAGGCCGTGGGCAACCACGAGGTGCCGATCCGCCTGCACCCCGAGGTCGAGTTCCGGCTGCCCGTGGAGGTTGTCCCAGCCTGACGGTAAGCTCGAACATGTGTTCGTCGCCGCTCCTGCACAGGCCCTCGCCCGAAATCCCGAGGTTGTTCCCCTAGCGACCAGCAGGCCCCACGCGAGAGCGTGACGGCAGATGGCCCAGTCGATCGAAGATGCCCGACGCCGCCAGCAGGCGGCCTCCGGCCGCCAACAGGGGCCGTCCGGCCCGCGGGTGCCCCCGCACAACCTCCAGGCCGAGGAGTCCCTCCTCGGGGCCATGCTCCTCAGCCGCGACGCCATCGTGGCCGCGGTGGAGGTGCAGCTGTCGGCGGACGACTTCTACAAGCCGGCGCACGGCCACATCTTCGACGCCATCACCGCCCTCTACGCCCACGGCGACCCGGCCGACCCCGTCACCGTCGCCGAGTCCCTGAGCCGGGCCGGCGTCCTCGACGCCATCGGCGGGCCGGCCCTGCTCATCACCCTCCAGGCCGGCACGCCGTCGATCGGCAACGCCGGCCGCTACGCCCGAATCATCGAGGAGCACTCACTGCTCCGGCGCCTCATCCGGGTGGCCGGCGACATCGCCGAGATGGGCTACGGCCTGCCCGAAGACGTGGCCGCCACCGTCGACGAGGCCGAAGCCATGGTGTTCGACGTGGCCCAGCGCCGGGTCACCGACTCGATGGCCACCATCCGCGACCTCCTGTCGGCCCAGCTCGACCACCTCGAGGCCCTGTTCGAGCGCAACCAGGAGATCACCGGCGTCCCCACCGGCTTCATCGACCTCGACCGCCAGCTCGCCGGCCTCCAGCCGTCCAACCTGGTGATCATCGGCGGCCGGCCGGGCACCGGAAAGGCCCTCGCCCTCGACACTCCTCTGCCGACGCCGACCGGGTGGACCACGATGGGCGAACTCGCCGCCGGCGACGAGGTCCTCGACAACCACGGCCGCCCGTGCCGGGTCACCTTCGCCACCCCGGTCATGGCCGGCCGCCCGTGCTACGAGGTGACCTTCGACGACGGCTCCACGGTCGTCGCCGACGCCGACCACCAGTGGTCCGCCTACGACTTCGGAGCCTGGAGGTCGTTCCGCCAAGGCCATCGCCGGCCGCCCCGGGTGGTCACGACTCGGCAGATGGCCCACGAGGGCCTCGACGCCTGCCCTGGCGGGCCAGCGAACTGGTACCTGCCACTCACGGCGCCGCTCCACCTTCCCGAGACCGACCTGCCGGTCGATCCCTACGAGCTCGGTCGCCGGCTGGCCGCCTTCTCGGAGCCGGCCGATGCCGCCGGCGCCGGCCACCCGGGCGACGTGCTCGGATGGGCCGGCGGGCTGGCGCTCATGACGCGTGTGCTCCCGACCACCGAGGTGCGCGCCGCGGGTCCGAGTCGCATCCCGTCGGCCTACCTGCGGGCATCGAACCGGCAACGCCGGGCGCTGCTGCGCGGGTTGGTCGACGGCCACGGCCACACCACGCGCGGCGGCGCCGTCGAGCTGTGCTTCGGCGATCGCGGTCTCCTGCGCCAGGTCCGCGAGCTCGTCTGCTCACTCGGCCTCAAGCCGGGGCCGGTCCGGCGGGTCCAGCTCCCGCTGGCCGACGGCCAGGTCGTCGCCGGCTGGCGGGTCGCATGGGCGGGCCCGGGCGCCGGCCGGAGGCTGCCCGGTCGCCACCTGCGCCGGACCGTCTCCTCCATCCGCCCGGTGCCATCGGTGCCCGTGCGCTGCATCACCGTCGACTCGCCCGACCACCTGTACCTGGCCGGCGAGTCGATGATCCCCACCCACAACACCTCGTTCGCCCTCGGTATCGCCGCCCACGCCGCCCTCGAGGCCCGCACCCCGGTGCTGGTCTTCTCGCTCGAGATGAGCCACCGGGAGCTGACCCAGCGCCTGCTGTGCTCTGAGGCCCGAGTCGACGCCACCCGCATGCGCAACGGCAAGCTGCTCGAGTCCGACTGGCCGAAGATCAGCCACGCCGTCGGCCGCCTCGGCGAGGCCCCCATCTTCATCGACGACAACCCCCACCTCACCGTCATGGAGATCCGGGCCAAGGCCCGCCGGCTCAAGAGCCGTGAGGGGCTCGGCATGATCGTCATCGACTACATGCAGCTCATGAGCGGCCGCTCCAACGCCGAGAACCGCCAGGTTGAAGTATCCGAGATGTCCCGCGGCCTGAAGATCCTGGCCCGTGAACTGAACGTCCCGGTCATCGCCCTGTCCCAGCTCTCCCGCAACCTGGAGAGCCGCGCCGACAAGCGCCCCGTCCTCGCCGACCTTCGTGAGTCCGGCTGTATGCCCGCCAGTACCCGGCTCCTTCGAGCGGACGGGGAGGAGGTGACCCTCGGCGAGCTCGTGCTCACTCAGGAGCGCCCGCTCGTGTGGTCGGTCGACGAGGACCGCCGGCTTGTCCCCGCGCAGCTGGTCAACGCCTTCCCGTCCGGCATCAGGCCCGTGTTCCGGCTGCGGCTGGCATCGGGACAAACCGTCGACGCCACTGCGAATCACCCGTTCCTCACTATTCACGGCTGGACCAGGCTCGACGCGCTCGTGCCCGGTTCCTATCTCGCCATAGCGCCGCCGGCGCCGGACTCCAAGCGACGGAATTCGCCGCGAGGTCACGCCAGCGCGGGACTGCTGACCTGCGAGGCGGCGCCCGACACGTCCGCGTCGGAGGTTGGCTGGGACGAGATCGTGGCCATTACGCCGGTCGGGCTACAACCCACCTTCGACGCCACCGTGGCCGGCACGCACAACTTCATCGCCAACGGCGTCGTCGCCCACAACAGCCTGGAGCAGGACGCCGACGTGGTCATCTTCCTCTACCGCGACGAGGTCTACAACCGCGACACCGCCGACCGCGGCACGGCCGAGGTAATCGTCGCCAAGCACCGCAACGGCCCCATCGGCGTCACCCACCTCGCGTTCCTCGACCACTACACCCGCTTCGCCAACATGGCTCGCGTGTAGGAGTGCGTTTTGTGACGGGTTACGCAAGTTGGCAAGGCCCAAGCAGCTTGTCAACTCGTTGGCAACGGGTCACGCAAGTTGGCAACCGGGGTCCGGGCGAGGAGCGCCCGGAACTGGCGCTGGGTGTCC
>JAHFUP010000016.1 GCA_023265025.1 Acidimicrobiia bacterium | reverse complement strand
GGGACAGGCCGCCCGCATCCTCGAGCTCCTTGATGTCGATCCCATCACCACCCGCTGACCGGAGGCCACAAATGAGTACGACTCGACGCCCACTCATGTACGGAACACCCGGCTAGTCGCTTCGATCCCAGCCGGAGGGGCCGCCTGCGCCGGCCAGTGCGGCCACGGCACTGACTAGTCTCCGGTCTCATGTACCCCTACCTGACCCAGGAGTGGCTCGACGCCGGCCGTGAGCTGGCCCAGGAGTTCCCCGAGCGGGCCGGCGCCACTGCCCGCCTGCAGTACCACGTGGTCGGCACCCCGAACGGCGACGTCCACTACTACTGGGTGGTCGAGAACGGGAACCTGCAGGAGTCGACCCTGGGCGACGACCCCGACGCCGAGATCACGCTGTCGATGAGCTACGAGGACGCGGTCAAGATGCAGAAAGGGGAGCTCGACCCCAACGCCGCCTTCATGCAGGGCCGCATCAAGGTCGTCCCGGGCAGCAACATGGGCAAGCTCATGAGCCTGCTCCCGCTGACCCAGAGCCCGGAGTACAAGGCCATCCAATCCAAGATCAACGACGTGACGGAGTACTGAGACAGACGTCGATGGAGTGGGGTGTGGGGGGCTCTGCCCCCCACAGGTGGCCCGCAGGCGGCTCCGCCGCCGAGGAGCCTGCGCGCCGCCGGAGGCGGCTCGACGAACGGGAGGGGCCGGGGGGAGGGGGCTGTGGCCCCTCCCCCCGCTACCTAGCTAGTCCCTCGACCTCATTCGTTCGCTTCGCTCACTCCATTCGGTCGAAGTGATCGTGCTCCGGCGGGCGAGCGGAGCTCGCGCCGCCTCCGCCCTGTCCCTCCCTCGTGTCCGCGGCCGGAGGGGCCGCCTTCGGCGGCGACGGCGGCCACGGACGGGAACCCCACGAACGCGGCGAACGTTTGTGGTCAGGGCACTGTTGTGGAACGGCTTGTCAATGATGAGGGCGAAGCACCATTGCGGGCGCGGTGAGGCAAGGGTCGCTTGTGGCTTCTTCCGTAATGCGCAGGCGATCGGGCCATCATTTGGCGGTGAGGCGGCTGCGTCACCACACCGCCCGGCCACTCGCCGTCGGCGGTGGGCGGGCGTTTGGGTCTCGGCGACGCGCCGGGGCGGAGTGGATCGGCTCACCGCCACTCTGTTGTACGCGGATCGGAACACGCATGTCTGTCTTCCGCGGGATGGTGCCCCTGACTAAAGGCGCCCGGGTGACGGCAGGGCCGCTGGGCATGCTTAGAACGGGGATCTTTCCCGCTACGGCGGTGCCCCGACGCGTCGCGGAGGTCTCGGTCATCCCCTGCCGATCAGGGAACGAACGAAGGGGGAGAGAGTCATTTCAGGCCTGTCGTCTCAGCTGGTGCGGGCGTCGTGTCGGCTCGGTCTTCCACGATCGCCTTTGCGCTTGGGGAAGCGACGCCCCTGCGTCGCTTCCGTACCTGCCCCCCACCACGCCCGGAGCCGGGGTCAAGGGGCGGGCGCAGCCCGAGCGAGAACCGAAGCGCAGCGCAGGCTCGCAGCGACCCTTGACGCCGGTGGAGGGCGTGGCACCACCGGGCCCGGCACAACCGCGCTCGCTGTCGCTCGCCCGGCGGCGGCCCGTGGCCGGCCCCGGTTGGCTTCGAGTGGCCATCTCAGGCCGTCATCTCCGCCCACAGAAACCCGCAGAGCTCCCGGGCGACGGCGGTGGCCACCACGTTCTTGGAGTTCTTCTTCTGGGCCAGGCGGCGGAACTTCCCGCACAGACGGGCCTGGGCTGCCCAGGCCCGGGCCACGGTCTCGGGGGGCAGGCCCTCCTGGCGCCGGCGCAGCTCGACGCCGACGGAGGGCCCGTGCTGGTAGGCCCAGGCCGACTCGACGAGCTGGGTGCGCAGGTGCAGGTTGCCCGACTTGGTGATGCGGCCCCGCTGCGTGCGGCCCCCGCTGGAGTACTCCGAGGGCACCAGGCCGGTGAAGCCCATGAACGCACTGGCCCGCCCGAAGCGCCGCCAGTCACAGACCTCGGCCGACAGGGTCAGCGCCCCCATCCGGGCCACGCCCCGGTAGGCCGAGAGGCGGGCGACGCTCTCCGCGAACAGCGGGCCGGCGTAGTGCACCGCCAGGTCGGCCTCGACGGCGTCCAGGTTGGCCGAGCGCTCCTCGACCACGGCCCGGTAGTGGGAGAACGTTGCCGCCATCGCCGTGTCCTCGAAGTGGCGGGCCCGCAGCCACGCCTCGTGCTTGAGCGTCCACGCCGAGCCGCCCCGCCACACCTCGCCGTGGCGGAGCAGGAACGCCCCCAGGCGCTTGCGGGCCCGGTCGAGGTCCTCCACCATGTCGGCCCGGGCCCGGCACAGGTCCCGTACCGCTTCCTCCTCACGGGTCGGCACCCGGATGGCCACCAGCTCCCCGGCCCGGTGGAGGCGAGCCAGCTTGCGACAGTCCCGCTTGTCCGTCTTGACCCGGTCGCCCGCCGAGCGGGGGATGAGCGACGGGGCGATCACCTGGCAACGGATGCCCATGCTCGTGAGCAGGCGGTGCAGCTCGTAGCCCGTGGGGCCCGCCTCGTAGCAGACCGAGAGCACGCGGTGGTCGGCGAAGCGGGCGAGGAGGCGGCGCACCGACGCCTCGTCGTTGAAGATCCGCTCGACGTCGGGCGCCTCCTCGTCGGGGCGCAGGATGCCCACGGAGATACTGTCCTTGTGGACGTCCATCCCGAGGTGGGTCAGCTCTCGATGCGACAGACTGGGCACGGCCGGCTCCTTCTGTGTAGTGGCTCCTTCTGCCTCAATGGTGGATGACCCACGCATCGGCAGAAAGGGCCGGCCGTTCCATATTGACTAGGCGCCGGTGATGATGCCGATGCGGGGGTCGGCGGGGGCGACGTCGACGGGGCCCGGCTCGTCGCCGCTGCCCACCGGGTAGAGGCCGACGAGGTAGCGCAGGACGGCCTGGTGCTGGGAGCCGACGACGGTGATCCGAGCGGCCAGGGTGACCAGGTCGGGCGTCTGGAGCGTCGGGATCGACTGCTGGTACGTCCGGGAGGCGTAGTCCTCCACCCGCAGCACGAGCCTGGCCGCGGCGATGACGTCGGTGACCCGGATGCTGGCCAGGTCGACCGCGGCCCGGAGCTTCTCGGGCGGGACGGTCACCGCCGGCCGGCCGGCGTCGGTCAGCACCTTGTTCCAGCCCTCCATGGCCAGCTCGTGCTGGCGGCCGGCAGTGACCAGGAGGCCCATCAGCGCCGGCGGCGTGGCCGCGCCCAGCTTGCCGTCGGTGATGAGCCGGCGGATGGCGAAATAGGTGTCGAACACCAGCTTCTCCAGGCCGGCGTGCTCCGCGGCCCGGTCGAGGTCGCTCCCCGCCCCGCCGCCGTCACCGCCGTCGTCGCGGCAGGCGCCGGCCACGACGGCGGCGCCGGCGGCCATCGATGTGCCGGCGAGGAACCGCCGGCGGCTGAGCCGCTCCATCAGGCGAGGGCCCCGGACGCCGGCTCGGCGACCAGCTCGGGGCCGCCGACCTGGTGCAGCGCGTCGGGGAACGCCACGCTGCCCACTGGGGCGGGGACCGTGGCCAGATCCGACGTCAGGAGGGCGAAGGTGACGAGCGGCTCGGCGCCGGCGGCGAGCAGCGCCGAGACCGTTCGCAGCGTGGCGAGCCGCTGCGCGCCGACGGCCATCACGCCGGCCACGATCGCCTTGGACGGCCCGTCGGCGAGCATCGACAGGTCGAGGAGGTAGGTGTCGGTGGCGACCTTCTCGATGGTGGCGGCGACGTCGACCAGCTTCGCCGGCGTCGAGAGGTCGGCGGCGGCCACCATCGGGAGGAACTTCGGGTTCGGCGCGTCCTGGACGCGGCCGCCGAGGGCGGTGGTCCGGGCCTGGAACGCCCTCCGGTGCTCAACGTGCTGGCGGCTGGCGTCCCGGGCGAAGGCGGCGAGCGTGGCGCCGGCGCCGCGGGCGCCGGCCCCCTCGGGGACACTGCCGTAGAAGGCGACGGCCAGCGCCTCCAGGGACGACGCCGTCTGAAGGATCCGGACGTCGAGGGCGGTCTCGGCGGCGGCCGGGGTGGCGAGGAGGCCGGCGCCCAGGACCGCCCCGCCGGCGCCCCGACTGAGAAGCGAGAGCAGCCGGCGCCGGCCCAGTTCGCTGGTCCACGACGACATCGGTCCCATCCGGTCGTCACCGCAGCTTCGAACAAGGGATGCTGTGAACATGGACAACCTGCGTGACGCTAGCGATGCGGCCCTCGTGGTCGCCATCGGGCGTTGGCGCGAAGACGCCCTGGCCGAGGTGTACCGCCGTCACGGTGGGGCGGCGTACGCGCTGGCCCGCCGGCTGCTGAACGACGGCGACCTGGCCCAGGAGATCCTGCAGGAGGTCTTCCTCCGGCTCTGGAACACCCCCGAACGGTTCGACTCGGAGCGGGGAAGCCTCCGCTCCTACCTGCTGGCCCAGACCCACGGGCGCTCCGTCGACCTCCTGCGGTCGGAGACCTCACGCCGGCGCCGGGAGGAGCGCGAGGCGCGGGAGTCCACCGACTTCGGCGACGACATCGAGCGCGAGGTGATCGACCTCACCGTCTCCGAGAAGGTGAAGGAGGTCGTCGCCGGCCTGCCCACTGACGAGCGGCAGGCCATTGAGTTGGCGTATTTCGGGGGGCACACCTACCGCCAGGTCGCGGTGATGCTCGAAGCACCCGAGGGGACGGTCAAGAGCCGTATCCGCTCGGGTCTCCGACGTCTCCGCAAGGACATGGCTGAGGCAGGATTGGGGGCGACATGGGCCGAGAATTGAGCCATCCGGAGGTGACGGACCTGTTGGGGGCCTATGCCCTCGACGCGCTGGAGCCGGCGGAGCTGCTGGCGGTCGACCGCCACGTGAAGGGCTGCCAGGCCTGCCTGGCCGAGGTGGCCGAGCACCGCGAGGTCGCCGGCATGCTGACGCCCGGCTGGGCCAAGCCGCCACCGGAGCTGTGGGGCAAGATCGCCGCCGCCCTCGAGGAGGTGCCGCCGCCGCTCGACCTGGCGCCGGTCATCGCCATGAAGCCGGCCGGCGCCACCCGCACGGTGGGCCACCCCCGGCGCAGCTTCGGCGTGGGCATCGCCGCCATGGTGGCCGTCGCCGCCGTGGCCATGATCGGGTTCCTCGGGATACGGGTGGCCGACGACCGCCGGCGGCTCAACCAGTTCGAGCAGCAGGCCTACCCCGACCAGCTGACGCAGTCGGTGAACGCCGCGCTGGCCGACCCGGGCGCCCGCAGGATCGACATGATCTCGACCGACGGCTACCGCAGCGCCCAGGCCGTCGTGCTCCCGGACGGCACCGGCTACATGGTCAAGAGCAACCTGCCCCCGCTGTCGGAGCAGCGGACCTACCAGCTCTGGGCCGTGGTCGGGACGTCCAAGATCTCCGTCGGCGTCCTCGGCTCCAAGATCGACGCCGTCCCGTTCAAGATGGACGGCCCGGTGTCGGCCCTGGCCATCACCGAGGAGGTCGCCGGCGGCGTCGTCGCCAGCCGGACCGACCCCGTCGTCCTCGGCAAGGTCTGACCCCGCCACCTCCGTCGATTTGGCTGCACTGACGTGCGGATACGACCGTCAGTGCAGCCAGATGCGCGGGGCTCTTCGATTTGGCTGCACATGGCCGCACATACGCGGCCAACTGCAGCCAGTTCGGCGCGTTAGCGTTAGCCGGTGCGCTGGAGGTCGCGCAGCGCCCGGTAGCCGACGAAGCCGGCGCCGGCCCGGGTGGCCAGCGAGCGCAGCGTGGAGTGGCCGGTGACGAGGTCGTGGTCGTCGACCCGCCCGGCCCAGTCGGGCGCCAGCGCCCGCAGCTCGGCGGCGTCGACCGCCGGCCGGACGTGGACCTCGGTGACCCCCGCCGGCAGCTCCATGAGGGCCCGTTCGATGGCCCGGCGGCTGCCCACCCGGGGGATGTGGAGGAAGTGGTCGGGGAAAAGGATCCCCTCCTCGGCCGCCAGCCGGCGGAAGGGAAACCCGACCGAGCGCTCCGTGGAGGCCGCCCCCAGCCGGAGCGGAAGGCGGAAGTCCACGGCTAGCTCGAGGTACACGTCGAAGAACTCCGGGCGCAGCTCCATGGCGGCCATGTGGGAGTCGAGGTGGCTGACGTCGAAGCCCCAGTAGATGGCCCGCTCGACCTGGGCCCGGCACTCCCGGCGCACCTCGACCAGGTCGGCGTGGTCCCAGAGGTCGGCGGTCGTGCGGGGGAAGCCGCCGTCGCCGTCGAGGAGGGAGGGGGCGTGGGTGATCGGCCCCCAGCGGTAGAGGTCGTGCTCCGCGTTCAGCGTGAGGTGGACCCCGACGTCCTCGCCGCGGTAGCGGGCGGCGGCGTCGCGGGCCCACGGGCACGGCACCATGAGGCTGGCGCTGGTGCCGACGCCGTCACGGAGCGCCTCGTAGATGCCGACGTTCGCCGAGTGGCAGGACCCGAGGTCGTCGCAGTTGACGATCAGGAGTCGGGCGCCTTCCGGATGTCCCAGCCGTTCGACGAGCGACGTCACGCTGGAGACGGTAGTGGGGCCGGAGCCGGCGGCGTGGCGCCGCGGCTCCGGCCTCTCGAGACGGATCAGCCCTGGCGGACCTTGCCTCGCACGTAGGCGGCGATCGTTCCGGTGGTGACCTCCACGTTGTGCTTCTTCTTCACATGGTCGGCGACCTTGGCCATCAGCTCTTCCTCGGTTGCTCCTGAGCCCTGCCAACGGCAGGCGTGGTTCTCATCCCTTCACGCGAAGCGGTATGCCACGACTCCTCCTTGTTGTTGCTTCTGTGATTTGAGTATGTACCCACGGTTCATCCGGAGCCACCCCCGACCGGGGATGAGGCGGGCGCCACTTTCCCGTTCGGTAGGAGCGTGCACGCCGCCCACAGGCCCTGAGAGCCGGTTCGGGCCGCGCCGGCAATTGCGGCGAACTCGTCGGCGTGGGCGATGTTGGGCGGGATGGTCAGGAGCTGGGCGTAGCCCCGGCGGAGCAGTTCGGCGTTTACGAAGAGGCCGTCGGAGCCCCGGTAGACGTAGGCGAGCAGGCGACCGTACTGGTCCCGTTGCTCGGCGTCGCCGACGAGGCGCACCGTCGTGCCCGGCGGGATCACGCCGGCGGTGAACCGGCTGGCCTCGGCGCCGAAGCAGCCGACCGGGCGGTCGGGCGCCTTGGTCTCGGGGGTGTCGATACCGATGAGCCGCACCCGCTCCCCGCCGGTGACCTCGATGGTGTCGCCGTCGACCACCTTGCGCACAACCACGTCGACGCCGGAGGGCAGGACGCCGGTGGCGGGGGAGGCGCCGGGGAGCGGCTCGGCCCCGCCACCACCCCGGCCGGCGAGGAGGGCCAGCGCCACGGCCAGGGCGACGGCCACCACCATGGCTGCCCGCCGGCCTCCCAACGGGGTGATCAGGCCGCTCGGCGGGCGCCGGCCTGCTGCAGCGCGGCACGGGCCGCGGCCAGGCCCTGCCGGCCGACGTGCCGGGTGTGGTCGTCGAGCTCCCAGGATGCCCGGCCGTGCGGGGCCGCACGGTCGTCGCCGGCGGCACGGTCGTCGCCTCGGGCGTCGGGCAGGAGCGCCATCTGGTCGTTCATGGTTCCATGATCCCAGGAGGGTGAGACATTCACGGTCCCTCGCAGGGGTCCCGGGGGCCTACCCGCTGGCCTGCCCGTAGGACGGGGGGGTGAGCGCCCCGATCCATGGAAGGGCGGCCAGTTCCGCCAGCCGGTCGGCCGGCACCCACGCCACGATCAGGGTGGTGGGTGGCGACCCGGGCACCGACGGGGTGGTCGTGGTGCTCACGACCTCCGCCCCGAGCCGTCTGAGCTCCGAGCCATCGGCCGAACCGGTCAGCCGGGTGGCGTGGATGGCGACCTCCAGGTCGCCGTTGGCCCGGACGTGCACGAGCGTGTTCGACAACCCGGCCAGGTCGGTGGTGCCCCGGGCGCGGGCGGCCCGGACCCTCGCTCCGGCCTGCGTCAGCGCGTCTGCGGTCTTGATCGAGCCGCCGGGGCCCTGGCTCGAGGTGGTTCCGGGCATCGTCGTCGTCGTCTTGGCGCGGCCGGCGGTCCCCTCCGACGAGGACCCGCAGCTCGCGCCGCCGGCGCCGGCCAGGGCCACGGCGAGGATGACCACGGCGGCCCTGCCAGCTGAGCGGCTCAGACGATCGCCTCGCACTTCACTGTCGAGCTGGTCGGATCCGTGCCGGGCGTGCAGGTGTCGGTGCCGTCGCCGCCGTCGAGACGGTCGATACCGGTGCCACCGATGAGCCGGTCGTTGCCACCCAACCCGGTCAGGTCGTCGTTGCCGTCACCGGTGAGCCGGTCGTTGCCGTCACCCCCGCACAAGCTGTCGCGTCCCGCGCCGACGGTGACCTGGTCGTTCCCCCCGCCGGCGAAGACGATGTCGTCGCCCCCACCGCCGAAGATGCGGTCGTCGCCGGCCGTCCCGTAGATCACGTCGTTGCCGGCGGTGCCGATCGTGGCGAGGCCGGGGGCGGCGATCACGATGTTGTTGCCCGGCAGCGTCCCCGGCGGTGGCTGGGTGGCGCACACGGTGACCGTCGACAGCTCGTTGGCCGCGTTGCACGGTGACGTCGCCGGCAGGTTGTTGGTGTTCCCGTTGTAGGTGACCACCCACCGGTGGGCGCCCGCGGCGACCGGTGAGAAGTTGCCCGAGTTGTAGACCCCGTTCCCGTTCACCGCCGGCGAGGACGTGAACGCGGGCGACCCGGCACAGGTGGCGTTGTTCGGGCCGAATGCATTGAAGGTGATGGTGCCAGTCGGGCTGGGACCGCCGGCGAGGGTCGCCGAGTCGTTGATCCCCGCCCCGCTGGCGTCGTCGGTGGCCTGGGTCGTGACCGTCGGGCTGGCCGCGCAGATCAACTGCCCGACCCCGGCCACGTTGTCGACGCCGGCCGGCGCTTGGTCGACGGCGGCCGCCTTCAGCCGGGCCGTGGCCTGGGCGACGGTGATCCCGGCCTGGCCCTGACGGATGAGCTGTCGGGAGGCGGCCTGGGTCGCCTTCACCTGGGCGATGGTCTGCTCGACGATGGTCGGAAGTACCGAGCCGGTCGCTAGAGCCCCCACGCCGGCGTGGCGACCACTGAAAACGTCGCCGCCATCAGCGCGACGGCACCGAGGACACACCTGAACCGACGAGCCATGTTGCCCCCTTCCCCCACCCCTCCACCGTCTGGGGGCGCGATGCATCTTGGCAGAGTGGCCGGCGGAAATCACCTGTTCACCATCCCGCCATCGCTTCGACTTCAGCTTTGAGTAGGGTGATCATGGGTAGGCGCTTAAGAAGCAGCCCGAAAAGGTCGACGTAACGGGAACAGGCACGGCTGCCCAGCGTTGGGAGTGAGTGATGAGCGAAACACTGGAAATCGAGGCCATCAACCAGGCTCTGGAGATGATCGACAAGAGCCTTGGCGTGATGCATACGCGTAATTTGGTCTCGACGAGCGAGGTGTCCAACCTCCTGCTCGACATGCGCTCGATCCTCGCGTCCGCCGGCATCGACCTCGTGGAGATGAAGGAAGTCGTACCCAGCGCGAACTAGGGGGCGGGTGTCGCCGGCAGCAGCCGGCGACCGATGAGGCCCAGGACGAGGCCCACGGCGACACCGCCGGCCACGTCCGAAGCGTGGTGGATCTTCACGTAGATCCGGCTCGTGGCCACGATCGCGGCCAGCGTCACGTAGACCGGCCACCAGTCGTCGTCCTCGGAGAGCATCATCGCCGCGCTCACGGCCGAGGTCGCGTGCCCGCTGGGGAAGCTGCTGGTGAGCGGCCGGCGCACGTAGAGAGGCCGCTCGATGTCCCAGGGTGGGCGGGTCCGGCGGAAGAAGGATTTGATGATCCCGTTGACCAGGATCGACTCGATGCCCATGGCCGCGGTCATCCGTAACGCGGCGGCCAGGTCGTCGCCCTTGCGGAGCCCTTTGACCGTGCCGAGGATCACCCAGATCAGCCCGAAGTCGCCGAGCTGCGAGGCGGCGTAGAACACCCGGTCGGGGACGGGCCTGCCCCGGAGGTGGTCGAAGGCGCCGTCGACGGCCAGGTCAAAGGCGTTGACGCCCCTGCGGACTGTGCGGACGCGGCCCTTCACGATGCCGCGACGCTACCCCCTCGGCTAGCCCGTGCTGACCAGCTGCCGGGCCCGGGCGGGGTCGCCACCGAACGCCGGGCAGTACGCCTGGTACGAGCACCAGTTGCAAAGTGCGGAGGGCCGCGGCCGGAAGTCCTCGTTGGCGCAGGCCCGCTCGACGGCCTTCCAGATGGCCGACGTGCGCTGCTCCAGGCCACGGATGGACTGGGCCGACGGCTCGGCGATGATGGCCACCGGTTCGGAGAGGTACAGCAGCTGGATCCGCGCCGGGCGCCGGCCGAGGACCCGCTCGCACAGGAAGGCGTAGAAGTGCACGCCGCCCAGGCGGCTCTGCTCGTGGGTGACGCCGGGGACCTTGCCGGTCTTGTAGTCGGTCACCACCAGCCCGCCGTCGGCGTCGAGCTCCAGCCGGTCGATGATGCCCCGGAGGGTCAGCGACCCGACCCGGGCCTCGAGCAGCAGCTCCATGCCGATCGGGTGGACCTGCGTCGGGTCCTCCAGGGTGAAGTACCGCCGGACGAGCTCCTCCGCCTCGGCGGCGAACTGGCCGGCGGCCTCGGTGTCGAGCTCCAGCCCGATGTACTCCGCGTCAGTGGTGAACTCGACCCGGGCCTGGTCGAGGCAGGCCAGAGCGGCCGGCAGGGTGCGGGCCGGCGCCGGCTCGCAGAAGAGCAGCTCGAGGGCCCGGTGGACCAGGCTGCCCTTGGTGGCCGCCGGCGAGGGCGGCTCGGGCAGTCTGTCGATGTTGGAGAACCGGAAGGCGAGCGCACAGTCCTTGAACGAGGCCACCTTCGACGGTGACAGCGACGTCGGAAGCGGGAGAGCCATCGGTGCAAAGGCTACCGATGGGGTGCGACAGGGGGGCGGATGGTCAGCCGGCGGCGAACGCCCGGACGATGGTCGCCGCCACCGACGCCGGCCCCTCCAGCGGGCCGAAATGGCCGAGGTCCGAGAACATGGCCAGCTCCGCGTCGGGGAGCTCGCCGACCTGCGCCTCGACCACGTCCCGGTCCATGGCCATGCTCCGCCCACCCCAGCCGACCGTCACCGGGCAGCGCACGCCGTCCAGGCGGATGAAGCCGTCGTGGACGAGGCCCTGGCGGTAGATCGCCGCCTCGACGAACGGGGGGCACTTCAGCCGCACGCCCTCCTGGTCGGGGCCGAACCCGCAGTCGACGTAGGCCCGGAGGGCCTTGGGGTCGAGGGACTCCAGCGGCGGCTTGGAGGCGAAGTTGTCGTAGGCGTCCTGGCGGGACGGGAAGAGGTCGCGCCGCTTCAGCGCGCCGTTGATCAGGGGCCGGCGGGACGCCTTCAGCTCCTCGGTGATCTCCGGCCAGACGATCGGCTCGTAGCACCACAGGGCGGCGAACGTGCCCGGCCTGCGGGCCTCGGCGTCGAGCAGCGCGGCCCCGCCCGAGGAGTGCCCGAACCCGTACAGCTGCTGAAGCCCCAGCCCGTCGACCACCGCCAGCACGTCGTCGGCGAAGCCCCGCCAGTTCCAGTCCAGGCCGGCCGGTGCCCCCGTGTCGCCGTGGCCCCGGGCGTCGTACGTCCAGCAGTGGAACCGGTCGGTGAGGTGGGCGGCGAGCGGTGACAGCACCGGCCCGCAGAAGCCGGTGGCGTGGGCCATCAGCAGCGGCGGCCCGTCGCCGCCCAGGTCGTGCACCGCCAGCGTCACGCCGTCGGACGAGGGGAGACGGGGCACCGGCGGAGGCTACCGTCGGAAGCCGTGACCACAGATTTGGAGTCGGTGGTTGCGGCCAACAAGGCCTTCTACGCCGCGTTCGAGGCCCGCGACCTCGACGCCATGTCGGCCGTGTGGGAGCACTCCGACCGCATCATCTGCACCCACCCCGGCTGGGCCAGCCTGCGGGGCTGGGGTCAGGTGGCGGCGTCGTTCTTCGCCCTGTTCCAGAACTCCCAGCACCTGCAGTTCATCCTGACCAAGGAGACCGCCGAGGTGGCCGGCGACACCGCGTGGGTCGCGGTCGACGAGAACATCCTCCAGAGCACCAACGCCACCACAGTCGCCGCCTTCAACCTCTTCGTACGGACCGCCGGCGGCTGGAAGCTGGTCGCTCACCACGCCTCACCGGTCAGTGACTCGACCGACACCTGAACTGGTGACGATCGGACACGCCTGAGCCTGTCGAATCGTCACCAGTTGAGGGCGACTCAGCCGGCGGCGCACTCCCCGGCGCCGACCTCGGCGATGTAGGGCCCGGTCTCGCCGTAGTCGACATAGAACGCCGGGTTCTCCTCCGGCGAGGGGAAGGCATCGAGGTCGGCCAGGCCGGCGGCCACCGCGGAGGCGCCGCCCACCCGCTCCAGCCAGGCGGTGAAGCTCTCGCCGGCCGAGCGCTCGTTGGCGAAGCGGCCGACGACCCGCACGGTGGCCTCGCCGGCGGTCTTGGCCGGCAGTCGCAGCGCCTTATGGCCGAACTCGATCTGGGTGTGGCCGACGTAGCCGCCCAGCAGCATCTGGTAGCCGGGGGCGGCCTGGCCGTGGGCCCGCCGCTCGACGCCCATGAAGCCGATGTCGGAGATGTGGTGCTGGCCGCAGGAGTTGGTGCAGCCGGAGATGTTGACCCGGACGCCGCCGACTTCGGCCAGGCCGGCCTCCTCCAGCGCCCGCCCGATCTCGTTGGCCAGGCCGCGGGACTGGGTGACGGCCAGGTTGCAGGTGTCGGCGCCCGGGCAGGCGACGACGTCGCGGGCCAGCTCGGCGCCCGGCTCGGCCATGCCGACGAACGCCAGACGGGCGTACAGCTCGGTGAGCTGCTCCTCGCCCAGGCCGCGGAACACGAAGTTCTGCCGGTTGGTGACCCGCACCTCGAGGTTCATGTCCCGCTGGATGGCGGCGACGGCCCGGAACTGCTCGGCGGTGACGTCGCCCAGGCGGCAGTAGGCGTAGGCCGACACCGTGTGCTTGGCGTTGCCCCGCACCACGTTGGCGTCGTCCCAACGGCCCTGGGGGTCGGACTTCTTCAGGACGACGTTGGTGCCCCAGCCCATCGGGGTGGGGGAGATGGTCGACGAGACGCCGGCCGGTTCGTCGCCGGCGGCCTGCACCGCGGCGGGCACGCCACCGGGCCAGGTGGCGGCCGCGGGCAGGAACCGGCGCTCCTTGAGGATCCGCCGGCGGACCTCATCCGCGCCCAGGTTGTCGACTAGCCACTTCATGCGGGCCCGCAGCTTGTTGTCGCGGTTGCCGTAGTGGTCGAAGGTGCGGAGGATGGCCTCGATGGTAGGCAGGAGGTCCTCGCGTGAGGTGAACTCCTCGAGGGCCTGGGCCGGGTGGGGGTTGGCGCCGAGGCCGCCGGCGAAGAACACCCGGAAGCCGGGCTCGACGGTGCCGTCATCCTTGGCCCGGTTGACCGCCACAACCCCGACGTCGTTGAACATGGCCTGGCCGCAGTCGGTGACGCAGCCGGAGAAGTTGATCTTGAACTTGCGGGGCAGGCGCTGGGCGTAGGGGTTGCGCAGCAGGTGCTCGAAGGTGGCCTGGGCCCAGGGGCTGATGTCGAGCACCTCGAACGGGCAGGCGCCGGCCAGGTGGCAGCCCATGACATTGCGCACGGTGTCGCCGCACGCCTCCCGGGTGGTGAGGCCGACGCTGGCCAGCTCGCGCATGACCGCCGGGATCTGCTCCAGCTGGACGAAGTGCATCTGCACGTTCTGCCGGGTGGTGATGTGGCCCCAGCCGCGGGAGTACGTCTCGGACAGGTGGGCCAGCATCTCCAGCTGCTCGGGCTGGAGGGACCCGTAGGGGATCTTGACCCGCACCATCTGGTTGGTGCCGCCCTGGCGCTGGCCGTAGATGCCGTTGTTTAGGCGGAAGACGCGGAAGGCGTCCTCGTCCATCTCACCCGCCAGGTACTTGGCGAGCAGGCGCTCGAACTTCTGGATGTCGGCGAGCGCGGCGGGGCTGATCGCGCCCGGCCCGACCTCGACGTCGATCGTCTGACTCATGACCGCAAGGCTACCAAATACCCGACCGTTTCGATCAAGATTCGCCGCCCCCCGCTCGAACTGGCTGGAGTTGGCCGCGCGTACGCGGCCAGTGCAGCCAAGTCGGTCAGATGGTGAGGCGGGCGGTCAGCTGCTTGACCATGGCCACCAGCCGGGGCGGATCGGGCCAGATCGAGGCGTCGACGCCCTCCTCGACCGCGGCCGTCGCGCACACCGGCCCGACGCAGGAGGAGACGACCGGGCCGTTTAGTGCGGTGCGCAGTCCGTCGCGCAGGTCGAGATCGCCGGCGATCCGGAACAGGTTGTGGACCGCGGGCTGGGCGGTGAAGGTGATGGCGTCGACCTCGCCGGCGACGGCCGCCTTCACCAGCGCCTCAGCCGGTCCGACGTCGTCGGGCAGCGCCCACTGGTAGACGGGCACCTCGACCAGCTCACCGGAGATCGCCCGGAGTGCCTCGGTGGACGGGTGGCCCTCGGGCTCAAACAGCTGGACGGCGATCCGGGCGCCGGCGGTGCCCGCGCCGGCTAGGTGGTCGATGATCTCCTGCATGGTCTCCGTCGGGGACCGCCACCACACGTCGAGGCCGGCGCCCCGGGCCGCCGAGTGGGCCTTGGCACCCCGCGCCACGATGCGGGCGTCGGCCAGCGACTCGACGAGGGCGGCGTGAAGGCCCCATCGCTCGGCCGCCTCCAGCCATCGCTTCAAGCCCATCCCCGTGCTCACGACGAGGTAGTCGGGGGAGTGCTCGACCAGGGCCGACGTCGCCGCCCGGAGCGACTCGCTCTCGGAGAGGTCGACGGTCCGCATCGTCGGCGCGTGGACGACGTCGAACCCCCGGTCGGCGAAGAGCCGGGCCTGCTCCTCCCACCGCCGGTCGGCGGTGATACCGACCCTCATCGGAGCGATCTGGCTGCAGTGACGTGCCTAGAGGCACGCAGCTGCAGCCAGAACGAGGGGGGCGTCACCGGCGGGACCTTGCGTCGGGGTCGCCGGCCAGGCGGGTGACGACCTTGGGCAGGTGGCCGCCGGCGATGTCGGCGATGGTGACGACTTCGAGCACCGAGCGGAGGGTGGCCCGCGTGGCGATCCAGACGTCCTGCAGTGCGCCGGCGGCGCCGGCGTAGGCGACCTCCTCGGGCGGCTCGCCCCGCACGTCGGCCAGCGGGCCTTCGACGTAGCGGATCACGTCGGCCACGGTGATCGTCTCGGCCGGCGCCTTGAGCCAGTAGCCGCCGTCCGCGCCCCGCTGGCTGGCGACGACCCCGGCCCGCCGCAGGTCGGCGAGGATGTTCTCGGTGAACCGCAGCGGGATGCCTTGGGCGGCGGCGATGGCCTCGCCCTTCATCGGGCCGGCGCCGGCGGCGGCCAGTTCCGCCAGGGCCCGCACGGCGTAGTCGACCTTGGCGGAGACTCGCACGCCAGGATTCTCCCACCGCTCGCCGGTGGCCCGGACCTACACTGCCGGCGCAGGTGAAAGAGGAAACCCGACCGAAGAAAGAGAGGACATGCATGGCCCTTGAGAGACGGAACGTCCCAGCCAGGAGCGCCTCGGCCCCACGGCCGCCGCGGCCCCAGGCGCCGGCGCACGTGAAGCCGGTGAGCTTCGAGAGCGACCGGTTCGAACGTGGTCTCGAGCGCCGGTGGGAGCAGGCCTGGAACCGGGCCCGGGCCGCAGGACGCTGAGCCGGACCTAACGGTCCACACCCGACGGGCAGCCTTGTTCGTCGGACGATGTCGGATTCGCAGATGTCGACGTCACGCCACTCGATGTCCCCGACGACAAGGCGGCCCTCAGGTGACTGGCGCTCAGGTGGACGGGTCGATCAGGCCCCACCGCCGGCGGATGGTGACGTCGGCCCGGCCGAAGATCGTGTCCACCACGATGCCGATGACCAGGATCACGATCATCAGGGCCAGCATCTGGGCTGACCGGGAGAACTCCCGGGCGAACTGCAGCTGATCGCCGATCGACGGGCGGTTGGCCACGATGACCAGCAGCTCGCCGGCCATCAGGCTGCGCCAGGCGAACGCCCACCCCTGCTTGAGCCCGGCGACATAGGTCGGCAGGGACGCAGGGAGGATGACGTGGCGGTACAGGCCGATGCCCTTGGCCCCGATCATGCGCCCGGCCCGGACCATCAGCGGCGGAACGTGGTCGACGCCGGCGATGAGGCCGTTGGCGATCGACGGCGCCGCGCCCAGGATCACCACGAACATGATCGCCCGCTCGGTCAGGCCGAAAAGGAGGATGGCGAGGGGGAACCAGGCGATCGACGGCATGGTCTGCAGGCCGGTGATGAGCGACCCGACCGCGCTCCGGAGGAGGCGGACGCGGGCCACGGCCAGGCCGATCACCGAGCCGATGACCAGGGCCAGCGCGTACCCGGTGACCGCCCGGCGCATGGTGATGCTGACGGCGGTCCAGAACTTGCCGGTGCCGAGGAGGTCGACGAGGGCGGGCAGCACCTTGTCGGGGCCGGGGAGGACGTAGTCGTCCTTCCACCCCGACCAGACCACCGCCTGCCAGATGAACAGGGCGATGGCGATGGCGGCCAGCTTGGGCCACACCGCCGACCAGATCTGCCGGGCCCGGCTCGGGTGGGTGCCGAGGTGGGCTTCCAGCGCGTCGAGGCCGGCGATCTCCTCGGCGAGCTTGGTGTCGGCGATCCCGCCCTTCTGAAGGTCAGTCGCCATGGGGCTCGTCGCTGTGGCGGCGGACCTCGGCCCGCAGCCGGTCGGTGACCGCCGCCGCGAGGCCCATGACCTCGGGCGAGTCGATGCGTCGGGGCCGCTCGATGGTGACGGGGAACTCGTCGGCCACCTTGCCGGGCAGGCTGGTCAGCAGGACGATGCGGTCCGACAGTCGAGCCGCCTCGCGCACGTTGTGGGTCACGAACACGATCGTCACTCCGGTGCTCGACCACACCTGCTCCAGCTCGTCGTGGAGCAGGTCCCGGGTCATGGCGTCGAGGGCGCCGAAGGGCTCGTCCATGAGCAGGATCTCGACGTCCTGCGCCAGCGCCCGGGCCAGGGCGGCCCGCTGGCGCATGCCGCCGGAGAGCTCGTGGGGCCGGCGGCCGCCCTGGCCCCCGAGGTGGACCGACTCGAGCAGCTCCTCCGCCCGGCGGCTGCGCTCCGCCTTGCCCTTGCCGGCGAGCCGCATGGGGAGGGCGACGTTGTCGCGCACCGTCAGCCAGGGGAAGAGAGCGGCCTCCTGGAACATGAGCGCGGTCCGGCCCTGCACCGTGACCTCGCCCACCGTGGGCCGGTCGAGGCCGGCGATGAGGTTCAGGCTGGTGGACTTCCCGCACCCGGACGCGCCGACGAGGCACACGAACTCGCCGCGGGCCACGTCGAGGCTGATGCTGTCGAGGGCGACCACGGCGTTGCCGCCGTGGCCGAAGGCCTTGGAGACGCCCCGGAGGGAGATGGCCGTGGTCGTCGACAGCGTGCTGAGTGGCGGCGCGGTGAGCGTCATCCCTTCACCTCGGGCTGGTTGGCGGTCTTGAGGACCTGGTTGAGGATCGTGAGGTCGTAGATGCCCTTGAGGCTGACCTTCTCGAGGAGGCCGACGTCGTGGGCGTGGTCGGCGGAGACGGTGAGCGAGGAGGCGATCGGGTCGTTGGTGAACTCCATGTTCTTCCACGACGCCTCGAGCACGGCGGGCGCCACGCCCTTGCCGGTGATCGTCGTAATGGCCTGGTTGACGAGGCGCTTGGCTTCGGCCGGGTTGCCGTTGACCAGCTCGTTGGCCTGGACCTGACCCTCGACCAGCCGGCGAACGGCGTCGGGGTGCTCCTTCAGGAACTTGGTGCGCACGATCAGGTGGGTGGTCACGAACCGGCCCTCGGGCCAGAGGGTGCGCTCGTCGAGCAGCACCTTGCCGCCCCCCTCCTGCACGAGGCGGGTGGCCCACGGCTCGGGGACCCAGCCGCCGTCGATCTGGCCGGACCGGAAGGTCTCCAGGGTCTGGGCGTTCTCCTGGGGCACGATCGAGACGTCGCCGCCGCCCTGCAGGTCGGCCGTGAGCTTGTTCTCCTTCAGCCAGAAGCGGAGGGCGACGTCCTGGGTGCCGCCCCGCTGCGGGGAGGCGATCTTCTTGCCCTTGAGGTCGGCGGGGGCGTTGATCGACGGCTTGACGACGAGGAGGGCGCCGCCGGAGGTGGCCCCGGAGATGATGCGGATGGCCTCGCCACCCGACTGGACGTGGGCGTTGATGGCCGGGTTGGGACCGATGTAGGTGGCGTCGAGGGCGCCGGAGAACAGGGCCTCGACCGCGGCGGGGCCGGCGTTGAACGTCTTGGTCCCCAGGGTGTTGGCCCCGAGCGCGCTCTTGAAGATGCCGCTCTCCACCCCGACCAGGGCGGTGGCGTGGGTGACGTTGGGGAAGAAGCCCAGGCGGACGGTGGTGGGCGCCTCGGTGCCCGCCGTGGTGCTAGTGGAAGGCGACGAGTCACCACCGCAGGCCGCGGTGAGGAGAGCCACCGCCAGCACCGCTCCGAAAGTCGAGTTTCTCAATCGCATTTGTGCAGAATAGGGGTGTCCGACGGAGAAGGTCAACCGAATCCCTGAAAAGTAGATCATATTCGTCGGGTATTGCTACCGTGACCTGGATGGCCGATCTCACGCAGGGGCTGACCGTGTGGCTGACGGGCCTTCCGTCGGCCGGGAAGACCACCATTGCCCGCGCCCTCGAGAAGCGGCTGCTGGCCGCCGGCCAACGGGTCGAGGTCCTCGATGGCGACGTCCTGCGCACCCATCTCACCCGGGGCCTGGGGTTCTCGCGGGAGGACCGGGAGGAGAACGTCCGCCGCATCGGCTTCGTCGCCCACCTGCTGGCCCGCAACGGCGTGGTGGCGGTCGTGTCGGTGATCTCGCCCTACCGGTCGATGCGCGACGAGCTGCGGGAGCTGCACGCCGGCCGGTTCTTCGAGGTGCACGTGGCCACGCCGGTCGAGGTGTGCGCCGAACGCGACGTGAAGGGGCTGTACGCCAAGCAGCGGGCCGGGGAATTGCAGGGGCTGACGGGCGTTGACGACCCGTACGAGGCGCCGCTGCACCCGGAGGCCGTGATCCGTACCGAGAACCAGACCCTCGAGCAGTCCGTGGAGACCCTGTGGCAGGCCCTGCAGTCCAGTTAGGCGCCGGCGAGCTGGCCGAGCTGAGCCGGTCGTTCGAGTCGGCGCCGGCCTCGAAGGTGGTGCGGTGGGCCGTCGAGCGGTTCTCGCCCCACCTGTCGCTGCTGGCCTCGATGACCGATGCCGTCCTCATCGACCTGGCCGTGAAGGTCGACCCGTCGATCGAGGTCGTCTTCATCGACACCGGCCACCACTTTCCGGAGACGCTGGAGACCGTCGAGCTGGTCCGCCGGCGCTACGGGCTCAACCTGCGCATCGTGACCGTGGGGCCGGAGCCGGCGCCCCTTGTCGACGGGTGCTGCTCGGCGGCCAAGGTGCTCCAGCTCGACCGGGCGCTGGTCGGCCGCCAAGCCTGGCTGAGCGGCCTCCGGCGGATCGAGGCGTCGACCCGCGCCGACGCCCCCATCGTGGGCCTCGACCGTCGCGGCCTGGTCAAGGTCAACCCGCTGGCCACCTGGACCGACGACGACGTCGCCGGCTACATCGCCGAGCACGACGTGCCCGTCAACCCGCTCGTGGCCCGTGGCTACCTGTCGGTCGGCTGCCAGCCCTGCACCTTCCCGGTGGCGGCCGGTGACGACCCGCGCTCCGGTCGCTGGGCCGGCTCCGACCGGACGGAGTGCGGTATCCACCGCTGAGCTGGGTAGAAGCCCGGCATGAGCGACACGCATGACAACCGTGACGAGCCGGAGGCCGACGTGCCCGAGGGCGGCAAGAAGACGATCAACGACCCGCTGACCCGGCGCGACGTGGAGGCGCCCCGGGCCGAGTTCAAGGCGCGCCACCCCAAGGAGTAGCGCGGGGAGGCGCCGGCCCAGGCGGGCCGGCGCCTCCCACACGCGGCGTTCCGAGTTTCAGGCCCGGCCGATCGTGCTGACCAGGAAGTCTCCCCCGGTGATGGGAACTGCAACGACGGGGTCGGCCGTGCAGGGGGGATGGGGTGGCCGGACACGAACGACACGTCGAGTGACAACGACCGGTGGTCCAAGTAGCCGTACACGATCGAGACCCGGTGGCCGACGGGATTGATCCCCAGGCCGTCGAACCCTTCGCGGATCGTCCCGGTCACCGTCACCTGGGCGCCTGGAACACCGGTAATGCAGTCGATGTCGCCCCTCAGATTGGCGAACATCCCGGTGGGCGTCACGTGGAGGATCCGGAACGGCCCGCGGGCGGCCGTACCCTCGCCGCGGACATCGAGCGTGACGAGAATGGTGTCCGTCTCGAACGGCCCGAACGCCGTGCCCGTGATACCGAACACCGTCACCGTGCCGGCCTGTGCGGGCACGGCGACGGTCAGCATCAGCATGGCGCCGAGCGCAGTGCCCAGGCGAAGCACCCGACGTTCCGTGCGACTGCGGCGTCGTGATTCGCGGGGACACCGACGACGAGCTCGTCCGGGGCGCGCAGGCTCACGCCAAGGAGGTCCACGCCATGGACCTCTCCGCCGAGCAGGCGCTCGCCATGGCCGAGCCGACGGCCTGAACCCCGAGGAGTAATCCTCAAGCCGGTCGCCGCCGGCGTCGATACCTCTCCTGACCGCACGGACTCGGAAGGGGAGGGCCCGCCCGTGATCGACCTCGATCGGATGGACGCGCAGCTTGCCGCCGCCGCCGGCAAGTCAGACGTCGCCCGCCCCCGTCGTGTCGCTGTGCGGTCAGCGCCGGTGCCGGCTCCCACCCCGGCACCGGCCCCGACACCTGCACCTCGTGCCCGCCGGCGCCATACGGCGCGCCCGGGGCCGCCGGCGTCCGTGGCCGAGCTCCTCGAGTCCGGGCAGCTCGACGAGGTCGACGCGCGGATCGCGAGGACGTCCGACCGGCGCGACCGGCTGACGTGGAACACCATGCGCGACCTGCTGGCCGGCCGCAGCGCGGCGGCCGCCGCGGGCATCCGCGAGCTGGCGGACCTGGGCGGCGCCGGCGACGCCGAGGCCCGTGACCGGGCCTGGACCCAGCGGTTCTGGGCCGCCTTCGAGTGGGGTGGCGAGGCCCAGCGCTTCGACGTCCTCGACCACTGCCGCGAGCGGGCCTACCGCTTCGACGATCTCGACTGGTGGGGCAACCTGACCCTGCTCCTTGCGGCCATGGGCAAGGCCGACGAGGCCGTCCGTGCCTTCGACTCGGCGCTCCCGCTGGTGGCCGGCGCCGGCGGGCTCGACCTTATGACCAACCTGGTGGACGCCGCCGCGTTGCTCGGCGACGGAAGTCGGGTCGCGGCCGCCGGCCGCCACCTGCGGGCGCCGGCCGGCAGCCTGGTCGTCGTCGGCGACGGCGTCCTGTGCAAGGGCTCGGCCGACCGGTACTCCGGGCTGGTCAACGCCGCCCTCGGCCGATGGACCAAAGCGACCGACTGCTTCCGCCGGGCCGAGGAGGTCCACCGCACCATCGGCGCCGGCCCCTTCCTCGCCCGCACCCGCCAGCAGGCGTCGACCGCCCTCGCCGCGGCCTGAAGCCGCCCTCAGCCCGAGTCGCCGCCGGCGCGGTCCAGGTCGTCCAGGGCGTCGAGGGCGGGGCCGTCGAGCGGTCCACCCGTTCGGCGTGACGTCCCCCTCGACGGGGGGAGCGGCGGGCGGGCCGGCGCCACGTGGGTCCGGAGATACGAGGCGGCGTAGAGCAGGAGCCCGAGCATCCCGACGTACAGGGCCAGCGTCGCCGACCGCTTGAGCTCGGCACCGGTCCGGGCGAGGAGGCCGGCCGTCACGATCGGGGCCGGCGCCGGCACCAGCGTGGTCGGGACAGGGAGCCCCAGGGGGACGATCGGGGGCGGGGGGCCCGGCGGTGGCGGGACGATCACGTTGCACGCACCGCCGCCGGCCCCGCCGGCCCCACCGGTGCCGCTGCCGGACCCACCGGACGCGGTCCCGCCGGCGCCGCTGCCGCCGTCGGCAGCCGCGTTACCGCCCAGGCCGGTACCGGTCCCGCCGGCGCCGCCATCACCGGCGTTGCAGATCCCGGTCCGCGCCGCGACGGTCGTCGTGGTGGTGCTCACGACGGTGGTGGATGTGGTCGTGGTGGCGGACGCCGACCACGTCTTCGACGCCGTGGCCGTACGGACCATTCCCGCCGCGTTGGTGAAGGAGGCCGAGATGGAGTCGACCCCCGTCCCGCCGGAGCCCGTGTAGGTGAAGGCGGCCTGGCCGGCGGCGTTGGTCACCGCCGAGCCCGTCCGGCCTGCGTTGGGCCCGGCCGTCACCGTGAACGTCACCGTCACGCCGGAGGCGACGGCCCCGGTGTCCCCCCGCACGGTGGCGGTCACCGTATGGGTCGTGCCCGGCAGGTTCGTGGCCGTCGCCGGGTCGAGCACGATGCTGCCCGGCAACTGGACGGCGGCGCCCCCGATGACCACCGCGGCCAGGTTCCCCGCCGCATCCCGCAGGGTGTTCGACCGGACGAGCACGGCCAGCCCGCCGAGGTTGCCGGCGAAGTGGTTGTGCCACGGGCCGGCGTTGACGTCGGCGTTGGTCAGGCCCGGGAACGCGGCCTGGCCCTCGGGGGTGAGCTCGAGGTCGTTGGTCCCGCCCGAGTTGACCTTCGTGGCCCCCGGCAGGAGGCCGGAGAGCCAGCGGTACTCGGTGCCGTGCGACATCAGGCCCCCGCCGCTGTTGACGAAGTCGGCCAGCGTGGTGGCGTTGTCGATCAGCGCCTGGGCCTCGGCGCCCGAAGAGTCGGCGAGGTCATTGCTGGCGTCGGTCCCCGCGATCCAGATGATCGACGGGCGGGCGAGGCCGCCGCGCAGGTCGGTGAAGAACTGCAGGATCGACGCTCCGCCGTTGTAGTAGGTGACGGTCAGTCCCGCGGCGGCCGCCGCTCGACCGACGGCGGCGCCGGCGTTGCCGGAGGTGGCCGTTGACGCGGCCGAGCCGAGGGCGGCGACGCTGTTGTCGTTCTGCCGGGTGACGCGCGCCTTGATGTTCTCCAGCGACTTCTGGATGTACAGCCAGCCGGCCACGTTGACGTTCGTCGAGGTGTTGAAGGAGCCGTGGGCGGTGAGGTCGTCACCGCCGAGGATGACCGGCCCGCCGACGGCTGTCTGGGCGCCGGCCGCCGGGCCGTGGATCGGCACGACCATCGCGGCCAGCACGGCGATCACACCGAGGGCGCGCCACACCGGTCGTCGGTCCCTACGCCTCACTGCAGCCCCTCCATGATGTGCCCTCCCGAACTCCACGGTCCCGCCCCGTCCCGGCGAGAAAATAGCGGATCGCGGCCCGCGGGCCCCGGATTCAGTCGCCGGCCAGGAGGTCGGCCAGCTCGGCGGCGTTGATCACCGCGTCGTCCCGGTAGCAGTTGTTCATCAGGACGTGCACCTCCCGCGCCGATGCGACCAGCTCGCGCACCCGGGGCACCCACTCCTGCAGCTCCTCCGACGTGTACCGGTACCGGAACCGCTCGGCCGCGGTCGTGATCTCGGGGTCCTCCCAGGTGGCGGTATTGCGGCCGTGGAAGCGGACGACGGCCAGGTCGGACGTGACGGCCACGACCGGCGGCATGGAGGACGGGAAGCCCGCCGGCTCGTCCACGCACACGAAGCTCACGCCGAGCTCCTCGAGCAGCTCCAGCGTCGACTCGCAGTCGCCCCCTTCGAGCCAGCGGGCGTGGCGGAACTCGACGCAGAGCCGCAGGTCGGGCAGGCGGGCGACGGTGTCGCGCAGCAGCTGGCGGTTCTCGGCCTTCGGCCCGAACCACCGCGGGTACTGGAGCAGGACGGCCCCGAGCCGGCCGGCCCGGTGCAGCGGCATGAGCGCGTGGCGGAACCGGTCGAAGGCCTCGTCGAGGGCGTCGGGCGGCAGGTAGTGCGGGTAGAGCCGGCGTTTGTCCCGGTGCTCCGGGGGGACCGCCGGGAGCATGTCCTCCCAGAGCGAGTTCGGGAACGTCGGATGCCCGGTGAGCAGCGACCACGCCTTGATGTTCATGGTGAAGCCGGGCGGCGTGCGGTCGGCCCACATCTGGGCCAGCTCCGGCGTCGGCGGGAAGTAGTACGTGCTGTCGACCTCGACGATCGGGAACCGGCTGGCGTAGGTCGCCAGCCGCTCCGCCGCGGTCATCGTCTTCTTCGGGTACCAGTCCGTCTCCTTGACCAGGGTGGCGTCGGTCCAGGAGCAGGTGCCGACGAGCACTCCTCGACGGCTCAGGTCGAGTGCGCTCAACGTCAGCCGCTGGCGAGCGGCCCGGACTCGCGCAGCACCTTGGCGAACGCTTCGGCGATTGCGGCGTGGCCGGCGGTGTTCGGGTGGAAGCCGTCCCGGCTGATCAGGGAGGCCTCGGTGCCCGCGGCCCGGGCGGCCATCCCCGCGGCGTTGAGGTCGACGAGGAGCGCCCCGGTGCGCTGGACGACCCGGGCGATGGCGGCGTTGTAGTCGGCGACGGTCTGGTTGACCACGTCGGGACCGGGCAGCCCGAGGAGCCGGCCCGCCTGGTAGGCCGGGAGGTGGTCGAGGGGAGGCGTGTTCGCCACGAGCACGCGGGTGGTCACGCGACCCCTCACCGACCGGACCAGCCGTTCGAGCTGGGCCTCGTACTCGGCCACAGGGACGCCACGGGTGATGTCGTTGACGTTGAGCCAGACGGTGACCAGGTTCGGCCGGGCCGACAGGGTGGCGTCGAGCTGCTCGGCGATGGCCTGGGCGACGGTGGTGCCGGGGACGCCCATGTTGATCATGACGGAGCCGGGCGGCATGGCGATGCGGTGCAGGACGCGGGGCCACCCGTCACGCAGCGGCTGGTCGCTGCCCGTGCCGGTGGTCTCGCTGGCCCCGATGGCGACGTAGACGGGCGCCGGCCCGGTGTCGGCCGGCGGCGGCAGGACATCGGGTCGCGAGAACGAGCATGCGCCGACAAGCAGCGCCATGACGACCAGCCGGGCCGCGCAGGTCAGGCGCCTCACGCCGCCTCCATGGCCTCACGGGCCGGCATCCGCGCCGCCCGGCGGGCGGGCAGGGTCCCGGCACCGAGGGCAAGGAGGGTGGAGCCGAAGACGGCGCCGAGCAGCACGAGGACCGGGAGCCCGAGGTGCACACCCCTGAGGCCCTGGGCCGCGAGGTACTGGTTCACGACCGCGCTCACGCCCAGGGCGGTGCCGAAGCCCATGGCGGCGCCGGCGACGCCTCCCACCAGGCCCAGCACGCCGGCCTCGAACAGGAAGACCCGTTGCACGTCGCGGTCCCGGGCGCCGATGGCCTTGAGCACCCCGATCTCCCGCCGGCGCTCGCGGACGGCGGCCAGCAAGGCGTTGGCGATGCCGAGCGAGGCGATGACCAGGGCGATGGCGCCGATCGCCCCCAGCACGATCTCGACCACCCGCAGGTACCGCTGGACCGAGGCCACCAGGTTCTCCGGCGCGCTGGTGGAGTACCCGAGCTCGGTGATGTCGCGCCGGACCTGGTTCACCTTCTCCAGGTCGTTGGCGATGACGAACAGCCCGCTGTACGGCGACGTCGGTATCTGGACGCGTCCCTCGGCGTCGCTGCCGGCCGCCGTCCAGTTCCGGGCGGCGCGGGACTGCTCCAGGGAGACGACGAACTGGCCGGGCGCCGTCTCCTGGGCCACGACGCCGACGATGGTCAGGCGCACCCAGCGGCTGCGGAACCGCCGGGGGACGCCCGAGTCGGTGAACACCCGTGGCGCGCCGAGCTGGACCTCGGTACCGACGACGGCGGCGGCCTGCTTCTTCGTCAGCCCCATCCGGGTCAGGTAGCCCTGGGTCACCGCGACCTCGGTGAGCGACTTCGGCACCGGGAGCCGTCCGCTGAGGATGGTGATGGGCATGAGCGACGCCCGCTCGAGATCGATGCCGACCATCGTCTCGGGGAACGGGTCGGGTGTCGTCAGGCCGGGCACCGTCGGCCGGGGCGCGGTGGGCGGTGGGGTCTCACGCGCCGGGGCCGTGGTCGGCGGCAGCGTCGAGGGAAGGGCGGGTTGCCGGGCCAGGACCGCCGCGTTGGCCGGCGGCTCGGGCACGATCACGTTGACCACAGCGGCGACGATGGGCAGCACCGACTTCACGTCGGGCATGGCGGTGATCTTGGCCCGGATCCTGTCGTCGAGATCCTTGGGCGGGCCGGGCCGGGGGTCGTCGGTGTCGACCTGGCTGGGGTCCGCCTCGGCGGCGGCGACGTTGATGCCCGAGAGCGGGCCGCCCTTGGACAGCTCCGAGAGCACCTTGGTGCGGGCCGTGCCGGCGATGGTGACCAGGGCGGTGAGGAGGGTGGCGGCCAGGGCGACCGCGGCCACGGTCAGCACCGATCGCCCAAACCGCCGCCGGATGCTGGTGGCCGCCAGCGCGGCGGCGTCCCGCCATCTCATGCGGGCACGCGATGCCCGCGATCGAGGGGGATGCGCATGTCGGCCCGGGTGGCGAGCTGGCGGTTGTGGGTGACCACGACCATGGTGCACCCGTGGTCGGCCCGCACTTTCTCCAGGAGCTCGATCACCATGAGCGAGGCGTCGTCGTCGAGGTTCCCGGTGGGCTCGTCGGCCAGCAGCAGCCGGGGCTCGTTGACCAGGGCGCGGGCGATGGCCACCCGCTGGCGCTCCCCGCCCGAAAGCCGAGACGGGCGGTGACCGGCCCGCTCGGACAGGCCGACGGCGTCGAGCAGCTCGCGGGCCCGGGCCCGGCGCTCGGCCGGACTGGTGCCGTTGAGCGTGCCGGCCAGCTCGACGTTCTGGGCGGCGGTGAGCGTCTCCAGGAGCCCGAAGTGCTGGAAGACGAACCCCACGGTGGCCCGCCGGTAGGCGGCCAGCTCGTCGCCGCTGAGCCCCGTGAGGTCCTGGCCGCCGACCTCCAGCCGCCCGACCTGGGGAGCCTCCAGGCCACCGAGGAGGGAGAGGAGGGTGGTCTTGCCGGCGCCCGACGGCCCGGTGATGGCCGCGTAGCCGCCGTCGGCCACGTCGAGGTCGAGCCCGCCGAGGACGGTGAGGGGGCCCTCGGCCGTGCGATAGGTGTGAGTGAGCCCCCGGAGGGTGATGGCGACGCCCATGCCCCCACCACTCTGGCCTATCGCGGGCGCGAGACAGTCGCGCCTCCGCCGGCGACGGCCCGGCGCTGGCTGGCGAAGGCGACCTCGGAGCGAACAGCGGGGCCGGGATGTGCTACAAGTAGCTTATGACGTCCGTCGGAGTCAGGGCATTGCGCCAGCGGGCGAGCGAGCTGCTGGGGCTCGTCGCGCAGGGTCACACGATCGAGATCACCGACCGAGGCCGCCCGGTCGCACTTCTCACTCCGCTTCCGGCCGGAGGCGCGCTCGAGCAGATGCGGGCGGCGGGCGAAATCGACCGAGCCACCGATGATGTCGACACCCTGCCCGAGCCGCTCGAATTCGGAGCTGGGATCGAGCTCCCGTCCACGGCTCTCGGGCGTCTGCGCCGGAACGAGCGCTGATTGGCGGCGCTCTACCTCGACTCTTCGGCCATCGTAAAGCTCGCCGTCCGAGAACCGGAGTCGGACGCTCTTCGGAGGCACCTCCATCGCCGCCGGCCGTGGGTGTCGAGCGCGCTGGCGCGCGCTGAGGTGCTCCGGTCGCTCCTCGGTGGCGGTGAGACAGCGCTCGCCGCCGGTCGGGCTGTGCTGGCCCGTTGTGACCTTGTCCGTGTCAATGACCGGGTTCTCAACCTCGCCGGCACCATGGGTCCCCCCGAGCTGCGATCACTGGACGCGATCCACCTCGCGACCGCCGAGCGCCTGCGCGACGACCTCAGCGAGCTCGTGATCTACGACGATCTTCTGGCGGACGCGGCGCGGCAGCTCGGTTTTCGCGTGTCCTCGCCCGGATAGGCGTCGAACGCGCTAGAGGCGGCCCGTGCACGGCGCCGACCTCAGCGACGCCCACACGAGGTTGTGGGCGTTCGCTTGAGTCGTTCGGGTCATGCGCCGGGCGTGGCCTGACTCCAGGATCGACGGACGTGCTCTGCGTCCGTCAGCGAGGAGGGGCAGCGGCGCTCATCCCCACGAACCGGGTGGCCGCGTCCTTGAGCTCGCTCGCAATGACGCGCACGACGTCCCAGTCCTCTACGGGGATCGACGTGGTGACCTCCAGACGGGCAGCGAGCATGGCCAATTCGCGGGCGCCGACCGTGCGGCCGGCGCCCTTCATCCTGTGGGCCGTGCGATGGAGTTCCGGGGCGTTCCCGTCCGTCAGCGCGCGACTGATCGCGACGAGGTCGGTGGGGAGTGAATCGGCGTAGTCCCTGAGGATGTCGGCCGCCAGCTCCCGATCGCCGCCCGTGAGCTCGTCGAGTGCGGCCGGATCCATGCCGCCGTCCGAGTCGCCCTCACTCTCCTCGGCCGGGAGCCATTCGATGTGCGGCAACCACCGACGCAGCTTGTCGGCGAGCGCGGCCATGGGCGCCGGCTTGCCCAGGAAGTCGTCCATGCCTGCGGCCGTGCACTTCTCGGCCTCCTCCTGCGTCACGGTGGCACTGATGGCGATGACCGGAGCGCGTGGCACACCGGTGTCTGCCTCGTGGCGGCGGATGGCGCCAGCCAGCTCGAACCCGTCCATCATCGGCATGTTGAGGTCGGTGATCACGACGCCGTAGCGTCCGCTGACGAAGAGTTCGAGTGCCCTGTGCCCGTCCTCGGCGGCGTCCACCTGGAATCCCATGATTCCCAGCTGGTGGACGAGCACTCGCCGGTTAATCGGGTGGTCGTCGACGAGGAGCACGACGCTGCCCTCGCGCTCCGCCGCATCTCGCGATGGCCGTCTCCGTTTCGGAACGAGCGCGCCCGTCCCGAGGACTGCCATCGCACCCGCCTCGACGTCGAGGGGATCGGCGATCCGGAGGGGGACGGTGAGATACAGGGTCGTCCCCACGTTGGGCGTGCTCTCCATCCTTACGTCCCCGCCCATCAACAGGGCCAGCCGTCGGGAGATCGCCAGTCCGAGCCCCGTTCCTCCCGAACGCTTGGCGGTTGTCGCATCCGCTTGGGCGAACTCCTTGAAGAGGTCCCGCTGCTTCTCCGGTTCCACGCCGATGCCCGTGTCGGCCACGGAGAACTGCACCCGTTGCGTCGCGCCGTCGTCCGAGAGAACCCGAGCGGCCAGGACGACGGCACCGGAGGTCGTGAACTTGACGGCGTTGGAGATGAAGTTGCTCAGGATTTGGCGAATGCGCAGCGCGTCCCCGGTGTGGGCCGGCGCAACAGCGTCATCGACGGTGCAGCTGATCGAGAGGCCCTTGGCGGATGCAGTGTGGAGGAACGTCTCCACCGTTGCCTCGGCCAGCGGGTGGACCATGAACGGGGCAGGCGCCAGATCGAGCTTGTCGGCCTCGATCTTGGAGAAGTCGAGGACGTCGCCGATGATCTGGAGGAGCACCTGCGCCGAACCCAGCGCGGTCGAGACCATGCTGCTCTGCTCCTCGGTGAGCTCGGTCTCGGCCAGCACCTCCATCATTCCAATGACGCCGATCATCGGAGTGCGGATCTCGTGGCTCATCGTTGCCAGGAACACGCTCTTGGCTCGGGTCGCCTCCTCGTGAGTCTGCGATTCGTGCTTGAGCCTGAGCCGCTCCTCCACGACCGCACTGGCCAGCAACGCCGTCATTCCGAGGATGGCGATGAATCCGCCAAGCTGGATCAGCGAGGAATTCTGGTGGCTGGAGGCAAAGGGCCCGAGATCATTCACCGTGCGTTGGGCCGCCACCGTGCAGATGACGACGATGAGGGCGGATACGCCGCTCGTCCCGAGGCGGAAGGCCGCCCACCCGACCAGCGGGACAAGTAGGTACATGATGGGAAGGTCGAGGCCGAAAACCAACTCCGCCACGCCGAGGGTCACCGCAAGGACGGCCACGACCTCGATCGAACGCGCCGGAGCGACTCTCTGCCGGCGCTGCCGCCACGCCAGGATGACGGGCGCGGCGAGGATGATGCCCAGCACATCGCCTGACCACCACGTGAGCCAGGTCTCCGGGTAGTCGTGCCAGTCGGCGAAACCGAACGCCGACACGCTCGTCGATCCGACAGTTGAGCTGACCAGGCATGCGAGCGCGCCACCCAGCAGAACGAGCACGCCGACGTCTCGGGCCCGCTGAAGGCAGTGCGTGCCGCGGCCGAAGCGTCGGACGAGCCACGCTCCGAGGAGGGCCTCCCCCGTGGCGGCCGCGGCGATGAGCGCGCCAGCGAGGACGGACCGCATGATCGAACCGGCGCTGGCTCCTGTGTAGTACTCGGGCGTGTTCACGAGGAAACTCCCGAGAGCTACACCGGGCCACAGTCGGCTGCCCCAGATGAGGACGCAGGCCAGGGCGATTCCGGCGGGGGCCCAGAAGGGCGAGACGTTGCCTTTGATGGCGACCAGGAACCCCAGGCGGCCCGCCCCGTAGTACGCCGCGGCCAGGGCAAGCACACCGATGATCACGCGCCGCCGGCGCACCTGTCCGACGGCATGCTTCACGTCGCACTGCTCACTAGCGCCATCACGACCACACCCCGATCCTGCGACCTGAAAGCCGTGTGATGCTACCCCCGGCCTCCCCCGCCCAGGTCGGCCCGCCCGCACCCGCCTCGTAGGCGGAACGCCCCTGAGCGCACTGACGCCCGCGTGCTGCGGTGGCAGCGCAAGGAGCTTTCGTTGCCATACCGCGTGCCGCGCCCGAATCTGGCAGAGGTGTCTCGGGACTCAGGCGACCGGCACTGGCGGCAGTCGATCTAGTCGACGGCGGGCACGGCCGTGGGGAGCGCGGGCGGGAAGGCGAGCAGGCTCAGCGCCGTCGCCGACATCATCGCCATCACGAGCGCGCCGGCCCACAGCTCAGGCGTCCATCCGATGCCGTACACCAACTGGTAGGCCACGAAGAAGGCCGCCCACAGCGACAGCGACGTGATGGCGGCGACGGCGTAGGCCGCCACACGCCGTTCCGGCGACGGGTTGAGCCGGCGAATGAGGAGGTCGCCGATCAGGCCGGCCGGCAGGGCAGCCAGCAGGGGCCCGATCCGGTCGAAGCCGTCGATGCCTCCGACGAGCGCCGTCACCGAGCAGAACAGGAGCGTGGCCGAGCCGAACGGCGGCCGCCACCGCCGCAGGACGAAGAGCAGCGCGCCGATGTAGATCAGGTTGGTCACCAGAAGGGACAGAAGCCCGACTATCTGAATGCTCTCGCGGTAACTGGCCCCGGCCCCAGCGAAGCGGGTGACGAGATCGGTGTAGGCCGTGACCCAGGTGCCGTAGTTGTCCCGGCGGAACGGGGTTGCGTATTGGAGGAAGAACGCGACGAGGGCCGTGACCAGGATGAGCGAACCGATGGTCGGAAGGAATTCCCGCAACGACGGTGCCTGCTGGCGGCCGTCGGCCCATCCGGCCCGGAACGGTCCGGTCATGACCAGGAGGGCACCTATCAACATGAGCAGGTGGGTCGGGCTTAAGAGGGCGGCGAGGCTCACCTCCACCCCGAACACTGCGTGCCAGACCATGTCGCTCGTGCCACCGATGGCGAACACGATCATCCCGACGAGCGTCAGGGAGTGACCGACCGGTGCCGACTGCCAGATGCTCTGTCCCCGCCGCTGGTCCCTGCGGGCGACGCTCACGGCCCAGCACGCGGCGAGGGCGAAGCCCGAGTAGAGGATCCCGTGCCACGGGGTGGCGATCGTCTCGGGCTTCTGGTGGTTGTGGGCCCAGCCGTCGATGAAGAGCCCGATGATCACCCATGCGCCGAACAGGTCGCTGATCACGCACTCGCGCCACGTGAGGCGACGTCGGCCCGGCGTGACGGGCGTCGGTCGCTTCTCCGTCGCTACGGGCAGGTCAAGGATCTGAGACATGTCGCAAGCTCCTCCCCGGACGGTCCTACCGGACCAATTTGGTGGAATAGGCAGGGCAGAACAGGTTCACCGCAGTCCCGACCGCGAAGTCGGCGTCGGCCGCGGAGACGGTGGCCGAGGGAAGCTGCGAGGCCGCTTGCAACACCAGCCCCCTCACCTGCGGAGCAGTCTTGCCCTGGTCGAACGCGGAGCAGGCGGCGTCCCCGAAGGCGCGGACGTGGCCTTCGCTCGGGAGGAAGGGCGTCTGGATGCGCTCCTTGACCGCGGCGATCGCGAGGGCTACCTGGTCGGCGGAGGGGTCGGTCCTCGGGGCGAGGGTGGGCGCCCCGGCCGAGGCGGCGGCGTTTGCCGCGCTCGGCGATTCGGACTTCGGCCCGCACGCGGTGCCCGCGAGCAACAGCCACGTCGCGCCTAGCGCGGACGCCACGAGGCGTCGCGTGCGCCAACTGCTGTCGAGGGTCGTGTTGTCAGACACCGCCATCTCCTCCCGTCAGGACGCTCTTGCGTCAAGCGTCGCCTATGCCTAAAGGAGTTATCGACCGGTGGGACGGCGACCTGAACGTCGTATCTGGCTCGCGGTCGAGCACCAGTCGCCCGCCGGTTATGACGCCGGACTGACCACCACTGACCCGTCGCTGATCAAGGTGGTCAGGAACTCGGTCACATCGCGCAGGCAGGTGTCTGCGTCGACGTCGAAGGTGTCGATCAGCGCCGCGGAGAGGTCCCCGATGGAGCGGGGCTCCGACAGGAGCTGCCAGATCTCGGCGCCGACCGGGTCCAGGCCGAAGTACTTGCCCGTGGCGATCGACAGCATGACGACCTCCTCTGAGACCTGCTCGAAGAGCATGTCGGGATGGCGTGCGACGACCGTCGCGGGAGAGAGTGGCATGCGTTTCGGTAGGTCAGTCATGTGGCCATGCGATGGTGGCGGACGAAGGCGGCCAGTTGGGCGGCGGGGGCGACGAGGAGAAGGGGCACGATGTTGGCGACGGGCGACGTGGCGAACCGCCGGGGCGCCGAGCCGGCCAGCCGGGCGCGCAGCTTGCGCAGGTCGACGGCGCCGCCGAGGTCGTTGCCCTCGCGGAGCAGACGTTCGGCCTCGGCCCGCACCCAGGAGGGATCGAAACCGACCCCCGCCCCCGCTCCAAAGGCGACGTCGCCCCGCTGCCCCCAGCCGTCCTCCTTGTCCTGCCTGGAGGCAAGCGACGGCGGGAGATACGGCGCCATCGCCGTCCGGAGCAGCCAGCGCCCGGAGCCCTCACGCAGAAACGAGTCCCACGGCGCGCCCAGCGCCACCTCGAGCACCCGCCGGTCGAGCAGCGGGTAGTGGTAGTCGACGCCGAACCGGGAGGCGTCGGCCGACCAGCTCTCCATCCGGGCGACGAGGTGCCCGCTGCGCAGCCGAGAGAGCTGGGTACCGCGCGCCGTCGCTCGCGTTCGCCACGGGTGGTGGAGCGCCTCGAGCAGCCCTGCATCTCGCCCCGTCCTTTCGTTGGCGACTGTCGTCCGCAGCCGGCCGATCCACGGGTCTCCTTGGGCGAACCGCGCCCACCAGTACAGCCGGTCGGGAAGGAGCGGCTCGACCACCGAGCCGACCAGGGACCCCGCCGAAAATGAGCGTCCCGGGTTGAGGGCGCGAGCGGCGGGAACGACGCGACCGAGTTTGCCGCGCCGTACCGCCTCCGACAGGAGGGTCCGGCCGCTGAAGGAAGCAGCCTCGTCGCCGCCCCACCCGGTCAACACGGACCGGACGCCGGCTTCACCGGCCCACCGGTTGGCCGAGGACGTGGCGTATGGCGGGGGCATCATCCCCGGCGCCGCCCGCTCGAGCGCAGCGGGAAACGGCAGGAGGTCGGCGGGCGGCTGATGGATGGGTACGGCAAGTTGGCCGGCCACGTCGTCCAGGAACCTGGCGTCGACCGGTGCCTCGCCCTCGGCCGCCCGGCTGCGCGTCGCCGAGAACGTCATCGGAACCAGCCGGCCGGCCGGCAGGAGCGACGCGGCCACGCCGGCCACCGAGGAGCTGTCCAGGCCGCCGGAGACGTGCGCGCCCACCAGTCCGTCCGACGGGAGCCGGTCGGCCACGGCCCTCACCACGGCGTCACGGAGGCGGGCCGCGCCCTCTTCGGGGCTGGACGAGCCGACGTCGCCGACCTCGAGCCGGGTGTGGCGCCAGATGTGCGGACGGCCGCCGGGCCGCACCACCAAGGCGTGGCCGGGAGGCAGCCGGCGTATCCCGGCGAACAGCGTCCGGCCGGTGTCGTGCTGCAGGAACAGGAGGCGCTCGATGGCCGCGGCCGTGTCCAGGCGGCGCTCGATCGCCCCACACGCGAGGAGGGGGGCGAGCTGGGAGGCGAAGGCGAATGCGCCTTGGGGGCCGGTCCAGTAGTAGAGGGGTTTCACGCCGACAAGGTCCCGTCCGCAGTACAGCCGGCCGGTGTGGTCGTCCCAGACCGCAAAGGCGAAGTCGCCGCGCAGCCACTCGCTGCAGGACAGGTCCCACCGCCGCCACGCGGCCAGCAGGATCGAGGCGTCGTCGGCCCCGCGATCGAGGCTGAGGCCGGCGCACAGCTCCGCGCGGTTGTCGAGCCGCACGTCGGCCACGACGGCGACCGACCCTTGGCTGGTGCCCACTGTCGTGGCCTCGAGGGAGGCGCAGTCGCCGGTCCACCGGAAGTCCGTGGTCGCGCTGGCTGCGGCTGGAGCGCCGAGAGCGCCCACGGCACCGGAGATGAGCACGCCGAGATGATCGCGCCATGCGGATCGAAAGCGCGCCCGTCGGTTCGCATCACCAGGTGTCGCAAGGAACGGGCTGGCTACACTGCTCCCCCATGGAGCCGGAAAAGCAGGGTGAGGCCGGCAAGCGGACGTGGTCGAAGCCGACACGTATCGAGCTGGCAGTGGCGTCGACCGCGAGTGGCGTCTCGCCAGGCCCCGAGCTGGAGGTTTTCCAGCCCAGCTGGAGCCCCGCGAGGTGGTCGGCGATGCGCTGTCGTAGCTCGTCGACGGGGCAGCCGGCCGCCGGCCGCCGGACAGCTGTCACCCGTGCCTGGCGGGCGAGCGTGGCACAGGCCCGAAAGTGAACCTCCCTCACCCCGAGGCCGGCCAGGAACCCGCTGCGGTACGTGTGTTCGATGAGCAGGTCCAGGCGGGCGGAGCCCGACGCCGCCTCCTCCAGCGCGACTTCGCCGCGCTGGTCGGGAAGGAGCACGTAGACGTGCGTGACGGGGCGCGGCTCGCCCAGGAACCGCTCGTCGCCGACAGCCCGCCATTGCTTGTCGAGCGAGCCGTTGGCGGCGAACAGCTTGATGTGCGGGTAGGCGGGCGCCGCGACGGCACCCCGCACGGCGGTGACGTCGTCGGCCATGAGCCGGTACCCGTGCTCGAGGAAGGCGGCGGCCAGCGTGGACTTCCCGTGACCGGAGTGGCCGGCGAACAGGATGGCCTGCGCTCCGTCGGAGACGGCGCTCGCGTGGAGCGGGAGCACGCCCCGCTGATGGAGGATGGCGCCCAGCACCGACCCGTACAGGAAGACGCGCACTTCCTCGGGCTTGGCGCCCAGCTCGGTCGCCACGGCCACATCGTTGCCACCAGTGGCCAGGAACGTGGCCACCCCGGGCACCCGCAACCGAAACCGGCCCGGTGCGGCTTGCACGTGGGGCCCGTCGACGACGGGGCTGGCGAGCGGCTCGGCGACGGAAGCCCGGTGGATTGTCAGGTCGGGCCGGCCAGGCCCCGCCATCAACTCTGGGAGCTCGTAGTCCGACGCCACCTCGAGCCCGTAGACACGGTAGGCCGACTGCTTCTCGCCCATCGGGCGCCGACAGTACTGTTCGACCGTGCGAGCCGGTCGTCGTGTGGCCGCGTTTTGGCGGCTGGGTTGGAGGGATCGACTCCTGATCGCGGAGGCCGTTGTCCTGCTAGCCGTGGCCCGGGCGGCGGTGCGGTGGGTGCCGTTCCGCCGCCTGGCGCCACATCTCGGCTCGGCGACCGATGGGGCGTCCGAAGCTCGGGTGAACGGCGGCCGCCCGGTCCGGATCGGCGGCGCCGTCCGGGCAGCATCGAATGCTGTCCCCTGGAGGACGGCGTGCCTTACTGAGGCCATCGCGGCGCAGTGGATGCTTCGCCGCCGCCGCCTTCCCGGCGTCCTGCACCTCGGTGTCCACAAGGACGGCCCGACGATGACGGCCCACGCCTGGACCTCCTGCGGCACCGACGACGTCATCGGCGGCGGGGGCACCGTCGATGACTTCACGCCCCTCGTCGCCTTCGGTGCCGACCCGTGAACCTGTGAACCCGGTGGTCGACCCGCGGCAGCAGCCGGCTCTGCTCGACTTGGCGGCCGCCCGAGTCGTGCGGAAGCTCGCCGATGCCGGCGTCGAGAGCATCCTGCTGAAAGGCCCCGCCACGCGCCGCAACCTCTACGGGGGCGACGACCGGGCCTACGCCGACATCGACCTCCTCGTCGCACCCGCGGCCTGGCCGGCCGCCGTTCGCACACTCGCGCAGCTGGGATTCATCGGATTGGACGTTCGCTTCGCGGACGGGTACCACGCTCTCGCCTACCGCAACACGAAGGGCGTCAGCGTCGATCTCCACCGGCGGGTCCCCGGCACACGCGCCGACGACGCCGACGGCTGGACGTTGCTGTTCGATCGGAGTGAGGCCGCAGTGGTCGGGTCCGGTCGCGCCCGGATTCCCGACCGGGCGACGACGTTCGCCATCGTGACCCTCCACGCCGCCCACGACCCAAAGGCACCGAAGGTCCTCGCCGACCTCGCGCGCGCCGTGTCGGTGGCCGATCGCGACCTGTGGCGCGAGGCACTCGACGTGGCGGATCAGCTCGGCGCCCGGGAGGCGTTCTCCGCTGGGCTCCGCCTCCATCCCGGCGGCGCCCGACTTTGCGACGAGCTGGGACTGGCGCCGCCGACTCGGGCGTCAGTGCGTCTTCAGGCGGACGGAAGCTTCCACGCCGCCGTCCTGGCACGCGCACGCGAGATGAGCGCCGGCGCCAGGCTGGCGGCCCTGCTCCGGATGGCCTTCCCGACGCGTGACGAGCTACTGACACAGCCGTGGACCAACTCCATGGCCGCCCGGCGGGCCACCCTCCCGCTGGCGTTCGTGGTGCGCTGGTTCTACGCCGGCTCACGCCTGGCCGCGGCGGCGGGACCGTACCGGCGCGCACGCCGGGCGGAACGAGCCTCGCGGCGCCCCTCGCCCTGATTGGCCCACCCTGACGAGAGGGTCGCGTGTCGACCAACCCGGCCAAGAAGTGCCACCGCGACCCTTCGAGCCGGGTCGAGCCGCTCGTTATCGGAGTGGTCGAACCGGTGCGGGCTCGCAACGAACCTCGCATCCCGTGCCGGCCGCTACGAACCCATCGGCGACATCTGCTCCATCGGGGCGTCGCTCGGAGTCGTAAGACCCGGGATGGCCCGAGGTGCGCCCAGCACCAGCAGCCCGAGGGCCAGCAGGACCGCGGCGGTTCCGTATGATGCGACCCGGCGCCACGGGACCGTCTTTTCGAAGGCGATGAGCCCGGCGATCACGGCCATCCACACGACGCTCATGATGCCCAACGCGAACAGCGCGGCCATCAACGCCCAGCAGCAGCCGACGCACCACGCACCGTTCTTCGCTCCCATCCGCAGCGCGCCCGACAGACCGTCGCGCCACGAGCCCAGCAGGAAGCCGAGTGGGCTGCGGCACTTCCCGAGGCAGACATCCTTGAGCGGCGTGAGCTCGTAGACCGCGGCGCCGACGAGGGTGCCCCCCGCGGTCCACCGGCCCGCTCGGTCCCACGCGAACAGACCATCTGCGATCGAGTTGAGTGCGGCGCCGATCGCGAACGCGACTACCCCGGCGGCCGCCCACGTGAGGAGGTAGCCGGACGTGAACAGCAGAGGCGACAGCGGCGAACGCTGCTTCGTCATGCGGGAGTACAGAGCGACCGTCGGCGAGACCGACGGGAACATCATCGCCGCCATCATCACGATCCAGACACCCAGGAACCAGCCGAAGGAGCCGAGACCCGTCCACGGACCGTTGTCCATCCCCCGCATCTGATCGCCGGTCCACCACCAGCCCGAAGCGGCGACGGCGAACAGCAGCGCGACAAGCCCGAGCCGGGCGCGTGCTGCGGAGAACGCGGGGCGGAGCCCTCCGGTCGATGGAAGGTTTGCCTCCGCCGTGACGCTCACGGCGTCAGGCGGCCCAGGAGAACTCGGCCGTGGAGAGCCCGGACTTACCCTCGTACTCGATGCCGAAGGCGTTGATGTTCGACCGCTTCGACTCCGCCATCGTGAGGTTCGAGCCGACCGGATGGAACATTCCGTCGAACCGCACCGGTTGGCCCGACTCGACACCGAAGGGAACGATGTCCTCGATCTCGAAATCGATGGCGTCGCCGATGCGGACGCTGTGGCGCAGCCCGTCGTCCACGACCTCGATGGTGGCCCTTTCGGCGCCGAGCACCTCACCCACCAACGGCGTCAGTGCTGCCATCGGTCCGCCGAGCTGCCCGCTGAAGACCTGCACGAGCTTGTCGAACTGATCGTCGGTCGCCCGGGCGTCGATGAACACCCCGAGCCTCCAGTTCCCCTCGGTCATCACCTTCGGTGTGTCCGCGATCGCTGCGACCTTCATCCCGGCGATGTCGGTGCCGTCGATCTGTCCCTCGCGGATGTTGAACACGAGCGTCACGCGACAGAAGTCGTAGGTGGCACCGTGGTCGAGCGAGAGGTTGCACGGGCACATCAGCTCGCACGAACAGGTCTCGACGTAACTTCCCGTCAGGTTCCACGCCATCGACCGGCCCCCCTTTTTCGAGACAAGGAATTCTCCCTCCCGCCGGTGTACGCGTCAACAGACCGGCAACCGGAACGGCTGACATCCGGCACGACACACGCCGGGTGAGCCCGGTCCTGGTCGGCGATCCGGTCGTCGTGTGCTCGCACCGGACGTGGCCCAGAACGTCTGCGACGGCGAGACGCCCATCGTGTCACCAACGCCGACTCCGACGACGCAGGTGTGTCCGCCGCCGATACGACCGAGCTTGGTTGGTGTTGAACTCCGTAAACCACACGGCCCCGTCGGGCCCTGGGGTGATGTGGCGAGGGAAGCTTTTGGGTGTGGGGACGGCGAACTCCGTGATCTTGCCGGCTGTATCGATGCGCGCCACTTGATTGGCTGTCGTCCGGGTGAACCAGATCGCCCCGTCGGGGTCGAGGGTCATGGCCCGAGGGCGCTGTTCGACGTGGGTGGACCTGGTGGCCGCTTCGTCGCGACAACCAACCCCTGCCGTCTACGCGTAGAGGGAACCCATGATGATCTTGGCGAGCTCAGCCACTGGCATCTGACCGTCCGGGCCGCTGACGAGCGACGTCCAGAGGACGACGGTGTTGCGCCGCTCCGGATCGCGACCCATGAAAGAGTTGAAGCCGGGGATCTGGCCCGTGTGCCCGATCAGCGGCCCGAATTGCCCCAAGTGGTAGCCGTAGGTCGGACTGGTCGGTTCGGGGCCGGTCGGACGGAAGCTCGCCAGCCACTTCTCCTGCTGGTCGGCGTGTAGCAGCTCGCCGTCGACGACAGCCTCGACATAGCGGGCGAGGTCGGCGGCGGTGGAGATGGCCGCACCGGCGGCCCAGGCCCAGGACGGGCTGCTGTCGGTGAAGTCGTTCGGGCGAAGCGTCCCGTCGGCCAAGGCCGCCCGCTGCCACGCCGGCACCCCGGGCTCCGTCAGCGTGCTCTCGTTGGTGCCGAACATGTAGCCGCGCGGATGGGGCGTGGGTATACCGGTGTCCCCGGCCGCCGGCATCGTCGTTTCCTTCAGTCCCAGGGGCTTGAATATTCGCTGCCGGAACGCCTCCTCCAGCGGTTGGTTGGTGAGTTGTTCGACGATGAGGCCGAGGAGAACCGTGTTGGTGTTCGAGTACTCGTAGCCGGCGTCGGGGCTGAACGACGGTGGATGCGCGAAGGCGATGCTCAGAAGCTCAGTCGGGTGCCAGGCATGGCCGGGCTCGGTGTCGAGTCGAGCCTCGAAGGCCTCATCCAGCGTGTAGCTGTAGAGGCCGCTGCGCATCTCGAGCATGCTGGCGATCGTGATCCTCCGACCGTTCGGCACGTCGGGCCAGTGCTCCGCGACCGGATCGTCTAGTGCAATGGAGCCTTCCTGGACGAGTTGCAGTATTACAACGCCCGTCATCGTCTTGGTGTTCGACCCGATGCGGATGTGATCGTCCATCGTCACGCGTTCGTCGCCGCCGATGGCGCGCGTGCCGAAGGCCGAGCTCCACTCCCCGTGGGACGCTGACCGGACCAGGACGACCGCGCCAGGGACCTTCAGCTCATCGAGTTTGGCCTGGAGGGGCGCCCCGAGCCCCGGACCAAGGTTCGTTGTCATGGGCGTCAACGTACGCGCCAAGCGGAAGGCACGCGACGGCTCGTGTGATCTGGTGCTCTGTTCTGGGGCGCGGATCCGTCGCCGTCGCTTACGGCTGGAGCCGATAGAAGCGCCAGAGGTCATGGTCGATGGGGAGCACCTCGACCGAGGCGAACCCGGCCTCGACGCCGAGCGCCTCCACGGTGCTGGGGCGCAGAACTGCGCCGAGCGCAGCCGAAGGTGCGGTGGCGCGCCTCGTCGGGAGGCAGTGGAGAATGCTGAAGCCGTACATCAGCCGCTCCATCTCGTCGCCGGGCGCGGTAAATGCCTCACTCACCCGTTCGTCGGCGACGATAAGGGCGGCGCCGTGGGAGAGGACCGCTCGGATCGCCCGAAGTGCCTCGCCTGGGCGGGAGAGGTCGTGGAGCGCTTCGAACAGGAAGGCGGCGTCATAGCGATCGTCGAGCCCGGGATCGGCGATGTGGGCCACGGAGAAGGTGAAGCGGTGGCCGACACCGGGCGCCTACCGGGAGGCCATCGAGCACTGGCACCGCCACTGCAGCTGGACGCAGCAGTGGATCACCCTCCGGAACCTGATCGACCTGCTCACCCGGGTCGGCGCCGGCGAAAGAGCCGCCGTACTTTACGGCGCGACAACGACTTCGCTCACCGCCCCGCCAACCTTTGGTCCCGAGGCGCAACGGCTCCATCGTCATCACCGACCTCGGCCTGATGCTCGGAGGCGGGGGGTTCGAAGCTGCTATTCGCCAGGGGGCGACGATGAGTGACGACGATGTAGTGGCCAAGGCGATCGGCGACATGCTCACCGCTGAGGCGCGCGACCTGGCCAGCCCCTGGTCCGGTGCCCCACGAGGAACGACGGCCGGGTTCCCATAGGAGGAACGACGACCGGGGTGCCGCAGGATGAACGACCTGGCCGAAGACGCCGACGACGATTCCGGGCCCCGAAGGCCCGAACTGACGATGTGGGCCGGTCCTACCAAGCCTCGCTTCCGGGCGCTGTCACGACCACGGGCGCTGACAGTTCGCTGCGCACCGGCGCTGACGCTTCCCTGCGCATGAGAGGAAGCTGCAGCTCTGCAGCAAGGGCGACGGAAGGGGGTCTTCCCGCTCCCCGCGTGGCCGGCCACCACGACGTAGTAGCGAGGTGCCACGGGCGGCAGATTCTGCGCGGGGGCCGCCTGGGCCCGTCGGCACCCGCAGCGCAGAGCGGAAGATTTGGCCCGCACAATAGCCAGCCGTCGCGGTTTCATTTGGACCGGTATCCTCACGGCGATGCGGCGGAACATCGAGTTGGCGGCGAGGCTCGTTGTCGTCTCGCTCCTGGCCGTGGCCTGTGGCGGCGGGTCCAGGACCCCCGAGCAGTCCCAACGCGAGTTCCGCTTCGACGTGCGCACCGAGTCGTTCGCCGACGAGAGTCGGCCTGCCCTCGACACCACCATGTACGTCCCCGTCCGCACGCCGGCCGAGGCGGGTAGGGCGTTTCCTTTGATCGTCTTCGTCCACGGCAGCGGGAGCAATCCGGACTACTACCGCGTGCTGCTCGAAGCGTGGGCCCGAGGGGGGTACGTGGTGGCGGCGCCGAAGCTCACCTCCGATCCTCCGTACCCGCCGCAGGACGTGAGCTTTGTGATTACTCGGCTCTTGGCGATGAGTGCCGAACGGACCAGCCCGTATGCCGGGATGGTCGATCCCGAAAGGATCGCCCTGGCTGGCCACTCTGCGGGGGCGTTCACCGTGCTCGGCCTCGGTTTCAACCGGTGCTGCGTGGATCGTCGTGTCAAGGCCGGCGTCATGCTCGCCGGCTCTGCTCCGGTAGGTTCCGCCTACTTCTCCGGAATCCACACGCCGCTACTCGTGGTTCATGGCGTTGCGGATCCATCAGTTCCGTTCGAGCGCGGCAGACAGATGTTCGTCGACGCCGCTCCGCCGAAGATCATGCTTACCGTCCCGCCCAGCGACGTGCCGAGCGCCGACCATGCTCGGCCCTACGTCGGCACGGAGAACCGGCCTCTGCCCGATACCCGGGTGGTTATCGCAACGAGCCTCGACTTCTTCGACCGGTACCTGTTGGACGATCGTGACGCCATCGATCGGATGCGGACCGCCGTCGATGCCGAGCTGGGGTTCAAGCTCGACGTGGTCGAGTCCTGAACAGTCTCATCCCGCCTGCGGGCAGGGCCCCGGTTGATCTCGTGAAACCTGCTGTGCGGCGCCGCTCGGACTCGGTGCCCAGTGTCAGCGGCGGCCAGCCCCGCACGGGACCCTCCCGTGCGTGAGGGTTGGGAGCTGCGTGCGACGCGGCACATGAAGCGCAGGTTGAACATCGTCGTGCCGGCGATGTTCGCCGGCGCGGTCGCCGTACTGCTCGTCATGATCACCTTCTTCGACTGGCACGTGGGATTGGCTACCAGCGGGACGATCCTTTTCCTCACAATCGTTGCCCTTCTCGCGGTGTACGCAATAGCCCGTCGCGGCCTGCACTCCGCCAGCAAGCTCTTCGGACCCTCCGTGGTGTGGGATCTCGATGCCGAGACGCGCAAGGCTGCGTTGACACGGATACGGAAAGGACAGCCGGCGCCCGATGCGGCGCGGGCCGTCCTCGACGTCCGGGTCGCCGAACGGGCGGACTCGGGTCGATGGCCTGCGCTTCCTTTGGCCGGGCTGCTCCTCGTCACCATTCCCGTGACGTCGACCACCCTCCCAGTGCTGATCCTCAACTTGGGGCTGTTGGTGTGGCTGGGACGAGTGTTGCTGGCTGCGAGAAGGTCTATCGCAGCCAACCGGGCCCGCTGGTCAGACTGAACGAACCCGGCGCTGTTGAGCGCCAACGCAGCACGACGATTTACCCATCTTTGCGAAAGCTAGCCCAGACCGTTCGGTGAGCGACCGAGTTGCCCGAATAACCGGCGGGCGCCCGGACCAGGCGCAGTCAGACTGCGCTCGTCGGTTCCGGGCCGCTTCGGGGCGTCCGGTGCCGGGATGGGCTGTTTTGTGCCGGCTCGTAGCGCGTGGCCGCCGGCGGTCCAGATGCGCCCTGGCTCAGGCGCGCAACGGAAGCGTGCGGAGCCGGTCGACCGCGCCGATGAGCTGGCCGACCCACGGCCAGGCGTCGCCAACGCGCAACCATTTCCGCCCCGAGGCAGTAGCGCAGCCGCTTGGGCTCGGCCCACCCAAGGTCGCCGTCGAGGAGCAGCAGCCGGGGCCAACAAAGCAGATCCTGGGCGAAGAGGCAGACCTCGACCCAGACCTGGTTGATGGCGAAGGACGCCGAGGGCAGGTTGGCCAGCCCGGTGTCCTTGGCCTCACAGATGCGCCGCTTGGCCCGGCCCCGTCCGCGGTAAAGGGCTTCGATGTAGGCGACGTCCTCCTCGGCGAGGTCTGTCTCACAGATCTGGAAGCGGTGACCCCCGATGTCGGCGAAGCTCAACTGGGCGCCGGGGTGGCGGTCTTCACTCCGAGTTCGCCCCCCTCGAGCTCGTCCGAGTGGCTCCGTTGGCCATACCCGCTCGCCGAACGACGACCTGGGTCCCGCAGGAGGAACGACGACCGGGGTCGCATCGGGAGCCAGACGCCATGGATCCGAGCCGCTGAGGCGCACGCAGCGTCTCCCCGGCCGACCGGTAGGCGATGATCCGGTAAGTGGCCCCGTACCGCTTGGGAAGCTCGTCTCCGGTGGCGGCGTGGTCGCCGATCAGGACGACCGCCGGGCTACTGATCCCCCTGGCCGCGCCGGGCGACGTCGAAGCTGAACATCATCCCGCTCTGGGCGTGCTCGGCGATGTGGCAGTGGGCCATCCATAGCCCGGCGTTGGAGACGTCGAGCAGGATGTCAACGCGGGTCCTCCACCATGGCCGGGAGGTGCGCGTGCTGGCCACGAGCCGTAGGCCGCTGAGGATCAGCGGGGAGATCGCCTGGCCGGTACCACCTCTCGCTCTGCCCCCGCCTCAGGCCCGGACGGCCCGCGAGGCGGGGGCGTTCCCGGCCGTCGGCCTGTTCGAAGACCGGGCGGCGCGTGTGCGACCGGACTTTGAGCTGACCGACCGCAATGCCGAGGACGTGTCCGCCATCTGCCTTGCGCTCGACGGCCTGCCTCTGGCCATCGAGTTGGCCGCGGCCAGGGCCGACGTGCTGACTCCGGCTGCCATCCGGGCTCGCCTCCAGAACCGATTCGACCTGCTCGTCGAAGGCGGGCGTGACCTGGCTCTCCGTCAGCAGACGCTGCGCGCCGCGATCGACTGGAGCTTCGCGCTTCTCGACGATCGGCAACGGCGGTTCTTCGAACGCCTGGGAGTGTTCGCAGGCAGTTTCGACCTGGACGCGGCAGTCGCCGTCGCCGGCCATGAGCTACCCGATCCGCTGGGCCTGCTCGCCGCGCTCGTCCGCCAGTCTATGGCCGTCGTCGTGGGCGACGACCGGTACCGGTTGCTGGACACCCTGAGCGCTTATGCCAACGAGCTGCTCGACCAGTCCGGCGAAGCGCCGGACACCCGTCGGCGACACGCAGACTTCTACCGCGCCCGTGCGGAGGTGGCCGAGGCCCAGGTGCGCGGCCCCGAACAAGGCCCATGGCTGGCCAGCCTCCGCGCCGACATCGCCAACTTCCGCGCTGCTCTCGACTGGGCATTCGCAACCGGCGACGGCCCCACGGCCGCCCGCCTTGCCGGCGCGCTAGCCTGGTTCTGGACACTCAGCGGCATGCTCGACGAAGCCATCCAGTATCACGAGCGGGCGCTGGCCACGCCCGGTCTCTCCCAGCTCGTTCGAGCCAGGGTGCTCTGGGGGTTCGGATTGCTCGTCGCATCGCTCGGGCAGCTCGAGAGGGCGCGTGCCGCTGGGGCCGAGAGCGTCGTGCTGGCCCGTGAGGGCGGCGACGATCAGGCGATTGGGCTCGCGTTGAACACGCTGGCCGTGGCGCAATGGGCGCTCGGGGATCCCGAGGCGGCGGCCAGCCATGACGAGGCGCTCCGTCGGTTCCGGGCGGCCGGCGACCTCTGGGGTGAGGCGGTCTGCTCCGTGCTCCGCGCCCGCACCGCGCTCGACGCCGGAGAGCCTGACGCCCGGTCCATGACCGGCTCCGCCCTGGCCGCCGCCCGGGCATGCGGCGATCGGCACGTCGTGGGCATTGCCCTCGAACAGGCGGCTCGAGCCGACCTCTTTCTTGGCGACATCGATGCCGCAGCCGCCGCGGCACGGGAGGCCCTGGCCGCGCAGGAGTCGATCGGCTACACCGAGGGGGTGGTCGCCGCACTGCACCTGCTGGGTGAGAGCCACGGCGCCGCTGGGCGCTTCGCCGACGCCCGTGGGCTGCACCTCCGGGCGCTGGAGCTCGCCGCCCGCATCGGACATGCCGCGGCGACCTGCGAAGCCCTGGAGGACCTGGCTCGGATCGCGGCCGCCGAGGCGGCGCACGGCCAGGTAATCCGATTGCTCGCCGTGGCGCGCCGGGAGCGCGGCCGTCGCAACTTGCCGCTGCGCGTCCCCGATCAGCGCAGCTTGGAGGCGATCGAGCGGGACGCCCGTGACGCGCTCGGGAGTCCGCTGGCCGTGCAGCAGAGGAGCGACGTGGAGACGGTGGGGCTGGACGATCTCATCGCGGAACTGTTGGGGTCCGGTCGATGATGCGGCCGGGCGTGTGATGTCGGTAGTGAGGCCGACGTGAGTAGCCGCCAGGTCGCCATCGAGATCGAGGCCCGCCCGGAGGACATATACCGCCTGTTGGCCGACGTCCGTCGCATGGGGAAATGGAGCCCAGAATGCGAGCGATGCCGGTGGCTCCCGGGTCTCCAGGAGGCCCGCCCCGGCGCCCGCTTTCGGGGCACGAGCCGCAACGGCTGGCACCGCTGGTCGACGCGGGCGACGATCGTCGCCGCGGATCCGGGACGGCAGCTGGCGTTCGACGTCACCTACATGGGGCTGCCGGTGGCGAGCTGGCGGTACGAGTTCACCCCTCTCGGTGCGGAGTCCACCCTGCTCACCGAGTCGGTCGATGATCGCCGTGGTCGCCTCTTGCGCACCTTCTCGCCGTACATCACCGGCGCACGGGATCGTGGAGAGCGAAACGACCAGACGATGCATGCGACGCTCCAGCGCCTGAAGGCGGCGGCAGAGGGAAGCTAGCGGGACGGGGCTGTTGGCGTTCTGTCTCGGCCCGCCATTTCGTCAAAGAACGCTGACAGGGCGGTGGCGCACACTCCGGTGACATCCAGTCACGGGAGGACGTGCCATGAGAGCTCGGACAGCATTGGGCAAGGCGATCTTCGTCGGGTCGGGCCCGGTGGCGGCCGTCCCGCCAGTCGATCGCCCGGACTCCAGCGTGCATGGGACCGCCCGAGTCGGTGGGGTCGACGTGACACACGGCGCCGGGACGGTCGCCTTGGTCCCGGGCGGCCTCTTCGAGCTGATTCTCCCGAACTGGCTCTTCGCCAAAGGGTTCGCCTCCCATCAGATCGACGCATCATGACAACGGATGCGCAAAGCCGCCCGACCGAGATGAAGGTCTGCGTCGTCGGGGCCTCGGGGAAGACCGGAAAGTACATCGTGCAGCATGCGCTCGACCGCGGCTATGAGGTGGTCGGCGTATGCCGTGAACAGAGCGTCCCGAAACTCGACGAGTTCGCGGGCCGCATAACCGTCGTACCCGGGGCGACGGACGACCGCGAGGTCATCGAGCAAGCGGTAGCCGGGTGCGACGGTGTGATCACCGTACTCGTGCCGCGAGGTGTCCTCGGGTACTCCCGCCAAACGGCTCAAGCGGTGCTCGACCTCGCCCCACCGGGCGCTCGCCTCATTTTCTCCAGCGGGTGGCACATCTCGCTTGACGGTCAGGACGTCTACTCACGGAGGCTCAGATTCAAGGTAGTTGTTCTCGGCCGGATCGCGAAGCTCCTTCGAGCGGTGGACCTCGACGACCAGGTTGAAGCCTGCCGGCGCGTGTTCGCCAGCGACACGCGGTGGACCGTTGTGCGGGGAAGCGAGTTGGAGGAAGGCGAGAGCGAAGGTCTTCCGGTCTGGAGTCGGCATGTGGGTGACGCGATTCTCAAGAGCAACATGACGCGCCGAGTGGACTTTGCGCTGTTCATGGTTGCGGCACTTGAGAACCACGAGCTGATACACGAGGCACCCGCAATCGTCGGTCGCCGAACGCCCGCGGCCGTGGCGGCGGCAGCAGCGGCAGCGGCGGCGGCGAGCGCATAATCCCCGGGTACCCGAGTGCCTCGTGCGTCACCCCCGGTTCGGCCACGACGTAGCCGGGCACCGCGGTGCGAGTCCAGAAAAGGGAATCTTGAGCGAGAGTGCCCGCTCGGCGCCAGATCGACGGGTCGGGGTCGCCCGCTATCTCCCCGGGCTGTCACAGAACACGCGACAGGCGACCGCCCGATCCTGTCGTCCCGTCCCGCAGGAGGAACGCCGACCGGGTCCCGCAGGAGGAACGACGACCGGCACCGGCTGGCCCCCTGGCGGGTCGTGTTGGAGGTTGCCCACCGACTCACACCGTGATTCGGGCGCCCACGCTCCGCTCGAAGTAGGAGATGCCGGCGCGGGCGTAGGCCTCGGGGAAGGCGCCGCCGGAGGCCTCGGCCAGCCGTCGGGCTCGGGGCAGGAAGATCTCGATCAGGGCGACGTAGCCGTCGATGGCCGAGTCGATGGTGGGGCTGAGCGGCGGCAGCGACCCCAGCAGGGCGTTCTGCTCGTCCGTGAGGTAGCGGCGCAGGCGCTTGGTGAAGGGGAAGGGATTCCCGGCGTTGTGCTCGCGCGTCGTCGCCCAACCCTGTTCGGCCAGCAGAAGTCCCACGAGCCCGATGTCGCGCATCATGATCACACCGTTGCTGGCCGGCACGGGCTCGTCCCGCCCGATGGCGCTGACGACGTTGCCGACCATGTAGAGGAAGAAGTTGACGGTCACCTCGGGGTAGAACGGCTCGGTGCGGCGGTCCGGCCGAGGCACAGGCTCTCCCGGCAGCAGCCCTGCTTTGTCGAACAGCGGGACCATGCCGACGACGGTGTGAGCGTCGATCTCGCCCTCGGCCCGGAACACGACGTCGAAGTGCATCCACTCGGGGGTGATGCAAAGGCCGCCGGCGCCCGTGCGGCGCACGGCGCCGGGGGCGATGCCGAAGGGCTGGATCCAGACGGTCGGAGCGATGCGGTGGATCAACTCGATCCAGGACTCCGCCAGATCCTCCGCCGCCTCCTTCGCCACGATGATTTGGAGGTCCACGTCGCTGAAGGCGTCGCCCATGCCGACGGCGAAGCCCCCGACGAGGTAGGCGGCCAGCACCCGGTCGTCGGCGGAGAGCACCTCGGTGGTCTTGGCGATGAACGCCTCCTGGGGCGCGGTGGTCGCCTTTCGCACGCCGACGAGGGAGTATCTCGCGCTCATGCCGCCGCCGCCCGAATGGCCTCGACCGCCGCCTCGAGGAGCTCGATGATCTGGCCTTTGCGACGGCTCGGGCGCGAGCCGGTGGGTGGCGGACCGAGTGTCCTCGTCACGGTCACGGCGCTGGCCGCATGCACGCCGAGGGCGGTGGCGACAGCGAACAGGGCGGCGGTCGTCAGCTCGGTCACGAGGATTCCTTCAGCGCGGTAGACGTCGAGCTCTTCAGCGTGGTCCGGTATGGGATAGGCACGGTCCAGGTCGCCCCGATGCGAGGCTCGATCCCACTGGCCCTGACCGCCCCACAAAGGCGCTCTGTCAAGGGGCCGTCGCAGGCCGCGTAGCGAGCCGGAGCGGCGTAATGCTGGGACACACCGTCGTCACGGAGCGCCCGGTCGAGCACGACGCACGAACCCCACTCCAGGCCGACGGCAACCCCCGACGCCGGTCCGACGGCGATGAACCACCGGACGCCCAGCCCGGCGAGGTGCTCAAGAAGGGTCACGACGGCGGGTGCGCCCAACCCCAAGCAGGCGACCGCCACAGGCGGGTCGTCCAGGGTCACGAACACCCGGCCGTTGGTGGGCGTGAGGGTGGCCGAGGGCTGGTAGCGCTCGGGCTGGGTGTCCAGGTGCTTCGTGAGGAACGTCTGGGCTGTGAACACCGCGCCGACCGGGAGCCTGCCGGGGTCCCAGCCTCGGGCTCGGGCGGAGGCAAGGAACTCAGAGGCAGGGTGGACGGACGCAGCCCGGTGCTTGTCCGGCGACATGGCCGCCACCGTGCCTGCCCTGCGCGAGACGACGGCCTCGCGCAGGCGGGCCCAGCTCATGAACCCGAGCTCGCGGGCCACCGCCAGCTGGGCGGCGGCCAGCGTCGTCCCCTCGGGCGACCGCCGCTGGAGCTCCTTGGCGCGGCGCCGCAACTGGTCGAGGTCGGGACGGTCCGGCAACTGCGACATGCGCGTCTCCTCTCGTCACCTGGGGCCCGCACCACAGGTGGAAAGGAGTGCCACACGAACCGGTAGCGCTGGAGGTGGACTCAGTCCTTCCCGCGGGCCCGGGCGCGTCCCCCGACGCGTGGCGACACGCTACCCGCCGGCCAGGGGTCTGTCGCCAGCGGCTGCAGGAGTGGCCGAGGGACGAAGCTTGGGTCTGTAGACAGCCGTTGATCATTGGCTCGGAAGCCGATCGCCGAGCGGTCGCCGGATTCGGTGCAGGTGACCGGCGAGGGCGGCCTTGAGTGGCAATCGGCGACGGCTTGGATGGCGCCCGCCCATTGCGGAGGCGGAAGTCGTTCGCAAGAGTGAACCGGGATGATCACGACGCGCCAGGCTGTTGACGGCCTGACTTCGCGGTGACGTAGGGCCCCGGCCCGGCCGCGCTCATTGGTGACGGCGCGACGGGCAGGGAGGTGGTGCTGGCGACAACGATGGGCGGTCCTGCTCGCGCGAGTGGGCCCCTCCCCGCCATTGGCCGCGCTCGTCCTCCTGCTCCTCCTTCAACAACTGATCGGGCCCTTCCGCACAGCCCTGGCGTACCGGGTCACCCGGAGGGTCGACAACGTCCCGCCGCCGGCGGCGGGCGTGGGACAACGTCACCGACACGGTGGCCCGAGCCCAGCTCAGGTCCGGCTTGCTGCGGACCGCGGGGTGGCTGCCCTTCGCCGCCGGCTACCTCGCCGCCGTGGGCCTGGCCCTGGCGCGAGCCAGCCGGGGTGAGGCCACGCCCGGCGACGTCCTGCTCGTGATGGTGCTGTCCGGTCAGGTCAACGCCCTCGTGGCGCAGGTGCTGCAGGTCGCCAACCGGTCGGCCACGGCAGTGCGTGTCTTCGGCCATCTCCTGTGGCTGGAGGACCACGCGCGCGAAGCGACCACCCGCGCCGCGCCTGCCGAGCCGGCGCCGGTGCCAGACCAGCTGCGGCACGGCATCGACCTGGAGAGCGTCTCGTTCCGCTACGGCCGCGACGACGTGCTGCGCGACGTCACGCTGCACCTTTCGGCCGGCTCGACCGTCGCCATCGTGGGCGAGAACGGCGCGGGTAAGACGAGCCTAGTCAAGCTCCTGTGCCGGTTCTACGAGCCGACGTCGGGATCGATCACCGTCGACGGCGTAGACCTGCGCCGCTTCGGCGTGGCCGAGTGGCGCCGTCGTCTGTCCGGGGGCTTCCAGGACTTCGCCCGAATCGAGCTGACGCTTCGTGAGTCGGTCGGCATCGGCGATATCCCCTCGGTGGACGACCCGGTCGCCGTCGCCGCGGCGCTGGACCGAGTACGCGCAGAGCTGCCTGTGGGCCTCGAACAGCAGCTGGGCCAGCAGTGGCTGGGCGGCGTCGACCTGTCGGAGGGCCAGTGGCAGAAGGTGGCGATGGCCCGGGCCATCATGCGCGAGGGACCGCTGCTGCTCCTGCTCGACGAGCCGACGTCCGGGCTCGACGCCCACGCCGAGGACGCCTTGTTCGAGCTCTTCGCAGGCTTGGCCGCCGAGGCGGCGACCCGCACAGGCGCCATCGTCCTCTTCGTGTCCCACCGGTTCTCAACGGTTCGGATGGCAGACCACATCGTGGTGCTGGCCGACGGGCGCGTCGTGGAGCAGGGCAGCCACGATTCGCTCATGGGCGCGGGCGGCGTCTATCGGGAGCTGTTTGACATCCAAGCGCGGGCCTACCGGTAGTCACTTTTGGGCGATGTCGCGTTCCTGCGAACGACTGCGACGCGCTCGCGGGGCGGCTTGCCTGCCACCGGCACTGACGAGCACCCCTCGGCCGACACACGGCCGACCGACCCGGGCTCACGCCCGCTGCCCGTCAAGGGACGCGGAGCGACATCATCACAGGTGTGACGCGGCCTGAGTGGCAAGCTCGACGCGCGAGGTCACGCCGATCTTCAGAAAGATATGGGCGAGATGGGACTGGACCGTGCGCGGCGAGATGAAGAGTCGCCGCCCGATCTCCGGATTGGTGAGGCCCTGTGCTGCGAGCGTCACGATCTGGGTCTCGGTCGCGGTCAGCGCCTCCCATCCGGTTCGGGCCGACCGGTGGGGTGAACGAGTTCCGCGTCGTAGGCCCAGTTCCCGCATCGTGCTGCGGAGCCGGGCGAGGTCTCTCTTGGCGTCGACCGCTTCGAACGTCGTGATGGTCTCTTCCAGCAGGGAGACCGCTTCCCTCGATCGGCCGGCGCGGGCCAGCGCAACCGCCGCCACCTCGGCGGCGTCGGCGCGCGCCGGGGCGCGGTGGCCCTTTCGGTAGGCCTCGACCGCGGCCAGCAGCGTCTCGGGGTCGCCCGTAAGGCGACCTTTCGCAAGCAACGCGCCGGCGTCGGCGACGGGCACCCGCACCATGGCCGCCAGCGTTTCTAACGCCCCGGCCACATGGTCGGCGTAGCTCCGAGAACCAGTGGCCAGGGCGAGACGCACCAGCTCGGGCCCGATGCCCACCTGCGCCTCCGCAATGCGCCCCCGAACCGCCGATTCCCAGCCCGCGGCGAGACGCTTTGCCGCCTCGTCCAGGTCGCCCTGCGCTTCGAGCAGGGCGACGACCGGCACGCTGCCCCACTGCGGGCCCGACTCGTCGACGATGGCTTTTGCCACCTCGACGTAGCGCGCCGCCTCGTCGAGGCGGTTCCGCCGGATGGCGATCCGCGCCAGTGTGCCGAGTGCGCCCACCCGGCCGCCGCCGGCACCTACTTCCTCGGCGCACGCCAGCGCCGCCTCCGCCTCAGCCGCGGCCCTGTCCCATTCACCCAACGACTGGAGGGGCAGGGAGACCATGGCGTGGTACAGGGGGAGGTCCCACAGCGTGCCCAGCCGCTCACCCTGCTGGCGACCCTGCTGGAGCACGTCGATGGCCTCACGGAGACGGTCGGCCGTGACCAGGGCCATGGCCAAGGCGATGTGGGGGTTCCGCCGCTGGGCGTCGACATCGGATCCGCGCGCCAGATCCAGGCCGCGGCGGGCCAAGTCCACGCCCTCGTGGAACCGGCCCCGCTTGTCGGCCACCGCCGAGAGGTTGCCGAGGGCGTTCCACATCGCCGGCCGGTCGTCGGATTCCTCCCCGAGGCGCAGCGCCTGTCGAGCCTCCGCTTCCGCGGCGTCGAGGTCACCGGTCCAGATGTGGGCCAGGGCGCTCTCGGCGAGCAAGCGGGCTCGCATGCCGGCGTCGACGGTCACCCGCATCAAGGCGGCAGCGGCGATGTCGGGAATCTCCCGCCACCGGCCCTGGGCGAACAGGGCCTGGACGAGGGTGTTCAGGAGCCGGCCGTCCTGTGACGGGTCTTCCCCGCCCTCGAGGAGGGACTGCACCAGGGCCTCGGCCTCGGCGGGACGGCCCGAATACGCGAGGAGGTCGGCCAGGCGAACCCGTATGCGATGGCGCTCGGGGTCACCCTCGCCGGCCACGTCCGCGGCTCGGTGTAGGAACTCGATGGCGCTGGCCGGCGCTCGCATCGCCGCGACATCGGCGGCCCGGCGCAGCCAGGCGATGGCGTCCCGATCGTTCGGGGAGGCACCGAGCAGGTACTGCTGGGCCACCTCCACCGGTGGGCGGCCGGCGAGGGCCAGGGCCCGGGCCGCCTGGCCGTGCAGCTCCTGCCGTAGTCCTCGCGGGAGATCCTGGTAGATCGCGTCCCGGATGAGGTCGTGGCGGAAGCAGAGCCGGTCACCGGCCTCCTCGACGACCCGTGCTCGCAGCGGCTCGGACAAGATCGAGGACAGCTCCAGGGCCGTCCGCCCGGTGACCGCGACCAGGTCGGCGACGGCGAAGGTGGCACCGAGGGTGGCGGCGGCCCGGAGGGTTTCCAGGGTCACGTCGCTCAGCGCGCTCATCCGCCGCAGGATCGTGAGCCGCAGCGGCGCCGGCAGGGCGACGTCATGCACGTCGGCCACGCCGGCGTCGCGGGTGATCGATCCCTCCTCATCGAGGGCGGCGACCATCTCGGACACGAACAGGGGATTGCCGGCGGCGCCCGCGAGCCGGAGGAGGAGCTTGGGCCCGGGCTCCTCGCCGAGGTGGCGTCGTGCCAGCTCGGCGACCTCGTCGGAGCTCATGGAGCCGACGCGGACATGAACGCCGCCGGCGCGCACAGCGCGGTCGACGGTGCCATCGAGCGTCGGGCTCCTGGGCAGCGGGCGGTAAGCGCCGATGAGCCCGACCGGTAGCGTCCCGAGTCGGGCGGCGATGGCACGCACGGTCACCAGGGTGGCGTGGTCGGCCCACTGGAGGTCGTCGAGGGCGACGACCACCGGACCCCGCAGCGCGGTCTCCTCCAAGGACTCGACCAGGGCGTCGACGACTCGGAACTGCGGGCCCTGCCCATCGGCGATCAGCGATCGTGGCGAGCGGGCGAGGGCGTCGGCGATGGCGCCGAAGGGCCGGGTCCGATGGAGCTCGTCCGCCTTGCCCTCCAGGACCAACACTCCGCCCACGGCAGCCGCTTCCAGGGCTTCTGCCAAGAGCCGGGATTTCCCGATGCCGGCCTCACCCTCGACGAAGGTGATCTGGCTCTTCCCGGCGCCAACGCGCTCGACCACCGAACGCAGCATTGCCAGCTCCCGCGCTCGTCCGATGATCGGGCCTGAGGAACTCATTGCTGCCCCGGGCTCGCCGCCCGGTCGCGCTCAGGGCTCGTCCGGTTCCGCCAGGATGTCGGAGAGGACGCGCAACAGCCCGAGCCAGCCCTCGAATCGAACAGTCGCGTCGGGCGATTGGGCGTCCTTCTCGCCTGGCGGTCCCAACGAGTCGACCCGGGTGACGTGCCCGCGCGGCGGGTCGCCAGGTTCGAAGCTGAGCTGCACGTCCACTTCGTCAACCTGTCACCCGCCTCATCGGGACACATCCGCCAGTCGGCGCAGCCGCCGTAGGAGCCGAGACGCCGAGGCCCACCGACCGATGCTACGGCGTCCGGCCCCAATCGAGTCGTCCAGAGATCCGCCATTTGGCGGATGTCTGGCGGGCTGACCGATGCGAGGTTGCCCGTAAGAGCAGAGGACCTCAGAGCGAGGCCCGGAAGGGAGCCCGATGAAGTTGTTCCGCACGGGCGCGAGGCTGACCGCCGTCGCGTTGGTCGTGGCAGCGACGGTGGGCGGCGTCCCAGCGCTTGCCCGTGCCCCCGATTCAGGCGTGCTGCCGGCGGCCACCCGAGCGCATGGTGGCGGCTACGCCGAGCTCAGCGCGCGGTGGTGGCAGTGGGCCCTGGCCGGGTCCGCCGCCGACAACCCGGTGGCGGACCCGACGGGCGCCAACTGCGCCGTCCGCCAGTCAGGATCGGTATGGTTCCTCGCCGGCACGTTCGGGGACGCGGTCACCCGCACTTGTTCGGTGCCTTGGGGAGGGCCCTCTTCTTTCCTGTCGTGAACACCATCTGGGCCAACGACCCCGGTGGCGGCGCCACCGAGCAGGACCTGCGCGACCAGCTGCGGCTCGACCTGACCGGCGCGACCGCCTCGGCCGAGATCGACGGTATGGCGGTGACCAACATGGGCGACTACCTCGTCGAGTCTCCACCCTTCGCGCTGATGCTTGAGGAGGGCAACGTCCTCGGCGCTCCCGCCGGCGTGTACGAACCGGCGGTGGCCGGTGGGATCCATCTCCTCCTCGCCCCCCTGAGTCACGGCGACCACCTCGTCCACTTCAGGGGTTGCTTCCGCTCAGGATTCTGCACCGAGGCGACCTACCACCTGTCCGTGACGAACCGCTGAGGAAAGGAAGCGCAATGCACCGATATGCAACCCCCCGCCCCCGGCACTTTCGGCGAGTCGCCGTGATGCTTCTCGTCGCTGCCGCCCTGGGCGGAGTGCCGACCGCCTCAGCCGAGGTGGTCACCAACGACGGCGGCAACGTGCCCTTCTACGCCCGCATCACCACCATCGGGTCGCCCCCGCAGATCTTTCACGACCAGAGCCGGGCGGTGATCGTGTTCTACCGCCCGCCCGGATGCGTGCCCCTCGACTTCGACACGCTGACCTTCTTCGACTTTCCCTCGCCTGCGGGACCGGGCGCCTTCGGATGCAACCCGCCGATGACGGAAGGGTTCAACATCTGGGAACACGGTCCCGGCCAGGATCCCGCCCCGACGCTGGCGGTGACCACGGGGCTCGGCGCGGTCCCGGTGTGGTTCGTCGACTGGCCGAGCCTCGAAGGCGCTCTGGCCGATGGGAAACTGCCAATGCGCGAGCTGGCCGCGCTGCCCCGCCTGGAGGGCACGGCGAGCACATTCGGCCAGGTCCTGCGCCCCCACGGCACCAACGACGTACCGATGACGTCCTTCTCGGCTCGCGGCAGGCTGGCGGACGGGCGCTCGTTCTCCGTCGCCGGCCTGTTCGTCGAAGGCGTCACCATCCAGACGGGGATCACCCTTTCCTCGTGATGTGCGAGGGCCAGCGACGACGGGGGTGGGCGTCGTGGCGACGAGGCGGCGGGCTGGAGATGACGGACCTGGGCGTGCCGCCACCGGCGATGGGATCATGGAGACCGGGGCAAGGGAGAGGCGAAATGAACAGGCGGGCTCCGTTGGCGTTGGCGTTGGTGTGGGCGAGCGTGCTCGCCGCCGGCTGCGATGGGAGTGGCGCGCCCACTGCCGGAGGCGAGGCGGGCCCGACTGCGGTCGCTCCTGAGACGAAGCCCGTCGGGCCGGCGACGGTGGGCACCACAGAGAGGCAGACGATCTCGATCGGGGTCGGGGGCAGGGTCGAGGGCATCAGCGCGGTGCTGACCTTCTCGAACACCTCCGTGCAGGCACACGCAGGTGACGAGCTCGACTTTCGGATGCCCGACACCGAGGGTGACGATCCTCACACGGTCACCTTCGGGACCCTGGTCGAGCCCGGTATCAACACCGCCGAGGGCAGCCGCAAGCTCCCCCAGGTCTTCCCGCGCCAAGCACCGGATGCGTCCCTTCAGGCCAACCAGTCCGCGGCCCAGCCCTGTTTCCTGGCCACCGGACTGCCGCCGATCGCTCTCGAGGGAGGCGCTCCCGCGTGTGAGAAGCGGGCCCAGCCCGAGTTCACCGGCACCGAGACGTTCTACAACAGCGGCCTGCTCCTGCCCGGCGACCGGTTCAAGGTGCGCATCGCATCCAGCGCCAAACCGGGTACCTACCAGTACATGTGCCTGGTGCACGGAGGCCGAATGACCGGGACGCTCACGGTCGCCGACGCCTCCGTGCCAGTGCCACGGGCCGCCGAAGTGGAGCGCCAGGGCCGGCAGACGACGCAGGGCCTGGCCTTCCGCGCCGCCGAGGGTAGAAACCGACCAACCGCGGCGAGGCAGATGCTCGCAGGCGTCGTCGGGCAGAACCTTCCGAATGCCTACCTGGCCGAGTTCGTCCCCACCCGACTGTCCGTCGCCACCGGTGAGACGGTGTCGTTCGACGCGGTGGTGGCTCACTCGATCGCCTTCAACGCCACCGAGGACGACTTCGGGCTGATCCGGCGGGCACCGGACGGCACCGTCGCCTTGAACACCAGGGCCTTCGTGCCGGTCGACAGCCCGATTCCACCACCGCTGTTCACCGCCTACCTTCCCGTGCTCACCTCCGGCGTCGAACTGCCTCCGACGACCTTCGACGGGCGGGGCTTGAAGAGCTCGGGATTGCTCAGCGTCGATCCACCGGGCGCGGTGTCTTACCGGGTCACCTTCACCACCCCCGGGACCTACGAGGTTCGGTGCCTGGTGCACAGAGACATGAGGGCGCAGATCATCGTCGGCTGAGTCGCCGCCAAGCACCGCGAGGTGACCAAGCGGTGGCGCGCGAAGCGCCTCGGCCGGACCGCCGGCTCCCGACCGACGATGGCGACGCAGGTTGCTTCGGGTCTCCAGCTTTGGCTCCGAGGCCAGGTCGTCTGGCGCCGCTACCCCCCATCCTCCGTGGTGATCATGCTGGAGGAGCTACGACCGCGTTGGTCGAAGACCCGGGCGCATGAATGAACTGCAGGGCACTCGTTGGCGCCGTCGCTACCCACCGGCCTGGACACTCCTGAAATGGGCAAGGCCTGAAAGGGTTTGACCGAGGTCATCGAGGCGGCCGCGGCCAACGACGAAACGGGTACCCAGGAGGGAACGACGACCGGGGTCCCGCAGGAGGAACGACGACCGGGTCCCGCAGGAGGAACGACGACCGGGCCCCGCAGGAGGAACCCCGGTTCCGGTCCGTCCCGTACGACGTGCGAGACGCCATCCATGTTCACCGCCTGAGTCCTGCAAGCGGGTTCTCCTGCGGGCACCCGAGGTCGTCGTCCCCTTGCACCGCGAGAGTGGAGTCTTGACACTCTCCGGCAGTTCTGCGAGGGTCGTCGGGACGGCGTGGCCATGACCTGCTCCCCCGGTCATGAGCGGCAACAATCAGGGGGGACGAGGCGGAGATTTTGTCCTTGCGTGCGCGCTCGAGCATTGTGATGGCCCTGGCCCTCGTCGCGGTCACCGTGGCCCCCAGCCTGACGGCCGCCGGCGCCGAGACCGTCCAGCCGAGCTCGTTGGAGGCGGCGGTCCTGGCCGCGGTCCGCGATGCGAAGTTCGGCGAGACGATCGACTTCGGGCCCTTCGAGGACGTGTGCCCGTACGCCGGCTTCTGCACCGTCCCCGCGGGTCCGATCAGGAACATGCCGAACGTCGACGTGGCCGTGATCGAGCTGGATGCAGCCGGTCGAGCTGTAGATGTCGCCAACGTGCTGTTGTCGCGTGACTACCCCAACGGCATCGTGGTCCCGATCGATCGCACGTCCGCGGGCGCCGCGGGGACCTACGGCACAGGGTCGGTCCGCTGGCGGCGGTGGGACATCGACCGGTACAACGGCGGCACCTTCGACCAGACCACCGGGGACCTGATCACGCCCAAGGGCTGGACCGACAGCCCGGCCCGCACCGCGGCCGACGACATCCTGGCTGGTCGGGAGGGCGCTCCGATCGACTTCATGGCGCCGTACCCGGCGTCGCTGTTCAAGGTCGTCGTCGCCTACCGCATCATGCGTCTCGTCGATGCCGGCAAGCTCAGCCTCAAGCAGAAGTACACCTACATCCGCACGGGCGGCGCGCTGCCCGACGAGGCGGCCCAGGGTGAGGCCAGCATGTCCGAGCGGCCCGAGCACGGCCGAGCTCCCAGGGTGACGCCGAAACCGTTGGCCGGCGACGTGGAGACCCGTACCATCGCCGACTGGATGGAGCCGATGATGACCGTCTCCAGCAACCGCTCAGCTCGGGCGCTACTGAAACTCCTCCAGGATCGCAACGACCTGCCGGCCATGCACGCCGAGCTCCGCGACCTCGGCTTGGGCACGCTCCAGGTCAACGGCACCGACCCCACGACCGGCGGCAACTGGCAGCCGGGCCAGATCCACATGACGTCGCTCGACACGGCCCGGCTCCTCTGGCTCATCGAGGGCGGTAGCGGCACCCTCTGGCAGCGCCCGAACGGCACGCCCGTCACTGCCTCGCTCCTGTCCGCCAGCTCCCGCTCCTATCTGAAGTCCTTGCTCGACGACCAGGGCTACAACGAGGCGCTGTCCACGTCGAACTTCTGCGGCGCCCCGAACACCCGACCCGGCATCCCCGCCGGCGTGCCGTCCCGATGGGTCGACCCGGCAACGGGTGTTGCCATCGTCGACGCGTACTCGTACGGGGCCGACGTCCGGCCCTGCGCCCAGTCGGCCGAGGTCGCCTTCGGCCACAAGACTGGCCTGACGTTCAACTATGGGTCCGACGCAGGGATCGTCCGGGCCCTCCCCGGCCACGGTGGCCGTCACTACGTGATCTCGTTCCTGTCCAGCCTGGGCTACCGGTACGTCGACCCGGTGTTCGCATCCAGCAGGGGTTACCCCTGCTACGAAGCCGTGGGCGCCATCTGCTACACCCAGCGCATCCCGGCCATGGCCAAGCAGATTGACGACTACCTCAAGGTGGTGCAGCCGAGATGAGTCCGCGAGTGACCTAGAGTGGATTACCTCGTGACTTGGCGCTTGGGCCGACACCACGTGGCCCATCCTCTCAGCTAGAGCGGACCGCGCGTCAAGCGCGGCACCTCCCCGACATGAGGGGTGGTCTTCCGTGCGAGTTGATCCGTCCACGACGAGGATGGAGGCGGTGCGAAGGTAGCACTGCCGGTCGAGGAACGACGACCGGGGTCCCGCAGGAGGAACGACGACCGGGGTCCCGCAGGAGCCGAGCCACAGCCTCGGGGATGGACACGGACCAACCGTGCAGGGCGCCACGGCGCAGAGAAGTGCCCATGGGCCGAACCTGATGATCACCGTCACCAGGAGGGGAACGTGGATGCTCTATTGATCGGCTACGCCCGTGTCTCGACCGACGAACAGGACCTCACTGCCCAAACGGGATGCCCTTGCCACCCTCTGCGTCAGCGCCGAACGGATCTACGTTGACCAGGGGCTGACCGGAACGAACCGCGAACGGCCAGGCCTCAGAGAAGCGAAGGCCGCCTGCCGGGCTGGCGACACCCTGGTCGTCACCAAGCTTGACCGCCTCGCCCGTTCTTTGCCGGATGCGCGGGCCATCGTCGAGGTCCTCACCCGCCGCCAAGTCAAGCTGAGTGTGGGAAGTTCGGTCCACGATCCGACCGACCCCGTCGGGCGGCTGTTGTTCAACGTGCTGGCCATGGTCGCCGAGTTCGAGCGGGACCTGATCCGCATGCGCACCCGGGAAGGGATGCGGGTGGCGAAGGCCAAGGGACGGCTACGCGGCAAGCAGCCCAAGCTCAATGTCCGCCAGGAGGCCCACCTGGTCGCGCTTCACCGGGCCGCCGAGCACAGCGTCGCCGAGTTGGGCGACCTGTTCGGTGTCACCCGCTCCACTGTCTACCGGGCCATCCAGCGCGACGTCGCCCGTCAGCGTGCCCAGCGGCCGGCGGTCACTCCAGTGGCTACAGACCCCCGTAGGTGACGGGCGCAGGTCGTTTCTGGGTTTGGCACTCGCCTCGTTCAGCATGTCGACTCATCGACGGACTGTGAGAGTCAGGGTAGATGCACGCGGTGCAGAGCGAGCCCGGGGACGCCCTCGAAGATCCCGTCGCCGGCGACGAGCTCAAGATCGAGCACCAGCGCAGTCGTCGCCACCCATCGGTCGGCCTCGTGAACCTTCTGCATCAAAGGATGACCGGTCCGACCGGCCTGATGCCGCAGGGCTGCGCAGCGTGCGATCAGGGTGTCGTTCGTCTGGATGACGTCAAGGTCGCCCAGGGAGCGTTCCAGCTGACGCAGGCGAAGTTCGCCCCAGCCCGCACGCAGCGCCCCGAATCGAAGCTCGGTCACCGTCACGAACGAGACGACGCGGGCACGCTTCCCGACGAGAGCCCGGGCCCGTTCCGCACGAGGCAGTGGCCGGGGGTCGAGTAGCCAGCTGGCGGCGTCGGTGTCGACCACGACGTGGCTGGCCCGGCTCGGCCGGGTGCTCACGCGTCAGCGATGGCGGCGTGGAAAGCGTCCCACTCGACGTCGGTGATCTCATCAAGCGCAAACTCGTCGGGGGTCAAGGATGGCAGGGCGCCGGTCAGACGGTCGTCATCGACCGTGAATGACCGAAGGGGCTCACGCTCTGGCTGCTCGACCACGGACACACGGCCATTCTACGAGACCGAACTCGTGGGAGCCACAGGCCGCAGCTTCCGAGCACGGTTGGGCTGTGCCGTAGGCGGATCGGCATGCGGAACGAGGCGACAGCGTCTCCGACTACCCGTTGAAAGGCGGTCCCGAGTCGCGCCGCCGGAGGTTCCCCGGCCGCCACCGGTGATCTGGTCCGTTCCACCACCGGGCTCGTACACGGACCCGTCAGTGGTTCGATAATGCCACCAGCCCCAATTGGCGCTAACTTGACCTGAACGCGCAATACGCACCGGAGGAGTAGGCCGAGGTGGGCGGACGGATCGTGAACTGCTGTCCCCGCTGTGGGTCATCCGACCTTAGCTTTATCGGACCCGCGCTTTACGATGACAGGCAGAACCCTACGTATGAGTGTCGCGGCTGCGGCGACGATCGCCTCTGTGAATGGCCTACCCCTGGCTACCGCGAGATCAGCAGAAAGTGGGTCGAGGACCCCAACGTGCGATAGCGCACCCAAGGTTCGCCATCGCCGATCCGACGTCCTTTATCTGAGTACCGGAATCGCTGAGCGACCGCAGGGACGGACGAAGCGTCGGCAGTATTCCGGGACGCCCGCCAGCGGCTGAGACCACCCCTGCGCCACGTCGGGCTGTTGCGCAACGGGAACTGCGTTGACCGAAGGAGCGTGCTCTCGACAGATGGATCGGGACAGGCATGCCACAGAGCCGGTACGGCAGGAGGAACGACGACCGGGGTCCGCAGGAGGAACGACGACCGGGTCCCGCAGGAGGAACGACGACCGGGGTCCCGCAGGAGGAACGACGACCGGGGTCCCGCAGGAGGAACGACGACCGGGGTCCCGCAGGAGGAACGACGACCGGGGTCCCGCAGGAGGAACGTCTTGCGGGACGCCGGCGTCGACTGCCTCTGGGCGAGGATGTCGAGTGGCTGCCGTAAGCGACCGGTCTCATGTCACCGGCGAACACCGGTCCCAACATGCTGGTAGCAGTAATCGCCGAGGTCGAATCCCTTCCCAGTCAGCATGTGTTCGTCGTCCGTTATCCCACACCCTCGGGTGCTCGGCTCGCCATGGCACGGGCCGATTACGCCGGCGGTTCCGTTGCCGAACGGCACAATCGGTGAGGACTGCGGGTGCTTTGCGCGGACCAGCCCTCGTCGCGCACCCGCCCACCGGCTGCGCCATGGATCACTGAGCTGACTAGGGGCAGTCCGGATCGACAATTTCCCAGAACTCGTCGACGGTATAGCCGAGCATCGCCAACTCGCGCTTCACCGGTTCGGCGTCAGCGCCTCCCGCGGGGTTATAGGCGAGCACGTTGGCCGCTGGCGGAGGCGCCTTCCAGACGGGGAGGCTCGCTTCGGGAGGGTCGGTCGGCGCCGGCGCGGCGGGCCCGAGTTGTAGGGACCAGAGATCACGCCGAAGCGCCGCAACACGGCCTGACGCGGCAACGTCACCGAAGGCGACGCCCGCTTCGGAGTCGTGCCTAAAGCCCCTCCGGTTGATATTTGCAGATCCAACGATGGCGATCACATCGTCGAACACCCAGACCTTCGCATGGATGAACCGCTTACCAAAGACGACCGCGACCTTGGCCGAATGCGGTGCCAGGTGAGCCAGAAACCGCGCCCGGCGGGTCCACGCCTGATGGAGTTCGCCATTCACAGCGTTCGAGTCGCAGATGACGATGATCAAGGCCTGCACGTGCGACATCGCGCCGGCCAAGTGGAGCGCCACATCTTCATCGACCAGGTACTGGTCCTCCACGTAGATGAACCGCTCCGATCGGTCGATCGCGTGGTACACGAGGTCGCGGTACGACCTACTGCCCAAGGGAGCGAACGGGTAGGCAGGGAGCGTGCCCGCGCCGCCGGGAACGGGGCCGAGCCCGGCGAACTGTCGCGGGTCACCGAAGGTCGTCACGACCCTGGTTCGCTGGCCGGCAGAGGCAGGTGCCGAGCCGGAGAGGGTGGGTAGCACCACGCCAGGTGGGACGCCCGGATGGTTGTTCCAGCGCACTCGCAGGATTTCGTAGGCGTGCTGCGCCGCCGGCCCTTCCAGCTCGGCCTGAACGTCGTGCAGGAAGCCGGCTCCCGCAAGGGGACTCCGGTTGGGGTTGAAATCGATGCCACCGATCCAAGTGACCAGCCGAGTGCCGTCGTAGACGACCCATATCTTCTGGTGGTGCATCCCGAGCTGCACCGGGCCCAACAACGACCCGATTCGTCCGGGAATGACGTGGTGCAGCACCCAGGAATCGTGGATCGCGGCCCCATGTGGGAGGCCGTTCACGAATGCCACCGCGCCGGTGTTGTCGCCCGGTAGCGGCCGCAGGCTCGTCAAGCCGACATTGATGACGGGGAAGTGGGCGAACAAGGCGCGGACGCGAGTGCCCCGCCCTGCGGCGTCTCGGAGGGCGTCTCCGATGGTGTGGCCCGGCCGCAGTGGCGTCGACGCGTAGAAGTCCCAGCCGCAGATAGCGATGAGTGTGTTGTCGCCCGTGCAACGCCCGGCCGCATCAGCGAACGCCGCGAACGCAGCTGCGCCCGTGGTGTGAAGCTGGACTGCGCTCGTCGCAACGGCCGACGACCACCCGCCGAGCGGCGCGTTCAGCCAGTCGTCCAGCGACGTCCCTATGGGAGGGACGGTTGGGATTACGCCAGGAGTGGCGTAGAGGTCGAGGACCGGCCACGTGATCGGTCCGATCTTGCCGTCCGGATTGAGTGCTTTGCAGCGCTGGAAGGCCGTGGTTGCCCGCTCGGTGTTCGCGCCAAAGACGCAGTCAATTTGCAAAGGAAGCTGCCCGTTGGCGGACAGCTTTGCGAACGTCGTGGCGATGAACTGCTGAGTCCGGATGCTCGCGTCAGTGCAACTCTCGGTCTTCGCTTGGCAGCGGGCGATCCAGTTGTTGAGGCACTGCTGCGCGTAGCCTACAGAGGCCCGCTTGCTGCCCCTCAGGATGAGGGGATGAATCCCGCGGCCTGAGGGATCGGGCTCCGGAGTGGGCACGCATGGAACCGCCTCTCCAAAGTGGGCCCGCTTCGGGCGCAGGATCAGGCGGTCCGGGGCCAGGCGGCCTCCGGGCCCGCCCGCCTGAGAGAACGGCTCGCCGGTCGCCCAGGCCTCGATCGACACAGACCGGCTGCGCACGCCGAGGACGCGGGAAGGAGATGCGACCGCCGGCTGCGCGGCGTCGGACGCTGCACCGCTGCCGATGGTCACTGCTCCGCCAAGGCCGCCCTCGCCAAGGGCACGCCATACCAAGACATCGCCGGGCTCCAAGGGTGCCGCGAAAGGCTGGTTCGGAGCGGCGAGCATGTCGTAGCGTTGCTCGACCTGGTCGCGCAGCTCAGGGGCCCTGCCGAGTACGAAGGCGTCGAACACCGCAGCGCCGTCGAGCGTCATGGAATCCGGCGCCGGCAGGACTTCGTGTTCTTGGTCCATGGGACGCTCCTCCTTGCCTCAGCGATCGATCCTCGCCGCCTACCGCCGGCACGGGCCCGGCGCGGCTGACAGGGACTGTCGTGTCGCCGTCGGATCGCAGTAGCCCGAGAAGACCGTTCACGCCAACAGCGCCCGAAGCGTGGCGCGCCGCTGCTCGAGGCGTCTCAGACGCCGGGCCGTCTCCGGCGCGAGCACCTCGTCGAAGGACTCCACGTCGGTCGCCGCGTCGCGCGAGGACAGCGCAACATCGAGCTGGTTTGTCAGGCGGTGCGCCAAATCGCGCGTGCGAGCCGGTTCGAGGTCGGCCACGATCCTCAGCAGGCTCGCCACGAACAGCTCGGAATGTACGGCAAGGTCGAACCGTCCGCCCAAGTACCGCCGTTCGAGGGCGTCGAGGTACTCGCCCGGTCGAAGTCGGACCTTCGCCACGAGTGCGTCATAGGCCACTGGCCCGATCGAGTCCGGCGTGAAATGGCCGCCGACAATGACCGCCAGATCATGGTCGATATCGGTCGCTTCGGCAGGCGGTTGATCGGACAAAATTTTCCTCCGGTCCCTAGAAGGGCTGGGCGAGGCGGTTGCCGGTGGTCGCCGTGGCCGCCGGGTCGACGTTCCCGCCGATCGGGAACCGTGCCGTGCGCTGCCGCCTCGCCCAGTTGACCACGTTGTCGCTGGCCGGGTCGTTGTCAGGATCGGCGGAGTGCCGGTTGTGCACCCGTCGGTAGACACGAGCGTCGGGAACCGCCAGGCCGAGGTTGCTAGCGGGATTCGTGTTGAACGTGAAGAACTGGCGGTCGACGCCGCCGTCGAAGCGGTTGAATAGGACGTGATGGAGCTCGTGCGCCAGCGTCTCATCTTCGGGGTTGAGCCCGGTGTTGATGAAGACGAAGTGGCGCTCCCCGAGGCCCAGCGCCGGATTGGGCGCCGGTTGAGGGATCGGGTTCCGCGGGGCGGTCGTCGCGTAGGCGTTCGCAGCGCTGAGGCTCACGAACACCACGGTGAGCGTGTCGTCGGGCGTGACGGGGATGAGGTCGGCGAGTGCGGCCTGCTCGTGCGCGTTGTTGGCGCTGCCGCCGTACAGCCCACTGCCGTCCAGCGCGGCGGGCGGGATCACTCGATCCGTGGTCACCTGGGCTCCGATAGCGATCCCTACCTGGTTCCAGCGGGCGTTGGCATGGGCGAACTGGATGGCGATCTCGGCCGGTGTCGCCACGTGAAACGCCGCCGCCGGAGCGGCCCCGCCCGTGTAGCGCACCACCCGTGCACTCACCCGCCGCCGTTCGGGATTCACCCGATCGAACAGCGGTAGCGTCGTCCGGAGGGACACACCTGCCTGGGGTGCGTACTCGACTCGCACCGACCCATCAATCTTCGCCCTCCTTGTGCGATGGTTGCTCTGGTTCGCCTGCCGTAGTCCCGTGTCAAACGGCGCAGCCAAGCCGCTCTCAGTGGGAACATTGCGGTCTGTGTTGTCCGTCACCAGCATGACGGCACGGGACACGAACTGGTGGGCGCCGGCCGCCCGCGCCGGAAGCGTGAGCGCCTGCGAGGCGGGGGCGTCGTCGTCCGTAAGACCGTCGGCGAGCAATGTCTTCCAGTTGACCGTGCAGCTGCCAGACGGGGCCGGGTCCGACACCCGGACATGGAACCTGCGCTTGTCGCGCCCGACGAAGTTCTGGACGTCGGGCACTCCGTTCAGCAGGTCGTGGGCCGCGTCGTAGGCCTGGTCCCACAGCCCGAAGCGGACGAAGGTCAACGGAGGGGCGCCGGCGGCAGCGGTGGCGGCCACGTCGAGCTGGATGGCGGTCATGGCGACCCGGTCCGCCTCGGCCACCACGTCCCTGATGCCGATTCGTACGCCAGTGTCACGCACGGCTGCTGACGCGCCGGTGGTCTCGGCGAACAGCCGGAGTCCGGTCGCCGGGACGCTGGCTGCGGCGACTTCGTGCCGAGCGGCGAGGGCGGCCTCGCCGGGACCGGGCCGTTCGGTTTGGAACAGCCGCACGGTCGGATTTACCGGTTCCAGCACCAGCGTTCCGGCGAACGCCGCCGGGACGGGCGGACGCACGATGATCATGGCTCGCTCATGGCTGAGCGTCGTGTCGCTCACCTGCACCGCTCGGCCCGTCGACACCTTGTCTGCCGCCGACATCGGCGGCCCTTCACCGGCTGCCGTGCGAGACAGGGCGACGTCGAGGGTTAGTTCCACGGCAGTCATCCGCGCCGACGCCGGCGCTCCTGTCGTCACACCGACCTGCGGCTGAAGCGTGAGCGTCAACGCGAAGTCGTCGACCGCGGAGCTTGGACCAACGGCGTCGGCGAAGAGCTGCAGGCCGGTGGAGAGCACGGCGCCGGGGAAGACGTTGTCGCGCCCGTCGAAGGTGAGCGGTTGGCCACCGGTCGCAACGGTAAACAGCCGAACCGTCGGAGCGGGCGAGGCGCTGGCACGCGTCAGCGTGCCCGAGGCGGTGAAGGGAGCGCTCGTCCGAAGGGTGACCAGGACGCGCGGCGGGCTGGTGTGGGGCTTGGTAACCGCAACCACCGTCGTGGCTGTCGTGATCAAGGGGTCGACCGTGACTGGCGTCGGGGGGGCGGTGCGGGTGGCGAACCCGTCGAGGATCGGCCAGGTGATGGGACCGATCCGGCCGTCTCGGTCCAGCCCGTGGCACGCCTGGAAGGCACGGGTCATCCGATCGGTGTTCGAGCCGAACACGCAGTCGACGACGAGCGGGAGTTGGTTGTTCTGGCGAAGGTGGCTCACCGTCGTGTCCAGCAGCTGCTGGACCTCCGCCGTCTGGATGGGGCAGGTCAACGAACCGGAGAGGCGCTGCTCCATGAAGTTGTTGAGGCACTGCTGCGCGTGGCCAACGGCAGGCCGCCGACTGCCATTCATGATCATGGGGTGCGGTCCGCGGCCGGTGGGATCGGGCTCGGGGGCGGGCTCGCATGTTCGTGCCTCGGCCGCGGCCTCCCGGTCGGCGCCTGCGGCCTCGCGGCTCAACCGGCGCGGCCGCAGGACGACCCGGTCGACGGGCAGGCGACCGTCAGGCCCCACCACATGACGCAACACCCGGTTGCCGCCCACGACATTTTCGAAGAATGCGTAGCGGCCGGGGGCGAGTCTCACGGAGCCACGGCTCATCGCCGCCAGCTCGGCGGCATCGGTGGTCTCGGCGCTCGCCACCGTCAAGGCGCCTGCGAGACCTCCCTCCCCCAACGCCCGCCACACCACCACGTCTCCCGGTTGCAGCGCGGCCGCCAGCGGCTGGTGCGGGACTCCGAGGATGTCGTACTGCTGCTCCACGCTCTCTCGGACACCGTACCCCCGACCGAGGGCGAGGGCGTCGAACACCGCGGCCGGCGGCAAGTCATGAGGTGGTAGGGCGCCGGTGGCGCTCGGCGGCGCGGGACGGAGTGCGGACGTCATTGGCGTGGCACTCTCGCCGGGCTGGTCCATGGCTCCTCCTCGCAGCTTGGATCGCTCGTGACGGCGGGCGACGGCGCCGGCCGCGGCGACGGCGTCGACGTATCCGGCGCCCGTCCTCCCTACGGGGAGGGCTCGCGGCGGGCGGACGGCGGTCTCGGCCAGAGCCGCCCGAATCTCGCGAACCGTCAGGGACGGGCCACCCGCTTCGAACATGCAGGCGACAGTGCCGGCCACGTACGGCGCCGCCATGCTCGTGCCCGACTTGCGCACGTAGTCACAGGTGGGCCGGGCGGCGTCAGGTGGTGCAGAACGGGCGGCCAGAACGGACACGCCGGGCGCCATCACCTCGGGCTTCTGGCGACCGTCGGCGGTCGGGCCAGAGCTGCTGAACGAGCCCATGGGCAGCTCGGGGTCATGCAGGTTGTACGCACCGACGGCGATCGTTCGGAAGCCGTTGCAGATGGTGCCAGTCGTCGACGTGCGGGTCGCGGCGCCCGCCTCGAAGTGCGACTGGCAACCCGGGCAGGTCGCGTCCCGTTCGACCCACGCGTGGAAGCGCCCGTCGACGACGTCCTCCCCTACGAGGACGACCGACCAGGCACCTGCGGGTGCGCCGGTGCGAAGGAACACATCGATGTGGTGGCGGTCGTTGTTCGGGTCACAGGCGCGGTGGTAGGCGTGGCCCACCTCCTGCCCGTTGGCGACGATCGGACCGCGCTCGCCCGGACGCAGCCGCACCGGCGCGGTGCCCGGCCCGCGCACGTCGACCACGAAGGTGTCGCGCATCGAGTACCAGACCTCGAGCTCGTTCGGCGTCACGTCGGCGGGGTCCACGACCCACTGCAGGGTGTGCGACTCACCGGGCAGGAGGCGACCCCCCGTATGGACATGCTGCTCGTAGTAGTTCCCGCAGCTCTGCACGACACAACGGCCGGCACGGGAGGACACGACATGGTCCATCGCCCGCTCCACGAGCGTGGAACCGTCGTGGGGCCCGGCGCAACGACCGACGCTGGTGTTTACGACACAAGGCCGTGCGCCGGCCAGCTTGTCGACGAAGTCCAGCCCTTCGAGCATGGTCACCGAATCTCCCAGGTTGGCCCTCGCCTCGGTGCGTTCGGTCGAAAGGTGCACGAACACGAGGTCGGCATCGGGCGCCATCCCCAGCGGCCCGCCGTTGCCCCCGCCTCCCGCGGCGATGGACAGTACGTGCGTGCCGTGCGAACCGGTCCCGTCCGGGTCGGCGTCGCCGGGGTGGTAGCCGAGCGCCTCGTACGGGCGGGGCGAGGCCAGAGCCGCGTCGATGTCGGCCGTCCGGTACAGGCGGCCGTAGCCGTACTTGGCCGGGGAGCGGGAGTCCCCGGGCCCGCGCTGGTCCCAAAGTGCGAGCAGCCGGCTGCCACCGTCACTCCGGCGGAAGTCGGGGTGCGCGAAGTCACAGCCCCAGTCGAGGACTGCCAGCACTATGCCCTTGCCGGACGCCACGAGGTCTGGGGGCCGGCGCCGATCGGTGGGGCGCACGTCGGGCGGCTCCCCGTCGGTGCACCAGTCGCGCTCGGCGATAGCTGGCTCGGAGCGCAGGATCCTTGCCGCCTTGAGGCTGACGACGGCCTCGTCATCGTGCGCCGCCTGGATTTGGTCGCGCCGGACGCGGCAGGTCGCGATCTCCCCGAATTGTGCGACGATGCGCACGCTCGGCGGCGGCGCCGCCCCGGGGTCGAGGCGGATGACGGCCTCGATCTCGGCCGAATCCTCTCCCCCCGGCAACTCGAAGAGGGCCGGGTCCATGCGAACCGAACCGACGGGCGACACGACGTCCCGGCTGCGGTTGTGCAACGGCCCAGGCGACACCCGCTCTCGCTACTTCAGGTCCCCTGCACCGACGACGAGCACCACCGTGCCGCCCTTGTCCACGAGGTCGCCCTCCTTCGGCCGGCTGGCGACCACTTGCCCCTTCGTTCCGGGGGCGTCCTCGTGGCCGGCCTCGAGGCCGGACTTCTCGAGCACCGCCTTGGCGCTGGCCTCTGTCTGGCCGACCACCTTGGGGACGACCACCTGCTCGACCGGGGGCGCGGGCGGAGGGGCGGCGTTGCGGCCGACGACGGTCGCCACGACGAGCGAGGTAGCCAACGGCATTTCGACAAGGCTCGGCACAAGGGCCAGCCGCGTCGTGTCGGCCTCAGGAACGCCCTGGCGCCGGATCACCGCCCGGTTCAGTAGAAAGCGCATGGTGTTGAAGGCCATGCCCGGCTCCTACAGCGAACCGGACAGGGCGAGGGCGAGGAACAGCATGTTGCTGCCGTCGCCACCGCTGCCGCCGCCGCCGAGGCCATCCCCGAGCAAAAGCATCGGGAGGAGCAGACCCAGGCTGTCAGGCGACACGGCCAACTTGGTGCCGGGGGCGACGGGCGCGCCGCCGATCGTGTCGGCCGCGACCGTCGTGATCGACTTGCTGGTGAGGAGCGGGAGCAGCGAGGTGAGCTGAAGGTTGCTCTTCATCTTCGCCTCTTCTGTCTTGCGGTCCTTGATCTCCTTGCGAAGCAGATCGGTCTGCTTGCGCTGCTCGGCAAGCACCGTGTCCACCCGCTTGCCGACGGCGGTGATGGCAACGGCGTTGGTCTTGACGTCCCGGCTGACCTTGGCCAGCGCGGTGCGAAGCTGGGCTTCGGTGACGTAGCGGTTCTGCGTCCGGGGCCTGTAGTACCCCGCGCCTCGGGCGGTGCGAACCGGCCGTCGGCGGGCCTCGCCCGAATCCTCCAAGAGGCCCGCGACCTCCTGCTCGAACTCGTAGTCGCTCTCGATGTCTTCGAGGGCGTCTTCCAGCGACTCGGATCCGTTCATCAGCTATCTCCTCGGTTCGAATTGACGTCGGCTGCTCTCGCTCGTCGCATGGCACGGACCGCGGGAACAACCCACAGGCCGAACAGGCGGGGGTCGGGAAGGTAGGCGCCTGGCGCGCCTCGGCCCTGGCATTCCCGGCAAGCGATGTCCCTCCCCCAGCATTCCGGGCATGCGCCCAAGGCGGAGGCAAGGGCCTCGTTGCGGGCGCGGAGCTCGTCGCGCTCGATCAGGACGGCACGCACCATGACCCGGATCTCTCCCCGAAGCGCAGGCTGGCCGTCGTCCGGCGCCGGTGTGGCGTCGTGGCGACCGTCGACCCACTGGCGGTACGACGGCGCGTCGCCCTCGTCCTCGTCCTCGGGGTCCGGCTTGGCAGCCTGTGCTTGGGCCAGCTGCTCCCGGAGGGCGAGGTATTGGGCCAACCCCGCAAGTTGCGGGTTGGTCTCACTGAGTTGGCGCAGCAGGTCCAACGGCTCCGGCGACGCTCCCGCCGCGCCCGGATTGGCGAGGGCCGCGAGCCACCCGGTGAGGTCGGTGGGTGGGATGGCGAGATCAGTCATCGGACTCACCTTCAATCCAGCCCTCGTCCCACGCCTCCGCCGCGGCGTCGAGCAGCTCGAGCAACCGCGCCGCTCGATGTTCAGGGACCGAAGGATCAACGGTCATGTCGCCGGCGGCGTCGAGCAGATACGCAGGCACGCTCTCGTCGGTGCCGGCGACCACGGCGTGCTGCTCGGCCCCGACCAGCGAGGAAAGCACGCCGAGGAGGTTGGCGAATGCGCCGGTCGGCACGGGCGTTCCGGCCACGGGCACGTGCGGCGCCCCCGCTCCGTAAAGGGCCATCGAGGTGAGGGCCTGGCGGAGCTCAGGGCGCCCCAGGAGGTTCAGCAGCGTGGCGGCCGCCGGCTGGGCGGCGCCCGGCCGGCCCAACAACGCTCGGCCAGCCGACCCCAAGGGCCCCAGCATCCCGGACTGCCCGGGCGGCCGAGCCGCCGGCGTTCGGACCGCACCGCCGATCGCGCCTCCCGCCAGGCTGCCGAGCGATCCACCCAGCGCACCCCCCACGGGCCCACCGAACACGGTTCCCAGTGCGGTCCCCGCGATGGGCAAGACGGTCGGCGCCAGCGAGGCGGCGACCCGCCCGACCTGTGAGAAGGCCCGGCCCAGGTCGAACTCGGCGGCGGCCGCATCGAGCCCGACCGATTCGAACAGCTGCTCGATCGCAGCCGGTGCCATGTGCCGGTAGTGCGGCGCCAGCGCCTCGCGCAGCGCCGGGTAGGGATCGTCCCCGGCCCCGTAATCCTCGAAGTCCTCGTAATCCTCGAAGTCCTCGAAGTCCAAGTAGTCTTCGAAGTCTTCGAAGTCTTCGAAGTCTTCGAAGTCTTCGAAGTCTTCGTAGTCATCGAGGATCAGCGCCATCTCGACCTCAACTGTCCAGTCGGGCTCTGAGTGCCACCTGCGCAAGCAGCTCCGATGTCAACTCGCCGAGCACGGCCGGTTCGGACTGCAACTCGTACAAGAGGGCCCGGCCACTCGACTCGCTGACACCGAGCACGAGCACGCGTGGGCGGCGATGCGTGGTGGTGACGTCGTCGGGCGTGGCGGCCTCGTCCAACCCGGTGAGGACCACCAGCGCGGGCGGACTGCCGACCGTCCGCCGGTCGAAATCGCGCAACCGCGCCGCCATCCGCAGCTCGGGCGCCTGGGAGACAAGGCGCTGTACCAGGTCGGCCACCATGCGACGCAGCCCCACAAGGACGACGTCGATTGGTTCGTGGGACGGATCGCCGGACGCACACCAAACAGATGCTGAGGCCTAACGTCCGTGATCGCAATGGATCGATCGTGTCCATATTCGATCTAGGGCCGGCCAAAAAGGACTAGTCCCGAGGTGGGACGTCTAGTACCCGGCGGTACTAGGTGAACCGGCCCGGGATCCACGGCGAGCTCGATGACCGGTCCCCGGCCCAGGTGGATGCCGCGTACTACGCGTCACAAGTCTCGGCCCCGATGCGGCATGAGGAACCCAACCCAATGAGCCTAGCCTCCATCAAACCCGGGCCGATTCAGGGACGCAACAGATGGAGAGCTCGTTCCTCCACACCTTCGGCACGCCCCAACACCCGCCGCACGTCGGCACGGCGGTGGACCTCCAGCTTCTCGAAGATGCTGTGCACGTGGTT
>JAHFUP010000015.1 GCA_023265025.1 Acidimicrobiia bacterium | reverse complement strand
CAGGGACAGGCCGCCCGCATCCTCGAGCTCCTTGATGTCGATCCCATCACCACCCGCTGACCGGAGGCCACAAATGAGTACGACTCGACGCCCACTCATGTACGGAACACCCGGCTAGTCATCAGTGCCCTGACCAACAACGTTCGCCGCGTTCGTGGGGTTTCCCGTCCGTGGCCGCCGTCCCCGCCGGAGCACGATCACTTCGACCGAATGGAGTGAGCGAGGCGAACGAATGAGGGCGAGGCCCTAGGGCTTCTGGAACGACATGACCGCCTCGACCAGCGTCCGCACGCCGAAGCCGGTGCCGCCCTTCTGGACGTAGCCCTCGTCCTCCTCGCTGCGGGCGGGGCCGGCGATGTCGAGGTGGGCCCACGGGACGTCGCCTACGAACTCGCGGAGGAAGAGGCCGGCGGTGAGGGCGCCGGCGTACCGGCCGCCGCCGATGTTCTTGATGTCGGCCACGTCGGAGTCGATCTGCTTGCGGTAGTCCTCGGGGAGGGGCAGGGGCCAGACCTCCTCGCCGGCCCGGGCCGCGGCCTTGGCGACCTGGTCGATCCACGGCTGGTGGTTGCCCATCAGGCCGGCGACCTTGCGGCCGAGGGCGATGATGCAGGCGCCGGTGAGCGTGGCCACGTCGATGATGGCGTCGACGCCGGCCTCGACCGCCAGCGACAGCCCGTCGGCCAGGACGAGGCGGCCCTCGGCGTCGGTGTTCAGGACCTCGACGGTCTTGCCGTTGCGGATGGTGAGCACGTCGCCCGGCTTCAGGGCCCCGCCGCCGGGCATGTTCTCGGTCGTCGGGATGATGGCGATGACCTTGACGGGCGGGGCGAGGGCGGCGATGACCGACATGGCGGCCAGGACCGCAGCGGCGCCGGACTTGTCGGTCTTCATCGTCTCCATCCCCTCGGCCGTCTTGATGGACAAGCCGCCGGAGTCGAAGGTGATGCCCTTGCCGACGAGGGCGATGGAGAGCTCGGCGCCGGCGGCCGGCTCGTAGACCAGCTCGATCAGGCGGGCTGGCTCGTCGGAACCGAGGGCCACCCCGGCCAGCCCGCCGAGACGCTCGGTGACGATGGCGGCCTCGTCGAGCACGGTCAGGGTCAGGCCCTCGGCCTCGGCCACCTCGGCCGCCCGCTCGGCAAGGCGGCGGGGCGTCATGTCGGCGGCGGGGGTGTTCACCAGATCGCGGGCCATGGCGACGGCGGTGGCCACCCTGGCGCCACGGTCGAGGCCGTGGCGGGCGTCATCGCCCGATCCGACCACGACCAGCGATTCCAGCTTGGACGCCTTCGGGTCGGCCTTGTAGCGGCCGAAGCGGTGGGCGGCGAGCGTCGCACCTTCGGCGATGGCCTGCGTGGCCCGCGCCGGGTCGAGCCCCGGCGGGGCGGCGGCGAGGAGGGTGGTGGCGCCGGTGCGGTCCCGCCAGGCGCTGCGCACGAAGGCGGCCGCCGCCCGGCGCAGGGTCTCGGCGGTCACCTTGTCGGGTTCACCGACGCCGAGGGCGATCCACGTGCCCCGTCCGGACGGGACGGCCATCGCCTCGCCGGGCCGGCCCTCGAAGCCCCGCTCGGCGAGGAACGACAGGTCGAGGTCAGCCGCCGAGCCTTGGGGGAGCACCCGGCCGGCGAAGACGGGGGTGCCGACGGCGCCGGCGTCGGCAGGGACCTCGTCGGCGAGGGTGAAGGTGATCGGCATGGGAGCTACTCCTGGGTGTCGGGGCGGGCGGGCAGGGAGTGCCCCTCCTGCCAGCGGGCCATGGTCCACAGCAGGTCCGAGAGGCGGTTGAGGTAGGCGAGGACCGAGGATCCGGGGACGGCGACAGCCAACGCGGTGCGCTCGGCCCTCCGGACAACGGTGCGGGCCAGGTCGAGGGCGGCGGCGGTGGGGCTCTGGCCCGGTAGGACGAACTCGGTCGGGGCGTCGAAGCGGCCGGTGAGGTCGTCGATCAGCGGCTCGAGGCCGGCGACCATCTCGGGGGTGACTCTCGTGCTTCCATCGGCGAGGCGCTCGTGGTGCTCCGGCGCCGTCGCCACCTCGGCCATCAGGACCCACAGGTCCCGTTCGAGACGGACCAGGAGCATGTCGAGCTCGGAGCCCGGTGTGGTCGTGGCCCGGGCCATGCCGAGGGCGGCCTGGGCCTCGTCGACGTCACCACACGCGGCCGGCGCCGGCGCGTCCTTGCGCACCCGGCCGCCGAACAGCAGGCCGGTGGTGCCGTCGTCGCCCATGCGCGTGTAAATCCTCACGAGCCAGCGAGCGTACCGGCGACGCCCTCCAGGCCCGCGGCCCGGCTGCCCTTGACCAGCACGGCGTCGCCGGCGCCGACGGGCCCGAGGTGCGCCAGCGCATCCTGGGGGTCGGCGACCAGCTCCCCGCCGTAGCCGGGAGCGGCGACGGCGATCACCCGGATGCCCAGCTCGGCGGCCAGGGCACCCATGCGGGCGTGCTCCGCCGGCCCCACGTCGCCCAGCTCGGCCATGATGCCCAGGACCGCCGTCCGCCGCTCCGCCGGCAGGGCGGCGAGGGCCCGGAGGGCGGCCTCCATGGACAAGGGGTTGGCGTTGTAGCTGTCATTCAGGACGAGTGCGCCCGACGGCGACCGCTCCAGCTGCATCCGCCACGGCGACAACTGGGCGTCGCCCAGGCCGGCGGCGACGTCGTCAAGCGGCGTGTCGCAGGCCAGGGCGGCGGCTGCCGCGGCCAGGGCATTGGCCACCTGGTGGGCGCCCCGCACGGACAGCGCCACGTCGCCGTCCCCCCACGGCGAGCGGAGCCGGAAGCGGGGCCGGAGGTCGTCGTCCAGCGTGACTTCGTCGGCGCGGACGTCGCCGGCGGCCAGCCCGAAGGTCAGGACCCGGGCGACGGCCCGGTCGGCCATGGCGGCGACCAGGGGATGCTCGGCGTTGAGGATGGCGGTGCCCTCGGCCGGCAGCGCCTCCACGAGCTCGCCCTTGGCCCGGGCGACGTCGTCGACCGTCCCGAAGAACTCCGAGTGGGACAGGCCCACCGTGGTCACCACGCCGACGAGGGGCCGGGCGACCGCACAGAGGGCGGCGATATGGCCCTGGCCCCGGGCACCCATCTCGACGACGACCGCCTCGGCGTCGTCCGGCGTCGCCAGCACGGTGAGGGGCACCCCGAGCTCGTTGTTGAACGACTTGGGGCTGGCGTGCACCCGCCAGCGCCGGCCGAGGGCGGCGGCGAGGAGGTCCTTGGTCGACGTCTTGCCGACCGAGCCGGTGATGCCGATGACGCGGGGCGGCAGGAGCCCGCGAGCCCCGGTGGCCAGCGCGGTGAGGGCGGCGAAGGTGTCGGCGACCACGATCGACGTGCCGTCGCCGGCGGGCCGCTCGACCAGGCAGGCGCCGGCGCCGGCGGCGACCGCCGCCTCCACGAAGTCGTGCCCGTCCCGCTCGCCACGGAGGGCGACGAAGAGCTGGCCGGGCCGGACCAGGCGGGTGTCGATGGCGGCGCCGTCGACCGTCAGGTCCGGCCCCCGAAGGCTTCCCCCGGTCACCGAGGCCACGTAGGTGGCGGGCAGTCGCATCGCCCTAACCATGCCACCGGTCCGCCCGCCCTAGACTCGGCTCCCGTGCGCCTTGTCATCCTCTTCGGCGGGCGTTCGGCTGAGCACGACATCAGCTGCATCACCGCCGCCCACGTGATCGCCGCGGTCGACCCCGAGCGGTACGAAGTCGTCCCCGTCGGCATCGCCGAGGACGGCCAGTGGGTGATGGCCGAGTATCAGCCCGGCGCCGACGCGCTGGTGGCCGAAGGCCCGGGCGTCGACCCCTCCGTGCTCACGCCGGAGTCCCTTGCCTTCCCGCTCGTCCACGGTCCCTTTGGCGAGGACGGCACCGTCCAGGGCCTGCTGGAGCTCGCCGGCATCCCCTACATCGGCGCCGGCGTCCTGTCCTCCGCCCTCTGCATGGACAAGGCCATGGCCAAGGACGTGCTGGCCGGCGCCGGCATGGACCAGGTCCGCTACCTGGCCCTGCGCGACATCGAGGTCGACGACGGCACGCTCGACGAGGCCGCCGCCGAGCTCGGCTTCCCGCTGTTCGTGAAGCCCGCCAACCTCGGGTCCTCCGTCGCCATCACCAAGGCCCACGATGTCGAGGAGCTGGCCTCGGCGGTCAAGCTGGCGCTGGCCTACGACGAGTGGATCGTCCTCGAGGAGGCGGTGACCGCCCGGGAGATCGAGTGCGGACTGCTCGGCTTCGGGCGCCTGCGAGCCTCGGTGCCGGGCGAGATCCGGCCCAGCCACGAGTTCTACGACTACGAGGACAAGTACACCGAGGGCGCCGCCCAGTTGCTGGTGCCGGCGCCGCTGCCCCGTGAGGTCATCGAGGAGGTCCAGGGCATGGCCCTGGCCGCCGGCCACGCCCTCCGGGTCGACGGGATGGCCCGGGTGGACTTCTTCTACGAGGAGAACGGCCGGGGGCTGTTGGTGAACGAGGTGAATACCATCCCCGGCTTCACGCCGATCTCCATGTACCCCAAGATGTGGGAAGCGACGGGCATCGGCTACTCCGACCTGATCGAGCACCTCGTCGACGCCGCACTGGAGCGTCACCACAGCCGGGTCGAGCGCATCGGCCGCCCGGGTCGCGCCGGGTAGGGAGCGAGGACCACAGCGTCCAACGTCGGCGAAGAGTGCGTTGTATCGTTCTGCGCGACGCTCGCAGCCGCTGCGACGCCGCGAAGGAGGGTGAACGATGCCGCTCTTCATGGACGTGCACACGGGGTTGAGGGACTGACCGCCGAGGCCGTAGCCGGCGCCCACAAGAAAGACCTCGAGGTTCAGGCCCAGCATGGCGTCAACTACCTGAAGTACTGGTTCGACGAGGGATCGGGCAAGGTGTTCTGCCTTGTCGAGGCGCCGAGTGCGGAGGCGGCGATCACCGTCCACCGCGAAGCGCACGGGCTCCTTCCCGACGAGATCACCGAGGTTCAGGAAGGATCCTGACCTCGGCTCCGCGGCCAAAGCTCGCCTGTCGGAGATCGCCGACGAGGTGGACCGCACCCATCAGCGTGTGCAGATCACCAAGAACGGCCGCTCGTATGTCGTTCTGATCTCACTTCTTCAGGCCCAACTTCTTCAGGGCCTTGATCACGAGCGTGTTGCCGGGGCTGACGACCGCCAATGCGGTCTTCCCGTCCTTGTCCCTGGCGTTCGGATCGGCGCCGGCGGCCAGAAGCAGCTCGACGCACGTCGCGCCCTCGTCGAGGTCCAGGACGTCATCGATGTACCGCACGAGGCCGAAGAGCGCGGTCTCGCCGCGGTCGTCTCGAATGTCCACGCCCACGCCGTTGTCCAGCAATGCCTGGAGGACGGCTGGTCGGACCGAGGATGAGAGGTCGCCCTTCACCGCCCACATGAGGGCAGTGCGTCCGAACTTGTCCCGGGCGTTCGGCTCTGCTCCGGCGGCGACCAACGGCTCGATCACCTCGACCGGGACGCCGCCCCGGTGGAACTGCAGGTCGACGACCCACATCAGCACGGTCTTCTTGTCGCGGTCTGCGATCTTGGGGTCGGCACGATGCTCGAGCAGGATTGGGATGCCGGTCCCTCTTCCGCTCGCAGCCAGGATGAGGGCGGTCTCGCCCATGGCGGCGGCGAGGTCCACGCCGGCCCCCGCGTCGAGCAGCGCCCGCATGATGTCGACGGCGCCTCTCATCGACGCTTCCATCAGCGCCGTCCTGCCGGCGGCGTCCTTGGTGTCGATAGAGGCCGCTGCCTCCAGCAGCAGCTTGACGACATCGAGGTGCCCGTTCATGGCCGCGTGCATCAGGGACGACCGGTTGTTGGGATCGACGGCGTCGACGTCGGCCCCGGCCTTCAGCGCGCGACCCACCGCCGCACCGTCGCCCGCCTTCGATGCCGACAGCAGCTCCTCGTCGAGGTCCTTCTCGGACATGACTTCTCCCTTCATGCCGGCGGCGACCGATCGACGGCATTCTAAGTATCGGGGGGTGCCTCCCCGATGCGAGCGACCCTACCGAATGCCACGGTCGGCACATGCCGAAGCATCTGGCCATCGCCATCGATCTTGAGCTCACCGAGCCGGTCAGTGGATCGGTCCAGGGCGAGGGCCTCGATCCGATCCGCTTCCGCGGCTGGCTCCAGCTGCATTCGGCGCTCGAGGCGATCTGCGTCGCCGCCCGGCCGGAGATGACGCAGGCCCCGTGAGGTCTCCGCGAGCCCGTCGGGGACCCGGCGGCGTTGCCTGGACGAGCGATCCGGCGGGCTTGGCAAAGGGGGGGTCCGTGCGCCTTTCCTACGGCTCGCCGCCACCGTCGCAGAACAGCCGTGGCTCTCCGGCTGACCATCTGGCAAACTTGTGCGCCCTGGAAGTCGGACGGCATTTCGAGGAGCGGCCATGCACGGGCGCTGGAGTGGATTGGTCGGGCTTGCGCTTGTGGTGGCTGCGCTACTCGGGCCGGCGCCTCCGGTGGTCGCCGACAGCCTTGCCACCACCTCGACCTACTTCATTGCCAGGCGGGATTTCCGGCGGTGCGTGTCTCCCCTCTGCGGTGGCCTGTACGTCAAGCGGCTCAACCAGGCCAGCACGACCTGCAACGACGGCGTGAGCCGCTCGGAGTGCTACGTCCCGGGGATCGCCGTCGGCAGAATCACGGCCGACGCCGATGAGAAGAGCTATCTCGAGGCGCGGGTGGCCTCCGGGTTCGCGATCGTCCGGGGCACTATCGCTGCCAAGAACTACGCCGGCTACGGCAACCTCGGCGTGCTGAAGGTCACAGAGGCCTGGGACGGCGCGACGGACGCCGCTCCGAGCGGGAGGGCCTATCTCGTGAATGACAGTGGGATCCGGTGCGCGACGACTCCGTGCATGAGCTTCCATACCGCCGCTCTGAACACCACGACGAGCGGGAACATCACCGATCTCGTGCTCGAGAACGTGGTGAACGTGTCGCAGGAGGCGATCGACGGAGCGTACGAGGATCTGGCCACCGGCAAGATCCTCGTCGCCGGCACGACAACGGCATCGCGTGGTCGCGTCACCCTTCAGGCCCTCGCGTTCTACCGGCTCTTTCACGCCCGCGTCCCATAGCGCACGATCCAGGCCGAGCTGTCCCCTGGCGGACCGGGCCAATCCGGGCCGCCCTCCCCGGGGCCGCCGGTAACCTGGAGGGATGAAGAGCTACCTGGAGGCCGTCCGCGAGAGGGTCGTCATCTTCGACGGCGCAACCGGCACCAACCTCCAGCGCATGGAGCTCACCGCCGACGACTTCGGTGGGCCCCAGTTCGAAGGCTGCAACGAGATCCTGGTCGACACCAGGCCCGACGCCATCGCCGAGCTGCACAAGTCCTTCTTCGACGTCGGCTGCGAGGTGGTGGAGACCGACTCGTTCGGGTCGTTGTCGTTCACCCTGGGCGAGTACGGGATCGCCGACCGCGCCCATGAACTGAACGTCAAGGCCGCCCGCATCGCCCGCGAGGTGGCCGACGGGTACGGCGGTTGGGTCGCCGGCTCGATCGGCCCCGGCACGAAGTTCCCGTCGCTCGGCCAGATCCGCTTCGCCGACTTCCGGGACGCCTACGAGGTCCAGGCGCGGGGCCTGCTGGAGGGCGGGGTCGACTTGCTTCTGGTCGAGACCGTGTTCGACCTGCTCCAGGCCAAGGCGGCCCTCATCGCCTGCCGGCGGGCCATGGCGGCGGTCGGCCGTGAGGTGCCATTGCAGGTCCAGGTGACGATCGAGCTCACCGGCCGCATGCTGCCCGGCACCGAGATCGGCGCCGCCCTCGTCGCCCTCGACGCCCTCCGCCCCGACATCATCGGCATCAACTGCGCCACCGGCCCCACCGAGATGCACGAGCACCTCCGCCACCTCTCCCAGCACTGCCGGGTACCGATCTCCTGCCTCCCCAACGCCGGCCTCCCGTCCGTGGTGGACGGGAAGATGCACTACGACCTCACGCCGGAGCAGCTGGCCGAGCACCACGCCCGGTTCGTGACCGAGCTCGGCGTGAACGTCATCGGCGGCTGCTGCGGGAGCGGACCGGAACATCTGAGAGCGGTGGTCGACCGCTGCAAGAACCTGGAGCCGGCTCGCCGCAATCCCACATGGGAGGCCGGCGCATCGTCGATCTACTCATCCGTCCCGTTCCACCAGGACACCTCGTTCCTCGTGGTGGGGGAGCGGACCAACGCCAACGGGTCGAAGAAGTTCCGTGACGCCATGCTGGCCAGCGACTGGGACACCTGCGTGGCCATGGCCCGCGACCAGGTGAAGGAGGGCGCCCACGTCCTCGACGTGTGCGTCGACTACACCGGCGAGAACGGTGTCGAGGACATGGACGAGATCGCCGTCCGCTTCGCCACCCAGGCCAGCATCCCGCTGATGCTCGACTCCACCGAGCCCCCCGTCATCGAAGCCGGGCTGCAGTGGATCGGCGGCAAGGCCGTCCTCAACTCGGTGAACCTGGAGGACGGCGACGCGCCCGGCACCCGTCTCGACCGATTCCTGTCGCTGGCGCGCGAGTACGGCGCGGCAGTGGTGTGCACGTGCATCGACCAGGAGGGCCAGGCCCGGACGGCTGACTGGAAGGTGCGGTCGGCCAAGGCCATCCACGACCTCGCCGTCAACCGGTACGGCCTGGAGCCCGGCGACCTGCTGTTCGACGCCCTCGCCCTGCCGCTGTCGACGGGAATGGAGGAGAGCCGGCGGGACGGCATCGAGACCATCGAGGGCATCCGGCGCATCAAGGCCGAGCTACCGGGCGTGCACACCATCCTCGGCCTGTCGAACGTGTCGTTCGGCCTCACGCCGGCCGCCCGCCACGTGCTCAACTCCGTGTTCCTGCACGAGTGCGTGGAGGCCGGGCTCGACGCGGCCATCGTCCACGCGGCGCGGATCATGCCGCTGTCGAAGATCCCGGAGCGCCAATTGGAGGTCTGCCTCGACCTCATCTACGACCGCCGGCGCGAGGGCTACGACCCACTGCAGGAGCTGCTGGGCCTGTTCGAGGGGGTCACCTCGGCCAGCCTGGTCAAGGAGGACCGCAGCGGGTGGCCGGTCGAGGAGCGGCTGAAGCAGCGCATCATCGATGGCGACCGCGACGGTCTGACCGCCGAGCTCGACGAGGCCCTCGCGGCCAAGCCGGCGCTGTCCATCGTGAACGACGACCTGCTCGCCGGCATGAAGGTGGTCGGCGACCTGTTCGGGTCGGGCCAGATGCAGCTCCCGTTCGTGCTCCAGTCGGCCGAGTGCATGAAGGCGGCGGTGGCCTATCTGGAGCCGCACATGGAGAAGTCCGACCAGGGGGGCAAGGGGCGCATCGTCCTGGCCACAGTCAAGGGCGACGTCCACGACATCGGCAAGAACCTCGTCGACATCATCCTCACCAACAACGGCTACGAGGTCCACAACCTCGGCATCAAGGTCGCCCTGGCCGAGATGCTGGCCAAGGCCGACGAGGTCAAGGCCGACGCCATCGGCATGAGCGGGCTGCTGGTCAAGAGCACGCTGATCATGCGGGAGAACCTGGAGGAGCTGAACCGGCGCGGGATCGCGAACGACGTGCCGGTGATCCTCGGCGGCGCGGCGCTGACCCGGCGCTACGTCGAGCGCGACCTCCGAGAGGTCTACGAGGGCAGGGTGTTCTACGGCAAGGACGCCTTCGAGGGCCTGCGGACGATGGACCAGCTCATGGCGTTGAAGAAGTCCGGCGTCGAGGATCCCGACTTCGGTCGGGTGCCGCTGGGGCGCGTCGTGGTGAAGGAAGCGAAGCCGGTCGTCGAGCTGCCGGCGCGGTCGCCGGCGGTGGAGACCGACAACACTGTGTTCGTGCCGCCCTTCCTCGGGTCGCGGGTGGTGAAGGGCGTCGCCCTCGACGACCTGGTCGGCTACCTCAATGAGACCGCGCTGTTCCGCAACCAGTGGCAGTACCGGCCCGAGAAGGGCGAGAACGACGCCGACTTCAAGACCCGCATCCGGCCGACCCTGCGCGAGGAACTGGCCAAGGCGACCGCCGCCGGCCTCCTGGTGCCCCAGGTCGTCTACGGCTACTACCCGGTGAACGGCGACGGCAATGATGTGGTCCTCTGGAAGGACGAGACGGCCACGTCGGAGTACCTGCGCTTCTCCTTCCCCCGCGAGGGCACCGATCCCTTCCGCTGCATCGCCGACTTCTTCCGTCCGGTCGACTCCGGGGAGATCGACTACGCCGCATTCTCCATCGTCACCATGGGGTCGCGCGTTTCGGAGGCCACGGCCGAGCTGTTCGCCGAGGACCGCTACACCGAGTACCTGAAGCTCCACGGTCTCGGCGTGGAGATGGCCGAGGCGCTGGCCGAGTACTGGCACCGCCGCATGCGGGAGGAGTGGGGCTTCGCGGAGGAGGACGGCCGCCTGGTCGACATGCTCGTCCGCCAGGGGTACCGGGGCGGCCGCTACTCGTGGGGCTACCCCGCCTGCCCCGACCTGGAGGACAACCTCAAGGTGGCCGAGCTCTTGGAGGCGGACCGGATCGGCGTGGCCGTGAGCGAGGACTTTCAATATGTTCCGGAACAGACGACGTCGGCGATCATCTGCCACCACCCCAAGGCCAAGTACTTCGTCGCCCGTGGCTAAGCCACGGACTGTCACCCTCCGCCAGGAGCGCGACGGGCCGATGATGCGCTACCTCGGCGCGTACGTCGACGAGGCCGGCGCGCTGCGGATCAACGGCCAGGACCTGGGCCCCGGCACGGAGATGGTGAGCTCCGACGGTGAGTACGAGTGGTTCGAGACGATCGCCGCCGGCGACGTTTCCCGGGTGGTCGCCCTTCTCGACGGCGAGCCCGGGACCGACGTGCTGGACCTCTTGGAGCAGCACTGGACCGGTGCGCAGTCCTACGAGCTCGAACGCCGGCTCCGGGAGAGCGGCATACCGAGGGACATCTCGACCTGGAGCGGCTAGAGGATCGAGAGCCCTGACGCCGGCGCGCTGACGGGTATGAGATCGACGTCTCCGGCGATGGCGACGAATCGCGGATCGCCGGCGAAGGCCGCCACCGCCACCGCGCGATGGCCGCCGGCGGCGAGCAGGACGCCGACCAGCTCGGCACCGGCGAAGAGGGCGGCGCCGTGCAGACCCTCGCCGGCGAGGCGGCTGGCGCCCGACGCTTCGACGGCGAAGTCGGGCTGGAGGTGACCGAAGAACTGGCCGGCGTCACGGAAGCGGTCGGGTCGGGACGTCGCCGGCGGGAAGCCCATCGCCGCCACCGGCACCGGCCGGTGCCCGGACACCTGGCCCCAGCGCATCGCCCCGGGCGGTGCCAGCACCTCGTCAACCTCCAGTAGGGCGACGTCGCCGGCTGCCCACACCGCCGATGACTCGTACCAGACGGCGGTGCCGGCGGGCCGCACGCCGGTCGATCCCCGACGGTCGACGACCCCGCCGGCGGTCAGGACGAGCCGCTCGCCGATGAGGTAGCCCGCCCCGACCCGGCGCGTCGCCGAGCCGGCGGAGTGCACCTCCACGACGCGGGCCCGCTCGATCCCCATCGCAGGTTTACGGCACGTAGCGCCGGCCGTCGGCGACGCTGGTGATCTCCACGGTGCGGCCGGGCGCGCCCGTCGGCACGATCCCGCCCCACACGATCAGCTCCCGGCCGGTCCAGACGTCGGACGCCACGAAGCGCCCTGTCCAGGTGGGGATCGGCCGCCACCGGTTGCTCGCGGGGTCGTAGGCGGCCCCGTCGGCGAGGTAGTTGTTGAAGGTGCCGGGTGTGCCGCCCCAGATCAGCAGCTCCTTCCCTGTCCACACCTGGGCGATCCCCACCCGCCCGCTGAGCGATGTGGCCGGCAGTTGCCGCCAGGTGTCGGCGGCGGGGTCGTAGGCGGCCCCGTCGTTGAACACCTGGGCCCAGTCCTCGCCGCCCCACAGCAGCAGCTCCTTGCCTGTCCAGCGGGCACCGACGAAGCGGGCGGCCAACGGTGAGGGCGACACGGGCCGCCACCGGTCGGCGACCGGGTCGTACGCCGCCCCATCGCCGAACGCCTCGTTGCTGGTGCCGCCGCCCCAGACGACGACCTCCTTGCCGGTCCACTCGATGCCGATGCGGTCGCGGGCGGCGAGGTTCACGGAGGGCAGCATCCGCCACCGGTCCGTGACCGGGTCGTAGGCGGCGCCCTCGGCGAAGTACTTCGTGTCGACGATGTTGCGCCCGCCCCACATGACCAGCTCCTTGCCAGTCCACACGCCGGCGGTCCGGCGGGCGCCGAGCGGGGACGGCGGCAGGAGGCGCCAGGTATCGGCGGCGGGGTCGTAGGCGGCCCCGTCGCCGTAGGCCTGGGTCGTGCCGACGCCGCCGCCCCACAGCAGCACCTCCTTCCCGGTCCATTCCGCGACGGTTCCCGTTCGGGCCGCGAGGGGGCTCGGGGCGATCTTGCGCCAGGTGTCGGATGACGGGTTGTAGGCGCCGCCGTCGTTGAGGGGCTCGACGTTGTCGAACTGGCACGGGTTGGCCTTGCAGTTCCCGCCACCCCAGACGACCATCTCCTTGCCGGTCCATACGGTCGCCGCCGGGCTCCGAGCCGCGATCGGGGCCGGCGCCATGTCCTGCCAGGTGCCGGTGGCGGTCTCCTTGGGGCCGCCGTCGCTGTCGCCGCCGCCACCGCACGCGGCAAGCATGATCAGCACCACGGTGGCGACGGCTGTCCGGATCCTCGCTCGCACGTCACCATTGTGCTGTGCGATTGAGGGCCAGTCTGTTCCGGGCCGTCACGGGCATGCACGCGGCCGTCTTCCGTGGCAGTCGCGGCCGGCTCCTGGGCCGGGCCGCCGGCATGCCGGTCGTGATCCTGACGACGACCGGTCACCGCAGCGGCCGGCGCCGGCGGACGATGCTCACCGCGCCCGTGGTCGACGGTGACCGGGTCGTGCTGGTGGCGTCATATGGCGGCCACAGCCACAACCCGCACTGGTTCCAGAACCTGCTGATCCACTCCGAGGTCGGCCTCACCATCGCCGGGAGGCCGGAGCGCCGGATGCGGGCCCGGGTCGCGACACCGGTGGAGCGGTTGGAGCTGTGGCCCCGGGTCGTCGCCGCCTATCCGGGCTACGAGCGGTACCAGCAGCGGACCGATCGACGGATCCCGCTCGTGGTCCTCGAGCCGTACATTGGAGCGGGTTGAGCCGGACGGGCGAGTGAGGGGGCAGGCATGGGGCTGATCGACAAGCTCAAGGGCGAACTGGTCGACATCATCGAGTGGATCGACGATTCCCACTCGACGCTGGCGTGGCGGTTCCCCCGCTACAACAACGAGATCAAGAACGGCGCCCAGCTCATCGTGCGGGAGGGCCAGCGGGCCGTCTTCGTGTACCGGGGCGCGCTGGCCGACAGCTTCGACCCGGGCCCCCACGAGCTGACCACCGAGAACCTGCCCATCCTGAGCACGCTCCAGGGGTGGAAGCACGGGTTCAAGAGCCCGTTCCGCAGCGAGGTCTACTTCATCAACACCCGGCCCGTCACCGACCTCCGGTGGGGCACGCCGCAACCCGTGACCGTCCGCGATCCCGACTTCGGCATGGTCCAGGTGCGGGCCAACGGCCTCTGTGTGGTCAAGATCGCCGACATCGAGGTGTTCCTTCGCCAGGTGATCGGCACCGACAGCGAAGTCCAGGCCGAGGAGATCGCCGAGCTGCTGCGCCGGGTCATCACCCTGGCCTTCTCAGACATGGTCCTGGCGACGGGCCTCGGCGCCATCGACCTCCAGGGCCGGCAGGTCGAGCTGTCCGGCAAGCTCAAGGACTTCGTCGAGGAGCGGGTCGACAACGAGTTCGGGCTGAGCGTGACCGACGTCACCATGAACATCTCCCTGCCCGAGGAGATCACCCAGGCCATGACCGCCGGCGTGGCCCGCGGCGTGGAGCAGAAGGGCTACCTCCAGAACCTCGGCCCCATCGACCGCTACCAGCAGGTGGCCGCGGCCGACGCCATGGTGGCTGCCGCCGGCAACCCCGGCGGCAGCGCGATGGGCGACTTCATGCAGGCGGGCATGGGCATGGCCATGGCCGGTCAGATGGCCGGCGCCCTCCAGGGGGCGATGGCGCCGGGCGCGGCCCAGGCGCCTTCGTCAGCGCCACCGCCGCTCCCGGGGCAGGTCGCGTTCCACGTCGACATGGGCAACGGGCAGCAGGGCGGGCCGTTCAACGTGGGCCAGATCCAGGCCGGCATCGCCAACGGCCAGGTGAACGCGTCGACGCTGGTCTGGGCGCCCGGCATGGCCGCGTGGGCGCCGGCGGGCACCGTGCCGGCGCTTCAGGCGCTGTTCGCCGCCCCGCCGCCCATGCCCGGCGCCGGCGGGCCGCCGCCGGTTCCGCCGTCGGCGCCGCCGGCCCCGTGAGCGACGCCGACGCCGGGGCGCCGCCGCCCCTGCCCGAGCGGGCGATCCACCACAAGACGGAGGAGACCCGCACCTACCCCTGCACGAACTGCGGTGGCCAGCTGGTGTTCGACATCGGCACCCAGAAGCTCAAGTGCCCCAACTGCGGCAACGTGCAGGACATCATCGAGGACGCCGGCCGGGTCACCGCCGAGCAGGACTTCCGGGCCGCGGTTGCCCGGCTGCACGCCCAGGCGGCCGACGCCGGCCCCCAGCTCGTTGGCGAGAAGGAGGTCGTCTGCCAGAACTGCGGCGGGCACACCACCTTCACCGGCACCCTGACCTCGACCCGCTGCCCCTACTGCGCCACGCCCATCCAGCGCGACGACGTCCACGATGCGCCGGCCAGGCTGCCCGTCGACGGCGTCCTGCCGTTCCAGGTCGACGAGCGTCGGGCGCGGGAGTCGCTGGAGGCCTGGATCAACAACCGGTGGTTCGCACCGAGTGAGTTCAAGAAGTACAAGCAGACGGGCTCGTTCGCCAGCGTCTACTCGTCGTACTTCACCTACGACGCCGAGACCGACACCTGGTACGAGGGCCGGCGGGGCGAGGAGTACACCGTCACCGTCGGTTCGGGCGACAAGCAGCGCACAGAGACCCGGGTCAACTGGTACGACGTGTCGGGCGAGGTCCACAACTCCTTCGACGACGTCGCCGTCCTGGCCAACGACGGCTTCGACCACGACAAGGTGACGGCCCTGGAGCCGTGGCCGACACAGCAGGCCAAGCCCTTCTCCGCCGAGTACGTCGCCGGCCACCTGAGCCGGACCTACGACCGCGACGTCGAGGCCTGCCTCGGCGAGGCCCGCCGGCGCATGGACGCCGAGATCGAGGGCACGATCCGCAGCGACATCGGTGGCGACCGCCAAGACATCAACCGCAAGGAGACGACGTTCCAGTCGCTCACCTTCAAGCACCTGCTGCTGCCGATCTGGCTGCTGACCGTCGTCTACGCCGGCCGGCCGTTCCAGGTGTTCATCAACGGCATCACCGGTGAGGTGCAGGGCCAGCGGCCGTGGAGCAAGGTGAAGCTGGCGGTCGCCATCACGCTGGCGGTGATCCTCCTCGTGATCGTGGCCGTCGTGTGGCGGAGCTCGGGGGGCGGGGAGACGCAATGACTGTTGTCCTCGTGCTGGTGCTGTTTGTGGCGGCCGCCGCGGTCGCCGCCACAATGGTCGTCCGTTCCCAGAAGAAGTCCTACGCCCGGGCCAACGAGGTCGTGCCTGGCCGAGCCACCAAGGCGCCGGCGGAATGGGCCGGCGCCCACACGCCCGAGGCCCGGATGCACCGGCGGCTCCGGGCTGCGGTGGAGGCCCTCCGGGCCAACCCGGCCATGGAGGACGCGTTCATGCTCGATGCCCGGGTGTCGCTCGAGGAGCAGGCCGTATCGGTCGACGAGCGGCTGATCGCGACCGCGGCGCTGCCCGAGGGCGTGCGGGCCGAGCCGCTCGCCCGCCTGGCGCCGGCGGTCGACGCGGTGGAGGCGGCGGTCGCCGCCCTGGTGAGCTCGCCGGAGCGCAGTGGTGTCGAGCAGGCGATGGCCGACGTCGCACAACGCATGGCTGCCCTCGAACTGGGCGGTTGAGAGGCAGGCGGTTGAAAGCCCTACCGCGTGGCGCGAGGATTTGAGCAGTTGATCAAACCGACTGATCGGAGCGACTGCCGTGGCCAAATCGGGACCGACCGGGGCGGTCGCCCGTTCCATCCGTGAAGGCACCCGCTCGCGGATCGTCGAGGCTGCGGTCCAGACGATCAAGGAGCGGGGCTTCGCCGCCACCAGCGCCCGGGCCATCGCCGCCACCGGTGGGTTCAACCAGGCCCTGGTCTTCTACCACTTCGGCAGCGTCAACGACCTGCTGATCGCCGCCCTCGACCACACCAGCGAGCTGCGTATGGCCCGCTACCGGGCCGCCATCGACTCGGTCGACTCCATGCCCGAGCTGCTCGCCGTCGCCAGCGAGGCGTATCAGGAGGACCTGGCCGGCGGGCATATCAAAGTGCTGGCCGAGATGATCGCCGGCGCGTCGGCCATGCCCGAGCTCGGGCCGGCCATCGCCGCCCGCATGCAGCCCTGGATCACATTCACCGAGGATGCGGTGATCCGCGTCATGGCGCGGTCGAGCGTCGGCCCGCTGGTGCCCAGCCGCGACCTGGCCTTCGCCATCGTGTCGCTCTACCTGGGCGCGGCCATGCTCACCCACCTCACCGAGGATCCGGCGCCGGCCGAGTCGCTGTTCCGCACCGGCGCCAAGGTGGGCCCGCTCTTGGAGCTGGTGACGTTGCGGGGCGCCTGAGGAGTTTCGGGTGCAACCTTCCGGGCCGGCTCTGCGTCCTTGATGTGTGCAGTCTGTTGCGGTGGAGCCCCGACCGGCGACCTTGGCCGCACTGCACCGGGACCGGTACGCGGCCATGGTGCGCCTGGCCACGCTGCTCGTCGACTCCCAGGACACCGCCGAGGAGGTGGTGCAGGACTGCTTCGTACGGCTGTATCCCCGGTTCGACCGTATCGACGACCCGGCCGCCTACCTGCGCCGGTCGGTCGTGAACGCGTGCCGGTCCGCTGGCCGACGGCGGACGCTGGAACGGGCGCTGCTCCGGACTGACCGGCCGGCGTCCGTCGAGCTGGGGGCCGACGAGATCCTGGACGCCCTGGCCGGGCTCCCGGCCCGCCAGCGGGCCGCGCTGGTCCTACGTTACTACGACGATCTTCCCGAGGCCGACATCGCCGTCGTCCTCGGTTGTCGGCCGGGCACCGTCAAGTCGCTGATCTCCCGCGGCCTGGCCCGCCTTCGGAAGGTGGTGGAGGCGTGACGGTCGACGACCGGCTGCGCGACGCGCTCCACCGCCGAGCCGACGCCGTGGTTCCGTCCCAACCGGAGTGGTCACGCGTCGCCGGCCGCTTCGTCCCGCCCGCGCGGCGGCGTCGGCGGGCCGGCGTCACGTCTGTCGTTGGGGCCGTTGTCGTCGTCGTCGCAGCCGTGCTCGTCTCGACCCGTGGGGGCTCCGACCGGCCTCAGGAGGTCCGCACCGCCGGGACGCCGGCGACGACGGTCCCCGAGTCGCCGTCGGCCCGGCCGGCGCCGGCACTGGCCCCGAGCTCCGGCCCGGTGCCGGCGGGGTTCCAACCGGTCTCGGTGACATGGGTGTCGACTCGTCAGGGTTGGGTGCTGGGGACCGCACCGTGCGCCGACCGGCGCTGCCCGGCGCTGATCCGCACCACCGACGGCGGATCGAGCTGGGCGGGCATCCCTGCTCCGCCGGCCGGCGTCGATGGGATCACGGGAGTGCGCTTCGCCGACGAAAGAAACGGATGGATCTACGGGATCAACGCCATCGGCGTCTGGGCCACCCACGACGGCGGGGCGACGTGGCGCCATCTGGACACACCGCCCGGCGAGGTCTCGAGCCTGGAGGCTGGCGCCGGACGGGTCTGGGCCGTGGCCCGCTCCACTGCCTCCTACGTGTACACCAGCACGGTCGGCACCGACGACTGGCGGTCAGCAGGCTCCGAGCCGATGTTCGGCACCGGCGTCGTGCTGCAGGGCCCCATCGCCTACATCGCCGGCGCCGACGGCGTCCTGTTGGCCATCTCCCCAGCCGGGCTCGAACGGCGGGGCCTGCCGTGCCCACAGGCGGGCGTCGAACTGGCCGGCGCCGGCAGCGACATCGTTGCGGTATGCACCCATGGCGCCGCGGCCGGATCGTCCTTCAAAACGCTCGTCCGCTCGTCCGACGGAGGGCGGACCTGGACGGCAGCAGGCGCACCCCCTTCCGGGGGGTCAGTCCGCGGCGTCGCCGCCGCTTCCCGCACGACGATCGTCGTCGCTGCCGTCAGTGGCGCATCGTGGCTGTACCGGACCGACGACGGGGGCCAGACCTGGGCCACCGTCTACACCGAGCTGGGGGGAGGCACCCCGCTCGATGACCTGACCTTCACCGACGCCGCCCGTGGGTTTGTGGTGACCCGCGGGCCGGCGGGTGACGGGCGCCTGCTCCTGACCACCGACTCCGGCCGGACCTGGTTGCCGGTCACGTTCGGCCCCTGAATCAGGCCAGGATGGCGCGGGCCACCAGGTCGGTGCCGAAGGCGGTGAGGATGGCCAGGTAGAGCAGGCCGGTGGCGGCCATGACGGCGGAGTACGCCTTCTCCTTCAGGGCGGCCTTGGTGACGGCCGTCAGGACGAGCGTGGTCACCGCGCACGCCACCCAGAACCAGCCGAGGGTGCCGTCCCAGCCGTCGTCGACCGAGCCCGACAGCACCGACAGCATCCCGGTCGGCCAGAGGAGCAGTCCGACCTCCAGCGGCCAGGTGAGGGCCAGCCAGCGATTGAGCTCGAGGAGCGGGCCCCGGCCGAGGCCCGGCTGGACGAGATACCAGTGGCCCAGGAGCATGGCGTCGGAGACCGCCCCGAGGAACAGCGCGCCGGCGAGGGTGCGGGCCACGGCCAGGGCGTCCGGGCCGCCGGCGGCCATCCCGGCCGCCACCAGCCCGACCAGGCCGATGGCCGGGGCCACGATGTCGAGCGCCGGCGGGAACTCACGGACGGGGCCGGTGTCGGGGCCGGCGGCGACCTCAGGGGCGACCTTTCCGGCCATCGCCGCCACCCGCGTGGCCTTGCGCTCCCTCCGGGCCCGCTCGCCGGCCACGCCGGCCTTGCGGCGCACGATCGAGGACGTCAGGGCCACGGCCGAGGCCGCCCCCACGCCCAACGAGCAGGCGTCCCGGACACCTACCGGGTCGACCACCACGCCGGCCGCGAACGCCCCGAGGGCCAGGATCCCGTACACGCCCCGCAGCAGCCAGCCGTAGCCGATGCCCACCTCTCGCCGGCGGGTGGTGACCCACAAGAACAGCAACCCGCCCGTCGCCCACTGCAAGAGGACCGTCGCAGCGTCGAGGCGGATCACCCGGCGAGTTTCGCACGCCGTTTCAAAGGCATAGGGTTTCAGATCCGGACCGGCACGGAAAAGACACCGTCAAGGCTCAAGGTCGTTGTCGTGACAGCCGAGATAGTGTACAGGGGTAGTTCTTTTCGACCCGGGAGGAGCGACAAGTGTTGAACGGCGCTTTGGAGATTGCGGCCTACTGCTCCTTGACCGTGGCCATGTCGCTCCTGGTCGTCCGGCTGTTCTGGCCGAAGCTGGCGCCGAAGGTCGAGGCCCGCCGCTTCCGCCGGCGGCTGGGCAAGTTCGACCAGGTCATGGCGAGCTGGACCGACGAGATCAAGGCCCAGGACGAGAATCGGCGCCGCGAGCAGCGCTACCCCGAGCACACCGACGATTGACACATCCGAATTGGCTGCACTGACGTGCCTCTAGGCACGCCACTGCAGCCAGATCGAGCGGCGGCGTTAGACCAGGCCTACGGCGCGGCCGCCGTCGACGAGGACGGTTGAGCCGCTGATGAAGTTGGCGGGCTCCGAGCAGAGGAACGCCACCACCTGACCGAAGGCGGCGGGGTCTCCTATGGGACCGCTCAGCTTGATGTCCTTCATGCGGTCGGTGGCGTGGGAGCCGGGGCAGATGAGGTTCATGGTGATGCCGTCGTCGAAGAGATCGGTGGCGGCGGTCTTGGCCCAGGCCCACAGGGCGGTGCGGGCCGTGTTCGACAGCGCCAGCGTCGGGATGGGCTGCTTGATGGACGACGAGGTGAGGAGGCAGATCCGCCCCCACCCGCCGGCCCGCATGTGGGGGACGGCCTCCCGCACCAGGCGTACGGAGGTGAGCAGGTTGGCGTTCAGCGCCGCCTCGAGCTGGGCGTCGTCGACGTCGAGCGACCGGGCCGCCGGCGGGCCGCCGGCGTTGGCGACGAGGATGTCCAGCCGGCCGAACTGGTCGACGGCAGCTCGGATCAGGTCCGCCGGCACCGTCGGGTTGGTCACGTCGGCCGAGATGGCCACTACCTCGGTGTAGCCCTCCAACTCCGCCCGGGCCGAGTCGAGTGCCTCGGCGCCCCGGGCGCAGATGACGACCTTCGCCCCCTCCTGGGCCAGTGCGACCGCCGATGCCCGCCCCAGGCCCTTCGAGGCCGCGGTGACCAGCGCCACCCGGCCGGCGACGCCCAGATCCAAGCGGCTCAGTGCTCCACGATGGCGAGGGCGTGGTCGGCCCGGTTGAGCGGCTCGGGGCCGGCGTCGGTGGCCACCACGATGTCCTCGATGCGGGCGCCCCACCGGCCGTCGACGTAGATGCCGGGCTCGACGGAGAAGGCGTGGCCGGCGGCGAGGGGGTCGCGGTTCCCGCGGACCAGATAGGGGTCCTCGTGCTCCTCCAACCCGATCCCGTGGCCGGTGCGGTGGATGAACTGGTCGCCGTAGCCGGCGTCGGTGATGAGGTCTCGGGCCACAGCGTCCACGTCCTCGCACGGCGTGCCGACCCGGGCGGCGTCGACGGCGGCGGCCTGGGCGCCGGCCAGGGCGGCGTAGAGGTCGAGGAACTCCTCGGGCGGCTCGCCGGTGAAGATCGTCCGGGTGATGTCCGAGCAGTAGCCGTCCATGGTGCCGCCGAAGTCGCAGACGACGGCCTCGCCGGCGCCGATGGTGCGGCCTCCGGGATGATGGTGGGGGCTGGCCGCGTTCGGACCGCTGGCCACGATGGCGAAGTTGACGGTGTCGTGGCCCTCGTCGACGAGGCGCTGGCCCAGCTCCCGTGAGACGTCGGCTTCCGTCCGGCCGATCAGGGGAATCTGGCTCGTCAGCAACTCGGCGGCCACCCGGTCGGCGGCGGCGGACGCCCGGCGGAGGGCGGTGACCTCGTCGGGGTCCTTGACCGCCCGGAGCGGGCTGGTGATCCGGGACGAGTTCATCCACGTCGACCGGGGCAGCTCGGTCTGGAGGGCGAGCAGGAACCTCGCCCAGGTGCGCTCTGATATCCCGAGCCGGCGGCGCGACCGTCCGACGACACCCGTGACCACGTCGATCGGGTTCTCGGTCTCGGCCCACGGGCGCAGCGCGAACAGCTCGGGGCGGGGCTCGACCCGTGCCGCCTCGAGGGCGGGGACGACGAGGATGGCTTCGGCATCCAGCGACAGGACCAGCATCGTGAGCCGCTCCAGGGGCATGGCCGTGTACCCGGTGAGCCACGGCAGCTCGGCGCCGAGGGAGAGCAGGAGGGTGTCGACACCCAGCCGCCGCATCTGTGCCCGGACAGCGTCGTTGCGGGCGGCCAGGGCTGCGGTGGTGACCATCTGGGGGTCAGGGTAGTCACCCGCGCGTTGTGACAAGCTGCGCACTCCACAAACCTGGGGGGTTCTTTGCGCACGAGAAGGAAGTTCGGATGGCTCACGGCGGCACTGCTGACCGCTGGGCTTGTCACGGGTAGTTCAGCAGTCGGGGCGGCGACGTCCTACGTCCACGCCCAAGGAGACCTGGTCGATTTCCAGCTGTCCTCCTACAACGCCACCGACGGCGCCAGCGCCGAGCTCTGGGGCGTGGCTTCCGATGGCAGCACGGCCTTCCGGGTGTTCTTCACCGGGCTCGACCCGGCGGCGGCGGGCGCAAGGTTCGGTGTCCACATCCACGTCGGGCCCTGCGTCGCCGGCAACGGAACCGCCGCCGGCCCGCACTACAACACCGGCGGTCCGGCCAGCACCTCGACCGAGGTGTGGCTGGACTTCACCGTCCGGGCCGGCGGGTACGGGTACGCCACCACAACGGTGCCGTTCGTCATTGCCCCTGGCGCGGCGCAGTCCATGGTCATCCACGCCCTGCCGACCGCTCCCGGTGGCGCCGCCGGCGCCCGGCAGGCGTGCCTGCCGGTCAGCTTTGCCGTGACCTAATCCCGCCGCCCCTCCCGATTTGGCTGCCGCTACGTGCCTATGGGCACGTCAGTGCAGCCAGATCGAGGGCGCCGGCTACCGCGCTCGCCGCCTGGCGGGCGTGGTAGCTGGAGCGGGTCAGCGGCGACGCCTCGACGTGGGCGAAGCCGAGTGAACGGCCGGCTTCGGCCAGCCGGTCGAACTCCGCCGGCGTCCACCACCGGTCCACCGGCAGGTGGCCGGCGGAGGGCCGGAGGTACTGGCCGAGGGTGAGGATCGACACGCCCACCCGCTGGAGGTCGGCCATGGCGGCCAGGACCTCGCCCTCCGTCTCGCCCAGGCCGAGGATGAGGCCCGATTTGGTGACCAGGCCGGCGGCCGCGGCGCGGGCCAGCACCGAGAGGCTGCGGGCGTAGGAGGCGGAGGGCCGCACGTGGCGCTGCAGGCGGGCGACGGTCTCCAGGTTGTGGTTGAGGACGTCGGGCCGGGCGTCGAAGATGGTGGCCAACGCCTCTGGTCTGCCCTTGCAGTCCGGGATGAGGACCTCGACCGCGGTCCCCGGGCACCTGGCGCGGACGGCGCGGATCGCCTCGGCGAACCCGGCCGCTCCGCCGTCGGGGAGGTCGTCGCGGGCGACCGCGGTGATGACCGCATACGCCAGTCCCATGTCGGCCACCGCCTCGGCCAGCCGCTCCGGCTCGGCGGGGTCGACGGGCATGGGCTTACTGGTGTCGACCTGGCAGAACCCGCACGCCCGGGTGCACTGCTCGCCGTTGATCATGAAGGTGGCGGTGCCGTCCCGCCAGCACTCGTAGATGTTGGGGCAGCCGGCCTCCTCGCACACCGTGACCAGCTTGAGGCTGCGCATGGTCCGCTTGACGTCGCGGTAGGCCGGGCCGAGGTCGACCTTGACCCGCAGCCACTCGGGCTTGCGGGTGGCCACCGGCATCCCGACCGGGTCCTCGCGTTCCCACGAGACGTCCACCCGTTCCACGCCGGCCTCGCCCCACCGCTCGCTGGCGGCCTCCATGACAGCGTCGACGACCTCGCGCATGCCGGCGCCGATCCCCTCGGCGGCCAACGACGTCACGCCCTTGCCGGCGATTCCGCAGGGGATGATCCTGTCGAACCACGACAGGTCGGGGTCGACGTTGAGGGCGAAGCCGTGCATCGTCCGGCCCCGCGACCGGCGGACGCCGATGGCGCAGATCTTCCGGGGCGCCGGCCCCTCCGCGTCCACCCAGACGCCGGGGGAGCCCTCGACTCGGCCGAGGCCGGGCAGGCCCAAGCCGGCGCAGACGTCGATTACCAGCTGCTCGACCGAGCGCACGTGCTCCTTGGGGGAGTCCGTCGTCGACAGGATCGGGTAGCCGACCAGCTGCCCCGGCCCGTGCCAGGTGACCTCGCCACCCCTGTCGGTGGCGATCAGCTCGGCACCGAGGTCGGCCGCCGGCACCCGCAGGTTGTCGCCGGCGCCCCGGAGCCCCACCGTGTAGACGGGGTGGTGCTCCAGAAGGAGGAGGTAGGAGTTGGTGGTGCCCCGGAAGAGGGCCCGCTGCAGGGCGTGGGCGTCGCCGAAGCGCACCCGACCGAGCCACCGGGCCCGCAGCGGCGCCGCTGTGCCGCCCAGTGGGCGGAGGCGGGTCACAGCTCCTGGGACCAGTCCCGGGTCTCGATGATCTCGCGGCAGCGGGCGAGGAACGCCGACGCGTAGGCGCCGTCGAAGGCCCGGTGGTCGAAGCTCAGGGCCAGCAGGCCGACCGGGTGGATGGCGATGGCGTCGCTCCCGTCGGCAAGCTCGACCACGACGGGCCGCTTCTTGACGCCGTCGGTGGACAGGATGGCCACCTGGGGCTGGTTGATGACCGGCGCGGTGATGAACGTCCCGAACCCGCCGGGGTTGGTGATGGTGAACGTGCTCCCCGAGATCTCGTCCGCGTTGAGCTTCTTGTTCCGAGCCCGGGCGGCGAGGTCGGCGAGCTCGCGGGCGATGGCGCGCATCCGCTTGCCGTCGGCGTCATGGACGACCGGCACGATTAGGCCCTGGAAGTTGATGTCGACGGCGAAGCCCAGGTGGACAGCACGATGGACGATGAGCTCGTTGTCGCCGACCGAGGCGTTGACGTGGGGGAAGTCGCGGATGGCCTCGATCACGGCCCGGGCGACGAATGGCAGGTACGTGAGGGAGAAGCCTTCGTCGGCCTTGAACGCGTCCTTTTGCGCCAGCCGGACGCGGTCGACGGCCTCGAAGTCGACCTCGATTGCCGTCAGCACGTGCGCCGACGTGGCCTGGGACCGGACCATGTGCTCGGCGGTGCGCTTGCGGATGTTCGAGAACGGGATGACCTCGTCGGCGCCGGCCCGCGCCGCCGGCGCGGCGGCGGCGGGCCGGCTGGCCGCCGCGGGCTTGGGCGCCGCCGTACGGCCGCCGCCCTTGTCGAGGTGGGTCATGACGTCATTGCGGGTGACGCGACCCTCGATCCCCGTGCCCTGGATGTCGTCGGCGTCGAGGTCGTTCTCGGTCAGGAGCCGGCGCACGAGCGGCGACAGCACCTTGCGGCCCGCGGCGGCCGCCGGCGGGGCCGGCGCCTGTTGGCGCTCAGGCGCGGGCTGCGATGCAGGCTCCGGCTCAGACTCGGGCTCGGGGACGACGGTGTCGACCTCGGCTTCCGGGGCCTCTTGCTCGGGCTCCGGCTCTGGCGTGGCTTTCGCTTCGGGCTCGGCCTCCTTGGCCGGCGCCGCCGTGCCGTTGTCCGCCGGCGGCCCGTCGTCGATCACGGCCAGCCTGGCGCCCACGTCGACCGTCTCGCCCTCCTCGACCAGGATCTCCTTGAGGTAGCCGGCGGAGGCGGCCGGCACCTCGGAGTCGACCTTGTCGGTGGAGACCTCGAAGAGCGGCTCGTCCTGGGCGACCTGGTCGCCCACCTTCTTGAACCACCGAGTGATGGTGCCCTCGGTGACCGTCTCGCCGAGTTGCGGCATGGTGATGTCGGCCATCAGCCGTGCAGTCCCCTTCCAGTGAGCGACAGGACGGTCTCGCCGAACGTCTCCGACAGCGTCGGGTGCGCGTGGATGAGCTGGCCCATGTCGTCGGGAGTGGCCTCCCAGTTCACCGACAGCCAACCCGCGCCGATCTGCTCGGTCACCCACGGCCCGACCATGTGCACACCGAGGATCGGGCCACCTTTGGCGGCGATGACCTTCACCATGCCCTCGGTCTCGCCGATGATCATGGCCCGGCTGTTGGAGTTGAACGAGTGCTTCGACACGGTGACGTCGTGGCCGGCGTCACGGGCGGCCTGCTCGGTCATGCCGGCGAAGGCCACTTCGGGGTGGCAGTAGATGCACCACGGGACCTTGCCGTAGTCGACCGGCTCGAGGTCCTCGCCGAGCATGTCCCGCACGGCCACGATGGCCTCGGCGAATCCCACGTGGGCCAGCTGGGGCGTGGCGACCACGTCGCCGACGGCGTAGACGCCCTCCTCGCCCGTGCGATGGTGGCTGTCGACGGTGATGAAGCCCTTCCCGTCGACTTCCACGTTCGTTCCTTCCAGCCCGAGCCCGTCGGTGAGCGGCTTGCGGCCGACGGAGACGACCACGACGTCGACCGTGACCGACTCGCCGTCGCCGAGCTTGACCGTCACCTGCCCGTTGGACTCCTCGTGGCCCTCGACGGTGACCCCGGCGCGGACCGTCATGCCCCGCTTCTTGAACGACCGGACGACCACGTCGACTACGTCGGCGTCGCAGCCCGGCAGGAGCTTGGGCAGGGCTTCGAGCAGGGTGACGTCGCAGCCCAGGTCGCTGAGCATGGAGGCGAACTCGCAGCCGATGGCCCCGCCACCGATGACCGCGGCCGACGCCGGCAGCTTGTCGATCTCGAGCACATGGTCGGAGGTCAGGATCGTCGTGCCGTCGGGCTCGAAGCCGGGGATGGTGCGGGGAACGGAGCCGGTGGCAAGGACGACATGCTTGCCGTGCAGCTCCGTCGCGTCGTCGACCGTCACCAGGTGGCCGGCGCCGAGGCTGCCGGTGCCGGTGTAGGTCGTGATCTTGCGCTTCTTCATGAGGCCCTGGAGGCCCTTCCAGAGCTGGTCGACCACCTTCTGCTTGCGGGCGCGGGAGATGCCGAGGTCGAGCTGCGGCTGGTCGGCCTGCACGCCGAACTCCTTGGCGCCGGCGACCGCGCGGAACACCGACGCCGTCTCCAGGTAGTGCTTGGCCGGGATGCACCCCCGGTGCAGGCACGTCCCGCCCACCTTGTCCTTCTCGACCACGGCCACCGACATGCCGGCGCCGGCCGCGTACAGGGCGGCCCCGTACCCTCCCGGGCCCCCACCGATCACCACAAGGTCGAAGTCCTCGGCCACGGCGTGGAGCCTACCGGCGCCTGGCTACCTGGCTGCCAGGGTGACCTGCAGGGTGAAGGCGATCAGGATGGCGAGGCCGGCGATCATGGCCAGGATGATAAGGGTGCGGGTCTTCACGGCCCAGCCAGTTCGGACAGGACCGGGCTCATTCGGGGTCCCTCGGGAGGGGCTTGCGGCCGGGAAAGCCCTCCGACGGGAGATGCCAGAAGCCCAGGTCGTCCTCGTCGAGGCGCCAGCAGAGAAAGTAGATGACGCCGTCGGCGCCCCTGGCGTGGAAGTCGAGGAGACCGGTCATGGCGTCGCGAAAGATGATGTCACCCGCCTGGAGCTCGTCGAGCGCCTCCTGGGCTTCGAGGATCGGGGCCCGGTTCCCATTGGTCGACCCGGCCTCGCCGGCCCTCAGCTTGGCCGCGTGGCGGATGCGCTCGGCCAGCTCCCGGACCCTCGGGAGGTACTCCCGGGCCTCGCTGACGGTCCAGTAGCGCACCCACGTAAGGTAGGTCGGGATGCATGACCCCCTCGTGATCGCCGGCCGGGAGTTCCACAGCCGCCTCTTCCTCGGTACCGGCAAGTTCCCCTCGAACGCCTCGCTGGCCGCCGCCATCGTGGCGTCCGGTACCGAGATGGTGACGGTCGCCCTCCGGCGCATTGATGCCACGGCCGACGAAGACATCCTCGACGCGGTGGACATGTCGTCGGTCCTGCTCCTGACCAACACCAGCGGCGCCGACGACGCCGAGGAGGCCGTGCGCCTGGCCCGCCTGGCCCGCAGCGGCGGCTACCCGACCTGGATCAAGCTCGAGATCACCCCTGAGCCCCGCTACCTCCTGCCCGACGGGGTGGAGACGCTCAAGGCGGCCGAGATCCTCTGCCGCGAGGGCTTCACCGTCCTGCCCTACGTCAACGCCGACCCTGTCCTGTGCAAGCGCCTGGAAGAGGTCGGCTGCGCCACCGTCATGCCCCTCGGCTCGTGGATCGGGTCGAACCAGGGCCTGCGCACGCGCGCCGCGCTGGAGATCATCATCGAGCAGTCCCTGGTGCCGGTGGTGGTCGACGCCGGCATCGGCGCTCCATCGCAGGCGGCCGAGGCCATCGAGATGGGCGCCGGCGCCGTCCTGGTCAACACCGCCATCGGCACCGCCGGCGACCCCGCGGCCATGGCCGCCGCCTTCCGGCTGGCGGTGGAAGCCGGCCGGCGGGCCGTGCTGGCCGGCCTGCCGGCGGTGGGCGGGACGGCCGAGGCGTCGTCGCCCCTCACCGGCTTTTTGACATGACGGCGGTCCCCGTCCTGCTGGATTCCCGCCCTGACGGCGTGCCGGACAACACCGCCGCCGCCGACTTCCTGGCCACCGACCTGCACACTGCCCGGACGCTCGCGACCATGGCGACCGACGCCGACGTCGACCGGGCGCTACGTGCCACCCGCCGGTCGTTGGCCGACCTCGGCGCCCTGCTGTCGCCCGTGGCCGCCGGCCGGCTGGAGGAGATGGCCGCCCTCGCCCACGCCGCCAGCGTCCGCCGGTTCGGACGGGTGGTGCGCCTGTTCGCGCCGCTGTACCTCTCGAACGAGTGCGTCTCGACGTGCACCTACTGCGGGTTCTCCGCCGGGAACGAGATCGCCCGCCGCACCCTGTCGCCGGCCGAGGTGGCCGCCGAGGCGCGCACGCTGACCGACCGGGGCTTCCGCCACCTCTTGCTCGTCGCCGGCGAGCACGCCCGGATCGTGTCGAAGGACTACCTGGTCGACTGCGTCGGCGCCCTGGCCGGCGAGGTTCCCTCGATCTCGCTGGAGACCCAGGTCTGGGACACCGCTACCTACCGGCGACTGGTTGAGGCCGGCTGCGAGGGGCTGGTCGTCTACCAGGAGGTCTACAACCGCGACACCTACGCCGCGGTCCACCTGAAAGGCAAGAAGCGCAACTACGACTGGCGGCTGGGCGCGCCCGACCGGGCCGCGGAGGCGGGCATGCGATCGCTCTCGCTGGGCGCCCTCCTCGGCCTCGACCCGGACTGGCGCTCCGACGTCGTCGCCCTCGCCGCCCACGCATCGGCGCTCGTCCGCCGGTGGTGGCGGTGCGACGTGGCCGTCTCGCTGCCCCGCATGCGGCCGGCCGCCGGCGGCTACCAGCCGGTGCGCCCCGTCACCGACCGGGAGTACGTCCAGATCCTGTGCGCCCTCCGCCTGGCGCTGCCCGACGTCGGCATCACCCTCTCGACCCGTGAGTCACCGTCCTTCCGCGACGCGGCGTTCAAGCTCGGCGTGACGCAGATGTCCGCCGGCTCCCAGACCGAGCCCGGCGGGTACGCCGACCCCGGCGCGGCCGAGCCCCAGTTCGAGGTCAGCGACACGCGGTCGCCGGCCCAGGTGGCCGCCGCGCTCCGGGCCGCCGGCTACGAGCCGGTTTGGAAAGACACCATCGGCGCACGCGTCATCGACGCCAAACCAGCGCAGTCCGTCTCCTGATCGCCGCCCTCCTCCTCGCCCTGGGCTTGTTCGCCGCCCAGGCGACGCCGACCACCGCGCCGACGCCGCCCAATTGGGAGCGCTGGGCGTCGCTGCCCGGCGTGGTCGACGTCGTCGGCCCCCGACCCGACGGCGCGCTGGTGGCGGCGGCCGCCGGCAAACTGTTCCTGGTCAATCCCGACAGTGGCCAGGCCACCCCGTTCGGCAATTACTCGACCGATCCAGGGCCCGAGAGCTACATCGCCATGTCGCCGGGGCTCGACGTCGCCGGCGCCGGCTGCCGCTTCGAGGCCGGCGAGGTCTACGCCATGGAGCTCGGGACGCCGCCGCAGGCTGTGGTCAGGGTGACCGTCGACGGCCAGGCGTCGCGCTGGGTCGAGACGCCGCCCACCGACCTGCTCACCGGCATCGCCTTCGACGCCACCGGCCGGTTCGGGAACCAGCTGCTCGTCGCCGGCCGCCGGGGCACCAGGACGGTCCTCTTCGCCATCGACTGCCGGGGCCGCCTGCGGACGGTCACCGAGAACGCCCCGCTGATCGAGGGCGGCATGGAGGTCGCCCCGCAGCTCTTCGGCGAGCACGGCGGCGACCTCATCGCCGCCGACGAGAACACCGGCGACGTGATCTTCATCCGCTTCGACGGGACCAGCGGCGTGCTCATCAACCCCGGCCTCCCCGCCGGCCCCGACATCGGCGTCGAGAGCGTCGGGTTCACGCCGCCGGGGTTCATCGGGCGGGGCGGGACCGCGTATGTCGCCGACCGGCGCTCGCCGGGGTCGCCGACGGAGGGCACGAACAGCATCTGGCGGATGACGCCCCAGTCGTTCAGCCAGGTCCGGATCGACGAGAACGACCTGGTCGTCGTCACCGAGGCCGGACGATCGGTCGTGATCCGCTGCCGGGCGACGTGCCGCACGTTCCCCTTCGGCGATGCGCCGAACGGCCACATCGAGGGCCACGTCACGGTCATCCTCGGGCCGGCGCCGCCGCCGATCCCGCGGGCGGGCGGCATGGGCGTCGCCGTGCTGGCTGTCGTCACCGGCGTCATCGTCGGCGGCGGTTTCATCCTGTTCTTCGTTCACAACCGGAGAAAGGTGCGGATCCCGGAACCAGACCGGTCCTGACGGACGTCCCATCTCCAGTTCCCGAACCACTGGAGGTGGACGATGCGCAAGGCCCTGCTGGCGGTCGTGACCGGACTGTTCGTCACCGTGCTGGGCGCCGGCCCGGCGCTCGCATGCGGAGGCCTGATCGGCCGCAACGGATCGGTCAACCTCGTCCGCACCACCACGCTGGCCGCCTGGCACGACGGCGTCGAGCACTACGTCACCGCCTTCAAGTTCGCCGGCGCCGGCGGGGAGTTCGGGTCGATCATCCCGCTGCCCGACGTGCCGACCTCTGTCGAGCGGGGTGGCGACTGGACACTGCAACGCCTCGTGCGTGAGGTGACGCCGCAGCCGCAGTTCGCCCGGTCGTCGGCCGCCTCCGGTGCGGCCGCCCTCGACGCGGCCCAAGTCCTCCTCGAGACCCGCATCGACGCCCTCGACATCACGGTCCTCAAGGGCGGCGGCCAGGCGGTCGGGGAGTGGGCCACCAAGAACGGCTTCCTGCTCACGCCGGAGGTGCCCGAGGTGCTCGACTTCTACGCCCAGCGCAGCCCGATCTTCCTCGCCGCCCGCTTCAACGCCGACGCCGCCCGCCAGAAGGGCGTGGCCCTGGGCGACGGCACGCCCGTCCACCTCACCATCCCGACGCCGAACCCGTGGGTCCCGCTGCGCATCCTGGGCGTCGGCCTCAAGGCCGGCGAGCGGGTCAACGCCGACGTCTTCCTGCTGACCGACAAGCGACCCGCGCTGCTTCCCGGCAAGACCGCCCCCGGCATGGTCCTCGACCGCCAGGCGCCGGCCTCCATCACCCTGCTGACCGACCTGCGCACCGACAAGGGCATGGAGTGGGTGCCCCAGTCGGCGTGGCTGAGCTACCTCAAGATCGACGCCGCACCGGGCCAGCTCACCTACGACCTGGCCGTCGACGCCACCGGCGCCGACCGCCCGTCGCCGGTGGCTGCCGGACTGGAGCTCGCCCAGCCGACGCCGGCGCCGGCACCCGGTCCGGTCGCCGCCGCCACCCCCGCCGGCATGCCGGTGTGGCCCTGGGCGGTCGCCGGCCTCGCCCTGGCCGCCACCGCCGGCGGCGTCGTTGTGGCCACCCGCCGGCGGTGAAGCTGCTCGCCGGGGTCGCCGTCGCCGCCCTGCTCACGTTGAGCGGCTGCGCCGGCGGCCCCCCGGAGCGGACGATCGAGCTCACCGTCCATCACTCGCAGTTCTCCCTCGCCGAGCTGCACGTGCGACCGGGCGAGACGGTCCGCTTCGTCGTCCGCAACACCGACCCGATCGCCCACGAGCTCATCGTCGGCGACCAGTCGGTCCAGGACGTCCACGAGGTGGGCACCGAGTCCTATCACGGTGCGCGGGCCGGCGAGGTGTCGGTGGCGCCCGGCGCCACCGCGGTCACGACCTACCGCTTCGCCGGCGCCGGCAGCGCCGTCCTCTTCGGCTGCCACCTTCCCGGACACTGGGCCTACGGCATGCACGGGACGATCCGCGTCGGCTGAACGCCCCTCATCGTTCTGGCAGCCACTTCGAGCGGATGAGGTCGACCAGCTCGGGCAGCCCGGCGATGCGGGCGTCGGGCTCGATGCCTTCGATGTCCGGCGCGAACGGGTTGGGCCGCAGGACGGTGCGCATACCGACCGAGCCGGCGCCGGCGATGTCGTCCCATGGCCGGTCGCCAACGAACACCGCATCCGCCGGCGCCACGCCGAGGGCCTCGGCGGCGGCCAGGAAGGCCGACGGGTGCGGCTTCTGGAACGGCATCTCGCTGGTGTAGAGCCGGGCGTCGATGAGCTCGACGAGCCCGTCGCGCTCGAGGAAGCGCTCGTGGAACGTCCGGGGCCAGTGGGTGTTCGACAGCATCCCGACCCGCAGGCCGGCGGCCCGCAGGGCGGCCAGCGCCGGCGCCGCGTCGGGGTCGTGGCTGATGTGGGGCGTCCAGGCGTCGAGGTGGCGGACGGCCGCCTCCTCCAGAAGCGCCTCGGCCACGTCGAGGCCGAGCTCGGTGGCGGCCTGCGCCAGCAGGTCGGCCAGGGTGGCGCTGCGCTGGTGGCTCGACGTGGTGGCCCAGAAGTCCGCCTCCACCTGCACCAGTTGGGCGGCGATCTCGTCCTCGTGGGCCGGGTCGATGTGGCGGGCGGCGAGCCGCCAGGCGTCGACCAGCTCGGCGTTGACGAACTCCGAGAGTGTCCCGCCCCAGTCGAAGATGACCGCGGCGACCATGCAGGAGAAGCTTATTCAGACGATCGTGAGCGCCTCCGGCTCGAGGATCGCCGTCCTCGGGCGGCCACCGAGGGCCGGGGCGGCGGCCGGCGACGCCCACACCCGGGTCTCGAGGAACCGGAGGAAGCCCGTCGCGTGCTCCGTCGTGTCGAAGTCGAGGCTGACCACGATGTAGTTGGGGTCGTCGACCGGACGTGAGACGCGCCCGTCCACCACGCCGGCGTTGCGGCGGACGTCAGCCAGGCGGTCGAACGCGGTGCGCCAGGTGCCGTAGTCGGTGATCGGGTGTTCGATGTGGAGGGTTGCCATGTGCGGACCGTACGGCGGCGCGCCGGCCACGCCCATCCCAGGTTTCTGGGTTTCTCGGGGCGCGTACTGTTGCCGCGGTGCCGACGCTCGACCGCATCGAGCGGACCTGCCGCCGGGACCTCGGCGAGCGCGAGCTGCGGATCGCCCTGCTTGAGGAGATCCGGGCCCGGGTGCCGTGCGACGCCTACGCCTGGCTGCTGACCGACCCGGAGACGTCCGTCGGGTCGGCGCCCCTGGCCGAGACGCCGTCGTTGGCCGACCTGCCGGCGCTCATCCGATTGAAGTACCTCACATCGACGAACCGGTGGACGACGATGGCCGCCGGCAGCGCGGCCTCCCTGATCGAGGCGACCGCCGGCGACCGCTCGCAGAGCCGGTTGTGGGCCGAGCTGCTGTCCGGCTACGGCATCGCCGATGTGGCCTCGACGGTGTTCCGTGACCAGTACGGCTGTTGGGGCTTCCTCGACCTGTGGCGTCGCGACGGCCCGTTCACGGCCACCGATCGGGCTTTCCTGGCGCGGGTCGCGGCCATCGTGACGCCGGCCCTTCGCCGCAGCCTGTTCGCCACCTTCGCCCTCGCCCCCGAGACGCCGGTGCACCGGACGGAGCCGGTCCTGCTGCTGTTGTCGCCGGACCTGGAGCCGCTGACGCAGACCCCGGAGACCGTCCCCCACCTGCGCGCCCTCCTCCCTACCGACGCCGGCCGGGCGCCCGTGCCGGCCGGCGCCTACAACGTGGCCGCCCAGCTCCTCGCCCGGGAGGCCGGCGTCGACGACAACCCGCCGTGGGCGCGGGTCCACCTTCGTGACGGGCTGTGGGTGACGCTCCGGGCGGCGCGGATGGCGGCTCCCGCCGGCGCCGGCCCGGCGGCCATCGCCGTAAGCATCGAGCCGACGCCACCCGCCGAGCGGACGTCGGTGTACGCGAGCGCCGCCGGCCTGACCGGACGCGAGACCGAGCTCCTTCGCTACCTCGTCGGGGGCGCCGACACCCGCGAGCTGGCGGCACGGCTGTTCGTCTCGGAGCACACCGTCCAGGACCACCTCAAGTCGGTCTTCGCCAAGACCGGCGCCGGCAACCGCCGAATTCTGGTGGCCCGCGCCACCGGCGCCGGCTAGAGGGGGCCGTCTGGTCGACGGTCGTGCGAGGATGCGGCGTGCCCTTGCCAGGCCTACGGCGGCTTCTCGACCAGTTCGACGGCAGTCACCACGCCGGGCGGGTACAGATCATGGCCGTCCTGGGACGCGACAACGCCGGCGACCAAGGGCTCGGAGCGCTCCTCGACGAGCTGTCGGCCCAGAGCGGCTATCACCACCGGCTGGCGCTCGTCGCTGCGTCCGCCGCGGGCGATGGCGAACGGCTGAGATCCGCACTCCGCCATCCGTCACCCCACATCCGGTCCTTCGCCCTTGCCACTATCCCCCTGGCGCACCTCCCAGCCGAGGATGTCGTCGACGCTGTGCGGCGCGGCAGCGCCGAGGATCGGCGCCGGCTTCGCCGATTCGTCAACCGCCACCGGCTGACAGAGGTGGCCGAAGCCGTGATCGACGACATCCGGCGCGAGCTGGGCGATCGCGAGGCCGCCTCGCTGCTCCCCGCCTGCGGCGAGGCTGCCGTCCGCCGGCTCCTCCCCGAGCTGTTGTACGCGGTGCCCAACCTTCGATCGCTCGCCGTACGCCATCCGCGCGTCCTGCTCGACCACATCGAGGACGAGTGTCCGGCGCTCTCGCGCCGGCAGCGCGACCAGCTCTGGTCGCGCGTGGACGGCGCGCTCCGTGGGCTCGCGCTCGCCGAGCCGGACCGCGTCCTGGCACTGGTCGAGGCGTCCGGCCCCTCCTGGGTCGTGCCGTGGGGCCTGCGGCCGGTTCTCGGTTTCCTGGTCCGGTTCGATGCCTCGCGGGTTGCCCGGCTCATCGTCAGGGACGAGTTCGTCGGCGGCGTGGGGAGGTGGCTCCCACCGTCGCTGTTGCGCAACGCACGCCACTTTGCCGCCGGTGACCGGGTCGCCGTCGCACGGGCGCTCCGCGAGCGAGAGCACCTGCTGTTTGCCTGGGTCGGGTCACTGGCGCCCGGCGACCGGGCGGACGTCTTCTCCCGGGCGCTCGACGACCTCGACTCGTCGAACAAGGTCTGGGCTCCGGGCTTCCTCGACGTGCTGCCCCGCGGCGTGCGCCACGTCGAGGCCCGCCGGATCCTGGGGGTACGTTCGATCCGAGAGTCCGACGCACTCACGCTCCAGTACCGGTCCTTCCTTTCCTTCGACGAGGCCCGCGAGCCGCTCGCTGCGCACATCGGGCGCCCGAAGGCCGAGGATCGGGCGCTGGGCTACGACCTGCTGATCTCCTGTGCCCGCCGGGAACGGTCACCCGAGGCCATGACCACGGCCCTCCAGCTCTGCGGCCGGCTGAGGAACGATCAGGATCCGGTGCGCCTCTCGGCCCTCCGGGCAGTGGCGATGGCGCCGGCCGCAATGTTCGGCGGCGACAGCCTGGAGCTACTGCAACCGCTCGTTCAGGCCGTCGTCGAGGCGCGCGACACCTCGCCGGCGACGTTGCGCCAGGTCGGTCACCTCGCCTTCAAGCTCGTGGGCGACGCCGGCGGCGATCCGGCGTCCTTGCGTCTCGGGTTCGGGCTCCGTGTGCTCGACCAGATCGCCGGGCCGGCCGGGTCCCTCTCCTTTCCCCCGCTCGACCGCCTCCTCCCCGCCGGGGCCGAGGCGCCGCTGATCGACGTCCTCATGCCACGACTCGAACGTGATGCGGCCCTGAACCGCTACGAGATGACCCTCTCGCTGGCCCGCGCGCTCGGCCAGCGGGCTTGGCGAGATGGCCGTCTCCAACAGCTGCTCCAGCGAGCCACGACGGCCGCAAGCGACTCGGTGGTGCGAACCTCGCTGACACTGTGGCTCGCCAACCCCGGCACGCGATCGGCACGTGTCGCGAGCGCCATCGCCGCCGACGAGTCGGTCGTCGCCGTGCCCGCGGTGCTCGCCACCGTCCTGCGATCGCGCCAGGACCTGCTCGACGTGCTGCTCAGGGCGCGCCCGCTCAAGGGTCGCTTCCTGAAGGGTGACGTCCGGTTCGTACCGGTCATCACCGGCGGCTTCGACCGATGGCTCCCGAGGCAGCACGAGGCGTACAGGGCTGCGCTCGACGCGCTGATCGCCACGAGGGGGACACCCGAGTGGACGCGCACCGCGGCGATCCGATCCCTGGCGCGCCTGCCTGAGATCGGTCCCGACGCGCTGGAGCCGTATCTCGCCGTCCCCGACGTGGCGGTGCAGGAGGCGGCGCTGTCCGGCCTGGCCTGGACGGATGAACCAGGTCGAGCCCTCGACCGGCTCCTTCAGCATTCGGGGACCGACCGGGCGCGGGTCGCGATGTACGCGGCGACGCGTTGCGCACGGTTCGTTTCCCGCAACGACCTGCGACGTCCGCTCGAAGCGGTCCTACGCTCAAGCACGGCCAAGGTCACGTCGAAGAAGGAGGCCGCACGCCTCCTCGGTGCGCACCGCCCGGCGGGCGCGGTCGACGTCCTCCTCGACGTTGCTGCCGGTGACGCCATCCACCGCGACCTCCGGATCGCAATCTGGAGGTCGCTCCGTGACTTCCTCGACGACGAGCGTGTCTGGCGTCTGCTCGCCGTGAGCCCGGCTACCGCTGAGGACGAGGTGCGATCGCTCCTCGAGACCGTTCCCGATCAGTTGGCGGAGCGCCACCGCGCCCGGTGGTCGGGGCTCGTGCTCGACGCGGCCATGTCAAGCTCGCAACGCGTGCGAGCGCAGGCATTCGCCGCGCTTGCGTCGTGGGCCCGGTGGTCCGACCGGGCGCCGGAGGTCGCCTGTCGTGCGATCGGTGATCTCGACACCGGGCCCGAAGTGTGGCCGGCACTGCGATCCCTGGGCGTGATGCTCCAGGACGGCGCTGGGTGGCGCCAGGCCTCGTCGTTGGTGGCCGAGCTTGCCCGGCGGGTCGACGCGCCCGACCACGACGCCGGCGCCGAGCGGGACCGGCCGTCCGACCAGCGCCTGCAGGCCCTCTTGCGGACCATGGCGGAACTGCCCCGCCTCGAGCGTGGCGAGCACCGGGACGACCTCCTCCGTGTCGCGGTCCTCGTGGGCGGCGGTCCCGACGAGGTAACCGTCCGCCTCGCGGCCGTGGATTGGACCGCGGCGACGGCGACACTCGCCACAATCGCCCGAGGCTTGGACGATCGTCCTCTCCTGGCTGCCCTCGCCGTCCATGCCACCGAGTCAGCGCTCGACCGTGATCAGGCCGCGTGGGGCCCGGACACCCTCGGTGACGCCGCCGACCACCTCATCGGCCTCGGTTCACCGGGCGCCGGCGTGCTCGCCCTCCAGGTGGTCCAGTCCGCCGGCGGTCGCTTCCAATGGCCCGAGCGGTGGCGGACCCGGCTGCGGGCGCTACGCTCCCATCCGATTCCAGACGTTGCCGTCCTGGCACGACGAGCGTGGACGGTAGGGGAGTGACTACGGCGAGGTCCCGGCGGTAGGGCCCCTCATGGCCGCCGTGCTGGCCTCCCAGCTTCTGGCCTGGAACATGACCGCCGACGTCGCCGCCGACGCCTCTCCCGCGCTCGATCACCTCCGTGCCGCCGCCGCAGGCCGGCGCACGAGGTCGCGGTCGTGGACATGGCCTGCCGGGCATGGACGGCCTCGAGAGGGCCCGCATCGTGAGTGCCACCGGCGTTGTCGTCCGTAGGCCTCGTCCTCCTGAGCTCCCTCGCCGTCGAGGCCGAGGATGCGGCCGCCGCCGGCTTCGCCGTCCGCCTCACCAAGCCGGCACGGCGCTCCGAGCTCCACGATGCGCTGGCGTCGTTGGTGGGCACGCCGGCCCCATCGCTCCCCGCCCCCCAGGAACCAGGTGGGCGGGAACCACCCGTGCAAAGGGGCGGCTGCTCATCGCCGAGGACAACGCCATCAATCAGGCCGTGGCGCGCGGCATGGTGACCAAGCTCGGCTACGACTGCTGGCGGCACTCGATCGCCGGCGGTATGACGCCATTCTCATGGACTGCCAGATGCCCGAGATGGACGGGCATCAGGCCACGAACCGTATCCGGCGCCGTGGCGACGCCGTCCCTGTCATCCGGGCGATGGCCGAAGACCGCGAGAGGTGCTTCGCCGCCGGCATGGATGATTACCTGGCCAAGCCCGTGAGGCAGGCGGAGCTCGACCGCGTGCTCAGCCGGTGGGCGCCGGGGTCCGAGGTCGACCTGGGTACGCCGGTCGCAGTCTCGGTCAGGAGGAGGCGCCGGCTAGTTCGGAGTGCCCCATCCGCCACCGCCGGGCGTCAGCATCCGCAGGACGTCTCCTGCCTTCAGCTGGATCGTGCACTTGTCGAGGAGGCGCTCGGCTCGGCTCTCATCGCCGGCAGGCAGCAGCCAATTCTCCCCAGGCGCACCCGGGCCGCCGCCGGCCAGCCCCCACGGGCGGGACACACGCCGGTCGGTGATGAGCGACACGGTCACGTCCTCGAGCATCAGCAGGTCGCGCTCGATGCCCTCGCCGCCGGCGGCGGCGCCGGCGCCGCCGCTGCCCCGGCGGAGCCGGTACCGGAGCACCCGCATGGCGTAGGACCGCTCCAGGGCCTCGGTCGGCGTGTTCTGGGTGTTGGTCATGCCGGTCTGGACCCCGCTCATGCCGGCTCGCCCCGGTCGGCCGCCCTGCCCGCCGGCGACGGTCTCGTAGTACACCCAGCCGTTCCCACCGATGAGGGTGTTGTTCATCGTCCCCTGGCTAGCGGCGCCGACCCGACCGGGGCACGCGGCGGCGAGCGCGCCGAGGCAGACGTCGGCCACCCGCGAGCTGACCTCGACGTTGCCGGCGCCCACCGCCGCCGGCGGCCGGGCGGCGACGATCGACCCCGGAGGTGCGATGACCCGCACCGGCCGCATGGCGCCGCCGTTGGCCGGGATCGTGGGGTCGGCCGCGGAGCGCAGCGCGAACGACACCGCGCTCAGCGTCACCGCCTCGACCGCGTTGACGTTTCCCGGCCGCTGGTCGTCGGTGCCCGTGAAGTCGAACGTGGCCTCGTCGCCGGCGATGGCCAGGGTCAGCACGATGCGGGCCGGCTGCTGTTGATCGGGCTCCGGGCCGCAGGAGTCCATCCGGTCGGTGAACGTCCACGTGCCGTCGGGCATCTCGGACAATGCAGCCCGCATGCGACGCTCGCCGTAGCCCGTGATCTCGTCGAGGGGCGCGCCGGCGAACTCGGCCAGGCGGGCGACACCGACGACGTTCGCCCCCCGCTGGGCGTCGAGGTCGCCCCGGCGCTCGTCCGGGGTGCGGGAGTTGGCGCACAGGATGGCCTCGACCGCGTCGGTGAGGAGCACTGGCGGGATGCGCAGGCCTTCCTGGTAGACCTCGGTCGCCGCCGCCGGGATCGATCCCGGCGCCATACCGCCGACGTCGGCGTGGTGGGCCCGATTGGCGGCCCACCCGACGAGGCGGCCGTCGACGAAGCAGGGGGCGACGAGGGTGAGGTCGTTGAGGTGGGTGCCGCCGGCGAAGGGGTCGTTGAGGACGACCTGGTCGCCCGGACGGATGTGATCGCCGAAGACGTCGAGCGCGGCCTGCACCGACGCCGGCATCGACCCCAGGTGCACCGGGATGTGCTCGGCCTGGACGAGCAGCTCGCCCGCCGGCGTGAACAGGGCGGCCGAGCAGTCGGCCCGCTCCTTGATGTTGGGGCTGAACGCGGCCCGGCGCAGGACCGCCCCCATCTCCTCGGCGACGCCGGTCAGCCGGGAGATCAGGATCTGCAGGTCGGCGGCGTTCACCGGGTGATCACGAAGCTGCCGTCGGGGCCGACTGCAGCCGACCACCCCTCGGGGATCCAGATGGTGCAGTCCGGCTCGGCGATCACGCACGGTCCCTTCGCCGGCAGCCGTTCGACCGGCGGAAGGTCTTCCGCACGGACCATCGGCGGCGTCCGGGCCGACGCCCGCAGGGCGACGACCTCGACCGGTGCACCCGGTCGCGAGTACCCGTTGCGGCGGGCGTGCTCGTCGGCGAAATCGTCGACGGTGGCGACGGTCAGCTCGTGGCTCTGGCCGGCGTAGCGGCAGTCGATCGAGGTGGTCACCTCGGCGCCGGCGCCGACGAGCGCCGAGGCGTGCCCGGCCAGCTCCGACCGTGCGTCGTCGAGGCCGGCGACGTCCGCCGGCGCCGGCCACGAGCGCACCAGGCTGCGCTGGCGCGGCGCGCACAGCAGGCCCACGGCGGACAGCACGCCGGCCCGGGGCGGCACCACGACCGCGGCCATCCCGAGCGCTTCGGCCAGCGCGCAGGCGTGCAGCGGGCCGGCGCCGCCGAAGGCCACCAGCGCCAGGTCCGATGGGTCGACCCCCCGCTCGACCGACACGGCGCGCAGCGCCCGCTCCATCGCCGCGTCGACGACGGCCACCACGCCCTCGGCGCTCGTGCCGGCGCCGTCCAGCGCCCGCCGGGCCGCCCTTACGTCGAGCTCGCCGAGGCCGGGGAACGTCGCCCCGTCCGGGATGCGACCGAGCACCAGGTCGGCGTCGGTGACGGTGGGACGGGTGCCACCCCGGCCGTAGCACGCCGGTCCCGGCTCGGCGCCGGCGCTCTCCGGGCCCACGACCAGCGCGCCGCCGGGATCGATCCGGGCCATCGAGCCCCCGCCGGCGCCGATGGTGTGGATGTCGAGCGACGGCAGGCGGATCGGGAACCCTGCGGCCCGCCGGCCGGGCGCGGGCGCGGGCACACCATGCCGGATGAGGCAGACGTCGGTGCTGGTGCCGCCCATGTCGAAGGTGATGGCGCCGTCGAAGCCGGCGGCCGCCGCCGCCGCGGACGCGGCGATGACGCCGCCGGCGGGGCCCGACAGCAGGAGGGCGACGGGCAGGTCGGCGGCGTCGCCCGCCGGGATCAGCCCGCCGGCCGAGGTCATCACCAGCACCTTCGTCGCCACGTCCGACAGGCCCCGGAGGTACGAACGGCAGGTGGGCCGTAGGTAGGCATTGACAACCGTCGTCACGGTGCGCTCGTACTCGCGGAACTCCGGCGACACCTCGTGCGACGCCGACACGTCGAGCCCGGTGTCCGCCAGCGCGGCGCACACCGACCGCTCCTGTGCCGGATCGAGGTCGGCGTGCAGCAGGCAGACGGCCACCGCCTGCACGCCGGCAGGGATCGCCGGCGGCGCCCCGACCGGCTCGATCTCGCGGCCGGCGGCGTCGATGCGGCCGTCGACCTCCAGCCGCAGGTGTCGAGGCACGAGCGGTTCCGGCCGGTCGGCCCAGATGTCGTAGAGCGACGGCCGGTCCTGGCGGGCGATCTCGATGACGTCGGTGAAGCCCCGCGTCGTGATGAGCGCGACGGTCGCCCCGCGGCGCTCCAGCAGTGCGTTCGTGGCGACCGTCGTCCCGTGGGCCAGCAGGTCGGGACGAGCCCCGAAGAGTCCCTCGCGAACGGCCCGGCCGGGGTCGTCGGGCGTCGACAGGACCTTGGCGACGCGGCCGTCCGCCGTCACCACGTCGGTGAAGGTGCCGCCTGTATCCACCCCGCAGCGCACGCAGGCGACACTATGGCCACCGTGGCCGCCGACGACACTCTCGACGACGTCGAGCGCTGGTTCCGGTCGCGGGGCATCCCCCACTTCATCGGCGACTACAGCGCGACGCGGGACGTCTTCACGAGGGCCCTGCCCGCCCTGACCCTCGTCCTCGTGCTGGAGCTGCTCGGGGCGCTGAACTTCCGTTGGGCGTGGTGGGTGAACGTGGGCGTGGCCGCCGCCAGCCTCGGCGCGCTGCTCGTGGTCTGGGCCCTGGTCAACGCGGCACGAAAGCGGCCGGCGCTGGCCCGGCCCGACCGGGTGGGGCGAACCGAGCTGGCCATCTTCGTCTTGCTGGTTCCGGCGCTCGACCTGGTCGCCGGCGGCCAGCGCCTGACCGCGTTGAACACCCTCATCGGCAACCTCGCCCTTCTCGGAGTGATCTACCTCGGCACCAGCTACGCCCTCCTGCCCATCACCCGGTGGGCCGGCGGTCGGCTGTGGCGCCAGGTCGGCGACGTCCTCGGTCTGCTCGTGCGTGCTCTCCCGCTGCTCCTGCTGTTCGTCACGTTCCTGTTCTTGACGGCCGAGGTCTGGCAGATCTCGGCGTCGCTCGACGGGCCGTTCCTGGCCGTGACCATGGCTCTGTTCGTGCTCGTCGGCATCGTCTTCGTCGTCGCCCGCATCCCGCTGGAGGTCGGCGCCCTGGCCCGCTTCGAGTCGTGGGCCGACGTGGCTGCGCTGGTTGGCGACACGCCGGCGGCCGCGCTGTCGCCGCCGGCCGACGCCTCGCCGGCGACGACGCCCCGCCTCGGTCGTCGGCAGTGGGGCAACGTCGGCCTGGTCGTCCTGTTCACCCAGGGCCTGCAGATCCTCGTCGTCAGCCTCATGATCGGCGTTTTCTTCGTCGGCTTCGGCCTGCTGACCGTCACCCCGGACACCTCGACGGTGTGGGTCGGTGGGCCCGTCCACCTCCTCGTCGAGTGGGAGCTGTGGGGCCGGCCCGTCGTCCTCACGTCGGAGCTACTGCAGGTCGCCGGCTTCCTGACCGCCTTCTCGGGCTTCTACTTCACGGTCTACGTCCTCACCGATGCGACGTACCGCAAGGAGTTCCTCGAGGAGGTGCTCGTCGAGCTGCGCCAGGCCTTCGCCGTGCGGGCGGTGTACCTGGCGTCGCGCTCCGGCTCCGGTGGCTGACCTCCGCCGGGCCCCGCCGCCCGAGCCCGTCGGGCGAACGCCGTGGCGGATCCCCGACCCGTCGACGGCGGATCTCGACGCCGGCGGGGTGGTCGGCTTCGGCGCCGACCTGAAGCCGGCGACCCTGGTCGACGCCTACCGGCGCGGCATCTTCCCGTGGCCCCATCCCGGCGTCGCCGTGCCGTGGTTCTCGCCCGACCCGCGTGCCGTCCTGCCGCTGGAGGAGATGAGGGTCTCCCGGTCGCTGCGCCAGCGCATACGGCGTAGCCGTTGGGCGACGACGGTCGACGCCGCCTTCGAGGCGGTCGTCGACGCGTGCGCCGACCGTCCCGGCGGCGAGGGCACGTGGATCGGCCGCGACATGCGCCAGGCCTATGGCCGGCTCTGGCGCCTCGGGTGGGCGCACAGCCTGGAGGTCTGGGACGGCGACGAGCTGGTCGGCGGCCTCTATGGGGTGGCCATCGGCGGCTGCTTCACCGGCGAGTCGATGTTCCACCATTCCACCGATGCCTCCAAGGTGGCGCTGGCCGATCTCCTCGCCCGCTGGTCCGAGGCCGGCGGCGCCTTCGTCGACGTGCAGCTGCCGACGCCCCACCTGACCTCGCTCGGCGCCGTAGAGGTGCCGCGCGCCGAGTTCCTCTCCCGCCTCGAGGCGGTGCGCGACCGCCACACGCCCGTGGTGCTCGATCCGCTCCCGGTCAGCCGTCTCGTGTGACCGGTGTGTTTCTGGTCGTGATTCCGCCCAAAATCGCCAAAATCACGACCAAGAACACACCCGGGCTACTTCCGCACCATCGTCGTGGTGGTCGTCCCGCCGGCCGGCGGCACGGTGGTCGACGTCGACGTCGTCGTCGAACCGCCACCCGCCGGCACCTGCGGGTTCTTGAAGATGCCGAGGTCGGCGAACGGCTGGTTCAGGACGGTGGCGCCGGTGTTGGAGTCGCCGGCCAGGCGGTTGAGGGCGGTGGCGTAGACCGAGCGGAAGTCGACGGTCGGGATGAGGGCGTCGTTGAGCCGGTGGGCCGGGTCGGTGAGCGGCTGCTGGCCGTACATCCCGCCGCCGACGCCGCCGCCGAGGAGGATGTTCACGCCGGCCTGGCCGTGGTCGCAGCCGGCGGAGGCGTTGGCGGTCTGCTGGCGGCCGAACTCGCTGGTGACAAGCACGAAGACGTCCTGGGCCCGGGGGCCGGCGTTGATGACCGTGAAGAAGTTCTTCAGGGCGGCGTCGAGCTGCTTGAGCAGGTCGCCGTGGATCCAGGACTCGCTGCCGTGGGTGTCGAAGCCCGACAGCGTGGCGACGTAGGTCTGGCTCGGGAAGCCGGCCTGGATGAGCATGGCCGCGCCGGCGAGCTGGCGGCCGAGGCCGGGCCCGAATGTGCTGGCGTAGGTGGGATTCACCGTCTTGGCCACCGCGGCCTGGGTGGCGAAGGAGTCGGTGACGTTCTGGGCCGCGGCCGCCGCCATCGAGCCGCCCACGGCGCCGCCGGCGCCCATGCCCTGCCACGCACCGAGGAAGCCGGTGCGCCAGCGCCAGTCGACCTGGAACACGAACGAGCTGACGTCGTTGACCGTCAACACCGGCGTCTTGGCGCCGATCAGCGCCGGCTGCACGCCATTGAGCGACACGGATGCGAACGGCGACGCCGGCGCCACGATGTCGTTGTAGCGCCCGAGCCAGCCGCGGCCTTCGGAGCCCGAGAAGTCGGCGACGTTGCGGAAGTAGCCGGCCGAGAAGTGGGAGAACTCGTGCTTGACGTTCTCGCCGGACCCGTGGACGAAGGCCAGGTCGCCGTTGTTGGCCCACCGGCTGGCCAGCCAGACCAGGCTCGGGTGGAGCCCGTACGGCGTGCCGGCCAGCGGTAGGATCGTCGACTGCTTGATGGCGATGTTGCCGTGGCCCTGCGCCGCGTCGTAGTACCAGGGGTCGCTCGGGTTGATCAGCATGTTGGTGGCGTCGTTGCCGCCCTGGAGGTCGATCAGCACCATGATCGGCACGCCGGCCGGAAGCGGGCCGGCGAGGGGGAGCGACGCAGCGCGCGCGGCCTGGCCGAGGGGCGTGAACACGTCGAGGCCGATCCGGCCCGTGCTCGTCGCCACGACGAGCATGCCGACCTTCCTCAGAAAGTCACGACGGTCGAGGGCCATGGGATCCTCCTAGTTCACCGAGAACTCGGGCGAGAGCAGCGCGAGGCCGAGCGTGCCGGCGGCCCGGTCGACGGTCCACGAGCCGCCGGCCACGAAGGCGGCGAGGCTCGACGCGGTCGCCGGCGAGAGCTCGACGATGCCGCACATGCGGGCCGCGGCGGTGGGGGCGCCGGCGGGCGACGTCGACGTGAACAGCTTCTGGACGGCCCCGCCGGCGAGGCTGCGCGTCGCCGACAGGAACTGCTGGACGAGCGCGCACCACGTCATGGCCACCGCGGTGTTGAGCCAACGCTGGCCCGCGGGCCAGCCCGACACGTTCGGTGGGAGGAACGGGTGCTGGCCGAAGAGGTCGCGGAGCTGCCAGCTCAGGTCCACCGTCGACAGGTCGAAGCCGAGCACCTTGGCCCCGCCGACCACCAGCTCGACAGGGGTCTTGGCCTTGGCGCCGATGGCGGCGTCGGAGAGGAAGGCGGGAAGGTTGACGATGGCGGTGACCAGGGCCTTCATGTCGCCCGTCGGGCCGTACGCCGCGGCCAGGGCGTCGAGGGTGGGCGCGTCGGGCTCGAGACCGACCAGCTCCCGGAACATGCGCCGCGGGACGTGGTAGCCCCAGGACGCATGCGTCGTCAGGGCGTCGATCACCTGGGGGATGCCGGCGTTGCCCCGGGCCTGGCCCAGGAACGTCTTGGCGCCCGAGTCGAAGAGGCTGGCGTTGAAGCCGATGGTGCCGGTCGTCCAGTTGAGGGCGTAGCCGGTCAGGGCCCGGGCCACCTCCGCGACGTCGGTCTCGGTGTAGTTGACCGCGCCCGTCTTGGGGTGGGTCGGGCCCAGGGAGAACAGCTCCATGAGCTCCCGGGCGTAGTTCTGGTTCGGGTGGTACTTGGAGTTCTGGTAACCGCTCAGGTACTTCATCATCCCGGTCATCGTCGTGACGTCGGTGAGCAGCTGCTTGTAGGAGCCGAACGGGTTGGCCCGGAGGCGGAGGATGTGGTCGCGCAGGTCGGGGAAGTACACCGTCCCGTCGATGCCGACGACGACCAGGCCTTGGAGTATCCACGCCAGCCGTTCCTGGGCCGGGTTGGCGGCGACGCCCATGAGACGCAGCTGCTGACCCATGAACTTCCCCTGGCCGATCCAGTCGGTGCCGGTGGTGAAGTTCCACTCGCCGGCGGTGGTGAGGGGCCGGCCCAGGAGGTCGGCGATCAGCGCTTGGGGACCGACGGCGACGCCGTTATCGATATCGGTCCCCGTCGGCCCGAAGCCGAGGCGCTTCCAGATGTGCGCCACCTGGCGCTCGGCCTGTGTGGCCATCGGCCCTCCTTCCAGCCCCGGCACGCGGGGGTGAAGCGAGTGTCGGCCGAGGAGCGCGGAAGCTGAAGGGGTTTGTGGGCGGCTCAGCCGGCCTTGGTGTCGACGATCTCCACGACGAACCACAGCGTCTCGTTGGCGCCGATATCGGGCGGCGAGCCTTGCGCCCCGTAGCCTTGGTCGGGCGGGATGCCGAGCAGGCGCTGGCCGCCGACCTTCATGCCCGGGATGCCGTCGGTCCAGCCCTTGATGACGCCGCTGAGGGCGAACGTCGCCGGCTGGCCGCGGGAGTAGGACGAGTCGAAGATCTTGCCCGTCGAGCACGCGACGCCGATGTAGTTCACGGTGACGGTGTCCTTCGCCCCGACGGTCGCGCCCGTCCCCTCCTTGAGGTCCTCCTTGAGGAGCTGGGTGGGGGGCGGGCCCAACTTCACCGGCACGGCGGGCGCGCTGGCGGGTAGCGGGTCGGCGACGGGCACGCAGGGCTTGCCGGCAGCCGAGGAGCCGCCGGGGACCGTGGTGCTCGATCCCGCGGTCTCCACGTCGGTCGAGTCGTCCCCGCGGGTGGTGATGAAGGCGACGAGGCCGATCACCGCCAGCGTGATGACCGCGAAACGGATCATCCGCCGGCGCTGGGCCGCGGCCTTGGCGGCCGCCGCTTCCCGTGCCAGCCGGGCCTGGCGCTGGGCCTTCTGGCGGTCTCGCTTGGTCTCGGGCATGGCGGCAACGTACCAAGCCGGGCCACCCCTCCGGTCGCGGCGGTAGGGTCCGGGGATGCTGCGTCGATTCGTCACGGCCGGCCTTGCGGCTGCGCTCCTGGTGTCCTGCTCGTCCGACAAGGAGGGAGCGTCGCCTCTCACCACGCTCCCGATCTTCGAGACGACCACGACCTCCGCCCTGCCGACGACCCCCGTCCTGGCCCGCCTGCTGTCACCGGAGCGGGGCTCGGTGCAGGGCAGTGGTGGGCGGGGGCTGGTGGTCGCCCTCACTTTCACCGCCCGTGACCCGGCGGCGCTCCCGGCCGACTTCCGCTTCGGTGGGGCCCTGCCCGCCCCCGCGCCCACGGCCAAGGTCGGGGCCAACCCCTCGTTTCCCGGGCTCGTGGTCGGCCTCAGCACGACCAGCTCGGCCCTCGGCGGCCCGACGGCCAACCTGGCCAACCTCTTCCAGATCGTCAGCCCGGCGGTGCAGCTCGACGGCTCCAAGGCGGTGACAGCGGTGTGGACGAACAACGCACCCGACTTCGGTAGCGACGTCGACGTGACCCTGGTGGCGTTCGTGCTGGCCGGGAAGGCACCCGATGAGATCCCGCCGAGCCAGGCCAACCTCGACGTGGTCTCCAACCCGATCGAGGTCACGTTCCGGGTCTCGCCGGCGAGCGGGACGCCGACGGCAGCGACCACGCCCACGGTCGCCGGGGCGACCACGACGAGCGTGAAGCCGACGACCACGACGACGAAACCGACGACCACCGTGGCGTCGACCACGACGACGACCCGGGCCACGACCACCACGGTGCCGGCGACCACGACCACGAAGTGCACCCTCATCCTCGGTATCCCCTGCTAGTGCCTCGACCTCATTCGTTCGCTTCGCTCACTCCATTCGGTCGAAGTGATCGTGCTCCGGCGGGCGAGCGGAGCTCGCGCCGCCTCCGCCCTGTCCCTCCCTCGTGTCCGCTGCCGGAGGGGCCGCCTTCGGCGGCGACGGCGGCCACGGACGGGAAACCCCACGAACGCGGCGAACGTTTGTGGTCAGGGCACTAGCGCGACGGCGGCTACGGACTGGAAACCCCACGAACGCGGTGAGCATTTGTGGTCAGGGCACCAGGTCGTGGCGGTGACAGACTGGGCGCAGGTCGGCGTCGTCGCCGGCGACGACGGCCGTGCCCGGTGCGGCTGGTGCGTCGGAACTGACGACTACCGGGCGTACCACGACGACGAATGGGGCCGTCCCGTCCTCGACGACGTCCGGTTGTACGAGAAGATCTGCCTGGAGGGGTTCCAGTCCGGGCTCTCCTGGCTGACCATCCTGCGCAAGCGGGAGGGTTTCCGGCGGGCCTTCGCCGGCTTCGATCCCGAGGTCGTCGCCGGCTTCGGGGCCACCGACGTCGAGCGGCTGCTGGCCGACGCCGGCATCGTGCGCCACCGGGGCAAGATCGAGGCGACCATCGCCAACGCCGGCGCCACCATGGAGGCCCAGGAGCGCCACGGTTCCCTGGCCGCGCTGGTGTGGTCGTTCGAACCGGACCGGGCGGCCCGGCCGGTACCGCAGGTGATGGGCGACCTCGTGTCGGTCACGCCGGAGTCGACCGCCTTGTCCAAAGCCCTCAAGGAGCTGGGCTTCCGCTTCGTCGGGCCGACGACCGCCCACGCCGCCATGCAGTCACTCGGCGTCGTCAACGACCACCTCGCCGGCTGCGCGGTCCGCGACGGGTGCGAGGCCGACCGGGCGAAGGTCAGCCCGCCGGCGGGCTGACGATCCAGACGTCGTCCTCGCCCAGGGCGTCCTGCAGGGCCCGGACCGAGCGGCCCACGGCCGGGTCGGTGCCGTCCCAGACGGCGATGGCCTCGTTGGCGTGGCGGGCCAACCAGGCGTCCCGCCGGCGCAGCGCGGCGCCGGCCAGCTGCTTGGTGGCCGGCGCCTTCGACTGCAGGAGCACGGTCGACTGCGCCCCGTCGGCCAGGGCCTGGAACGCCTTGCGCGACCCGGAGGGCCACTGCGAGTCGGGATCGGGATAGGGGAGCACCGCGACATACGGGACGCCGGCGTCCGCCGCCGCCGCAGCCGCGAGTTGTTCCGCACCGAGCCCCAGCCCGGTGAGCACGACAAGGTCCCCGTCGACCTGGCGCTTGGCCGCCAGCACCTCGGCCAGCTTGGCCCGGACGGACTCCGACACCGGGTTGGCGTCGTAGCCGCCCAGTTCGGGGGGCTTGTGGCCGATGACCGCCAGCAGCCGGCCCGCCGGCAGGCGCGGGTCGACATCCGCGCCCGGAATGTCCGCCGGCCCCAACGACTCGGGCGGCCGGTCGCCGGTACGCCCGGCCTGGGTGCGGGCCGCCTCGACCGCCAGCCGGTCCACGAGGTCGTTCATCGGATCGTCGCTGTGGCCCTTGACCCACCGGAACGCCACCCGGGTCGGGTCGGCCTGGACCGCCGCGATCAGCGGCTCCCACAGATCCCGGTTGGCCACCGGCTTCTTGGCCGACGTGAGCCACCCCCGGGCCAGCCACCCTTCCCACCACCGGTCCCGGAAGCAGTTCACGACATAGGTGGAGTCGCTGACGACCACCAGCGGCCCGTCCAGCGACCGGACCGCCTCCAGCGCGGCCTGCACCTCCATGCGCTGGTTGGTCGTCGCCGGCGCCGCCCCGCTGGCGAAGCGACCGCCGGGCACCGCCCAGGCCCATCCGCCCGGCCCGGGGTTCCCCAGGCAGGCACCGTCGGTGTACACCTCGGTCGTCATACGGGCCCATCTGTAACAGCCCCCCTCGGTTGGAGGTCGGATTTCGGGGGGTGAGAGACTGGGATGGTGATTTTCGACGGCTTCAGCCAACAGCTGCCCGACATCGATCCGCAGGAGACGGCGGAGTGGGTCGACTCACTCGAGGTGGTGGCCGACGCGCGCGGCCGGACTCGCGCCCGGTTCCTCCTGATGAAGATGCTCGAGCGGGCCCGTGAGCTCGGCGTGGGGCTGCCGAACACCGTGTCGAGCCCGTACATCAACACCATCCCGCCGGAGCGGGAGCCCTGGTTCCCCGGCGACGAGCACATCGAGCGGCGCATCCGGGCCTTCATCCGCTGGAACGCGGCGGTGATGGTGAGCCGGGCCAACAAGAAGGCGAAGGGCATCGGCGGGCACCTGGCCACCTACGCCAGCTCGGCCGCGCTCTACGAGGTCGGCTTCAACCACTTCTTCCGGGGCAAGGACGACGGCCAGGCCGGCGACCAGGTGTACTTCCAGGGCCACGCCGCCCCCGGCATCTACGCCCGGGCCTTCCTGGAGGGCCGCCTCGACGAGCACCAGCTCGACAACTTCCGCCAGGAGATCGGCGGGGGCGGCCTGTCGAGCTACCCCCACCCCCGCCTCATGCCGGACTTCTGGGAGTTCCCCACGGTGTCCATGGGGATCGGCCCGATCAACGCCGTCTACCAGGCCCGCTTCAACCGGTACCTGCTCAACCGGGAGATGGCCGACACCAGCAAGTCCCGGGTGTGGTGCTTCGTCGGCGACGGGGAGTTCGACGAGCCCGAAAGCATGGCGGCCCTGACGCTGGCGGCGAGGGAACAGCTCGACAACCTGATCTTCGTCGTGAACTGCAACCTCCAGCGCCTCGACGGGCCTGTCCGCGGCAACGGCAAGGTCATCCAGGAGATGGAGGCCCTGTTCCGGGGGGCCAGCTGGAACGTCGTCAAGGTCATCTGGGGCTCGGGCTGGGACCCGCTGCTGGCCCGCGACGTCGACGGCGTGCTGCTCAACAAGATGAACACCACGCTCGACGGCGAGTTCCAGAAGTACGCACTGGAGAGCGGCGCCTACATCCGCGAGCACTTCTTCGGCCCCGACCCCCGGCTGCGGGCCATGGTCGAGCACCTGTCCGACGACGACCTCCGCAACCTGCCCCGTGGCGGCCACGACTACCGCAAGCTGTACGCCGCCTACTCGGCGGCCATCGAGACGAACGGCGCGCCCACCGTGATCCTGGCCAAGACCATCAAGGGCTGGACGCTCGGTCCCGGGTTCGAAGCCGTGAACTCGGCCCACCAGATCAAGGAGATGTCCAAGCAACACCTGGCGACGTTCCGGGAGCGCCTCCACCTGCAGGAGGAGATCCCCGAGGAGGCCCTCGACGCGCCCGAGCCCCCGTACTACCGGCCGGCCCCGGGCTCGGTGGAGTACGAGTACATGATGGAGCGCCGGCGGGCGCTGGCCGGCTCGCTGCCCAAGCGGGTGATCCGCCAGCGGACGCTGCCGGCGCCCGACCCCAAGGTGTTCGCCGGCACGCACATGGGCTCCGGCAAGCGGGAGTTCTCCACCACGATGGCCATGACCGGCATCCTTCGGGACCTGTTGCGGGACACGGGGATCGGGGCCCACATCGTGCCGATCATCCCCGACGAGGCCCGCACGTTCGGCATGGACGCCCTCTTCCCCGAGGTCAAGATCTACGCCCCGTTCGGCCAGCTCTATGAGCCGGTCGACGCCGCGTTCCCCCTGTCCTACAAGGAGTCCCAGAAGGGGCAGATCCTCGAGGAGGGCATTACCGAAGCGGGCTCGATGGCGTCGTTCACCGCCGCTGGCACGTCGGCCATCGTCCACGGCAAGCCGATGGTGCCGTTCTTCGTCTTCTACTCGATGTTCGGGTTCCAGCGGGTGGGCGACCTCATCTGGGCCTTCGGCGACTCCGGGGGCAAGGGCTTCCTGTGCGGTGCCACCGCCGGCCGGACCACGCTGAACGGCGAGGGACTCCAGCACGAGGACGGGCACAGCCTGCTGCTGGCGTCGACGGTGCCCAACCTGGCCGCCTACGACCCGGCGTTCGCCTACGAGCTGGGCGTGATCGTGGAGGACGGGATGCGGCGCATGTACGGCGCCGACCCCGAGGACGTCTTCTACTACCTGACCCTCTACAACGAGAACTACGTCATGCCGCCCATGCCCGAAGGGGCCCAGGACGGCATCCTCAAGGGCCTGTACCGGTTCGCACCCGCCCCCGAGGGCCCGTCGCGCCGGGCGACGATCGTGTTCAGCGGCACGGCCCAGGGCGCGGCCCGAGAGGCCCAGGAGCTGCTGGCCGCCGACCACGACGTGGCCGCCGAGCTGTGGAGCGCCACCTCGTACAAGGCCTTGCGCGAGGACGCCCTGGGCGTGGAACGGTGGAACCGTTTGCACCCGACCGAGACCCCCCGCAGCGCCTACGTCACCGAGGCCCTCAGGGGAGCGTCGGGGCCGGTCGTGGCCGTCACCGATTTCATGAAGGCGGTGCCCGACCAGGTGGCGCGCTGGGTGCCCCGCACCTACCTGTCCCTCGGCACCGACGGGTACGGGCGATCCGACACCCGGGCGAAGCTCCGTCGCCATTTCGAGACCGACGCCGCCCACGTGGTGGTTGCCGTACTGACGGCCCTGGCCCAGACCGACGACGCCAAACCCCAGGAGGTGGCCGACGCCATCGCCCGCTACGGGATCGACCCGGACGCGGTCGATCCGCTGACTTCCTGAACCCCGGCCGGACCGGGAAGGTCGCGGGTCCGGTAGTAGTTGGCGGTCTGGGCCGCGATGGCCACAAGGGGGACCGAAAGGAACGCCCCGAGGAGCCCGCCGACCAGTAGGCCGGCGCCGACCGCCACAACCGTCACCAACGGGTGGAGGCGCACGGCCCGCTCCAGGATCAGCGGCTGGAGCAGGTTGCCCTCGATCTGCTGGACCAGGATCGTGGCGCCGACCACGAACAGGGCGGTGGTGAAGCCGCCGTCGACCAGGGCGACCAGGGCGGCGACCAGCCCGGCCAGGGTGGCGCCCACCAGGGGGAAGAACCCGCCGAGGAACGTCAGCACGGCCAGCGGCAGCACGAGTGGGACCCCGAGGACGACCAGGGCGATGCCGATCAGGATGCCGTCGATCAGCCCGGTCGCCGCCGTGGCCATCAGGTAGAGGCGCATGATCCGTCGCGCCCGGCCGGCGACAGCGACGGCGTCGTCGCGCTGGGCGGGGGAGATGCGCTCCTTGAACCAGTCCGCCATGCGGAACCCGTCCTTCATCACGAAGAAGAGGGTGAAGAGGAGGAGCACGAACCCGCCCAGGACCTCCGTCGCCACCCGCGCCTGCTTCACCAGCCCCGTGCCGCCCGAGCCGACGCTGCTCCGGAGGTCGCTCTCCAGCGAGTCGAGCCGCTCGGGCGAGAGGTTAAGCGGATCCCCCTGGAGCCAGTCGCGAATCTCCTCGACGCCCTGGTCGACACGGTCGCCGACGTCGGTGAGCTGGTCGGCGACGGAGGTCCCGATCCAGCCGACGAGCAGGATCATGACTGCGAGGGCGGCGAAGAACACGGCCGCCGCGGCCAGCGCCGGCGGCCATCCCTTCGCCCGTAGCCGGGCCACTGGGGGCTCCAGCACGGCGGCGAGGAACAGGGCGAGGATCACCGGCACCACCACGACGTAGAGCTGGATGAGGACAAAGACGACCATCGCCGCCGCCGCACCGATCACCAGGAGCCGCCACGACCAGGCCGCCGCGCCGGCCAGCAGCACGGGGACCTTCACTCGGCCCTCGTCGTTGCCGACCGGTAGCTCCGGGGGGCTCGTCACGGGGACAGCTTGTCAGCCACCCCGCTCCCAGCTCCGCTCGGGCCTTGCGGCTGGCACGAACGCGCCATCAAGTCGGGCCGCGAGATGCCGAAGATCTATCTGAGCGCCGGCATCTGCCACGAGACCCGAGCCTGGCGGCGCCCTCCACAACTCCTACAGGGGAGAGGCAGGGGAGCCATGACGATACTGGACGTCGTACCGCAGGTGCCGGAGGCTGGAAAGATCCGGCAGATCTCGCTGTTGCGAGAGTTGGAATCGCTCCCCACAGCACCCGGCACTCCGCCGGAGCGCCGGCGGCGGGACGACGGGTGGCTCGACCGGTGGCTCGACACCTGTAGCGACCTGGCCCGCCTCCAGGCCACCAACCCGATGCTGGACGCCGTCATCGACGAGATCGACGGCCGGCGCATCCGCATCGGCGATCAGTGGCTCTCTGACTTCGCCTCCTGCAACTACCTCGGGTTCGACCTGGACCCGGAGATCAAGTCTGCCATCGAGCCCGAGGTACAGCGGTGGGGCACCCACCCGAGCTGGTCCCGCCTCCTGGGCAGTCCCCAGCTCTACATCGACATCGAGGACCAGCTCACCGAGCTCCTCGGGGCGCCCGACACCCTCGTCCTGCCCACCATCACCCACATCCACATGTCGGTGATCCCCGTCCTGGCCGGCGGTGGCACCGTCTTCCTCGACCGCCGCGCCCACAAGACCATCTACGACGGCACCAAGGTGGCGACGAGCAACGGCGCCCGGGTCAAGCGCTACGAGCACGACGACCTCGACCACCTCGAGCAGCTGCTGAAGGACGCCCCCGGCGGCCACCGGCTGATCTGCATGGACGGGGTCAACAGCATGACCGGCAATGCCCCCGACCTGACCGCCTTCGCCGAGCTGGCCCGCGACCACGACGCCCTCCTCTACGTCGATGACGCCCACGGTTTCGGCGTGATCGGCGAGCGCAGCCCCGACGAGCCCTCCAACTGGGGCAGCAAGGGCAACAGCATCGTCCGCCACTACGGCGAGACCTACGACAACGTCATCCTCGTGGGCGGCTTCTCCAAGGCCTACTCCTCGCTGCTGGCCTTCCTGGCCCTGCCCACCCGGGTCAAGAACGTCATCAAGATCGCCGCACCGCCGTACCTCTACTCCGGCCCGTCGCCCACGGCGTCGCTGGCCACCGTGCTGGCCGGGCTCGACGTCAACCGCCGGCGGGGTGACGAGATCCGCGCCGACCTCTACGCCAAGACCATCCGGGTGCTGGACGGGCTCGACGAGCTCGGCATCGCCACGCCGAACACGTCCGGCTTCCCGATCGTCGAGATCCCCATCGGCGACCCGAACAAGATCGACGACGTCGGCCGCTTCCTCTTCGCGAGGGGCATCTACGTCACCCTGGCCGCCTTTCCCCTGGTGCCCCGGCACGAGGTCGGCTTCCGGGTGCAGGTGACGGCGGCCAATACCCACGAGGACGTCGACCTGCTCCTCGCCGTGCTGGCCGAGGCCGACGACCGGTTCGGGCTGGCCGGCGCCTGGCACGCCGCGCCGGCGGTCACCCACGCCGGCTAGGGCCGGATGAGGTCGGCCGGGCGGGTCCTGGCCCCGTTCAGGGAGCGGAACTTCGCCCTTCTGTGGACGGGCATGACGGTGTCGTTGGTCGGCGACGGCATCCTGCTGATCGCGCTGGCCTGGAAGGTCTACGAGCTGTCCAACACGCCGTCGTCCATGGCGGTCGTCGGGCTGGCCATGACGATCCCCCATGTGGCGCTCCTGCTCCTCGGGGGCGTGGTGAGCGACCGCTTCGACCGCCGGCGGGTGATGGTCGCCTCCGACGCCGTCCGGGGCAGCGCGATCGGTGTCCTTGGCGTGCTCGCCGTCACCGACCACCTAGTCCTCTGGCACGTGTTCGTGCTCGTGGCGGTCTACGGCGCCGGCACCGCCTTCTTCGGGCCGGCGTTCGACGCCCTCGTCCCCGACATCGTCCACGACGACCACCTGACCCAAGCCAACGCCATCGAGCAGTTCGCCCGCCCGGCGGCCCACGGCCTGGCCGGACCGGCCCTGGGCGGGCTCCTCATCGCCGCCGGCGGCACTGGCGTGGCCTTCCTCGTCGACGCCGGCACCTTCGGTGTCTCCATGGCGTGCCTGCTCCGGGTCCGCCCGCCGGTGGTCGTCGCCCCGGCCGTCGAGGTTGCCGTGCTCGACGACGTGAAGGAGGGGTTCCGGTACGTCCGGGCCAACCCCTGGCTGTGGGCGACCCTGCTGGCGGCGACGTTCGCCTACCTGCTGTTCACCGGCCCCGTCGACGTGCTGCTGCCCTTCCTGGTCAAGAACGAGCTGCACGCCGGCCCCGGCGCGCTGGGCCTGATCCTCGCCGTCGGTGGTATCGGCGCCATCGGCGCCGCCCTCGCCGTCGGGACGCTCGGCACCCCGAAGCGGGGGATGACGTTCATCTACCTGGCGTGGACCACCTCAACGCTCACCCTGGTCGGCTACGGCCTGGCCCGGGCCGCCTGGCAGGCCGCCCTCGTCAGCTTCGTGTTCAACGCCCTCGAGACCGCCGGCACGGTGGTGTGGCTCACGACCAAGCAGCGCCTCGTGCCCCGCGCCCTGCTCGGCCGGGTGTCCAGCTTCGACTGGTTCATCTCCACCGGGCTGGTCCCGCTCTCCTTCGCCATCGTGGCGCCGGTGACCGCCGCCATCGGCGCCCGGCACACCCTGATGATCGCCGGCGGCCTCGGCGCGGCGGTGACGCTGGCCTTCCTCTTCGTCCCCGGGGTCCGGGCAGTGGACCGCTTGCCGGCCTCCGAGCCCGAGCACGCGCTGGCCGGGGCTTCGGGCTAGAAATGTCGCCCCGCGCCGCATTCTCGGCCGCCAAACGAAGGAGGTCCCGAATGCCCAGGATCGTTGTCACCCATGGCGTTGTCGACGTTGGCACGTGGCTGGGGTTCAAGGCCGAGCGGGCCGACGCGATCGGCATGATCGGAGGCAGCAACGTCGTCGATCATGTGGCCCAGGACGGAAGCAACGCCGTCGCGATCGCGGCCGATGTGAGCGACGTGGAAGCCATGCAGGCGGTCCTTGCGTCGCCGCCGCCGGAGATCGGCGAAATCATGCAGAGGCACGGCGTTGTCCCGCCGCTGACGATCTACGTCGAGGGGTAACTGCGGGCTACGCCGGGCAGGGAGGTGGGCCGGGGACGACCGGCACGAAGGCCACCGACCGAGCCGACCCACCGATCAGCCACGGCGTGCGGGCGTTGGCCCGGGCCAGGGCGGTGCGCAGGAGCCGGAGGTCGTCGCCCTCGACCACCAGGCAGGGGGTGCCGGCGCCGGCATCGACGGGGACTCGGGCAAGGGGCCAGGCGACGGGGGGCTGGGGGAGCTGCGGGTCGGACCGGTACGGGCCGGCGACCCGGACGGCGATGGCGCTCGGCTCCCAGGCCTGGGTGCCGGGCGGCAGCTGCTCGATGGCGGCGAGGAACTCCCGTAGTGCCCGACGGGGCGCCCCGCCGGTCGTCTCGTCGCTGATCCCGAGGGCGGCGGCGACATGCCGATGGGTCTGGCCGCCGGCGACGATCGTCACGGTGGTGTTCGGGGCGTCGGCCACCGGCGGCCGGCCGAACTCCAGCGGGCCGGCGAGGAGCCCGAGCCTGGCCGCTCGGGCGACGAGCCCGTCGACGGTGGCGACGTCGACCTTCACCGCCTGGAGCGGCGCCAGCGCCGGCCCGGGATAGATCGCCGGCGTCGGGGCCTGGGTCACGACCGTGCCGTCGCCCAGGACGGTCGTGGCCGGCACGGACGCCAGCGCCACCTCACGGGGGACGAAGCCGCCGTCCACCAGCACCTGCACGACCACCTCGCCGGCGCCGGTGGGTCGATCGGGCGCACCACTGCCCACGTCGGTCGTGTCGTCGCCGCAGGCGCCGGCGGCCGACGCCACTGCGAAACCGAGGATGGCAACGACGTACCGGGGGCGTCTCATGTCAGTACGACGACCGGGCGCCGGCCACGGTTCCCTCAGCGGGGGGAGGGGCCAAAGCCGCTAGCGCCCTGACCACAAACGTTCGCCGCGTTCGTGGGGTTTCCCGTCCGTGGCCGCCGTCGCCGCCGAAGGCGGCCCCTCCGGCCGCGGACAAGAGGGAGGGACAGGGCGGAGGCGGCGCGAGTTCCGCTCGCCCGCCGGAGCACGATCACTTCGACCGAATGGAGTGAGCGAAGCGAACGAATGAGGTCGAGGCACTCGCGGCGGTTAGAGGACGCCGGCGGAGGGCGCCGCAGGGAACAGCAGGTCGGCCGGCGCCGGACGTCCGAGGAGATATCCCTGCGCGGTGTCACAGCCGAGCTCGGAGATCAGGGCCAGGTTGGCGTGGGTCTCGACGCCCTCGGCGACGATGCGCAGGTGCAGCGCGTGGGCCAGGTCGATGGTGGAGCGGATGATGGCGACGGCCCGCTCGTCGGAGGCGGCGGCGGCCAGGAAGGCCCGGTCGAGCTTGAGCTCGTTGACCGGGAGGTCGCGCAGGTAGGCGAGCGAGGAGAAGCCCGTCCCGTAGTCGTCCACGGAGAGCTGGACGCCGCCGGCGTGCAGTCGCTCCAACACTTCGAGGCTCTGCTGGGCATCGACCATGAGGCTGTCCTCGGTGATCTCCAGGACGACGTTGGACGGGTCCACGCCGAGGCGCTCGAAGACCTCGGCGACCTTCTGGGGCAGCTGCTCGTCGGCGAGGTTGGCGGCGGAGAGGTTCACCGCCATGCTGACCTTGACCCCGTCGCGGGCCCACTCCGCCTGCTGGATCATGGCCAGTTCCAGCACTGTCATGGCCAAGGGACCCATCAGCCCGCTCTGCTCGAACAGCGTCAGGAACCGGTCGGGCGTGAGCAGGCCCCGTGTCGGGTGCTGCCACCGCACCAGGGCCTCCACACCGGTGATGAGCCCGCTGGCCAGGTCGAGCTTCGGTTGGTAGAAGAGCACCATCTCCCGCCGGCCGATGGCGTCGCGGACGTCCTCCATGAGCTCCAGCCGGTCGCGCGTGTGGCGGTCGCGGAAGGGCGAGTAGAGCTGCCAGGGGTCGTGGTTGCGCTTGGCCTCGTACATGGCGACGTCGGCCCGCTGGAGGAGGGTGGCGGCGGCGTCGCCGTGGTCGGGCGCGATGGCGATGCCGATGCTGGCGTCGACGTGGAGCGTGATGTTCTCAAGGAGGAAGCTCCGGCGGAGGTCTTCGCGGACGCGCTCCGCCACCCGGATGGCCTGGAAGTCGTCGTAGAGGGGGGAGACGAGGAGGCCGAACTCGTCGCCGCCCAGCCGGGCGACCGTGCCGTCGGCGCCGACCACGGTGGCCAGCCGGGGGCCGAGCTGGCGGAGCACCTCGTCGCCGACGTGGTGGCCCAGGCTGTCGTTGATCTCCTTGAAGCGGTCGAGGTCGATCATCAGCACGGCGAGGTGCTGGCGCCCCGAACCCAGCTCCAGGCTCGTGTGCAGGGTCTCGTAGAAGAGCCGCCGGTTGGGCAGGCCGGTCAGCTCGTCGGTGCGGGCTTCGCGCTTGCTCTCGGCCAGGCTCTGGAGCTGCCGGAAGGCGGAACCCATACGGACGATGGCCAGCAGCAGCGTGGCCGTGGCGAGCAGGACGCCGAGGGGCAGGACGTCGTGGAACGTCCCGTAAACCACGATGCACAACGAGGTCATGAGGAAGGCGCCTGGCACGACCACCGGCTGCGTCTTGCGCACGTCCGGCGTGAGTGCGCCCGACGACTGCCACGCCGCGGTCGCCATGAGGAAGGTGCCGATCATCCAGAGGCTGTCCAGCACGGTGCCGGTGACGTAGGTCTCCTGCAACGCCTGCACGCTGTAGACGCTGTCGGCGACGCCGAAGAGGGCGAGCCCACCCCCGAGGGCCCACCACCCCCGGCCCGGCCGCCAGCCCTGCACTGCGAACACCGCGACCAGCATGGTGACCAGCACGAGCGCGCCCACCGGGTAGGCGAAGTTGGTGGCGATGTCGCCCCTGTCGCCGGTGTTGGCCCGGTCGACCATGGCGATGATGGTGACCGCGCCGAGGGCCGCCACCCCCAGGGCGGCGATGATGCCGTCGAGCCAGATGGCCGACGACCCGCGGCGGGGGAGCGCGTCGTGGGCCAGCAGGACGATGCCGGCATACGCCACCGGATAGAACGGGAGGAAGAGGGCGTCCTGCAGAGACGGGAACGGCACGGGGTCCATGAACTGGACGTAGGTCGTCCAGGCCAGGTTGCCGGCGGCGAAGAGGGCCAGGGCCACGGCGATCGCCGTCCATCCCGCCCGCTGGCGGTCACGGACGAGCGCAGCCCGGAGGCCGGCGAGCACGGCGCAGCCGAAGTAGGCCAGGTTGCCGACCCAGCCGTCGTAGAGGCTGATGGTGGACGGGTGCTCCCGGAAGATGGTGGAACCCAGGTACAGGACGACCAGCCCGCCGGTGGCGACGAGGAGGGCCCGGACGACGGTGCGAACGGAGGGGTGGAGCGAGGCCGCCGCCGGTGTCGTCGCCTCCCGGAGCGCGAGATCAGTCACCGGGCACCGGCACTCGCCGGCCTTTCCGCCGCCGAAGGCCGCTGAAGGTATCCATGTTCCCCGAGCCTCCAGACTTTCGTCCGGGGTGAGCGCTCCGTACCTCACGGAACACCCACCATCGTACGGCAAGCCACCGTCTTGGGGTTACTCGTGCGCTACTTGCACTAGGCCAAATAGCCCGGGCAGCGCAGTTGGGTGACGGTGCGCACCGCGAACTCGGCGTCGGCCTCGGACAGCGACGCCCCCTGGATGCGGGAGACCGCGTCGCGCACCGTCGCCTGGACCTGCGCCTTCGTCTGGCCCTGGTCGAACGACGTGCACACGGCGTCGGCGAAGGTCCGCAGTTGGGGATCGGTCGGGGCGAACAGGGGGATGCGCTGGTGGAGAGCGGTGATCGCAGCCTGCACGGTGGCGGTGGTGTACTCGACCCGCTGGCCGGGGGGCAGCTTGGCCGGCGCCACAGTGGTCGCCGGCGCCGCGGTGGTCGGCGCGGCGGTGGCCCGGGTGGTCGACGGCGTGGCCTTCTTGGCGGTGGTCGGCGTAGTTGACGGGGCCGTCGCGGTCGTCGGCGCGGAGGTCGTGGGGGTGGTGGTGGCCGGTGCGGCGAACGGCGCGGGCAGCGAGGTGGTCCCGGCCTGCGGCTCGGGCGCCGGCGGCTCGGCCGCCGCCGCCGCCGCCGACGAGCCGATCGCCGCCGGCGGACCCGCGTCACCGCCGAGGGCGAGGGCGGCGGCGGCGAGGGTCAGGAGGAGCACGGCGCCGGCGATCGCTCCCGCGAGGGCCTTGGTGCGCTTCGTGGCGAGGGACACGGTCAGCTGCCTTTCGGGTGGGAAGCGTTCGGGTGGCAGGCCGCGGCCCGCTGGTCGATCGGGGGGTGGCCGGCGGTCGGGTACCGCCACCAGGGCAGGGTCCGGGGGACGCCGCTGTCGTCGGCGGCCCGCTGGAGCATGGCGTCGAAGCGGTCGGGCTGGTCCAGAAGGTCGAGGGCGAACCGGTCGGCGGCCCGTTCCTGGGCCCGGTCCCGCCAGGCCAGCAGGCACCGGACCGGGAAGGCGACGACTGCGCCGACCACGAGCAGGAGCGGGTACGAGCGGGGATCGCCGGCGCTACTGACGCCGGCCCAGTCGAGCAGGGGGGCGAAGGTCAGCACGGCGGCCGCGGCCCCGAGGGCGGCCAGCTCGGCAAGGAGGGTGAGGGGAAGGCGGCGGGCGGTGTGGCCCAGGCGCCAATGGCCGAGCTCGTGGGCGACGACCTGGTCGACCAGCTCCGGCGGCCAGGCCGAGAGCGCCTGCTCGATGACGAGGCGCCGCGTCCGGCCGAGTCCGACGACGTAGGCGTTGCCGCACCGGGCACCCGCCTTCCCGGCGACGATCACCTCGCCGACGTCGACGCCCGCCTTCTCGGCGACCGCGTGCACCTGGGCGATGAGCGCGGGTGAGCCAGTTGTCGCGGCACCCGCCCGGGCCCGCAGCACGGCCGGTGTGGCCACCTGCCAGAGGACAGTGACACCGGCGAAGATGAGCCAGGCCGCGAGCCACCAGTTCGGCGTGGACCGCAGGAGGGCGTAGAGCGGGAGGGTGGCCAGGACGCCGGCGACGAGGCTCGCCAACGACGTCTTGACCTCGCCGACGGCCCATTGGCGGAGCCGCTTGTGGCGGAGGGTGAACGGTGCCCGGGCCATTGCCCGGGCGCCGGCCACGACCGCCACGGCGACGACCACCGCCAGACCCCAGGACCGGACGTCCGTAGTGTCCAGGATGCGGTGGGGCAGTCGGGCCACGACACACACCACCACGGACAGGCCGCTCGCCAGCAGCGCTGCTGTTCCGCTCGTAGGTGTTCCGCCGGACGGAGCCGTCGGTCGGGGTGTGTCGTGGTACCCGCCGGTCAGAACCGGCTGCCCTGCATCCTGGACCGGCGCACCGGTCCTGGTGTCGATGGTGGACGTCGCCACGATGAAGTGTCCGTCAGGCCACGATGCCGGCGAGCAGGGCGCCGACGATGGGGACCATGGCCACCACGGCGGCCAGCAGGGGACCAACGACGGGGATGAGCTTGCGCATGGAATTGCCTCCGTTTGGGTTCGTTCCCCGCCGCTTTCGGGGGGATTTCCGGGCTGTTTGCGCCGGTAGTTGATGTATCGGCACCCAAGAGGCTCACTGAAGGAAAATGTTGTGAGAAGTTGTGCATTCGTAGTCAGACGTTGATGTTCGGTTGTCTGGCTGTCCATACCGGCGGCGGGCCGTACGCTGGGCTCCGTGGACGACGACGCGGGAAACGGGGCGCGCATCCTCGTCGTCGACGACGACGAATCGATCCGCACGCTGCTCCGTCGCATGCTCACGATCGAGGGGTACTCGGTCGACGAGGCCCCCGACGGCGCCACCGCCATCAGCAAGCTCGAGGCTGGCCTCCCCGACCTCCTGCTGCTCGACATCATGATGCCGGGCCAGGACGGGCTCGACGTGCTGCAAGGCGTCCGGCGCACCAGCGACCTGCCCGTCATCCTCCTGACCGCCAAGGGCGACGAGGCGGATCGCGTGCTCGGCTTCCGGTTCGGGGCCGACGACTACGTCGTCAAGCCCTTCTCCACCGCCGAGCTGTTCGCCCGCATCACCGCCCTGCTACGGCGGTCGGGCGTCCCCCGGGCCGGCGGTCAGCTCACCTTCGAGGGCCTCGTGATCGATCTGGCCAAGCGGGAGGTCACCGTGCGCGGCCGCACGGTCGACCTGCCGGCGCGGGAGTTCGAGGTGCTCGCCTTCCTGGCGTCGTCGCCCAAGCAGACGTTCTCCCGCCAGCAGATCCTCGACCGGCTCTGGGCCGCGTCCGACGATCCCAGCCCCGGCACCGTCACCGAGCACGTGGCGAGGGTCCGTCGCCGGATCGAGGCGGACCCGGACCGCCCGCGCTGGATCCACACCGTGCGGGGCGTCGGCTACCGGTTCGAGCCCTGAGCGGGTCGCCCCCGGCTAGGTCTCCTTGGCACCAGGGTCTTGAACGACGTGACGTGGGGGTGTGGGGGGCTCTGCCCCCCACAGGTGGCCCGCAGGCGGCTCCGCCGCCGAGGAGTTTGAGTGCCGCCGGAGGCGGCTCGACGAACGGGAGGGGGCCGGGGGGAGGGGGCTTTGGCCCCTCCCCCCGCTAAGTCGACCCCCGCCGGCCGCTGTTCCCTGCGACCGTCGCCACCGCCAGGCCGGCCAGCACGAGCCCGATGGTGAGGCCCAGCAGCACCGAGGACGCCTTGATCGCCGGCTCGCTCTTGCTCTCCAACCCCGGCTCCTCGTGGATCACCTTGGCGAAGTAGGCGTCCTCGGTCGGCAGCTCGACGGTGCCGTTGCGGGAGTCGTTCCAGGCGATGAACGCCTCCTCGTTGGTCGATGCCACACCGATCGGTCCCCGCAGGTCCGAGGAGAGGTTCATCGAGTAGCCCTCGTTCTGGTTCATGGTCCGGTCGCTGATGCGGCTGTTCTTCGCCCACGAGGTGCCGGCGTCGGATGACGAGGTGTAGAAGATGTCGAAGCACGTCTGGTCCCGCCGGGTGGTGTTGCCGTTGCCGGCGGGGTTGTAGAGGGCGTCGGTGCGGAAGTCCCACCAGGCGACGTCGATACGCCCGTTGGGGGCGACGCTGATGCCCGGGAACATCTGGTCGTAGTTGGGCTTGCGGTTCGGGTCGATGTCGTCGTTGAGCTGGACCCGTTTCGACCACACGTTCCCGCCGTCGGTGGACTTCATGAACCAGATGTTGCGGTCGTCACGGGGGTTCGGCGGAGGCGAGTCGCTCTGTTCGAACACGACGTAGAGGTCGCCGGTCTTGGCGTCGATCGCCGCTTCGGGTGTGGTGAGACAGGGTCCGCAGATCACCCCGCTGGTGTCGATCGTGTTCGCCTTCCAAGTCTTGCCGTTGTCGGTCGACTTCGACATGAACAGGCGGCTGCCGGCGCCGGGCTGGCCGACCGTCGGGATGCTGGACGGCACCGGTGTGGGCACCCACGGCTGGGCCGCGGGGTTGGCGGAGGCGGCGCGGCAGGCGTTCGCCGGCCCCGGAGGCAGGGGGAGGGCGGCCTGGGTCACGCCGGGGGCGGTCGACAGCGGCGGGCGCTCCTTGGTGAACGCGTAGATCGTGCCGTCCTCGGCGACGGCCATCGCCGGCTGGTCGGAGCCCTTCACGTCGGTGAGGGCGTAACTCGTCTCGAGGACGTCGGTGGGGAGGCTGAACGTCGCCCCACCGTCGGTGGAGACCGACACCACGGAGCGCTCCGAGGCCTGGGCGACGGGCTGGAAGGCGCCCTGGCGGCGGTAGCCGACGTAGACCCGGCTGGGGTCGGTGGGGTGCACGGCGAGACGGATGTAGCCGAAGCGCTCGAAGTCGCGGGTCGAGGTGCCGTCGGCCTTCGGGAAGTCACGCTCTTCGGACTTCTTGATGATCGAGTACTGCCAGGTGCGACCGAGGTCCTTGGTGCGGGCGACGTAGGGGTCGTTGGGGCCGGACGAAGAGGCGTTCAGACCGGCGGTGCCGGCGAGGTAGAGGGTGCCGTCGATGCCGAACTTGGCCGCGAAGAACGAGCCGAAGTTCGGCCGAGTGCAGGCCTTGTAGCCGGGCGGCATGGCCTCCGCCGGCGCCTTGGCCCAGGTACGGCCACGGTCGAGGCTGACGTGGATCCCGCAGGCCGACCGGTTGAAGTCGACCTCGGCGATCACGAGGACGTTGGGGTCGGTGGGGTGGACGAGCATCTGGGGCTCGGTGTGGATGCGCCCGGGCAGGATGTCGGACGTCACCTGGATGTTGGGCGTGACGACCGGGCCACGTGGTTGCTGCTGAGCGGTCGCCGGCGTGACGAACGCGGCGATCAGCAGGCACCCGAAGACGGCAAGAACGACGCGCCGGCCCATGAATATCTCCCCCCACAGTTGGACTACCGCGGCATTTCATCACCGGTGCGGGCCGGCGTCCACTGGTGCCGTCGTGCGGGTGGGCCGGCGCGCACGCCGGCACCTCAAGAAGTCAGACGGCTGGGAGGACCAAGCCGACGAACGTCGTCCGGCCGGCGACGACGTCGCGCTCCTGGAAGACGCCACTCGCCGGATCCTTGATGATGTAGCGCCCCGCGAGGATGCGCACCTCGAAGACGCCGGCGGCGTCGGTGCGGGCCGAGCCGACCATCGTGCCGCCGACCGTCCGAACCTCGATCGTGGCTCCCGCGACGCCTCCGGACTGGTTGAAGCAGCCACCGCCGCTGGCCGAGATGCCACTGCAATCGCGCTCGAGCGTGCCGTGGATGAGGCCGGTCGCCTGAACGGGCGGGGCGAGGGTGGTCTGAGTGGCGACCGTCGTCTGCGTGGCGATGGTGGTCCTCACGGTCTGCGACGGCGTGGTCGCCGCCGTCGTTGCCGGGCTCGTCGTCGTCGGCGCGGCGAGACTGGGTTGCGTCGTCTGTTGCTCCGCGCCGATCGTCGTCGGTGACTCGGGCTGGCCCGTCGCCCTGGGCGAGCTGCCGCCGCAGGCCGGCACGAGCAGGACCACTGCCACGAAAGCCGCCGAGCGTAGACGCATGACTCCAGAGTACGCCCGTGCGCCGTGCATGGTTCCGTCGCGCCGGCTCGGCTCCGTGCTAGCTTCGCCGCACCGACGCGGCATGGTGTCGCGCTGGGGGGACAGGGGGCGCGGAATGGTGCGGCGGCTGCTTCTCGTTGTGCTTCTGTTGTCGCCGGCCTTGATCAGCCAGGCACCCACGGCCTCGGCCCTGCCGCCGCCCGGCGGCGTCCTCCTACGCGACACGGTCGTCCACAACACCGATGTGAACCTCCGCAATACCGACATTTTCGGGGATGGTGAGACCAGCATCGCCGTCAACCCCGCGAACCCCAACGAGATCGTCATCACCGGCTTCTCGGGGGGTTGGGGCGGAGGTGCCAGCGCACCGCTGTTCCACTCCCTGGACGGCGGTGTGACCTGGACCAAGCGGTTCACCATCACCCAGCCCCCTGGCCAGCCGATCGCCAACGGCGGCTGCCCGTGCGACCAGACCTTCGACTTCGACCGCCAGGGCAACCTGTTCGGCTCGTTCCTGCTCTCCGACGGCGCCGGCGGGGTTGCCGACCACAACGTCGTCAGCGGCTCGACCGACGACCCCACCGATGCGACGCACTGGCAGTGGAACGGGAACCCCGTACAAGCGACCGAGCTGTCCGGTAGCCAGAACCCCGACCAGAACTGGCTGATCGTGAACCGCGACCCGGTCAACCCGGCCATCGACAACACCTACGTGGCCTACGACAACTTCGACGTCAACCCCGTCGACGCCCGTGTGTCCGTGTCGTCCAATGTCCGGCCGCCGAACTTCACCGTCGACAACGACGCCGGCGACGCGTCGACGTCGAACGGTGTGAACCCCGGCCTGCGCATGGCGGGCGATCCGACGACCGGCCGCGTCTACGTGATGTACCAGCAGGGGAGCCAGGCCGGCATCACGTGGCGGCTCAACCGTTCGGGCGACGCAGGCGCCACCTGGACGCTCAACGGGGACGCCAACGGCATGGTGGTCGGGTCGGGCACGAGCCGGCAGGGAAACGTCAACAACATGAAGTTCGGCGCCGTGAACGCCCTGATCGGTGGCGTAAACCACCTCACCGTCGACCCCGCGAACGGTGACGTGCTGGTTGTGTTCGGGACCAGCAGCAACCCGGTCGGCACAGCAGGCAACCACCTTTTCGTGCGTCGAATCACCAACAACGGCAACGGGACGATGACCGCGCAGGCGCCGGTCCAGATCACCACGGCCGAGAACGCCGCCATGCCGTCGATCGCCATGACAAGTGACGGGACGGTTGGCGTCTTCTACTACACCTTCGACGGGAACGACGGCATGGGCTTCCCGACGTTCTCGACGCATTTCGCCCGGAGCCTCGACGGCGGTGCCACCTTCACGACGCTGCTTCTCCAGGCGTTCACGGCGCCGGTCGGGGACAACGGGAACTCCCGCCAGCGGATCTTTGGTGACTACCACCAGACAAAGGCTGTCGGCCAGTTCTTCTACGGCGCCTACACCGGAGGCGGCGAGCAGTTCGGCCACCCGAACACGCCCAACAGCACGGCCGAACTGGACCCGATCTTCTTCACCGTCTCCTCGGGTCGCGGCATCCTGTGCCCGGTCGGGCTCGCCCCGACCATCCTCGGCACGATCGGGCCCGACAACCTCGTCGGGACACCCGGCGACGACGTGATCTTCGGCTTCGGTGGCAACGACAAGATCGACGGGCGCGGCGGCAACGACATCATCTGTGGTGGCGACGGCAACGACGAGCTCACTGGCGGGGACGGCAACGACCAGCTGTTCGGCGACGCCGGCTCGGACAAGCTCGTCGGTGGCAACGGCAACGACTACCTCGTCGGAGGCCCGGATGCCGATCAGGCGAGCGGCGGGCCGGGCGACGACCAGATCGACATGGTCGACGTCACGGCTGGCGATCAGGCCTCCGGAGGCCCCCACACGGTGGGCGACGTGTGTGCCGGCGACCCCGGCGACACGCTGTTCCCGGACTGCAGCCCGTAGAGTCCAGTCTGTCCCGAGCCGGTACCCGGGATCGGTGCCGGGCCCTCTCCGCCGGCGCCGGCCTGGCCGCGATGTACGTCCTGGTGGCGCTGGCCACGGCATGGCTCGCGGGCCGTCCCGCGCGGCCGCTGCTCGACGGGTTCGCCCCGCCGCCGAACTACGACTGGGTCAACCCACCGCCCGGGATCGCCCGGGCCAACACCCCGCCGCCGGCGGCGACGGCGGAGGCGCCGCTGTCTGTCAGCGGTTCCGCGGCCGCCAGCGCCGCCACCTCCGACGGCCAGGCCACCGCCACCATCGAGGCGGGTTCGGTCGCCGCCCGCCCCCCGGACACGGGCGTCCGGCTGCGAGCGGCCCCGGTCGATCCGGCCACGCTCGGCCCGCTGCCGGCGGGTCTGCGGCCCGAGAGCAACGCGTACCAGGTCACGCTGACGTATCTCCCGTCTGGGGCGCCGGTCGACGCCCTGGCCCGGCCGGGGACGATCGCCCTCACTGCCGCGGGGCCGGCGTCGGCCCTGCTGTACTCACGGGACGGCGCGTCGTGGACCGAGACCACGGCCCGGCCCTTCGGCGTCGACCACGGCCTGTTCGCCGAGCTCGACAGGCCCGGGTACTACCTGGCCGTGAGCCGCAACGCCCCACGCAAGGCGCCGGCGGTGAGCGCCACCGCCCGGGTTCTCCTGGCCGTCGCCGTCGCGGTCGTCGCGTCGGCGGCGGTGGCTTTCGCCGGTCCGATCCGGCGGGCTGTCGGCCGGCGCCGCGGGTAGCCTCGCCCCCATGAAGCTCCCCCTGACGGGCGATCGTGCGGCCGACCAACTGCTCGAGGACGACCCGCTCGCCCTGCTGATCGGGATGCTGCTCGACCAGCAGGTTCGTTAACCATGGAGCCAGAACCTGCCGCCTAACCTCTACGACACTTCCGGTGTGGTGCGAAAACCACGAACCTGAGACCTAGGTTCGGAACAACGTGGATCGGATGGTGTATCGCAACCCGTAGCGTAAAACCGTAGCGGGAGACTGTAGCGGGCCCCGCTCTTGCTCCTATACGACGGAGTGGGCACGGGAATCTGGGGCGATCGTTGCGCCCGTCGGCGCAGTCCCGATGGTGGCCCCTCCCGAGCCGGGACGGGGCGATTTCGGCTGCCTATTCAGAATTTTTCCGAATAGCGAAGCTGTCGAGTCCACCGAGCGCCAGGTTGTCCGGCCCCCACACTGGGGCCACGCTGCGATCGCCGCTTCGGGTGTGGTGAGACAGGGTCCGCAGATCACCCCGCTGGTGTCGATCGTGTTCGCCTTCCAAGTCTTGCCGTTGTCGGTCGACTTCGACATGAACAGGCGGCTGCCGGCGCCGGGCTGGCCGACCGTCGGGATGCTGGACGGCACCGGTGTGGGCACCCACGGCTGGGCCGCGGGGTTGGCGGAGGCGGCGCGGCAGGCGTTCGCCGGCCCCGGAGGCAGGGGGAGGGCGGCCTGGGTCACGCCGGGGGCGGTCGACAGCGGCGGGCGCTCCTTGGTGAACGCGTAGATCGTGCCGTCCTCGGCGACGGCCATCGCCGGCTGGTCGGAGCCCTTCACGTCGGTGAGGGCGTAACTCGTCTCGAGGACGTCGGTGGGGAGGCTGAACGTCGCCCCACCGTCGGTGGAGACCGACACCACGGAGCGCTCCGAGGCCTGGGCGACGGGCTGGAAGGCGCCCTGGCGGCGGTAGCCGACGTAGACCCGGCTGGGGTCGGTGGGGTGCACGGCGAGACGGATGTAGCCGAAGCGCTCGAAGTCGCGGGTCGAGGTGCCGTCGGCCTTCGGGAAGTCACGCTCTTCGGACTTCTTGATGATCGAGTACTGCCAGGTGCGACCGAGGTCCTTGGTGCGGGCGACGTAGGGGTCGTTGGGGCCGGACGAAGAGGCGTTCAGACCGGCGGTGCCGGCGAGGTAGAGGGTGCCGTCGATGCCGAACTTGGCCGCGAAGAACGAGCCGAAGTTCGGCCGAGTGCAGGCCTTGTAGCCGGGCGGCATGGCCTCCGCCGGCGCCTTGGCCCAGGTACGGCCACGGTCGAGGCTGACGTGGATCCCGCAGGCCGACCGGTTGAAGTCGACCTCGGCGATCACGAGGACGTTGGGGTCGGTGGGGTGGACGAGCATCTGGGGCTCGGTGTGGATGCGCCCGGGCAGGATGTCGGACGTCACCTGGATGTTGGGCGTGACGACCGGGCCACGTGGTTGCTGCTGAGCGGTCGCCGGCGTGACGAACGCGGCGATCAGCAGGCACCCGAAGACGGCAAGAACGACGCGCCGGCCCATGAATATCTCCCCCCACAGTTGGACTACCGCGGCATTTCATCACCGGTGCGGGCCGGCGCCCAGCGTCAGGTCAGGCGGACTGCGAGGACCCTGACAAGGCGTTGGCGCTCCGACTCGGGAAGTGGGGTCTTCCCGAGTCGGCTCACGAAGAGGAACGCGAGAGCCCGACCCTTGCGGACCACCGTGAGATCGAAGTACTGGAGCACCGCAGTGGTACCGGTTGCGGTCGTGCGCAATCCGGTCGACTCGTCGCCGGCGGCGAGCGTCGGCAGCGTGGCGGTCGAGGCGTTGGGTGCCGTGCCCGTGAGGTCCTTCACTGCCGCGGCCAGTGTTTTCGCCGCACAGTCGGCGACCTCCGGCTTCGCCAGCTCCGTGACGAGCCGCTTCGCATCCGCCTCGCTCGTCGCGAAGGCGGCGAAGGAGGAGATCGAGGTGGTCTGCGCGGCCCGGACGACAACCGTCTCGTCCAGGATGAAGCCGCCCTGGCTCGCGCTCCGTGGCGATCGCCCACCGGGCAGAAGCATGTTCTTCGTGCAGGTGAAATAGGCACTGGAGTACCCGACCGGCTCCGATGTCGGGCTCGGTGTGTACCCCGGTAGGTCGCCGGCCAGGAGAAGGATGCGCTTGGCCGCGGCGACGTCCTGGGCGGCGGACGGCAACGGCGGCGCCTTCACCGTGGTCGAGGCCCTGACGGTGGTCGGCGTCGGCACGGTCGTCGAGGTCGATGCCGTCGAGGTCGATGCCGTCGTCACCGTCGGCGCCGCGGCCTTCGGCGACCCGCCACATCCGCCGGCGAGCACGGCGAGGAGGCCGGCGAGGGCCACGCGGCCGCGGGTCACGATCGGACTCGGCCTCGATTTCACCCCGGCGCGCCGTTGTCATCGGCGGGCCGGACGCCCGGCAGGAACTCGCGGAACACCTCCATCGCCTTCCACTCCGGCTCCGGCGGTTCGTGCCCGGGTGCCGGGGCGAACACCGACAGCGCCTCGAGCGTCATGCGGTGGATGTAGCGCGGGCAGTTGGGGAAGGCCCGCACCACCCGGACCCTGACGACGGCTTGCGCTCCCTCCCACGACGTCACGAGCGGGTCGTCGAGGTCGACCGACGCCAGCCCCTGCACCCGGAGCCGGTCGGGCTGCGCGAAGTTCACGAACAGCAGGGCAACGCGCTCGTTGACCGCCAGGTTGCCGAGGGACCGGAACATGCCGTTGCCGTCGTAGGAGGGGAAGGCGATCGTCCGGCGGTCGAGGCAGCGGACGAAGCCGGGCCGGCCGCCCTTGTACGACACGTCCGGCCACCCATCACCGTCCGCGGTGGCGAAGAAGAACATCGAGGATCCCTCGATGAACGCCACGTCACCGTCATGGAGCTCGGCGTGGACGGTCACCTGTTCCAGCCGGTCGGCGATGCGCCGGCTGTCGAAGTGGTCCTGAAGCTCCCGGCTGCCCTGGTGGTACATGGAAGCAACTCTGCGCCCGTCCCGCCGGCCGGCGCAAGGCCCTACCGTGGACCGATGACGCCTGAGCCGCCAGTCATGGCATACCGGGGGCGCTGGGTGGCGCAGGACGGCGACGAGGTGCTCTTTGATGCCGACAGCCCCGAGGCCGTGCTCGGCTGGCTACGTCGCCACGGCCGGTCGGCCCGGGTGTGGCTCGTGCCGTCGTCGCCTTCGGAAACAGGCTCGATGCTGTCGGCTCCGTGATCGGCCGGTACACGGCGCTGGAGCGTTGATCCCGCCGGCCCGACGCCGACTCGTGGCCGCCGGCGCCGGCCTGGCCGCGGTGTACGTCCTGGTGGCGCTGGCGACGTCATGGCTCGCAGGCCACCCGGCGCGGACGCTGTTCGACGGTTTCGCCCCGCCGCCGAACTACGACTGGGTCAATCCACCGCCCGGGGTCGCCCGGGCCAGCACGGCGCCGCCGGCGGCGACGGTGGAGGCGGCGCTGTCGGCCGGCGGTTCGGCGGCCGCCGCCGCTGCCACCTCCGACGGCCAGGCGACCGCCACCATCGAGGCGGGGTCGGTCGCCGCCCGCCCCCGAACACCGGCGTCCGTCCGCGCGTCGACCCGGTCGATCCGGCGACGCTCGGCGCGCTGCCGGCGGGTCTACGGCCCGAGAGCAACGCCTACCAGGTGACGCTGACCGCGCTCCCGTCCGGGGCGGCGGTCGACACCCTGGCCCGGCCGGGGAACATCGCGCTGACGGCCGCGGCGCCGGCGTCGGCCCTGCTGTACTCATCGGACGGCGCGTCGTGGACTGAGACCACGGCCCGGCCCTTCGCCGCCGACCACGGCCTGTTCGCCGAGCTCGACGGCCCCGGCTACTACCTGGCCGTGAGTCGCAACGCCCCTCGGAGGGCGCCGGCGGTGAGCGTCACCACGCGGGTCCTCTTGGCCGTCGCCGTCGCCGTCCTGGCGTCGGTGGCGGTGGCTTTCGCCGGCCCGATCCGGCGGGCCGTCCGCCGGCGCGGGGGGTAGCCTCGGAGCTCGCTCAGCCGCTCGCCGGCCTCACGACGTCGGGCAACCACGGACTGGTCGCAATTCGCCCTCTACCGACAGGGCCAAGAACACGTCACGCTCAGCCACGACGCGGCGTATGGAGACGTGAGCACACCAGCCCGAGGGAACCTGCACAAAGCTGACGTCCGAACGGCCCACGCCGAGCGACGCGGCGATGGGGTCGGTCGCTCCGGCGTCGAACGCAGTCGCCAGCATCTTCGAGATATCGACACGCGCCGTCGTGCTCGCCAATCGGACCCGTGTCGCTTCGTGATCAGCCTGGCGAGTACCTACGACAGCGAGCACGGCGGGGAATCCGAAAATCAGCAACCCGACCGCCACGATGCCTGCCAGCCGGACTCGCTTCGACAACCGGGCCCTTTCACCTCAATGAGAGAACAGTTCCAGCCCACGCCATTGTCCCAGACTTCTCCCTACGCTCTGCGAGCGAGCGGTTTGGCCCACGGAGCGCGCCCCGGAGGTACCCTATGACGATGAAGCTCCCCCTGACCGCCATCGTGCGGCCGACCAGCTACTCGAGGACGACCGGCTCGCCCTGTTGATCGGGATGCTGCTCGATCAACCCATTCGCTAGGCGGAATCACGAAGTCCGCTGTGTAGCTTCGCTACACTGTGCCCCGCTACAGGTTCGCCCGCCGCCTCACCGCAAGGGGCCAGATGACACCCTCCTCTAGACCCACCGAAGCCGAGCGCGGCACGTCCGTCAAGCTCGACGGCGATATCCTGCTGGCGGTCAAGCCCGAAGACCGGCCGGCGAGCGTTCCTCCCGATGAGGCTGAGGCGGGCGAGTGAGCGCATTGCCGCACTCCCCAAATGAGCACCCAGGTCGGCCCGCTCTATCTCCTGATGTGCTCGCGTGGCGGAAGCAGTACGAGCGCATGATCGCTGATGGTTCATTTCGGCAGATGCCGTCCGTCGAAGAACAGTTCGAGGCGGTTCGGAAAGAGTTTGGTCTACCGAAGTCGTAGGTGACGGCTCCAGAGTTCGTGGGGTTTCCCGTCCGTGGCCGCCGTCGCCGCCGAAGGCGGCCCCTCCGGCAGCGGACACGAGGGAGGGACAGGGCGGAGGCGGCGCGAGCTCCGCTCGCCCGCCGGAGCACGATCACTTCGACCGAATGGAGTGAGCGAAGCGAACGAATGATGCCGAGGCACTAGCGACCAGTGAGCGGGCGAGAGGTCAACCGCCGACCGCCTACCCGAGGCTCACCCAGGAAGCCCGAGCTACCCTCGCCCCGATGAAGCTCCCCCTGACGGGCGATCGTGCCGCCGAC
>JAHFUP010000160.1 GCA_023265025.1 Acidimicrobiia bacterium | reverse complement strand
GGTCCACTTCGGCGCGCCCGGAGGCGAGGACTCAATCGCCCTGGTCACCGGCAAAGGGCTGATCGAGCCCCCTCTTCGAGGAGGCGCTGCTTGACACAGAGCGCTCCTTCAGGAATGACATGGCACCCAGACAGGTGGATTTGGGACGAGTCCGATCTTCAGCGCAAGGTGGCGGCGACGGCGTCTGGTCAGCGCGTGCGAGGCCGCTGGAGCGTTGGGAGCCGGAGGAGTGGAATCAGCACCGGAGACAGGGCGTACCTCCTGCGTCAACACCGCGACCGAGGGCTCGTCGCGAGCGGGACATTCGTCGGTGGAGTGCGATGGGATGAGCATTGGGACGGGTCCGGTTGGCAGGGCCCCTTTGCCTACGTCGACTGGGACGCGGTGCTTTACCATGACGAGCGTCTTCCGGTCGAGGTCCTGAAGTCGAATGTCTCAGCGATCCCATGGGATCGCCTGCAGGGTTCGGGAGTCATCGTCCCCGCGGCGTCCGAACGCTTGCTCGCTGACGAATGGTCGAATCACCTGGCCGGTCTGATGTTCCACTCACCTGAAGAAGTAAGCGGCTGGACCAGTTTCAGCGAGGGCGCACTCGCACGCGTCGAGGTGAACCGATACGAACGTGATCGACAGGCGCGACTCTTGTGCATCGCCCATTGGGGAACGTCCTGCGCCGTATGCGCGTTTGACTTCGAGGCAACGTACGGGTCGTTGGGGCGTGGCTTCGTCCACGTTCATCACCTCAAAGAGCTCTCGAGCGTTGGCCCCGGCTACCAAGTGGACCCGATCAAGGATCTCCGACCGATGTACCCGAATTGCCACGCCATGGTCCACCGGGAGGTTCCTGCTCTATCTATCCATCGGGCGGCTGAAGCGTCGCCTACGCCGTCGATGATCGCGAGGGCCATACGAGTCCCGTAGCAGGATCCGCTTCCGGGGCCCTGATGGCCTTCGGGGGGACCAGCCATAGCCCTCTCTGCCGCTCGCTCCCGCTCACGTGATGGACCCCGCTGGGGTGGTCACCGAGCTAAACCCAAGACCTCCACAACCCTCTCTTTGCAAGCAGTTGCTTGCTTGAGAGGACGCCGGTGCTGACCAGCACTTTTGCCGGTTCCCCCTCGTAGGCAGGTGGTTTTTCCCCCAATCTTCCCCCACCGCTTGGGTTCATGGGAGGCCGGTCTGGCCATCCAGGTTGAGCAGTGTTGCCCTTGTTCCAGTTCCGAAGAGCCGAACCCGTCACGCCCTCGACTTCGACTGCGGGGTACGGGCCTACCCTCCGGTGGGCCCCGACGGCTACTGGCGGCTCCGGTGGGTGGAGTCCGACCGCCGGCGGGAGACGACGGCCGCCTCCCATGACGAGGTGGTGGCCAAGGCGTCGGACCTGGTGGCCCGCCTGTCCCAGGGGCGGCCCACCGACCTGGCCCAGGCCCATGGTGACGTGCTCGTGGCCCACTACCTCGACCCCGGTCGCCGGCCGGTCAGGGGCCGGGCCTGGTCGGTACGGCACCGTGAGGAGCAGGAGGCCTACTGCCGACGCTTCGTGAGCCCGGTCATCGCCACCGTCGAGCTGGGGCGGCTGTCCCGGCTGCACTTCGCCACCATCCTGGCCCAGGCCACCACCGCCTCGGTGGCCGCCCACCTGCGCCGCTGCCTCTCGGCCATGGTCGGCGCCGGGCTGGAGGAGGGCCTGCTGCTGGGGCGCCAGGACGTGCTGCGGGGAGTGCGGTGGGCGCCCCCGGCCGGTGAGGCAGCCGACGACGAGGAGACCGCCGTGGGCTTCGTGGAGGAGACCGACATCCCCACCGCCGGCGCCGTGGCCGCCCTGGCCGCGGCGGCCGGGGCGCGCTCGGGGGTGTGGTGGCGGGAGCTGCAGCCCCTGCTGGTTGCCTACTCGGGCCTGCGCTGGGGGGAGATGGCCGCCCTCACCGCCGATCGGGTGGACCCGGCCCGGCGGCGCATCACCGTCGACCGCCAGGTCATCGAGACCCGCCACGCCCTCGGCCTGGCCCCGCCCAAGAACCGCCGGCGGCGCACCACCATGTACCCGGCCCGCACTCCCGGCGGAGCCGACCTGGCCGCCCTGGTCACCCGGCGCCTGAGCGAGATCGGCCCCGGGGACCTGCTGTTCCCTTCCCCCAAGGGGTGCTGGCCCCGGCGCTCCAATTACCGGCGCAACACCTTCGAGCCTGCCGCCATCGCCGCCGGCTGGCCCCGCAGGCCCGACGGGCGGTGGGCGTGGACGTTCCACTCCCTGCGCCACGTGTTCGCCACCTGGGCCCTGGCCCAGCCCGGCGCCCGCATCGAGGACGTGTCCCGGCTCATGGGCCACTCCACCGTGCGGGTCACCCAGGACCTCTACATCTCCGCCGACGGCGACCTCTTCGAGCGGTTCTTCATGGCCACGGAGTAAGGGGAGGGGGGTGTGACCCCGTTCACTCGGTCAGGGGCGTGTCCGCGTCTCCGTCTAGGCCTCGCCGGCTCGACAGATATTGGGCGCGCGGCCTCCGCAGGGCTTCGCCGGTCTCCGGCGGAATGAACACGGGCACCTCGCCGCAACCTGGGTCGGGATCTGGGGGCAAGGGCTCTGCCCGCTTTGCGAACGCCCCCGACCGGCACCAAAGGGATGCTCGCGTGGGCTGGGCCTCGCGTGTTCTGGGGCACTCGTTCTGGGGCACCGAAACGTGATCGAGCGCACGCCGAGCCGTCGATCTGGCGCGGAAGTGAGAGGCCGGTCGAAGGCGACGGCGGCCGCGAGCGTGGCCACCGACGGGCTGGTGATGTGTCGTTTGCCACGGTGATGGGACCACCCCGTTGCCACGACCTTGGGACCACCTCGGGCCCCTGATCGCCGATCGAGGACGATGATCCTCCGCCGGACACAGCCCGTCAAGAACTGTCCCGGAGGCCTCCGACAGGGTGGCCAACCGAAGTCGTCACGACCGAGTGTTGATCGGTCTGCTCGGGCACTCGGGCCGCGGGTGGAGCTGGGTCGCCCAGCGGCGGAGGTGTGCGGCGAGTTCGACCCGAATGACGTCGGCGCCGCGCCAGCCGAGGGCATCGGCCGTGAAGGCGAGGAGCTCGGCGAGCTCCACCGCGTCGACACCGTCAAGGGTGACGGGCATGTCGTCGGCTGCAACGGGCACGGCCCACAGGCAGGGCTCGTCGGTGCTCATGGCCGCCGCCTCTTGGTCGTCTCGTCGGTGGCCGCAGCGGCACCGACGACTGGCTTCTGGCGCCGCCGATAGCTCTCGCCTTCGACCACGAGCTCGAAGGCCGCGCTCTGCAGGCGGTCGATGGCCGACTGGGCCAGCAGCGGGTCGGCCATCATCGCCAGCATCTCGGCCGGCTCGCGGTTGGAGGTGATCACCGTGGAGGCCCGGCGGTGGCGCTCCACCACCAGCTCATAGAAGTCGGCCGTCTCCATGGCGTCGAGGCTCTGGAGGGCGAAGTCGTCCAAGATGAGGAGGTCGACGCGCATGAGCTTGCGCATCTCGGCCTCGTGACTGGCATCCAGGCGGGTGGCCTTCAATCGCTTGTGGAGGCGGTCGGCACGCTCGAAGTGCACCGAGAAGCGCCGCCGGCAGGCGATGTGGCCGAGCGCGGAGGCCAGGAACGTCTTTCCCACCCCGACCGGGCCGAGGACCAGGGCGTTGGCCGCGTCCTCCACGAAGCGCAGCGTGGTGAGCTCGGCCCACATGGCCCGGTCGAAGCTGACCTTGGCCGTGGCGTCCCAGGCCTCGGCCACCATGGTCGCATCCAGGTGGGCGGCCCGGGCCCGCACCGAGGCCGAGGCCCGGTCCCGGCGGGTGATCTCGTCGGTGAGCACCATCTCCAGGAAGTCGGCATGGGGCAGGTGGCCCTGGCGGGCCAGGGTGAGGCGCTCGGGCAGGGTGTCGAGCATCTGGCCCAGCTTGAGCCGGCGCAGCACCGCGGCGAGCTCGGCGGAGACCGTGGCGGTCGGGGCGGGGCTCATGGGCGTGCTCCTTCACCGGTGTTGAACTCCGACGCGTCCCGGGAGAAGCGCCCGGCGACCACGTTGCACGCGGCCGCCGCGACTGGCGCCGGCGGCGGCGGTGCGTTCTCGGTCGCCCGTTCCAGCATGCGGCCGATAAGGCCCACGTCGATCGCCTCAGCTTCCAGTGCCCGGGCGCACGCGGCCTCGACGCGCTGGGGTCCCCACTTCTTGGCCAGGCCCAGCAGCCGGTAGACCTGGCGCATCCGGGTCCAGGGCAGCGGGCTGTCCAACACGGCGGTGGCGTAGGCGCCGACGGAGGGGCCATGGGCGGCGGCCATGCGCTTGAGGGCCTCGATATCGCGCATGGCGTAGACCTCGGTGCCCGTGGGCAGATCGCCGGGGTCGGTGTGGCGGCCACCCTGGGGTTGGCGGGGATGGACCTTGACCAGCTGGCCCCGGTGGAAGACCTTGACCACCCGGGCGTCGGCCCGGGCGTTGACCCGAAAGCCGATGAGGTTGCCGGGTATGGAGTAGAGCGCCTTGTCCACCTCGATGTGGTGGTCGCGATGGACCTTGGGCCTGGCGTAGAGGGGGAGGTCGTAGGCCTCGGTGGGGGCCGGAAGAAGGAGGGGCGCCTCCTCGACGCGGAACACCTCCGCCGGCCGGCACTGGGTGGTGCCATGGGTGCGCATCCCGGCGGTGGTCGCACACCACTCCTGCGCCCGGCGCTGGGCGTCGGCCAGATCGACGAAGCTCTCGCCGGCGAAGAACGAGCCCCGGACGTATTGCACCTGGCGTTCGACCCTCGGCTT
>JAHFUP010000095.1 GCA_023265025.1 Acidimicrobiia bacterium | reverse complement strand
GCCCGTCACCATCCATGTGGAGCGCTTCAACCCGGCGCTCGGTCTGTACCTGCGCCTGGGGTTCACCGCCATCCAGGACAAGGGGGTGCACCTCCTGATGCGGTGGTCAGGCGCCCCCTAGTGCCCTGACCACAAACGTTCGCCGCGTTCGTGGGGTTTCCCGTCCGTGGCCGCCGTCGCCGCCGAAGGCGGCCCCTCCGGCAGCGGACACGAGGGAGGGACAGGGCGGAGGCGGCGCGAGCTCCGCTCGCCCGCCGGAGCACGATCACTTCGACCGAATGGAGTGAGCGAAGCGAACGAATGAGGTCGAGGCACTAGGTCAGGCGGTTGACGATCACCTCGTAGCTCTGCAGCGTCCGCTTCCCGCCGACGGGGACCACGAACAGCGACGAGCTGCCCAGGGCGCTGTGGTGGATGACGTAGGTGCCCTGGACAAAGCTGGTGGCGCTGGTGAACAGGAGCGAGAACCGCCCGTCCGGCGGGGCGTTGCGCTGCTTCGCAGACGGCGGGGCGATGTCACCGACGCCGGCCAGGACGAGCGCGGCGGTCTGCCCGCCACCGACCTGGACGGCGAACGACGTCTTCAGGAGTGGGGTGTAGGTCAACCGGCTGAACCACGGATCGACAGTCGTCGTCTTGCCCGGCGCGGCGCCCGCAGCCGCCACCCACCGGAGCGGAGCCGCCGCCGACAACGCGAGCGCGGCTCCGCCTTGCAGCAGCCGCCGGCGCGACAAGCCCATCGGAATCCCCTTTTCCCAGCAACCCCTCGGACGATGCGATCATCCGAAACCCCAATCGTACAGGGCGGCCTCAGGTTGTGGAGCGGCCTCGATCAGGTGAAAACGGCCTCGTACTGCATGCCCTCCCCGTCGGGGCCGATGGGCACGAGGAACAGTTCGAATGTGCCGAGGCCGGGGTGCTGCAAGCGTTGGATCTGCTGCGGCATCACCGGGTCCGGCGGGCCCCGGAAGACGATGGAAAAGGGCTCGCGGGCCCGGTCCGGCGAGGAGCTCGAGAGCGCCGTCACCTCGGTCAGCATCAGATCGACACCCTCCCGGTCGCCGGCGCCGACCCGGAACGTCTCGCCGAGGTGCTGTTCGAACGTCGCACAGGTGAAGGACTCGAGCACGGGGGCAGCCTTCCACGCTTGCGGGACCGCCGCCCAGGTAGCATCAGCGCCGGTGGAGACCTCAGCGGAGTCTGCCGACCTCGTCCTCCACGAGTACCTGCACGTGTTGCGGCGGAGGCGCTGGATCGTCATCGGCGTGGTACTCGTCGTGGTCGTGGGCGCGCTGGCGTTGTCGTTCTCGCAGCAGAAGGTCTACCGAGCCACGGCCGAGCTGCTCCTGCAGCACCGCAGCACCGAGAACCTGTTCGACGCCCTGAAGGACATCGGGGACCCGAGCCGGCTGCCCCAGACCGAGATGAAGGTGATCCAGAGCCAGCCCGTCCGGGCCGAGGTCGAGCGCCGGATCGGAATGGCGCCGGGAATCTCGGCCAGCCAGGCCGGCTCGGCGGACATCATCGAGGTGAGCGCCCAGCACACCGACCCAGCGACCGCGGCGAAGATCGCCGACACCTACGCCCAGGCCTACATCGACTACCGCCGGACCCAGGCGGTCGACGACATCCTGGCGGCCAGCAAACAGATCCAGGCCAAGATCGACGAGCTCCAGAAGGAGATCGACGTCGTCGAGGGGGAGGCGAGAGGCGCCGGCCCCCAGCAGTCGCCCGCCGCCGGCGCCATCCTCGCCGCCCGCAGCGAAGGCCTCAGGAGCCAGCAGAATGTCTTCAAGGAGAAACTCAACCAGCTCCAGGTGGCCACCGCCCTCAACTCCGGCGGCGCCCAGCTGGTGAACCCGGCGTCGATCCCGACCAGCCCGGTCCGGCCCAAGCCGCTCACCGACGGGGTCCTCGCCGGCGCCGTCGGCCTGATTCTCGGCGTGGGCCTGGCGTTCCTCCTGGAGTACCTCGACGACTCCATTAAGACGAAGGAGCACCTGGAGCGGGTCATCGGCAACGGCATCCCGGTGTTCGGCCTCATCCCGCCGATCGAACGTGGGGACGTGGAGGTCGACAGCGCGCTGGTCGCGCCGACGTCGGGGCCGGCGGAGGCCTACCGCGCGCTCCGCACCGCGGTGCAGTTCCTCGGCGTCGACCGCCCGAAGGTCCTCCAGGTCACCAGCGCGTCGTTGTCGGAGGGTAAGACCACGACCGTCGCCAACCTGGCCGCCGTGTTCGCCCGGGCCGGTGCCAAGGTCGTCCTGGCCGACTGCGACCTGCGCCGGCCCCGAGTGCACACGTTCTTCAACCTGGCCCATTCGCCGGGCCTCACGTCGATCCTTCTGGGCGAGGTTGCCGTCAACGAAGGGATGAAGCGGATCGCCGGCGCCGGCGGGCTCTACGTCCTCCCGTCGGGGACCCGGCCGCCGAACCCCTCCGAGCTCCTCGGCTCGCTGCGCATGACCGAGCTGCTGCGCAACCTGAAGTCGGGGGCCGACATCGTGCTGGTGGACTCGCCGCCGCTGCTACCGGTCACCGACGCCAGCGTGCTCGCCGGGCGGGTGGACGGCGTACTGCTCGTCGTGATGGCGGGCACGACCACCCGACGACCCCTCCAGCGGGCGGTGGAGCTCCTGCGCCAGATGCAGGCGCCGATCGTCGGCGTCGTGCTGACCAAGGCCGGCGGCGACACCGGGTACGGCTACGGCTACGGGTACGGCTACCAGGAGCACGACGACGAGCCCACCGGTCGGCGCCGGCGGCGCCGGGGCACGAAATCGCCGAAGCGGTTCACGACGGGCCCGGACGAGGGTGAGCGGGTCGTGTCGTGACACCAGTACGCGGCCAGGCGCCCTTGCCCGACGAGACGGCGCGGCCCGAGGTCGAGCGCCCGCCCCTGCGGGCCATCAGCGAGCGTGGGCCGGTGTCGTTCGCCGATCCCGGCATCACGGTCGACGACATCGCCGCCGTGGTGCGGGCCCTCGAGAGCGGCTGGATCACCACCGGGCCGGAGTGCGACAAGCTCGAACGGGAGCTCGCCACCTACCTCGGATGCCCGTACGTGGTGGGCGTCTCGTCCTGCACCGCGGCGCTGGAGATCGCCCTGGCCTGGCTCGACCTGCCGCCCGGCGCCCGGGTGGCCGTGCCCACCTGGACGTTCGTCGCCTCGGCGTTCGCCGCCGTCCGCAACGGCGCCACCCCCGTCCTGGTCGACGTCGACCCGCACACCCTGAACATGTCCCCGGCCTCGCTGGAGGCGGCGCTGGCCACCGGCATCTCCGCCGTCGTCGCCGTGCACTTCGGCGGCGTCGCGGTCGACCGCGCGGTCCACGAGCTCTGCGCCGCCGCCGGCGTCCCCGTCGTCGAGGACGCGGCCCACGCCTTCGGCGCGTCGGACCACCGCGGCCGCCTCTGGGGCGAGGGCAGCGTCGGCGCCTGCTTCTCGTTCTACGCCACCAAGAACATGACCTCCGGTGAGGGCGGGGCGCTGGCCACGTCCAGCGAGGAGGTGGCCACGTTCGCGCGCACCTACCGGCTGCATGGGCTGAGCGCGGCATCATGGTCGCGCCACCTCGACGGGGCCAACGGCCGGTACGACTGCGCGGTCCCCGGCATCAAGGCCAACCTCCCCGACCTGCTCGCCGCCCTGGCCCGCTCGCAGCTCGCCCGCTTCCCCGACCTTCAGGCCCGCCGGCGGACGCTGGTCGAGCGGTACCGGGCGGGCCTCGCCGCCATCCCGGGCATCGAGGTCGTGCCCGCCCTCCCCGTCGCCGGCGCCGCCGACCATCTCCAGGTCGTCCTGCTGGAGGAGGGCACGGACCGCGACCGGGTCGCCGTCGCCCTCGCCGATGCCGGGGTCACCACGAGCGTCCACTTCCAGCCCCTCCACCGGTTCGAGTGGTTCCGTCACAACGCCGAGATCGGCCCCGGGGGCGTGCCGGTGGCGGACCGCCTGGCGGGGCGGGCGCTCAGCCTCCCGCTGCACCCCGCGCTCGACGTGGCCGACGTCGACCGCACCTGCAACGCCCTCGCCGGCGCGGTGGGCCGCTGACCGGCTGGCTCCGGCTCCGGTGGCGGGTCGACCGCGTGCTCGCGTTCGCCCTCCTCCTCATGGCCGCTCCCGTCATCGCCCTTCTGGCCGCGGTCGTGTACGCGTCCTCGTCGGGGCCCGCCCTCATCCGCCTCCCGCGGGTGGGCCAGGGCGGCCGCTCCTTCGGCATGTGGAAGCTGCGCACCATGTACCACGCGCCGCGAGCTTCCGGCGCGCCGCTGACCTCCGCCGGCGATGCCCGTATCACGCGTACGGGCCGGGTGCTCCGCCGTCTCCACCTCGACGAACTGCCGCAGCTGGCCAACGTGGTGCTCGGCGACATGGCGCTGATCGGCCCCCGTCCCGAGACGCCCGAGCTCGTCGACCAGGCCGATGCCCGGTGGCGCGACGTCCTGGCCGCCAGACCCGGGATCGTCGGGCCGACGCAGATGGTGGTCCGCCGGCGGGAGGGCGAGGTGGTGGCGACCGCGGGGGAGGACGGCTACCGCAACCTGATCCTGCCGGCCAAGCTCGCCATCGACGCCTGGTACGTGTCGCAGGCCTCGCCCCGCCTCGACGCCCTCGTGGTGCGCTCCCTGCTCCAGGAGCTGCGCATCGGCCGGGGCCTGCATGCGCTCGAGCGGCGGGTGGGTGGTGAGGTGGCCGAGGCCGGCGGCCTGCTCAGCAGATGAGCGGGCCCGGGGTCGCGGAGCGGACGATCGCCAACGCCGGCTGGCTGCTGGCCCGGCGGGTGTCCGGGAACGTCATCCGCCTTGTCGCCATCGCCGTCCTCGCCCGCCACCTGACGCCGGCGCAGTTCGGCGTGGTCGCCCTGGCTCAGGTGCTGCTGCAGTTCATCACCTTGGTCGGCGAGGCGGGCACGGGCACGTACGTGATCTACGACGACGGCCCGGGCCGGGAGCGTCGGGTCCACGCCGCCTTCTGGCTCAACCTGGTCGTCACCCTGGTCCAGTGCGCGGTGTGCCTGGCCGTGCTGCCGCTCGTAGGGCGGTTCTTCGACCCCGGCCACCTGGTGCCGGTGCTGGCCGCCCTCGTCGCCGTCTTCCTGCTCCGCCAGCTGGCGATCGTCCCCGAGGCGCTCCTGCAGCGCGCGCTGCGTCACGGCGCGCTGGCCAAGCGCGACATCGTCGTCGACCTGCTGTCGGCGGCGGCCAGCGTGGCGCTCGCCTTCTCGGGCGCCGGCGTGTGGAGCCTCGTCGTCCCGTCCCTGGTGCTGGAGCCGGTCCGGCTGGCGATCGCGGTGGCGATGTCAGGCTGGCGGCCGCGGCTGCCGTTCCACACCGGCGAGTGGCGGGGCGTCCTCCGGTACACCGCGCCGCTGATGGGCAGCAACGTCCTCATCCCGGTCACCAACGACGGCGACACGCTCGTCGTCGGCAAGCTGCTCGGCGCCGCCGCGGTCGGCTACTACAACGTGGCCTGGCAGCTGGCCAACCTGGTCGGGCGCAACATCACCGCGGTCGTCGCCAGCATGACGATGCCGGCGCTGGCCCTGCTGCGCGGCGACGACGACCGCCTCCGGGCCGGGTACCTGCGGATGGTCAGCTTCCTGGCGCTGGTGTGCTTCCCGCTGCTGGTCGGCATGGCGGTGGTGGCCGGCGACCTCATCCCGACGGTCTACGGGCCGCGGTGGGAGCCGGCGGTCGGACTGCTGCGGATCTTCGTGGTGTTCACCCTGGTCCGTTCGGTGACGTCGCCGTCGTCGATGGTCTACAACGTGACCGGGCGGCCTGACATCGGGCTCAGGGTGGTGCTGTGGACCACGCCGCTCTACGTCCTGGCCGTCGCCGTCGGCAGCCGCTGGGACGCCACGGGGATCGCCGCCGGCGTGATGGTGGCCCGGACCGGCGGCGCCATCGTCGACACCCGGCTCGCCGCCCGGCAGATCGGGCTCGGGCTGCGGGCAGTGGCCGGCGCGGTGCGGGGGCCGGCGGTGATCGCCACGGTCATGGGCGCCGCCGTCTGGGTCGCCCGGCAGGGCATGGCCCACGCCGGCCTCGGTGCGCCCGCCCGCCTGCTGCTCTCCGTCCCCCTCGGCGCAGCGCTGTACGCCGTCGGTGTGGCCGTGCTGCGGCCGGCGGGCAGCGACGACCTCATGAGGTCGCTCCGTTCCATGGCCGGCGCGCGGCCGCGGTGGCTCAGGACGGCGCCGGCCGTGCAGGAGCCGGTGTGACGCCCGAGCCGTACTGGCGCAGCCACGAGAAGGTGCTCAGGGGTGGCCGGCTGGAGTGGTACGGCGACGAGCCCAGCGAGGAGTTCTGGGGCGATCTCTGGCAGGACCGGCTGCGGAGCGGGTACTTCGCCGAGGCCGACCGCGGCCACCTCGACGACCTCGAGGACGTGCTCGTCCGCAAGCTCGACCGCGCCGGCCGCCACCTGGAGGCGGGCTGCGGGCTCGGCTGGTGGGTCGCCGCTCTGCGGGCCCGGGGGTACGACATCGCCGGCGTCGAGTCCAGCGCCGCGCTCGTCGACGCAGTCAACGCCGCCCGCCCCGACCTGCCCGTGCGCCGCGGCGACGTGGCCGCCCTCGACGTGGCCGACGCCCACTACGACGGCTACCTGTCCTTCGGCGTGGTCGAGCACCGCCAGGAGGGGCCCGAGCCGTTCCTCGAGGAGGCCCGGCGCATCCTCCGGCCGGGCGGGACGCTGATCCTGTCGGTCCCGTGGCTCAACCCCTTGCGGGCCTTCAAGGGCCGGCTTCGCCGCTACGCCACTGAGCCCTCCGGCCAGAACGCCTTTTTCCAGTACGGGTTCGGCCAGGCCGAGCTGGCCGGGCTGCTGGCCGGCGCCGGCTTCCGGATCGAGGAGGTCCACCACCAGCACGTGCAACGGTGCCTGGTCGAGGAGGTACCGGGCTGGTTCCGGTTGAACCGCATGCGGGGTGCCCGCCTGCTCCGCACCGCCGTGGCCGCCACCGTCCCGCCTCGGCTGGCCGGCCACATGATCCTGTTCGTCGCCCGCCGGGCCGAGGGCTGATGCGACCCGGGAGCGTGGTGCGCCGGCGGGCGGTGGTCGCCGCCATCCGGCCGTTGTGGCGCGACGGGGGGCGGGCCCTCGACGTGGCCGGCTACGACGGTTCGGTGCCGTCGACAGTCGTGCGGTCCGGGCTCACGGTGCTCGACGTCGACGGGTCGGGCATGGGCGAGGCGAGCCGCAACGGCGCGTCCACGGTGCTCGGTTCGGCGACGGCCATGCCCGTGGCGACCGGGTCCGTCGACCTGGCCCTGTCGTGCGACCTGCTTCCGTGCCTCGACGGGGAGGCCGCTGCGCAGGTCTACCCCGAGGTCCGCCGGGTGCTCCGGGCCGGCGGCCACCTCGTGGTGACCGAGGTGGACGAGCGCTTCAAGCTCCCGTTCGTCGACAACAAGGTGGCCTTCGCCACGTGGGGTGTGCGGACCGGCGGGTTCTCCTACGAGCAGCTCGCCGCGCTCGTGCGCGCCGCCGCGCTACGGGTCGTCGACCACCGGATGTACTACGGGCTCCCCACCCGACTGGCCTACACCGTGTTCTTCTTCTGGGGCTGGCCCCGGCGGGGGAGCCGACTCAAGATGCGCCTGTTCCACGCGGTGGTGGCCAGCGAGCGGTGGTGGTGCCCGCTGCCGCGCGCCCACCTCATCGTCGCCGCCCCGATGGGGGCCTGACGCCATGTGCGGCATCGTCGGCATCCTGGCGCACGACGGGGGCATCGCCCCCCAGCTCGACCTGCTCCCCGGCCTCGTCGACCTCATGGCCCGCCGGGGCCCGGACGAGGCCGGCGACTGGACGGACGGCACCCACCTGGCCCTCGGCTTCCGCCGGCTGGCCGTCCTCGACCCCACGCCGGCGGGCCACCAGCCGATGGTGTCGCCCGACGGCCGCCACGTCCTCGTCTTCAACGGCGAGGTCTACAACTTCGGTGAGCTGCGCCGGCGCATCGAGGCCGAGGGCGTGCGGTTCCGCTCCCGCTCCGACACCGAGGTCGTCCTCCACGCGCTGGCGACCTGGGGCCCGAGGGCGCTCGCCGACTTCAACGGGATGTTCGCGCTGGCCTGGTACGACACGGTCAGCCGCACCCTCGTGCTGGCGCGGGACCCGATGGGCGTCAAGCCCCTCTACTACCTGACCGACCCCCGGGGGCTGGTCTTCGGCTCCCAGTACGACCAGCTCCTGCGCCATCCGTTCTGCGACCGGGGCGCCCTCCGGGAGGACGTGCTCGGCCTCTACCTCCGGCTCGGCTACGTCCCGCCGCCGTACGGGCTGGTCGCCCACACCCACCAGCTGGAACCGGGGACGTTCCTGCGGATCCGGCCGGGCGGCGCGCCGGAGCTGGTCCCGTTCCGGCGTTTCGCCGACGCCGGCCCCCCGCTGCTGGGCGCCGGGGCCGAGACGGAGGAGGCGGTGGCAGCCGCGGTCTCCGCCGCCGTCCGCCGGCAGACCGTGAGCGACGTCCCCATCGGCACGTTCCTCTCGGGCGGGGTCGACTCGCCCCTCGTCGCCGCGGCCATGCAGGCGGCGTCGCCGGCGCCGGTGCCGGCGTTCACCGTCGGCTCCACCGACCCGGCGCTCGACGAGTCCGCCGCAGCCGCCGACTATGCGCGCCGGCTGGGCGTCGAGCACCACGTCGAGACCTTCGCCGCCGGCGATGCGCTGGCGCTGCTCGACGACATGACGCTGGCGTTCAGCGAGCCGTTCGCCGACCACTCGGCCCTGCCGACCATGCTCGTGTCGTCGATGGCCCGCCGGCGGGTGACGGTCGCCCTGGCCGGCGACGGGGGCGACGAGCTGTTCTGGGGCTACCCGCGGTTCCGCAAGGTCCTCGGCGCCCGCCACTGGTTCACGCGGCCGCGAGCGGTGCGGACCGCGGCGTACGCCGCCAGCCGGGTGGCCCCGGGCCGGCGCCCGCCCCGGGGCGTGCTGTTCCCGTCGATCGGCGACTGGTACCGCGACTCCCACTCGGGGCTGCGCACCGCCGACCTGGCTGCGCTCTGCCCGCCGGCTGTCCCGCTCCCCGACGACTTCGCCCTCTACGACCTGGCCGGCGTGCCCGACGAGGTCGGCCTGGCCCAATGGCTGCGCGCCAACGAGCTGCGGGGCCATCTCCAGATGCTGCTGACCAAGGTCGACCGGGCCAGCATGTTCCACGGGCTCGAAGTACGGGTGCCCCTGCTCGACCTCGACGTGGCCGACTGCGCGGCCCGGCTGCACCCGTCGAGCTGCATGGCCGGCGGCGCCGGGAAGGTCGTACTGCGACAGGCGCTGGGGCGCTTCGTGCCCCCCGAGTCGATCGCCGCGGACAAGCGGGGTTTCGACGTCCCGGTCGGTGGGTTCCTACGGACCTCACTGGCCGCCCGGGTGCGAGAGGTCCTCGTCGAGCGCGACCCGTTCCCCGAGGGGTACTTCTCGCGCGCCGCGGTCGGGCGGCTGGTCACCGAGCACGTCGACGGCCGGGCCGACCGCACGCAGGCGCTCTGGAACCTGTTCTCGTTGCAGCTCTGGGCCGACGCCCACTTGCGGGCGCCGGCGGTCACCGGGGCGAGGGGCCGGTGATGCGGGCGCTGTACTACCACCGGGTGGTGGACCGCCGGGCGGCCGGCGACGCCTACGGGGCGACCGCGATCACCGCGGCCGAGCTCGACGCCCACGCCGCCGAGCTGGCCCGGAACTGGCGGGTGCTGTCGCTGGCCGAGGTCGACGACCACCTGGCATCGTCGCGGCCGCTGCCCGCGCGCGCCGTCCACCTTAGCTTCGACGACGGCTATCGCGACAACCTGCGGGCCGCGGAGATCTTCGAGTCGCACGGGCTGCCATGGACGCTGTTCGTGGTGGCCGACGCGGTGCTCGACGGCTTCGTGCCCTGGTACGTGCGGCTGGCCGGCGCCCTCTCCGACGCCCCGCCGGAGGCGCTCGCCGCCCACGGCGGCGCGGCCCGGTTCAAGGAGGCGGCCAAGCGGGCGGTCATGGCCGCCCCGGCCGACCGCCACCTGGCCGTGCTCGCCGACCTCCTGCACGCCGCCGGCCTCCCGCATCACACGGAGGCGTTGTGGCCGTTCCTGTCGGTCGACGAGGTGGACGACCTGCGCCGGCGGGGCGTCGAGATCGGGAACCACTCGGCCACCCACCCCAACCTCACGCGGTGCAGCCCGGCCGAGCTCGACCAGGAGGTGGCGGGCAGCCAGGCCCGCCTGGAGGCGGCGCTCGGCCGACCGGTGCGGTTCTTCGCCTACCCCGACGGGCGGTTCGACCGGTCGGTGGTGACCGCGGTCGGGAGGACGCACGACATCGGCGCCGCGACGTGGACGGCCTCGCACCCGCTGGCTCCACTGCGGCTCCGGCGCTTCCCCGTCGGCCCGGGAGTCGGCGACCTGCTCGACGTGCTGTCGCCCCGCTACCCGGCCCGCTACCGCGCCCGGCGGGCGAAGTGGGAGCTGCGCCGGCAGGTGCGGCGCGTCGCCACGAGGCCGAGGAGCCATGGCCAGCACGTCGCCGGATAGCCGTGGCCCGCTCGACATCCTCGTCGTCACCGGGCGCTTCCCCCTGCTGTCCCAGTCGTTCATCGAACGCAAGGTGGTCGGGCTGGCCCGCCGAGGCCACCGCGTCACCGTCCTGGCCGGCGGGCGTGGCGACCACGAGCTCGACGCCGGCCGACCGGCGTCCCTCCGGGTGGAGTACGTCCCGGAGGGCCGGACCCTCGCCCGCCTGGCCGCGCTGTCGGTGGGCGCAGTCCACGCGGCACGGCGGTCGCCGCGGTTTGCGCTGGGGCTGGCGTGGGCGCTCCGGAACGGCGACGGCCGCGGCCGGCGCCTGGAGCTGGGGCTGCGCCTCGCCGGCCGCCGGGCCGACGTCGTCCACTTCGAGTGGTCCGCCACCGCGGCCCGCGCCGTCGACGTCCTCGATCTCCTCGCCGTCCCCACCGTCGTGAGCTGCCGGGGCTCCGACGTGCGCATTCTGCCCCTGGGCGACGACCGCCTGGCCGCCGGCCTCCGCCGCCTGTTCGCGACGGTCGACGCGGTGCACTGCGTATCCGGCGCGGTGCAGGAATCGGCCGTCGCCCTCGGCCTGGACCCGGGCCGGGCCTTCGTGAACCACCCGGCGGTCGACGCCTCGTCGTTCTCGCCCGACGGCCCGGCGCCGCCGGCGCCGCCACTGCGTATCGTGAGCGTCGGCCGGATCCACTGGGTGAAGGGGTACGAGCATGCGCTCCAGGCCGTCCGCCTCCTCCTCGACCGGGGCTGCGACGTGCGCTACACGATCGCCGGCGGGGGCGACGCCGCCGGCACGGGGGCCGTCCGGTTCGCAGCCCACGACCTCGGCGTGGCCGACCACGTCACCTTCGCCGGGCCGCGCCCGCCGGCGGAGGTGCGGGCGCTGCTCGCCGGCGCCCACGTGTTCGTGCTGCCCAGCCTCAGTGAGGGCCTCAGCAACGCGGCCCTGGAAGCGATGGCGATGGAGCGACCCGTCGTCGTGACCGACGTGGGCGGGATGCGCGAACTGGTGCGGGACGGCGTCGACGGCTTCCTCGTGCCGGCCCGCGACCCGGCGGCCCTCGCCGACTGCGTCGAGCGGCTGGCCGCCGACCCGGCGCTGCGGGCGCGCCTCGGCGCCGCCGGCCGGCAGCGGGTGCGGGAGTCGTTCGCGTTCGACGACCAGATCGACCGGTTCGTGGACCGTTACCACGCCCTCGCCCGGGGTCATGCGTGAACGGGCTGCGCCTGATCGCCGAGGCGGGCCGGGTGCGCCGGGGCGTGCGCCGGCGGGCGCGGGTGGCGCTGGCGTCGACCGGCGACGCGGTGGCGTGCTGCTACTGCGGCTGGACCGGCCGGTGGTTCCTCCCCGCCGGCCTGCACCGGACGCCGAACCGCAAGTGCCCGCGCTGCGGCTCGCTGGAGCGCTACCGCATGCTGTACCTCTTCCTCGAGCGGCGCACGGCATTTTTCCGCCAGCCGCTGACCGTGCTGGAGATCGGTCCCAAGAAGTGCTTCGCCGACCTGTGCCGGTCGATGCCCACGGTCACGTACGTCGGGGTCGATCTCGGACGGGAGGGTTCGGTCCAGGCCGACATCACCCGGCTGCCGTTGCGCACCGCCAGTGTCGACCTGGTCGTCTGCTTCCACGTCCTCGAGCACATCGTCGACGACGCCGGCGCGCTGGCCGAGATCGGTCGCGTGGTGCGGCCTGGCGGGCAGGCCGTGCTCCAGGTGCCGATTCGGGGCGACGTGACGTTCGAGGATTTCTCCGCCGGCCCCGCCGACTACGAGCGGCTGTTCGGGCAGTCCGACCATGTGCGCTGGTACGGGCTCGACGTCGCCGACCGGGTGGCCGCCGCCGGCCTCGACGTGGAGCTCGACCGGCCGCTGGAGTGGCTCGACGCCGACACCGTGCGCCGACAGGCGCTCGAGGGCGACGATCAGGTGCTCGTCGTGGGGCGGCGCCCGTGAGTATCGACCTGTTGCGGTGGCCGGGAGGCCCGCTCCCGTGGGCCCACGGCGACGTGCACGCGCTGCCCGACTCAGTGGGCGGCGCCGCCGGCGCCGTCGCCGAGGTGGCGGCGCGAACCACGGCGGACTGGCTGCTGTTCTGGGATCCCGCCCTCGGCGCGCCGCCGGCCGCCGCGCTGCCGGCGCTGGTCGCGGGCCGGGCCGACGTTCTCCACGCCGGCCTCCTCCTCGGCATGGGCGGCTTGCCCGCCGAGATCGACTTCGTTCAGCCGACGTGGTGGCTCGCGGTCGACCCGCCCCCCGACCGCCAGGCCACGAGCTGGCGCCTCTCGTGGCGCGCCTGCCTCGTGCGGGTGGACGTCCTCCGCGCCCTCGGGGGGCCCGACCCGGCGTTCCGGTCGCTCGACGGCGCCGCCCTCGACCTCGGGTGGCGCTGGCTGGCCCGGGGGGCGATGGTGGCCCACGAGCCGTCGCTCCTGCCGGCGCCGCCACGCGAGGTTGCAATCACGATTCCCGCCCACGACCGTCACCTGTTCATGCTGCGCCACTACCCCCGCAAGTGGGCCCGGTACGCGACGGCCCGGCGGTGCCTCGCCGGCGCGCCGTGGCGGGAGCTGCGGGCGTTCCGTGACGCGCAGCGGACCGCCGGCGCGCAGCCGCCGCCGGCGCCGGCGATCTACCTCCGGCCCACGGCGAGTGAGCTGGAGCCGGGGCGGGTGACCGTCATTCTCCCGACGCTGGGCCGGCCCGGGTTGGTGGCCGACGTCCTCGACGACCTGCGCAAGCAGACGGTGGCGCCGGCGCAGATCGTCTGTGTCGACCAGAACGGCGACGCCGAGGGCCCCTACGACCGCTTCGGCGACCTGCCCCTCGACGTCGTCCGCCAGCGGGGCCGCGGCCAGTGGCTGGCCCGGAACGCGGCCGTCGAGCGGGCGACGGGCGACCTGCTGCTCTTCCTCGACGACGACTCCAGGATCGGCCCCGACTTCCTCGAAGCGCACCTGCGGGCCCTCGCCACCTACCGGGCCGACGTCTCTGCCGGCGCCTCCCTCTCGACGGTCGGCGCGCCCGTGCCCGCCAACTACGGGTTCTTCCGGGTTGCCGACCAGTTCGACTCCGGCAACGCCCTGGTGCGACGCGACGCGATGGAGCGCATCGGCGCCTTCGACCGCCGGTACGACCGCATGCGCTCCGGCGACGCCGACTTCGGCACCCGCCTCTACCTCGCCGGCGGGCTGGCCGTCCACAACCCGCTGGCGGCGCGGGTCCATTCGAAGGCAGCGACCGGCGGCCTCCGCTCCTTCGGCTCGTGGGACTCCTACCGCCAGCGGGGCCTGCTCACGCCCCGCCCGCTGCCGTCGGTCGTCTATTACTCCCGCCGGTTCTTCTCGGCCCGCCAGGCCCGCGAGGCGCTGCTGATCGGGTTGGCGCAGTCGGTCATCCCGTACCACCTGAAGCGACGGGCGACGCCCTGGCAGTGGGCCCGCTACGTGGCGCTGGAGGCGCTGATGGCGCCGCTGTCCGCGGTCCGGGTGGCCCGCTCGCTGGTCGCGGCCCGGCGCATGCTGGCCGGCGGCCCGGTGATCCCCGCCGTCCCGGCGCGGAGCCCGAGCCGGTGAGGCTGGGTGTCATCGCCGATACGCGGCACCACCGCGACGGCGCCGGACGGCTGTGCACGATCGAGCCCGTCGCCGCCCAGCTCGAGCAGTTTGCGGCCATGTTCGACGAGGTGGTCCTGCTCGTCCCGCTGTGGCCGGGCCCGCCGCCGGCGGGGTTCCGGCCGTACCGGTGCACGAACGTCTCCATCGTGGCGCTGCGACCGGCGGGCGGGACGACGGCTCGGGCCAAGGCGGTGCTGGCCCTCCGCGTGCCGGCGTGGGCCGCGGCCATGCGCCGGCTCCTCCGCGACGTCGACGTGGTGCACCTCCGGGCGCCGTGCAACGTGGCCCTGCTGGGTCTCGCCGCCAGCCGGCTGTCGTCGCGCCCGAGGGCGGCGATGTACGCCGGCAACTGGGACGGCTACGACGGCGAGCCGATGACCTACCGGGCGCAGCGGTGGCTGCTGGCCCGGCCGTCCTTCGGTGGCCCGGTGACGGTCTACACCGACCGCCGGACGGCGGCGTCGCACGTCGTGCCGTTCTTCAGCCCGAGCTTCACCCTGGCCGAGTGGGAGGCCGAGTCGGCGGCGGTTGCGCAGAAGGTCGACGCCCTCGGCCACCCCGGTCCGGTCCGGCTCGTCACCGTCGGCCACCTGGCCGCCAACAAGAACCAGGCGACGATCGTCGAGGCGGTGGCTCGCCTGCGGGCGCAGGGGATCGACACCCGCCTCGACGTCGTCGGGGACGGCCCACTGGCCGACGTGCTCACCCGCCGGCGGGACGTGCTCGGGCTTCGGGAGGCCGTCCGGTTCCACGGCCGGCTCCCGCTGGACGGAGTGCGCGACCGCTATCGGTCCGCCGACTTCAACGTGCTGGCGTCCCGCAGCGAGGGCTATCCGAAGGTGGTCGCCGAGGGCATGGTCTGCGGCGCCGTCCCGGTGATGTCGCGGGTCCCGATGGCCGACGCGCTCGTCGCCGGCGGAGTGCGAGGCGTGACGTTCGCCGGCGATGACCCCGACGCCCTCGCCGGCGCCATCGCGTCGTTGGCCTCCGACCCGGCCCGAGTCGCGGCCATGGTCGCCGCCGGCCGCGACTACACCCGCACGGTGACCCTCGACGCCTTCGGGGCGCAGCTGCACGACATCCTGGAGACCCACTGGGGCATCGTGCTCCCCTCGCCGGCGGTGTTGCCGGCGTGACGACACAGGTCCTCCACGTCGTGGACTCCCTCGACCTCGGCGGCGCCGAGCGGATGGCGGTCGAGCTGGCCAGCCTGACCGACCCCGAGGAGTTCGCGGTGTCGTTGTGCGCCACCCGGGCCGGTGGGCCGCTGGCCGCGGCCTTGAGCGACGATGTGCCCCTCGACGTGCTGGGCCGGCGCCGCCGGTGGGACGCCGGCGGCGTCCTCCGGTTCCGCCGCATCGTGCGGGACCGCCGCATCGACATCGTCCACACCCACGGTCGCGGGTCGGCGCAGTTCGTCGCCCTGTGCCGGGCCGGGGGCCTGCGGGTGCGCCACGTGTTCCACGACCACTTCGGCGGCGTCGATGTGGACGCCCACGCCGGCGCAGGGCTGCGGCTCGCCTGCCGGTGGGGCGTCGACGCCTACATCGGCGTCCACCGGACGCTCTGCGACAGGGCGGTAGAGACGCTTGGCCTCCCCGCGTCGCGCGTGCACCTCGTCCCGAACGGCGTCATGGTCGGACGATTCACGCCGGCGACGCCGGCCGACGAAAACCAGAACCTCCGGCTGGTCGCCGTCGCCGGCTTCCGCCCCGACAAGGACCACGGCACCCTCTTGCGCGCCGTCGCCCAGTGCCGCGCCCCGGTGGAGCTGCTCCTTGTCGGCGCCACCGCGCCGGCCCACGCCGGCTACCTGGCCGACTGCCGGGCACTCGTCGACCACCTCGGCCTCGCCCAGCGGGTGACGTTCGCCGGCGGGCGCGACGACGTCCCGGTCGTGCTGGCAGGTGCCGACGCCGGCGTGCTGTCGTCGCGCACGGAGTCCGGCCCACTGGCCCTGCTGGAGTACATGGCCGCCGGCCTGCCGTTTGTCGTGACCGACACAGGCGAGGTGACCGCCAGGGTGAAGGAGTCGGGCGCCGGCCTGGTCGTGCCTGTCGGCGATCCGACGGCGATGGCCGCCGCCCTCGACCGGCTGGCCGGCATGGCGCGAGCCGAACGGGCCGCCATGGGCGCCCGGGGGCGGGCGCGGGTCGAGGCGGAGTTCGACCAATGGGTCGTCGCCCGGCGGGTGGCCGACGTCTACCGGTCGATGCTGGCGGCGCCGGCCCCGGCCGGACGGGCCCGCTCGTGTTAGGCGCGGTCGTCGTCCCCCGGTCCCGCCCGGCCACGTCCGCACCGGTCCGGCTGGCGCCCGTGCTGGCCGCCGTGGTGGCCCACATGGTGCTCGCCGTCCTCATGCGCGACCACCCGTCGATCTCGACGGTGCACGCGCTGCTCACCCTTGTGGTCGTCGCCGGCGTGGCCGCCGTCACGCCGTGGGTCGAGAACATCGCCTACGCCGCCGGCTACGTCACGGGCGCGGAGCTGCTGTGGCGGATCACCGACGCCCAGGTCTTCCACGAGGTCGGAAAGTACGCGGTCATCCTCGTCCTCGGGATCGGCCTGCTCCGCCTTGGCGATCGCCGCCGTCTGGCCATGCCCGTGCTCTACCTCGCCGTGCTCCTGCCGTCGATCGTCCTCACCATCGACCGCTTCGGGCTGGCCGGCGCCCGGGAGGAGGTCAGCTTCAACCTTTCGGGGCCGGCGACGCTGGCTGTCGCCGTGATCTTCTTCAGCCGCTTCCGGGCGACGCCGGCCGTGGTGCGCCGGCTGCTCTGGACGATGATCGTGCCGATCGCCGGCATCGCCGCCGTGGCCGCCTTCGGGACGCTCACCGCCGGCAAGGTCGTCTTCGCCCAGTCGTCGAACTTCGTCACCAGCGCGGGTTTCGGTCCGAACCAGGTGTCCGCCATCCTGGGCCTCGGCGCGCTCCTCGCGCTGGTGGTCGCCTGGCGTGAGCGCGCCGGCGGCCGGCGCGTCCTGGCGCTGCTGCTGGCGCTGTGGATGCTGGTCCAGAGCGTGCTGACCTTCTCGCGTGGCGGCCTGGTCAACGTGGTGGTGGCCGTCCTGATCGCGGCGGTGTACTCGCTGCGCGAGCCCCGTCGCGCCGCCGGCCTCGTCGTGCCCGTGCTGCTGCTCGTCCTCGTCTCCGGCCTCTTCGTCTACCCCCGGCTGGTGGCGTTCACCGGGGGAGTTCTGGAGACCCGTTTCACCGACTTCACCCTCGACGAGCGGACCAGCCTCATCGACGCCGACATCAAGGTCTTCCGCGAGCACCCCATCCTCGGCGTCGGACCGGGCGTCGGCAAGCTGTACCGGCAGCTGCCCGACGGTCGGGGGATCGCCGCGCACACCGAGTTCACCCGGCTCCTGGCCGAGCACGGGATGGCGGGTGCCATCGCCATCGGCATCCTGCTGGCCGTCGTCGTTGGCGCCTACCGGCAGGCGACCACCCACTACAGCCGCGCCCTCGTCCTCCTGCTGGCCAGTTGGACCCTCAGCGAGATGACCCACGGAGCCATGCGGTTCGCGGCGATCTCGTTCGTCTTCGGCCTGATCACCGCCACGATGGTGGAAGCGACGGAGCCGCGCGATGCCGTCCTCGTCTGAGGTGACCGTCGTGACGCCCCGGCTGTGCTTCGTGGGACCGATGCTCGGCCGCCATCCGGGGCGGGTGGCATCGCAGGGCGAGACGCTGGCTGCGCTGTTCGCGCAGCTGGCGACGTCCAGCGCGGTCAGCCCTACGGTGCGAGCCGGGCGGGCGGCCGTCGACCTGTTCCGGTGGCGGGACCGGATCGACGTGGTCGTCGTCATGGTGTTCAGCGGGCGGGCCTTCGCCCACGCCGACCTGGCCAGCGCCGTCGGTCGGGCGATCGGGAAGAAGGTGGTCCTCCACCTCCACGGCGGCAACCTGCCGGCGTTCGCTCGACGACACCCCGTGTGGGCCCGGCGGGTGCTGGCGAGGGCGGACGCGGTGGTGGCGCCGTCGTCGTACCTGGCCCGGGCCTTCGGCGCCGGCGGCCGCCCGGTGACGGTCATCCCGAACGTCCTGTCGTTGGACGCGTACGACTACCTCGAGCGCGGGCCGGTCCGCCCTCGGTTGCTGTGGATGCGGGCGTTCGAGCCGCTGTACCGCCCGGCGATGGCGCTCGACGTGCTGGCCGGCGTGCGCCGGTCGGTGCCCGACGCCAGGCTCACCATGGCCGGCCCGGATGGCGGCATGGCGGGCGAGATCCGCCGGCGGGCCGCGGCGATGGGCCTCGGCGGGGGCGTCGACTTCCCGGGCGTGCTCGACGCCGGCGGGAAGGCTCGCGCCTTCGCCGACCACGATGTCCTGGTCAGCACCAGCAGCGTGGACAACGCACCGGTCACCGTCCTCGAAGCCGCGGCCAGCGGGGTGCCCGTGGTGGCCGCCTCGGTCGGCGGCCTGCCCGACCTCCTCACCGACGGCGTGGACGCCCTGCTCGTCGCCGACGGCGACGCCGGCGCCATGGCCGACGCGGTCGTCCGCCTCGTCGGCGACGCCGAGCTCGTCCGGCGCCTGTCCCGCAACGGCCGGCGGCTGGCCGAGCGGTCCGACTGGTCGGAGGTCCGCCCGCAGTGGGAGGCGCTCTTCGCCGGCGTCGTGGCCCGCTCGTGACGGTGGTGCGGCCGATCGGGACGAGGGAGCTGGCGGCCATCGCCGCCGTCCACCGGCTGGCGTTCCCTGATCGGGGGCTGTCCCTTCTCGGTGACGAGGCCGTGCGCCGGTACTACGACTGGCAGCTCACCGGCCCGCACGACAGCGTCGCCCTGGGCGCCTTCGACGGGCCGGCGCTGGTCGGGTTCTGCGTGGCGGGCGTCTTCCGTGGCGCCATGTCGGGGTTCCTGCGCACCAACCGGGCCTTCCTCGCCCGTCGCCTGGTGACCCGTCCCGGGCTGCTGGCCGACGTCGTCGTGCGCGACCGGGCCCGGCGGGCGATCGGTGCGCTGGCCCGGCGCCGGCCGAGGACCGTGCCGGCGCCGGCCGGCGGGGCGAGCTTCGGGATCCTCGCGGTGGCGGTGGCGCCGGCGTGCCGGCGCCGGGGCGTCGGCCGCCAGCTCGTCGCCGCCGTCGAGGACGTCGCCCGGGCGCGTGGCTTCGACCGCATCGGCCTCACCGTCGACGCCGGCAACGACGCCGCCATCCGGTTCTACGAGGCCCTCGGGTGGGTGCGCACGCCGGCCGGCGCGGCCTGGTCGGGCCGCATGGAGCGCTCGATCGACGCCCCACGCCCGACGTAATGCCTCCCGACGTGCGCGTGTTGGTCGACGACGGTGTGGTCGTCTGCCCGGCGTGCCGGGGCCGCCTCGACCGGGCGGAGGAGGCG
>JAHFUP010000094.1 GCA_023265025.1 Acidimicrobiia bacterium | reverse complement strand
CTGTCACAGCTACCGAGCATCTTTACTCGGACTTCAATTTCGCCGGGTCAGTGGTTGAGACAGTAGTGAAGTCGTTACGCCATTCGTGCAGGTCGGAACTTACCCGACAAGGAATTTCGCTCAAGTTGTTCCCCATGTCGCCATGGGGCTTGGACCATATCTTCGCCTCACCCGTCGAGGTGAGATGGCTGGCGTATGGCCTCTGAGGATTCCAGGAACCGAGACGGCTTGCGGAAGTTCATCGTCTGCGCAATCCCTGCGATCTGAGTGAGCCCGTCCACCGTGAGGTGAACCTTCTGGCTCATCAGTCGCACGACTCGCGCAAAGCGGACGAACTCTTCCCGCTTCGCAGTTCTCAGTGGATGTGCTTCAAAAAACGGAACGATCGTTCCGATGAGATCACCGAAGGACCTGACGCTGTATCGGTACAGGTCTTCCCGGTGGTCATCGTGACGAGCGTTGCGACCGACATGGCCGCATTCGAAGAACCGCTCCAGCTCGTGCAGTACATGCACGCTCCTTGCTCCTTGGACCACGCTGAAGTCCGGCTGAACTTGCCAGCCGTGACGACAACTCTGGTTCCGGAATATCGGAACACTGAAGCAGCCTTCGCCGTCGACGAAGCCGACGACCCACTGCTCGAAACCTGGCCTTTCCTGCTGATTGGCCGCACCGGCCGGATTGTCACTGCTCACCTCACACATCCTACGAAGGGGGTGTGACATGAACGAGTACCGGCGGATACACGGGGTTTCCAGCATTTAGCCAGCTGCACTGTTCAGGATCGCTCCTGACAGGGGCAACCTCGGGGCACGACACCCGAGTCCATTACCTTAGGCACTGTTGTTACTTCCAACCCGGCGATGTGCCGGATCAAAAGGCCAGGGCATTTCTGCCTGGCTCCCCATGTCGCCATGGGGATCGGACTGTATCTTCACCGTCTCGGAAAGCGACGGTGCTTGGCGTGCAGTCTCTGAGGATCCCGCAAGGACCGCGGTAAGCGTTCGGCTGCGCTGCTTGCCCTGCGCATTCATTGCGTAGGCCAGCCGTGCAGCACGCTCGAATCCGGCTGAGGTGAGGTGCTCCTTCCGTCGCATAGATCGGACGATCTCTGCGAACAGCCGGAAGTCAGCTGCCTTCACGACGAGCTGGTGTGCGTCGAAGAACGGGAGGATGCCTTCCTCCAGATCTCGCAACGAGTCGACGGCGTAGGTCAAGACGTTGCTCTTCGGTCCCTTGGCGCGGATGCGCCCGATACCGAAGAACGAGATCAGCTCTTCGAGCACGTCTCGATACCGCTCATGCTGGTAGACCTGAAATGTGGGCTGCAATTGCCAGCCACGGGTCTGCCGGACGAGGGAATTGCGGGGACGGAAACAGAGAAGCAACCTTCTCCGTCGACGAACCCCACGATCCACATCGGATCGAGCCTTGGCCTTGCGGTTTCCTGCTGATTGTCCCCACTCGTCGCATTGTCACCGTCCATCCCCATACCCTACTCAGAGGGTGTGACAATGAGCTGGTAGCGCGAGATACGCGGGATGTTCCAGCATATAGCCAAGTTTTATAACGGCCAGAGTTGAAACTCCACCGTTATAGTTACGGCCGCCGTTTACTGGGGCTTAGGTTCAGAGCTTCGCCCTTGCGGACTAACCCTTCCCCGTAACCTTCCAGCACCGGGCAGGCGTCACAGCGTATACATCGTCTTGCGACTTCGCACGCTGCTGTGTTTTTAGTAAACAGTCGCTTCACCCTGCTCTCTGCGACCTCTTCGGGCTCTGCACGCGAGGTGCGTCACCCTGATGAGGCCCTCCTTCTCCCGAAGTTACGGAGGTATTTTGCCGAGTTCCTTAACCACTGTTCTCCCGATCGCCTTGGTATTCTCTACCTGCCCACCTGCGTCGGTTTGGGGTACGGGCACCGTGTCAACTCGCTAGAGGCTTTTCTCGGCAGCATGGGATCAATCACTTCGCCTAGATCGGCTCGGCATCGCGTCTCAGGCTTCATGGGGCCCGGATTTGCCTGGACCCCGCCCTACACGCTTACCCCGGGACAACCAACGCCCGGGTTGACCTACCCTCCTGCGTCTCCCCGTCGCTGTCCTCCACGGAATGGGTTGGTTCGCTCCCGAAGGAGCAGCCCCTTAGCAATTCCGTTTTGGAATGGGCGCGGACACGGTGGTACTGGAATATCAACCAGTTGTGCATCGACTACGCCTTTCGGCCTCGCCTTAGCTCCCGACTCACCCTGGGCGGATTAGCCTTCCCCAGGAACCCTTGGGCATTCGGCGGACGAGTTTCTCACTCGTCTTTCGCTACTCATGCCGGCATTCGCTCTCGAACGCGCTCCACGACCGCTTCTGCGGCCGCTTCGCTGCACGCTCGACGCTCCCCTACCACTCCTTTACACTGAATCTCAAGAGACACAGTGTGAAGAAATCCGCAGCTTCGGCTCTAGGCTTGAGCCCCGTTACATTGTCCGCGCAGGACCACTCGACCAGTGAGCTATTACGCACTCTTTCAAGGGTGGCTGCTTCTAAGCCAACCTCCTGGCTGTCTGTGCAATCCCACATCGTTTTCCACTTAGCCTAGAATTAGGGGCCTTAGCTGGCGGTCTGGGCTGTTTCCCTCTCGACCATGAAGCTCATCCCCCATGGTCTCACTGCCGGGCTATTGAAGCGTTGGCATTCGGAGTTTGATTGGGGTCGGTAAGCTTGTAGGCCCCCTAACCCATTCAGTGCTCTACCTCCAACGCTGATCACCCGACGCTGCACCTAAATGCATTTCGGGGAGAACCAGCTATCACCGAGTTTGCTTGGCCTTTCACCCCTTACCACAGGTCATCCCCCATGTTTTCAACCATGGTGGGTTCGGTCCTCCACGGGGTCTTACCCCCGCTTCAACCTGCCCATGGCAAGATCACTCGGCTTCGGGTCTACCGCTCGCGACTGAACGCCCTGTTCAGACTCGCTTTCGCTCCGGCTCCCCCTCACGGGTTAACCTTGCCACGAACGGTAACTCGCCGGCTCATTCTTCAAAAGGCACGCCATCACGGCTCCCGGTTGCCCGGGAACGACGCTCTGACTGTTTGTAAGCCAACGGTTTCAGGTACTATTTCACTCCCCTCCCGGGGTACTTTTCACCTTTCCCTCACGGTACTAGTTCGCTATCGGTCGCCTGAAAGTACTTAGCCTTACGAGGTGGTCCTCGCAGATTCACGCCAGATTTCACGGGTCCGGCGCTACTTGGGAACACAGCTCGAGATTGATTACCTTTCGCGTACGGGGCTCTTACCCACTACGGCACGCCTTTCCAAAACGCTTCCGCTAGGCATCAATTTTGTAACTCGAGTCGGGAGTCTGGTGCCTCCCGCTGCTGGTCCCGCGACCCCGAACTGGCAACGCCACCAGGCTATTGCACCAGTTCGGTTTAGGCTGATCCCGTTTCGCTCGCCGCTACTCAGGGAGTCACTTTTGTTTTTCTTTCCTCGGGTTACTGAGATGTTTCAGTTCACCCGGTTCCCTCTACCCGCCCTATTTTGTTCAGGCGGGAGTCACACCCCATGACGGGTGTGGGGTTTCCCCATTCGGATATCCACGGATCGAAGCTTGGTCGGCAGCTCCCCGTGGCTTTTCGCAGCCACCCACGTCCTTCATCGGCTTCAGGCGCCAAGGCATCCACCGTTGGCTCTTTGTAGCTTGGAGAATCATAAAGATGCTCGTGCTCGCTCTGAAATTCTCAAGGTACGAACGACAAAGGCGCCCCCTTGGGGGGCGCTGGTGTCGTCATCGGGAGCAAACGCTCCCGGAAAACGGAACAGAGAGACTATCAAAACTGCTTGGACTCGGCTCTGCCGAGCGTCCTAGCCGTTCCGACAGAGCAAGAACCCTTCGGGTTCGCTTTGTCGGCCAGTGATCAACGTGGGAGTCGCCGACCGCTGAATCTAGGTGACTCAGTGGTCGGTCAGTTGACTCCTTAGAAAGGAGGTGATCCAGCCGCACCTTCCGGTACGGCTACCTTGTTACGACTTCACCCCAATCGCTGATCCCACCTTCGACAGCTCCCTCCTTGCGGTTAGGCCACTGGCTTCGGGTGTTACCAACTTTCGTGGTGTGACGGGCGGTGTGTACAAGGCCCGGGAACGTATTCACCCCGACGTTGCTGATTCGGGATTACTAGCGACTCCGACTTCACGGAGTCGAGTTGCAGACTCCGATCCGAACTGAGACCGGCTTTATGGGATTGGCTTACCCTCGCGGGCTTGCGACCCTTTGTACCGGCCATTGTAGCATGTTTGCAGCCCTGGACATAAGGGGCATGCTGACTTGACGTCATCCCCACCTTCCTCCGAGTTGACCCCGGCAGTCTCCCACGAGTCCCCGGCATAACCCGCTGGCAACATGGGATAAGGGTTGCGCTCGTTGCGGGACTTAACCCAACATCTCACGACACGAGCTGACGACAGCCATGCACCACCTATCGCAGGCCCTTTCGGACACTACATCTCTGCAGCTTTTCCTGCGTAGTTCAACCCAGGTAAGGTTCTTCGCGTTGCATCGAATTAAGCAACATGCTCCGCCGCTTGTGCGGGCCCCCGTCAATTCCTTTGAGTTTTAGCCTTGCGGCCGTACTCCCCAGGCGGGGCACTTAATGCGTTAGCTACGGCACGGAACCCGTTGATAAGGCCCCACACCTAGTGCCCAACGTTTACGGCGTGGACTACCAGGGTATCTAATCCTGTTTGCTACCCACGCTTTCGCTCCTCAGCGTCAGTGCCGGCCCAGACCACCGCCTTCGCCACCGGTGTTCCTCCTGATATCTGCGCATTTCACCGCTACACCAGGAATTCCGTGGTCCCCTACCGGACTCTAGCCATGGCAGTATCGAGTGGCGTCTCCAGGTTGAGCCTGGAGGTTTCACACCCGACTTGCCAAGCCGCCTACGAGCTCTTTACGCCCAATAAATCCGGACAACGCTCGCCCCCTACGTATTACCGCGGCTGCTGGCACGTAGTTGGCCGGGGCTTCTTCTGCAGGTACCGTCATTTTCGTCCCTGCTGAAAGGGGTTTACAACCCGAAGGCCTTCATCCCCCACGCGGCGTTGCTGCGTCAGGCTTTCGCCCATTGCGCAAGATTCCCCACTGCTGCCTCCCGTAGGAGTCTGGGCCGTGTCTCAGTCCCAGTGTGGCTGGTCGTCCTCTCAGACCAGCTAGCCGTCGTCGCCTTGGTGAGCCGTTACCTCACCAACAAGCTGATAGCCCGCGAGCCCCTCCCGAAGCACCTGCATTTCTTAGGTGCAGCCATTTCCTCCCTAGGCCATGCGACCAGAGGAGGACATCCGGTATTAGCACCGGTTTCCCGGTGTTATCCCAGTCTTCGGGGCAGGTTGCTCACGTGTTACTCACCCGTTCGCCGCTAGGTCTTCCACAGTGTTGCCACTGCATGGACCTCGCTCGACTTGCATGTGTTAAGCACGCCGCCAGCGTTCGTCCTGAGCCAGGATCAAACTCTCCATCGAGACCTCAGACCGACCGACCCTGCATTTCGACAGGTCTACTTCGATCAGTCCAAAATCGGAGAGTCGGCTTGCGAGGTAACTGAACCTCGTTCGCCAACTGGCACCAGAAACGGTTGTTGAGTTCCGAGGAACTCTGTTGTCCGTTTTCAGTGCAAATACAATGCGACCCCGTGCGAAGGGGGTCGCCCGCACTGGCTTCTAGCTCTCTGTTCCGTTTTCAAGGAGCGCTGGCTGGGCACACGTCCGAGGACGTCGGTGCCTCTGCTCGGCTAGCGAAGGCCGGTCTTGCGAACCAACCAAGCCGCTAGGCGCAAGAGGAGAACTTATCACCTCTCGGCTCGTCCGGCAACCCCGGCCCCTTGCGGGAACGGGCTCACTGGACGTGCAGCACATGATACCTCCGCTTGCCGCGGCGCAGGACCACGAAGCCGCCGGCCACCACGTCCGCCGGCCCCACCCGGCGGTTGACGTCGAGCTCCTTCACGCCGTTCACCGCCACCCCGCCCTGGGTGATCGCCGTCCTGGCCGTCGACTTCGACGCCACCAGGCCGGATTCCACCAGGAGATCGACCAACGCGACGCCGGCGCCCTCCAATCGGGCCGCCGGGAGCTGGCTCGAGGGGGCGTCGACGAAGGCCTGGGCCAGCGCCGGCCCGTCGAGATCCCGGAGGTCGCCACCGAACAGCGCGGCCGACGCCTGGAGCGCGGCCTCGGCCGCAGCCTGGCCGTGGATGAGGCGGGTGACCTCGCGGGCCAGCACACGGTGGACGTCGCGTGTCCCCGCGTGCTCGGCCAGCGACGCCTCGAGGCCGGCGATCTCCGCCTCGGTGAACGAGGTGAAGGTCCGGAGGTACCGGCCGACGTCGCGGTCGTCGGTGTTCACCCAGAACTGGAAGAACTGGTACGGGCTGGAGCGGGCCGGGTCGAGCCAGAGGTTGCCCGCCTCGCTCTTGCCGAACTTGGTGCCGTCGGCCTTGGTGACCAGTGGCCACGTCAGTCCGTAGGCCTCGGCGCCCCGGGTTCGGCGGATGAGGTCGATGCCGGCGGTGATGTTGCCCCACTGGTCGCTGCCCCCCACCTGCAGCCGGCACCCTTCGGTGTCGAACAGGTGGAGGTAGTCGTAGGCCTGCAGCAGCATGTAGCTGAACTCGGTGAAGGAGATGCCGACGTCGGCCTCGGTGAAGCGGGCCTTGACCGACTCCTTGGCCAGCATGGCGTTGACGGTGAAGTGCTTGCCGACGTCGCGCAGGAAGTCCAGCAGCGGCATGGGCGCCAGCCAGTCGGTGTTGTCGACCAGGACGGCGCCGGCCGGACCCGGGCTGAAGTCGAGCAGGCCTTCGAGCTGGGCCCGGATGCCGGCCGTGTTGGCCGCTATCTGCTCCGGCGACAGCAGGGGGCGCTCCGCCCGCTTGCCGCTGGGGTCACCGACCCGCGTGGTGCCCGCGCCCAGGAGGACGATCGGTCGGTGACCATAGGACTGGAACCGGCGCAGGACGAGCACGCCGACGAGGCTCCCGACGTGGAGGCTGTCGGCGGTCACGTCGATGCCGTGGTAGAGCGTGAACCGTTCGCCGGCCAGCTTCCGTGAGAGCTCCTCGTCGGTGACCTGGTGGAACAGCCCCCGCCACCGCAGCTCGTCGAACACGTCCCCCGGCACGACCGGACCGTACCCGAGCGTGCCTGTCAGCCGGACCGGGATATCCCGAGGGCGCCGGCCACATAGAAGCGCCACGGGATCTCGGCGGCAACCGAGATGCCGACTCGCCCGCTGACGCCGGGCACCTCGGGCGGCGGGGTCCCGTCGTCGACCACCTCGACGCCCCGGTCGCCGGCCACCAGGTCGGCGCCGTCGAAGTCCCGGTCGATCCCCATCGCCTGGCATAGCTTCCCCGGGCCGTTGCAGAGGTCCCGTTGGGTGCGGGCCGCCGGCCCCCGGGCGGCGAACATCTCATCCAGCCCGGCCAGCGGCGTCAGGCCCCGCAGCAGCACGGCCGACGCCTCACCTGCGGGTCCGCACACGACGTTGGCGCAGAAATGCATCCCGTAGGTGAAGTAGACGTACAAGTGGCCGGGCGGCCCGAACATGGTGGCGTTGCGGGCGGTCCGGCCCCGAAAAGCGTGGCTGGCCGGGTCGGCGGCGCCGGCGTAGGCCTCGACCTCGACGATCCGGCCCGTGCGGCCGCCGCGTACGAGGACCTTGTTCAGGAGCAGCGGCGCCAGCACGCGGCTGTCGACCGAGAAGAACTGCCGGGGCAGCCGCTTCAGCGGGGGTGGATCCGGATCCGGCCGGCGCCCGAGTCGGCCACGACGGAGCGGAGGCCCCCCGGGTTCTGCGCGACGCTCACGTCGACATTGCCGGCGCCGGCGTCGGCGTCCACCCGGTAGCCGCCCTGCGCCGGCGGCAGGGCGACGTCGATGCCGCCCGCGCCGGTGCGGACGCCGACGCGGTCGGGCGGCTCCGCCATGGTCAGCCGGACGTGGCCGGCGCCCGTGGTGGCGTCGAGAAAGCTGGCGGCCAGGTCGACGCCGTCGACGTTGCCGGCCGAGGTGTTGACCCGGACCGAGCCTCTGGTCCGATCGAGGCGCACGTCGCCCGCCCTGGTGTCGACCTCGACCATGCCGGCGATGCCGGTCACCGACACCGACCCCCGCTCGTTCCTGACCCGGACCGACACGCCGGCCGGCACCTCGATCCTGTAGTCCGCCTCGCAGCCCACCCGGACGAACCGCCGGCAGTCGGCGGTGATGCGGAGCACGCCGTCGACAAGTCGCTCCGCGGTCACCGGCTTGCCCCGTACCCACTGTCTGGTCCGCTCGACGAACGTCTCATCCGCCACTCCTGCGACGACGACGACCCGTCCGGATTCCACGTCGACCTCCACGCTGCGGACCGGCCCCGGATGGTTGATCGTGACGCTGTCCTTCGGGGCGAAGACCGTCGCCAGGCCGGCCACCACCACGCCGGCCGTGCCCGCGAGCGCGATCAGAACAGCCAGGAGCCGGCGGGTCATCCCCCCAGTCTCGTCCGGTCCAGCCGGAGCCGCTCGGCGAAGGTGCCCAACTCCACGGCGACCGGCGCCGGCCCCGCCCCGCCGGCTGTCGTCCGCCGGCGGACCGCGGCACCGGGCGCCAGCAGGCCGGTGGCGTCGGGTCCGAGCTGCGGGTGGGCCGCCACCAGCTCGGCCAGCGACGCCGCCCCGTCAGACGACTCCCGCACCAGGCCGGCGACGACGTGGTGGGCGTCCCGGAACGGCATGCCGGCGGCGACGAGCCACTCGGCCAGGTCGACGGCGGCGGCGGCCGTCTCGGGCTCGTCGGCGGCGGCCTCCATACGGGCGGAGTCGAACTCGGCCGTGGCCAGGAGCCCGACTACCGCGGCGAGGGCCAGGTTCACCTGCTCGACGGCGTCGAACAGCGGCTCCTTGTCCTCCTGAAGGTCGCGGTTGTAGGCGAGCGGCAGGCCCTTCAGCGTCACCAGCAGCCCGGTCAGATGGCCGATCAGCCGGCCGGACTTGCCGCGCGCCAGCTCGGCCACGTCGGGGTTCTTCTTCTGCGGGAGCATCGAGCTGCCGGTGGCCCACGCGTCGGCCAGGCGCAGGAAGCCGAACTCGGCGCTCGACCACAGCACCACCTCCTCGCCGATGCGGGACAGGTGCACGCCGAGCAGGGCGAGGTCGAACAGCGCCTCGGCGACGAAATCCCTGTCGCTCACCGCGTCGAGGGAATTGTCGAACGCGGCGGCGAAGCCGAGGTCGGCCGCCGTCGCCACCGGGTCGAGCGGCAGCGAGGACCCGGCCAGGGCGCCGGCCCCCAGCGGCGAGACGTCGAGGCGCCGGCGGGTGTCGACGAGGCGGTCGACGTCGCGGGCCAGCGCCCATCCGTGGGCCAGCAGGTGGTGGGCCAGCAGGACGGGCTGGGCCCGCTGCAGGTGGGTGTAGCCGGGAAGATAGGTCTCGCCGGCGACCTCCGCCCGCTCCAGGAGCACCTCCTGGAGCGCCACGACCCGCATCGCCACGCCGGCCAGCTCCCGTTTGGCCCACAGCCGCAGGTCGGTGGCCACCTGGTCATTGCGGCTGCGCCCGGTGTGGAGCCGGCCCCCCGCCGGCCCGGCCAGCTCGGTGACCCGCCGCTCGACCGCGGTGTGGACGTCCTCGTCGGTGGCGGTGAACACGAACGTCCCCGCCGCCAGCTCCCCGTCGACCGTGTCGAGCGCGGCGAGCAATGCGGCGGCGTCGTCCTCCGTGAGGAGCCCGCCCCGAGCCAGCCCCCGCACGTGGGCCCGGGAGCCGGCGACGTCGTCCGACGCCATCCGCCGATCGACAGAGAGAGAGGCCGTGAAAGCCCAGAGCTCCGCGGCAGGGCCCCCCTCCAGCCGGCCTGACCAGAGCGTCATGAGAGTGTCCGACCTGCCGGCCATCCGCGCCGCCGGAGGCGGCCCCAATGGCTGGCGGGCACGGCCGGCGCAGCCGGCCAAGGAAAGAAACGACGACGGCCGGCCGGCTCCGCCGGCCGGGCTGAGCGCGATTGCCTCGCCGAGCAACCTCCGGTTGCGACGGCGATCACTTCTGACGGCTGGCCCAGGTTTGGACACCGAGGCTCCAGAGGCGGACGAAGCCGGCGGCGTCGGAGTGGTGGAAGCTGTCGGCCGCGTCGTAGGTGGCCAGGCCGTAGTCGTACAGGCCGACGTCACTGCGCCGGCCGGCGACCGTGCAACGCCCCGGCTCGCAGCGCAGCCGGACCTCGCCGGTCACGTACTTCTGGGTCTCGTTGATGAAGGCGTCGAGGGCGGCCTTGAGCGGCGAGTGCCACATGCCGTCGTAGACCAGCTCGGCCCAGCGGGGCTCCAGCCGGGCCTTCTCGTGGAACACGTCGCGCTCCAGCGTCAGCCCCTCCAGGTCGAGGTGCGCCATGAGCAACGCCAGCGCGCCCGGGCACTCGTAGACCTCGCGGCTCTTGATGCCGACCCGCCGGCTCTCGACCATGTCGACCCGACCCCAGCCGTAGGAGCCCACGATGTCGCCGACGTGGACGACCAGCTCGGCCAGGCCCATGCCCTTGCCGTCGACGGCCACCGGCACGCCGGCCTCGAACGCCACGACCAGCTCCACCGGCTCGGTCGCCGTCGGCCGCGTCAAGGTGAAGACGTCCTCCGGCGGCGACTCCCACGGGTCCTCGAGCACGCCGCACTCGATGGCCTTGCCCCACAGGTTCTCGTCGATCGAGTACGGACTGGCGCGGGTGACGTTCACCGGGATGCCGTGCTCCTCGGCGTAGGCCATGGAGTCCTCCCGGGTGAAGCCCCACGTGCGCACCGGCGCCAGGACCTCGAGGTCGGGGGCCAGTGCCCGCGTCGACACCTCGAAGCGCACCTGGTCGTTGCCCTTGCCCGTGCAGCCGTGGGCGACGCCATCCGCGCCGAACCGGCGGGCCGCCTCGACGAGGTGCTCCACGATGATCGGCCGGGACAGCGACGACACCAGCGGGTACCGGCCCTCGTACAGGGCGTTGGCCTTCAGGGCCGGCGCCACGAAGTCGTCGGCGTACTGCTCCCGGCAGTCGACGACAACGACCTCGGCGGCGCCGGCGGCGAGGGCGCGGCTTCTCAGCAGGTCGAAGTCGCCCCCCTGGCCGACGTCGACTGCGACGGCGATCACGTCGACGCCCCATTCCTTGCCCATCCAGTGCACAGCCACCGACGTGTCCAGGCCGCCGCTGTACGCGAGCACAACCTTCTTTGCCATGATTTCCTCTCTAAAGCCCGGCCAGTTCCGACAGACGCCGCGCCACCGGCTCACCACCCACCCGCTCGCTGACGATCACCAGCACGGTGTCGTCACCGGCCACGCTGCCGAGCACGTCGGCCAAGCCGGCCCGGTCGATGGCCGAGCCGACCACGTGGGCCGAACCGGGCGGCGTCCGCAGCACGACCAGGTTGGCCGAGTGCGACACCTCCACCAGCCACTCCCCCAGCACCCGCCGCAGGTGGCTTTCGGGCGCCACCTGATCCCTGGGCAGCTCGGGGATGGCGTAGACCGTCTCGCCGCCGGCCATGCGCACCTTGACCGCGCCCAGCTCCTCGAGGTCGCGCGACACCGTGACCTGGCTGGCGACCACGCCGGCGGCGGCCAGCAGCTCAACGAGCTGGTCCTGGCTGGTCACCGCGTGCTCTTCGAGGATGCGGGCCACCCGGTACTGGCGCTGCGGTTTCGCCAGCCTCACTGCGAGAGCAGCCAGATCATGAGGCCTCGCTGGGCGTGCATGCGGTTGGTCGACTGTTGCCACACCACGCTCTGCGGCCCCTCGAGCACCGACGCCGCCACCTCCTCGCCCCGATGGGCAGGTAGGCAGTGCAGGAAGATGGCGTCAGGGGCGGCGCGGGCCATCAGCCCGTCGTCGACGGTGAAGGCGGCGAAGTCGGCCCGGCGCCGCGCCGCATCGGCCTCCTGGCCCATCGACGCCCACACGTCGGTGTAGACGGCGTCGACGCCGCCGACCGCCTCGGCCGGGTCGTTGGTCAGCTCGGCGACCCCATCGGCCGGCGGCTCGTACCCCTTGGGGGTGGCCACCCGCATCTGCATGCCGGCCAGGGCGGCGGCGGCCATCAGCGAGCGGCACACGTTGTTGCCGTCGCCGACGTAGGCCACGCTGCGGCCCTCCAGGGAGCCCAAGCGCTGGCGCAGGGTGAGCAGGTCGGCGAGGGCCTGCACCGGATGGGCGTCGTCGGACAGCAGGTTGATCACCGGGACGCTCGCCGACGCGGCCATGCGCTCCAGCTTGCTGTGCTCGAACACCCGGGCGCCCACAAGGGCGCACATGCCCGAGAAGACGCGAGCCAGGTCCTCGGCCGTCTCGCGGGTGTCGATGCCGACCTCGTCGTTTCGCAGGCTGACGGGGTGCCCGCCCAGCTGCACGATGGCCAGCTCCATGGACAGGCGGGTCCGGTTCGACGGCTTCTCGAACAACAGCGCCGCGCCCCAGCCGGCCAGGACCTGGGGCGGGTCCAGCTCCTCGGCCAGGTTGAGGACCGTGGTGAGCTCGTCGGCGGCCAGGTCGTCGACCTCCAGCAGGTGCCTCAACACGACAACGCCTCCTGGAGCACGGACAGAGCCTCGTCGATCTCGTCGTCGGTGACCAGCAGGGATGGCGCCAGCCGGATGGCGGTCGGCGTGACCGCGTTGATCACCAGCCCCCGGTCGAGGGCGGCGCCGGCCACATCCTTGGACGGTTTGTCGGTCAGCTCGGCGGCCAGGAGCAGGCCCCGTCCCCGCACTGATGCCACGCCGGGCCGCGCCGTCAGCCCCTCGACGAGCCGGGCGCCGGCCCTGGTGGCGCGGGCCGGCACGTCCTCCGCCTCCATCACCGCGAGCGTGGCCCGGGCCGCGGCGGCGGCCAGTGGCTGCCCGCCGAAGGTGGTGCCGTGGTCACCGGGCACGAAGGCGTCGGCCACCTCCGCCCGCGCCCAGCACGCGCCGATGGGCATGCCGTTGCCGAGGGCCTTGGCGAGCGTGACGACGTCGGGTTGCACGCCTTCGTGCTGGAACCCGAACCACTCGCCGGTGCGGCCCAGGCCGGTCTGCACCTCGTCGAGCATGAGCAGGACGTCGCGCTCGTCGCACAGCCGGCGGACCTCGCCCAGCCAGCCCTTGGGCGGGACGTTCACGCCACCCTCTCCCTGGATGGGCTCGACCAGGACGGCGGCCACCACCTTCGAGTCGACGGCGGCGTCCATGGCGTCGATGTCGCCCAGCGCGACGTGCCGGAACCCCTCGGGCAGGGGCTGGAACGGCTCGTGCTTGGCCGGCTGGCCGGTGGCGGCCAGGGTGGCGAGGGTCCGGCCGTGAAACGAGCCGTAGGTGCTGACGACGGCGTACTTCCCGGGCCCGCCCCACTTCCGGGCCAGCTTGATGGCGCACTCGTTGGCCTCGGCCCCCGAGTTGGCGAAGAAGATGCGTCCACCCCCACCGAGCAGCCGGTCGAGCGTCTCGGCCACCTCCGGGCCGACGGTGGTCCCGTAGAGGTTGCAGACATGGAGCAGCGTCCGCGCCTGTTCGGCGATCGCGTCGGCCACCGCGGGATGGGCGTGGCCGAGCGAGGTCACGGCCAGACCGCCCAGGAAGTCGAGGTAGGCCTTGCCGTCGACGTCCCACAGCCGGCTGCCCTCGCCCCGCACGAACGTGACGGGTTGGGGCGGGTAGTTGTTCATGAGCGTCATGCGGACACCATGGTCCCGATGCCATCCCGGGTGAGCATCTCCAGGAGCAGGGCGTGGGGGACGCGGCCGTCGAGGATGTGGGCGTGAGCCACGCCGTTGCGCACGGCGTGGGTACACGACGTGATCTTCGGGATCATCCCGCCCGTCAGGATGCCGTCGTCGATCAGCTTTTCCATCTCGTCGGCCGACGCGGTGGTGACCAGGCTGTCGGGATCGGCCAGGTCACGCAGCACGCCGATCACGTCGGTGAGGTAGACGAGCTTCTCGGCGTTGAGGGCCTCGGCGACGGCGCCGGCGGCGGTGTCGGCGTTGATGTTGTACGCCTGGCCCTCGAGGTCGGCTCCGATCGTGGCCACGACGGGGATCAGGTCCTGGACGAGGAGGCGGTCGAGAATGCCGGCGTTCACCGACTCGACGTTGCCGACGTAGCCGAGGTCGGGGTGGCGCGCGGATGCGGTGATGAGGCCGGCGTCCTCGCCGGAGAGGCCGACAGCCACCGGCTCGTGCACATTGATCGACGACACGATGTCGCGGTTCACCCGGCCGACGAGCACCATGCGGGCCACGTCGAGCGTCTCGGCATCGGTGACCCGCAGGCCTTCGCGAAACTCTGGCACCATGCCCAGCCGCTTCATGAGCTGCCCGATCTGCGGACCGCCGCCGTGGACCACCACCGGCCGCATGCCGACGGAGCGCATCAACACGACGTCCTGGGCGAACAGGTTCGCCAGGTCGGGGTCGGTCATCGCCGCGCCCCCGTACTTGACTACCACGACCTTGCCCCGGAACCGCTGGATGTACGGCAGCGCCTCGACCAGGACCTCGGACTTCGTCGGGCTCATGAAGTCCTCATGTTCTCGGCGATGTACTCGGGACTGAGGTCGGTGAAGGTGACGACGGCGGTCCCGTCGCCCAGACCCAGGTCGGCGGTGATCTCGACGTTGCGGGCGGCCATCGCCGCGGCCAGCGCGCCGTCGTCGCGGTCGCAGGCCACGCCGGCCCGGCACACCTCGACACCCCCGTAGGCGATCGAGACCCGGTCGGGGTCGAAGGCGGCGCCGGAGCTGCCGAGCTCGCTGACGATCCGGCCCCAGTACGGGTCGGCGCCGTACAGCGAGCACTGCACCAGCTGGCTCTCGGCCACCTTGCGGGCGGCCCGGCCGGCGTCGGTGACCGACGCGGCACCGGTCACCCGGATGCGGGCCCGCTTGGTGGCGCCCTCCGCCCCGTCGGCCATGAGGGTGGCCAGCTCGGCGCAGACGTCGGCCATCACGCCGGCGAGCGCCGGGCGGGCGCCGGCGCCGCCGGCGGCCAGGGCGATCACCGTGTCATTGGTCGACGTGGCTCCGTCGACGGACAGGTCGTTGAACGAGTGCGCCACCGCGGCGCGCAGCGCGGCCCGCAGCTCCGCTGGCGACGACCCCGCGTCGGTCGTGAGCACCGCCAGCATCGTCGCCATGTTCGGCGCCAGCATGGCCGCCCCCTTGGCGATGCCCCGGACGACGAAGCCCTCACCTGACCGGAGGACGTCCTTCGGGCTCATGTCGGTGGTCATCATGGCCAGGGCGGCGTCGGGGAAGCCGCTGGCGTGGCGGGCGGCGAGCAGCGGCGCGATGCCCGATTGCAACGCGGCGAAGGGCAGCGGGATGCCGATGAGGCCGGTCGAACAGACCAGGACCTCCTCGGGCCGGCAGCCGAGGCCCTCGGCGACCGTGGCGCACGTCTGCTCGGCCTGCTCGCGCCCCGCGGCGCCGGTGGCGGCATTGGCGTTGCCGCTGTTGATGACGACGGCGGACGCAAAGCCCCCCGTCGCCTCGAGGTGGGCCCGGCTGACCTGCACCGGCGCGGCCGGCGCCAGGTTCGACGTGAACACCGCCGCCGCCGGCACCGGGCGGCCGTCGGCGGTGGCGACCAGGGCGAGGTCGGGCGCCCCACTCTCCTTGATGCCGCACGCCACGCCCGACGCCACGAAACCCCGAGCGCTCATGGGTAGACCCCGATCGACGACAGGCCTGAGGTCTCGTCGAGGCCCAGGAGGAGGTTGGCGCACTGGACGGCCTGGCCCGACGCGCCCTTGACCAGGTTGTCGAGGGCGGCGAGCACGACGATCCAGCCCGTGCGCTCGTCGTACCGGGCGGAGAGGTGGGCGGCGTTGGATCCCCACGTCGCCTTGGTCGACGGGCTGGTGGGCGACACCACGACGAACGGCTCGCCGGCGTAGGCGCGGGCCAGCAGGCCCAGCAGCCCGTCGGTCGACGGCGAGGCGCCGGCCGCCGGCCGGGCGTAACACGTGGCCAGGATCCCCCGGGTCATCGGCGCCAGGTGGGGCGTGAACAGGAGCGTGGCCCCGACCGACTGCTCCATCTCCGGTGTGTGGCGGTGGTCGAGCAGGCCGTAGGCGGTGAAGTCCTCGTTGGCGGTGCCGAAGTGGGTGCCGTGCTTGAGGGCCCGGCCGGCGCCGGACACCCCACTGGCTGCGTCGACGACGATGGCCTGGCCAGTGTCGATGGCGCCGGCCGCGGTGAGCGGCGCCAGCGCCAGGGCGGCGGCCGTGGGATAGCAGCCGGCGGACGCCACCGCGTCGACCTTGACGATGTGGTCCCGGTTCAGCTCGGGCAGGCCGTACGCGAAGCGGTCGAGCAGCTCGGTGGCCACGTGGGCCTCGCCGTACCAGCGCTCGTAGACCGCAGGGTCGCGCAGGCGGAAGTCGGCGCCCAGATCGACCACCTTCACGCCGGCCCCTAGCAGGCCGGGCATGAGCCGCTGGGAGGCGCCGTGGGGCAGGGCCAGGAACACGAGGTCGACGCCGGCGGCCATGGCCGGGTCGAACGTCTCGAACACCAGCCCCGGATAGGCGGCGGCCAGGCTCGGATACAGCCCGCCGACTAGTGTCCCGGCCTGGGTGTCGCCCGTCGCCCACGCCACGTCCAGGTCGGGATGGGAGTGGCACAGGCGAAGGAGCTCGGCCCCCGCATACCCGGAAGCGCCGACAACCCCGACCCGAATCACGGGACTGAGCATACACAATGATGAATAATCATTCAACTCGTTTCGGAATCGCCCTCGTCTTCGTGGCGCTGCTTGGGGTGGCGTGCGGTGGCGGCGACTCCGACGGCGGCGACGCGGCCAACAAGCCCGACTGGGAGAAGAAGTACGGGGCGATCGTGAAGTCGGTGAGCGACGACATCGACCGCTCGGTGCAGGCCCTCAACGCCGGCCAGCAAACCGTGGTGCGCTCGGAGTGCTCCCAGCTGCAGGAGGACCTGGTCGAGGCGCGCAAGGCCGTCCCCGTGCCCGACAGCGCCGTGGACGCCAAGTTGCGTAGCGCCTTCGACGCCACCGGCACGGCCGCGAAGACGTGCGTCGAGGGCGCCCGCGTGGCCTCGAACGCCGACCTGGTCGAGCAGGCTCAGCGGGAGATGAAGACGGCGCGCACGAGCTACAGCGCGGCCCAGGACGCCATCGCCGCCTGGGACTGACCGGCGCGGATTTGGCCGCTCAGCCCCGCAGGCGGGCCGGGTGGCCGGCGGTCACGGCGTCGATGCAGCGCAGCCGGAGCGCGGTCAACTCCTCCTCGGTGAGGGTGTGGTCGAGGGCCGAGAACCGCAGCCGCCACGCCAGGCTGCGCGTGCCGTCCAGTTGCAGGCTCCGGAAGACGTCGAACAGCTCGATGCGCTCAAGGAGCTCGCCGGCGGCCTGGACCAGCGTGCGCTCCACCACGGCCGCCGGCACCGCCTCGTCGACGACGAAGGCCAGGTCGATGTCCGCCGACGGAAAGCGGCTGACGGGCCGGTAGACGGCGGCCCGGCGCGCCGACGTCAGGAGGGCCCTGAGGTCGACCTCGAACCAGCCCACCCGGCCGTCGATGCCGTGGGCGGCCAGGACCCCGGGGTCGACCTCGCCCACGGCGCCGACCGGGCGGCCCCCGGCGAGGACCGTCGCACTTCGTGTCGGGTGCAAGCCCGCGCGCGAGGCCGCCTCCAGGCTCACGTCAGCCAGCCGGAGACCCTCGGTGAGGACGTTCCAGATGCGCACGGCGTCCCGGGCGTCGCGCTCGCCGAGCGCCACGGCCAGGTGCTCGGGCTCCTCGGGCAGCTGCACGCCGTCCGACGGGGGCAGGAACACGTGACCGATCTCGAACAGGGCGACATCGGGGTGGCGGTGGCCGGCGTTGGAGGCGACCGCCCGAAGCAGGCCAGGGAGAAGCGACGGACGCAGGATGGACTCCTCGGCGGCCAGCGGGTTCTCGACCTCGACCGCCTCCGGCGGAAGCCCGGCCCGGGCCAGATCGTCCGGCGCGAGGAACGACGTGGCCCACGCCTCGGACAGGCCGGCGCCGACGAGCACCTCCCGGACGCAGCGGCGGTCGCGCTGGTAGGGCGTGAGCCCACCGACCTGGACGATCGGCGGCATGGTGCGGACGATCTCGGTGTAGCCGTGGTGGCGGGCGACCTCCTCGATGACGTCGATCTCCCGCTCGCAGTCAGGGCGCCACGAAGGGATGTCGACCCGGAAGTCGCCGTCACCCGTGGGCGTGCAGCGGAAGCCGATGGGCTGCAGGTAGCTCGACACGTCGCCGGCCGAGAGCTCGGTGCCGAGGATGGCGTTCACCCGCGTGGTCCGCAGCACCACCCGCGCCGGCCGGGGCAGGTCGGCGCGCACGTCGACGATGGCGCCGGCGACCGAGGCACCCGCCACCTCGGCGGCGAGCTCGCAGAAACGAGCGACCGCCCGGCCGACGCCTTCGGGATCGACGCCCCGCTCGAAGCGCACCGAGGCCTCGGTCCGCAGCCCCAGTCGTTTGGAGGAGCGGGCCACGGCGACCGGATCGAACCACGCCGCCTCCAGGGCCACCGTCGTCGTGGTCGGGCTGATCTCGCTCGACGCGCCACCCATGACGCCGGCGATGCCGACCGGGGCGCCGTCGGCGTCGCAGATGAGGCAGTCGTCCGGGCCGAGCGTGCGCTCAGTCTCGTCGAGGGTGACGAGCGTCTCGCCGTCGCGAGCACGGCGGACGAGCAGCCCCCGGCCGGGCAGGCGCTCGAGGTCGTAGGGGTGGTTGGGTTGGCCCAGTTCGAGCATGACGTAGTTGGACACGTCGACGATGTTGTTGATCGGGCGCATGCCGGCCAGCGTCAGGCGCTGGGCCATCCATTGCGGCGACGGCCCGATCGTCACCCCGCTCAGGACGGTGGCCGTGAACTCGGGGCACAGGTCGGGCGACTCGACGACCACCGTCACCAGCTCGCCGTGGTCCCCGCCGGTCACCGCCGGCGGCTCGGGGATGGCGAACGGCACCCGGAAGTGGGCGGCCAGGTCGCGGGCCACACCGGCCACCGAGAGCGCGTCGGGTCGGTTCGGCGTGACGTCGACGTCGAACACCACGTCGGCCACGATGCCGAGCGCCTCGGTGAGTGGCGTGCCGGCGGCGATCGACGGGTCGAGGATCATGATCCCCTCGCCGTCGGAGCTCAGGGCGAGCTCCGACCCCGAGCACAGCATCCCGTTCGACCACTCACCACGCACGTTGCGCCGCCCGATTTGCATCCCCCCCGGCAGCCGAGCCCCGACCGGCGCCAGGGGCACGAGGTCGCCGGCGGCGAAGTTGAACGCCCCGCACACGATCTGAAGGTCCGCGCCGTCGCCGGCGTCCACGTCGACCACCTGCACCTTGTCCGCGTTGGGGTGCGGTCGGGTCGCCAGCACCCGCGCCACGACGACGTCACCGAGCCCGATGCCAAAGGTTTCAACGCCTTCGACGACAAGGCCAAGCCCCGAGAGCGCGCCGGCGATGGCGCCGGCGTCAGTGGGAAGAGGCGCGAAGTCAAGCAGCCAGGACAGGGGTACCCGCATCAGTGAGCCAATCCGTTCGGGGTGCCGCCGGCTGCGAGCGCGGCCAAAGGCCGCCCCCTCAGCTGGCGGCCGGAAGGAAGCAGCGCGGCGGATGGCCGGCTCCGCCGGCCAGCCGGAGCACGATCAACTCGTCGGCGCGGAGTGAGCGAAGCGAACGAGCAACGACGAAACCCGCCAGGGGTGCCGCCGGCTGCGAGCGCGGCCAAAGGCCGCCCCCTCAGCTGGCGGCCGGGA
>JAHFUP010000093.1 GCA_023265025.1 Acidimicrobiia bacterium | reverse complement strand
TGCTGGCCGAGCCCGAGGGTCTGGAGGACCTGCTCGGCCGGCTGCGGACGGTAGGGGTGGCACGGGTGGGCTTCGTCACCCGCGACCTCACGCGGGACCGGGTGGCCCTGGACCGGGCCGGTGTGCGGGTCCTCAGCGACGACAGGTCGCTCGGCGAGCGGGGCTGGCACGTGCTGGTCCTGGAGATCGGCTGACGCCGGGTATGGCGCAGACGATCGGGCGGCTCGCGCCGCCAGTCGCCGATCTTCCGTCGGACCCGCTCCCGTCCCGCGGTCCGAGGGCGATCGCCCGCCGGCTCTGGGGTGCCCGGGTCGGGATGCACCTGCTGGCCCTCGCCATCGTGCTCCTGGCGCTCGTGCCCGTCGTCGGCACCTCGTCGTCGTTCCTGTCCGACGAGGGGGCGGCGATCATCCAGGCCCGGTCGCTCGCCGCCGGCGACGGCTGGATCGTGCGCCCTCCGATGCCGCAGATCGACCCCGACGGTGAGTACTACCCCCTCATCAACTCGGAGCACGGTCCGAACGGTTTCGCCCCCTTCGCCAAGCACCCCGCCTATTCGGCGCTGCTCGCCGGCGCTTCCCGCCTCGGCGGCGTTCCCATGATGGTCATGCTGTCCGTCGCCGGGACGGTGATCGCGGCCGGATTCGCGGCCGCGATCGCCCGACGTCTCGACCCTGCGCTGGCCCGCCCGACCGTCTGGGTCGTCGGACTTGCCAGCCCGCTCTTCTTCGACGCCTATCTGGTCATCGGCCACACCCTCGGGGCGGCTTTGGCCGCCGGCGCCGTTCTCTTCACGATCCGGGCGATCACGGAGCGGCGGCCGGCGTTGGCCGTCGCCGTCGCCCCATGCGTCGCCGGCGCCGTGCTCGTCCGCAGCGAGGCTCTGCTCTTCGCCGGGGCCCTCGCGCTCGTCGGCGCGGCCGTCATATGGCGCGGCCCATCGAGGAGGCCGGCGTTCCTCGTCGTGCTGGCGGCCGCCGGTGGGGCGGTGGTGGCCCGTGCCGGAGAGGCGGCGTGGTACGGCCACATCCTGGGTGGTCCGCCCGCGCCGGTCGCCATCCCGGTCCAGGCCGGCCCGGGATTCCTGCAGGGTCGGTTCGACGGGTTCTACATCACCTGGCTCCTCCCCGACTACCACCTGGCCCAGCCGGTGAGCCTGCTCCTGCTCGCCGTCGTCGCCTGCCTGGCCGTGGCCGCACTAGGCGCCAGGACCTCGCCGGCGGATCGGCGCCGGATCCTTGTGCCGGCGGGCATCGCCGCCTGCTGCGCCGTCGCCGCGCTGATTGTCGCCCCGGTCACGCTGGTCCCCGGCCTGCTCATCGCGTTTCCCCTGCTGACGGCGGCGGTTGTGGTCATGCGCCGAGCTCTCTTTCAGGACCTCGCGGTCTCGATTGCGGCGGCCACGTCCGTGCTGTTCGCCCTTGGCGTCATCGCCACCCAGTACCCGAGCGGGGGAACGGGCGAGTGGGGAGGCCGGTACTTCGCCCTCGCCGTCCCGGTCATCGTGCCGGTCCTGCTCATCGCGCTCTACCGGCAGGCCGGCGCCCTGGAGCGCGCCGTCCGCACGGGAGCCGTCGTCGCCCTCGTCGTGTGTTCGGCGGCCTCGACGGCGATGGCCCTGTCGAGCATCCGGGACAGGCACCGTTGGCAGGAGCGTTTCCTCGCCAGCGTCGAGGAGGCCCGGCAGGTGGCGGGGCCCGGCCGACCCATCCTCTCGACCTGGTCGGCCGCCCCCCGCCTGGCCTGGCCGATGTACGACCGGTCCCCGTGGCTCTGGGTCCTCACGGACGAGATCGGCGACGCGACCAGCTCGCTGGCCGCCGCCGGCATCGACCGGTTCGTGTTCATCACCGCGGAGCCGGGTCAGGACGAGCCCCGCCTCGCCGGGCTCGAGGTGCTGTGGGCCGGCGCCCCTGCCGGTCTGGAGCGCAACATCCTGGTCGTGAAGAGCCCCGCCCGGCGGGCTGAGCCGCGGCTCAAGTCGACCTCGGCGGAGGTCGATGAGCAGGTGTGGACGTTTGGCGACCCGCGGGAACGATGACGATCGAGGCCCGTCGTGCGACCGTCCGGAGGGCCCTAGGCGCAGGGTTGCTCACCGCTGTCCTGGCCCTCACTGGGCTCGTCTACCGCGCCGACACCGTCTTCTCCGTGCCGGACCCCGCCGGTTCGTCCTACGCGCCGGCGTTCCGGGACGAGCGGCAGGGGCCCGGCGCCATGCTGAACGCCCACGACGGCCAGGCGTTCGGCTCCCTGGCTCTCGACCCCCTCCTGGCCCACCCGGACCGCTGGAGCGGCGGCCGCTCGGAGATGGCGTACCGGGCGGCCCGGCCGTTGCTCGGTTGGGCGGTCATGCTGACCTCGTTCGGGTCGCGGGCCACGGCTGAGTGGAGCCTGCTGGCCTGGACGGCGATCGGCATAGGTCTGATGGCCGGCGCCGCCGTCATGCTGGCTGCGCACTGGGGCCGGGAGGGCGACTGGGTGCCGCTCGTGCTGCTGCTGCCCGGGGTTTTGATCCAACTCGAGTTCGGCGGGCTGTCCGACAGCCTGGCGACGGCCTTGGCGCTCTTCGGGCTCGTCTGGTGGCTCGAGCGCCGGGACCAGTGGGCGGTCGTGGCGCTCTGCCTGGCCGCCCTGACGAAGGAGTCGACCTTGCTGGTGCCGCTCGCCCTGCTGCTGGCGTCCGATCGCAAGCGGGCACGCAGCCTTGTCGCTCCCTTTGCCGTGTACGGAGCATGGATCGGAGTCGTGTGGCTCCGGTTGGGGGTGTTGCCGATGAAGGGGCACGGCGGCGCGACCGGGGTCCCGCCGGGCAACGTGATAGAGGCCCTGGCATCGTGGGGCGTGCCGGAGGTCGTCGCCGCGGTGACGATCCTGCTTCTCATGGCCGTCGCCTGGCGCCGCGCTCCGTCGCCCGAGGTGCGATGGCTCGTGGGGCTGTCGGTTCTCATGGCCCTCACGTTGGGACCGGCGGTGCTCCGCTCATGGGACTTCGCCCGGCCCTTGCTGCCGGTGACGATGGTGGGGGCGTGCCTTCTAGGCCGGAGCATCGAACGCAGCGGCGACGCCACCCCGTGGGTCGCTGACGACGTCGTCGCCGTGAGGTAACCGGGGGACCGGTAGTCCCACCCTCCGGGTACTCTCGGAGCGTGTCCGACAAGCTTGTGATTCGGGGCGCGCGCGAGCACAACTTGCGCAACGTCTCCATCGAGTTGCCGCGGGACAAGCTCGTCGTGTTCACCGGCCTCTCCGGTTCCGGGAAGTCGTCCCTCGCCTTCGACACGATCTATGCCGAGGGACAACGACGGTATGTGGAATCACTGTCTTCCTACGCCCGGCAGTTCCTCGGCCAGATGGACAAGCCCGACGTCGACTTCATCGAGGGCCTGTCGCCGGCCATCTCCATCGACCAGAAGTCGGCCTCCCGCAACCCCCGGTCGACCGTCGGCACCATCACCGAGGTCTACGACTACCTGCGCCTGCTCTGGGCCCGGATCGGCGTGCCCCACTGCCCGACCTGCGGGGCGGTGGTCGCTCGCCAGACGCCCCAGCAGATCGTCGACCGCATCCTCCAGCTGCCCGACGGCACCCGGTTCCAGGTGCTGGCGCCGGTCGTGCGGGGCCGTAAGGGGGAGTACGAGGGCCTGCTGGAGGAGCTGGCCGGGCAGGGCTACACCCGGGCCCGGATCGACGGTGAGCTGATCGAGCTGGCCGAAAGGGCGGCGACCAAGCTCGGACGGTACGAGATGCACACCATCGAGGTGGTCGTCGACCGGCTCGTGCGGCGAGAGGGCATCGAGCGCCGGCTGACTGACTCCCTCGAGACGGCGCTGCGGCTGGCCGAAGGTGTCGCCGAGGTCGAGCTGCTGCCCAAGGACGGTGGCGGCGAGCCGGAGACGCTGACGTTCAGCCAGCACCTGGCCTGTCCCAATGACGGCACGTCGTTCCCGGAGCTGGCGCCCCGCAACTTCTCGTTCAACTCCCCGTACGGGGCCTGCCCCCACTGCGACGGGCTGGGCACCCGCTTCGAGGTCGACCCCGAGCTGGTGGTGCCCAACACCGACCTGACCATCGACGAGGGTGCCGTCGCCCTGTGGGCCGGCGCCCGGGGCGAGTACTTCCACCGGGTCCTAGTCGCGGTGGCCGAGGAGTTCGGGTTCCGGACGACGACACCGTTCAAGAAGCTGACAAAGGCCCAGCAGAAGGTCCTGATGTACGGGTCGGGCACCAAGCAGGTGCACGTCCAGTACCGGAACCGGTACGGGCGGACCCGGTCATACTTCACCCACTACGAGGGGGCCGTCCCCTACCTGCAGCGCCGGCACACCGAGGCCGAGTCGGACTACATGCGGGAGCAGATCGAGGGCTACATGCGGGAGGTGCCCTGCAAGGACTGCGGCGGCGCCCGCCTCAAGCCCGAGTCACTGGGCGTCACCGTCGCCGGCCGGAACATCAACGAGGTCTGCGACCTGTCGATCGCCAAGTCGGCTGAGTTCCTGGCCACCGTCGAGCTGTCCCAGCGCGACGCCATGATCGCCGAGCGGGTGGTCAAGGAAGTCAACGCCCGCATGAGGTTCCTGCTCGACGTCGGGCTCGACTACCTGACCCTCAACCGGTCGGCCGGCACCCTGGCCGGCGGCGAGGCCCAGCGCATCCGCCTGGCCAGCCAGATCGGCAGCGGCCTGGTGGGGGTGCTCTACGTGCTGGACGAGCCGTCAATCGGGCTCCACCAGCGCGACAACCGCAAGCTCATCGACACCCTCATCCGGCTCCGCGACCTGGGCAACACGGTGATCGTGGTCGAGCACGACGAGGACACCATCCGCATCGCCGACCACGTGGTCGACATCGGGCCGGGGGCCGGCGAGCACGGCGGCGAGATCGTGGTCAGCGGAACGGTGAAGGACCTGGTCAAGGAGAAGCGGTCGATCACCGGCCAGTACCTCTCGGGCGCCCGGTCCATCCCGGTGCCGGCGATGCGACGGGAGCCGAAGGACGGCTGGCTGGTCGTGCGGGGGGCGCGGGAGCACAACCTCAAGAACATCGACGTCGAGCTGCCCCTCGGGTGCTTCGTCTGCGTGAGTGGGGTGTCGGGGTCGGGTAAGTCCACCCTCGTCAACGACATCCTGTACCGGGCGCTCATGCAGCGGATCTACAAGTCGAAGACGGTGCCGGGGCGCCACAAGAAGATCGAGGGCGACGAGCTCCTCGACAAGGTCATCAACATCGACCAGTCGCCCATCGGCCGCACGCCGCGGTCGAACCCGGCGACCTACACGGGTGTGTGGGACCACGTCCGGAAGCTCTTTAGCCAGACGCAGGAGGCCAAGGTCCGGGGCTACCTGCCCGGGCGGTTCTCGTTCAACGTCAAGGGCGGCCGGTGCGAGGCGTGCGCCGGCGACGGCACCATCAAGATCGAGATGCACTTCCTGCCCGACGTGTACGTGCCGTGCGAGGTGTGCAAGGGCGGGAGGTACAACAGAGACACGCTCGACGTCACGTTCAAGGGCAAGAACGTGGCCGAGGTGCTCGACCTGTCGTGCGAGGAGGGGGCGGAGTTCTTCGCCAACCAACCGGTGATCTCCCGGCACCTGTCGACCCTGGTCGACGTCGGCCTGGGGTACGTGCGCCTCGGCCAGCCGGCGCCGACGCTGTCGGGCGGCGAGGCGCAGCGGGTAAAGCTGGCCAGCGAGTTGTCGAAGCGGGGGACCGGCCACACCATCTACATCCTCGACGAGCCGACGACCGGCCTCCACTTCGAGGACATCCGCAAGCTGCTTACCGTCCTCAGCCGGCTGGTCGACCAGGGCAACACCGTCCTGGTCATCGAGCACAACCTCGACGTGATCAAGAGCGCCGACTGGGTGGTCGACCTCGGTCCTGAGGGGGGCGACGGCGGGGGGATGGTGGTCGTCGAGGGGACGCCCGAGGTGGTCGCCAAGACCCGCGACAGCTACACGGGCAAGTTCCTGGCCGACGTGCTGGCCAGGTAGCGGTCCCGGCTGCCGGCGTCAGCGCAGGATCACCGCCTGGATCTGCTGCACGGAGAAGTTGTCGATCCGGCCGGTGGTCCGACCTCCAGGAAGGCTGCCGCCATCGCCGGCCAGCTGCCAGGTGGCCGTCCACTCCTCGGTGACGACAACGTTGTAGGCGCCGTGATTCTGGTACTGGTGCCTGATCTCCCCATCGGGCCACGGCTTGCCCTCGACGCTGTGCGGGCCGGTCTTCTCGCCGTCGCCCCAGTCGACGTAGTACCGGCCCACGGCGTCGATCGTCAGCTCGCCGAGCGGCGTCGCCTCGCGGTGGGAGACGCGGGTCCTGCCGTTGGTCTCGAGGAAGGCGTCCTTGCCGACGATGGCCCGGCCTGGTGCGATCCTCGGGCCGGGCGTCGGCAGCTCCACCCGCTGCAAGGCCAGGGTGGCAATCGCCACCGGGCTGCGGGCCAGGCTCCCCGCCGCCGGCGTGCATGCCGGATAGTTGTTCACCGGATCGAAGGTGCCGGGCGGGTACTGCGGTTCGCGGCCCGGAGCCACCCACTGCGAGGTGAGGCACACTCCGTAGGGATTGGGGTCGGCGCGCAGGATGCCGACTCGTACCCAGCCCTCGGGCGGCTGCCAGGCCGGTTTCCCGTCGTCCTCGACGGCGCCGGGCACGCCGTCGATGTAGACGATGAGCCCGTTCCTACAGATGTACGCAGTGCGGTAATGATCGAGGCGGCACTCGGCCAAATTGACCTGCGCCCCGGCCGTGGCGCCGAGGTGAGGCGCCTCCGACCAGGCGGCCAGCACCAGGACAGACGCCAGGACAGCCGGCCTCAGAACGGTGCGCATGGGTCCGTCGCCGGCGCCGTGGGCTTGGCGCCGAAGGCCCCACCGTTCAACTGGTAGCCCCAGCCCGTCACGTTATAGGGGCTCACGGGCGGGTTGAGCCGCCGCAACGCCACCCACTGCGGTCCCGCCAGCGACGGGTTGGGATTGCTGGCGACGGCCGAGTAGTCGCGATCGACTTTGACGTAGACGCACGAGCTCTTCGCCGACAGCATCTGAATCACGACGGTCTTGAGGTTTCCAGGGTTGGGCAAGGCGCCGGCGAAGCCGCTCCGGATATCGAACTGATAGGCATCCAGCGCCACTTGGAACGCTCCGTCGCTCGCATGGATCGCCTTGAGGCGAGCGATGTCGTCGGGCGCCAGCGTGCGGGACGCCATGACGTGCCGGGCAATGTCGCCCTCGAACTGGTCGAGCCAGGCCAGCACGCGGTTCACGTAGGCCGCGTCGATGACCGCCGGGACGGCGTAGGGGTTCGTGGTCGCCGTGGTGGAGGGCTCCGTGCGGACCGTTGCCGACGAGGCCTCCGGGGCCGACGGCTGGCCGGCACATGCGCCAAGCATCATGCCGCAGGCGCTGCCCACAATCGCTACTCGCCTTGCCCCCCGTTTCCGCACGCTTCATAGCACATCACAGTGTTTCACCACTCGCAAGGGGCCGGTCAGGATCTTGCCGGAGCGGGCTGCGAGGTCGCGGGGTGGTCCGCCCGGACCACCCGGAAGCGTCAGACCTGCCGTCCTGGTCGTCACCGGCGACACCATCTACGTCCTCGACGAGCCCACCACCGGCCTCCACTTCGAGGACATCCGCAAGCTGCTCACCGTCCTCAGCCGGCTGGTCGACCAGGGCAACACCGTCCTGGTGATCGAGCACAACCTCGACGTGATCAAGAGCGCCGACTGGGTGATCGACCTCGGGCCGGAGGGCGCGGACGGCGGGGGGATGGTGGTCGTCGAGGGAACGCCCGAGGTGGTCGCCAAGACCCGGGACAGCTATACGGGCAAGTTTCCTGGCCGACGGGCTGGCCCGGAGGTAGGGCCGATGTGGCCTGGGTGTCAACCAGACAGGGGCCCGCGTCCAGTCCCATGAGCGGGACGGCCGAACCCGATGGTCCGGGATGGGAGCGCTTGCGACGGCCCTGGCTGGAGCGGGCGTAGGCCGGCTGTCTACCGAAGGTCGTCGGGTAGCCAATGCGGCCACGGTCCTGGCGCGGGGTTCACCTTGGCCCACCGGTCGAGCGCGTGGGCCAGACTCGACGCTAGCGACTGCGTCGGCCACCAGGACTTGCGGACGAAGAGGACCGGGCAGTCCGTCACCGCGGCGAAGTCACTTGCGTTCTCGGTCACAATGACCCGGTTCGCGGCGCTGGCCAGCTGTACGAGCACATTGTCGGGAAGGTTGTGAGCGCCGAGCTTGGACGGCGTGGTGCAGTCGTGGCCAAAGGAGTCGAGAAGCTCGGCCACTGATGGCGGCAACATCGCGTCGATGAGGAAATTCAAGCAAGGAGCCGCTCACGCTCGGTGGCGATCCGCTCGGCCTCCGCGAGCGCTCGGTCGTTGGCGCGGATACGCTCCTCGATGTCGTCCCGGTGGGCGGCCGCATAGTTGAGCGCGATCACAACCTGGCGCTCGTGGAGTCCGAACTGTTCTGCCAGTGCCGCGACCCTCTGGGCCTCATGGCCGGTGATGTGGCGGAGGGCGGCCGCGATCTCCCACAGGTCAGGCCCGCCGGCCAGAGCCGCTCGGCGGCCCGACGGGCCCGGCTTGAACACGATGCCAGGGTGCGCGGCGCTGGCCAGCCCCTCTCGTGCAAAGCGCTCGATCAGCTCAGTGACGGTTGTACCTTCAGCGGCTGCGGTAGCGGCGAGGCGGTCGCGGAGCTCATCGTCAAGACGAACGCTTGTCGTCGACCGTGCCATTCGAGACCTCCTGAACGAAATAGCACACAGTGTTGTCGCAACACAGTGTCATGCATCATAGTACGAAGCGGCCGGCGCCAGCCGACCGTCGGGACAGCTACGAGGGCAGACCCTGGGCCGACGTGCTGGCCAAGTAGCGGTCCCGGCTGCCGGCGACCAGCAGGCAGAGGCCGACGGTCAGGAGCATCAGCGTGGACCGGGGGCCGCCGAAGTCGTCGCCCAGGACGGCCCCGCTGCACAGGCTCAGGAAGCCGAGTTGCACGGCGACGACCCACCGCAGCTCCACCGGTCCCCGCCGGCGCAGCACGACGTAGGTGCCGATGACGAAGGCCGAGAGGGTGCTGGCCATGCCGATCAGCTCCTTGCCGAGGAACCACCGCTCGCGGGCGGCGTCGACCAGCCCGGTGAGCGGGAACACCAGGCGCTCCGATGGCAGACCGCCGGCGGGCACGACGAGGTGGACGATCCCTGTCCAGGCCGCGAACGCCAGCGCCGGCAGGACGACGATCGGGAGGTCCTCCTTGCGCCGGCGGGAGAGGAAGAGGGCGACGGGGACGAGGATGGTGGTTTCCCGGGTCAGGACGGCGGCCACCGCTGCGCACCACGCCAGCTTCGACCGGTTGGTGACGAAGAAGAGCACGGTCAACAGGGACAGGGCGACGGCCAGGCCGTCGGCCACGCTGCTGGTCAGCGACCACGTCGCCCCGGGCAGGATCGGGAAGAGCAGGGGCAGCCAGGGCGGGCCGTGGAGGTGGTCTGAGAGCTTGCCGACCGCCAGGCTGCCCAGGAAGATGGCGGCCAGGCTGACCGCCACCAGGGCGAGCACGAGCCCCGGCCCGCCGCCGGAGGGGTGGAGAGCCCACGCCAGCAGAGGGTAGAGGGGCCGGGAGTACCGGTACTGGGGGTTGTCGAGGTTCTTGGCGACCGTGTCGGGGTGGAACGGGTCACGGGCGAGGGCGTAGAACTGCTGGCCGTCGAGGCCGACCTCGTCGGGCGCGGTGAGGTTCGGGAAGTCACGGGCGATCAGGCCGGCACCGGGGCCCTTGGCGCCGGCCCGGATGGGGCGCAGGATGCCGTGGCCGCTGGCGTAGACGTCGAGCAGCAGGAAGCCGAGCGCCAGGAGGGTGCCGACGAGGGCCCGCCTGACGTTCGACGTCGGCCGGCGGGGGGCGGGGGCCGGCGCCGGCCGCGACCTCGCCGTGACGGGGTGCGCGGTGCTCACGACCGTGGTATCGACCTGGCCGCCGGGCGGCTTGAGCTCCCGGGCCATTCGTATTCAACCCCGGTCGTGGGGGCGTCGATAACTACCTCATGCGGCGCCTGGCCCGACCCCTCCTGCTGGCCGGCATCGCCGTCACCGTCCTCGCGCTGAGCAAGGTCCACGCCACCGCCCACGGCTACGACTACACCGGCTCGTTCCGGTTCGCGTGGTCGCTGGCCTACATCGCCCTGCTGGCCGCGGCCTCCTACGGCGCCGGCCTGCCCGAGCTGCCGTCGAGCCGTCGCAGCGCCACGCTCACCGCCGTCGGCTCGACGGCGGCCGCTGCCCTCTCCATGTCGGTGCTGCAGCTGCTCGTCGGCTCCGCCCTGCTGCCGCGGTTCGTCGTCTTCGGCACCCCGCTCGTGCTCGTGCCCTTCGCCGCAGTGTGCTGGTCCGTGGCCCGCCGGGGCAGGTCCCGGGACGGCCAGCGCGACCGGGTTGTCGCCGTGGTCGGGTCCGAGGAACGCTCAAACCTGGTTCGGGAGCTGGATGCCCACCCCGAAAGGCCGGCGGTGCTGGCGTGGGTGCTGGCGCCCGAGGAGGCCCGCTCCGACGGTGACCACGACACCCCACTGCTCGACGTGGCCCAGGCGACGGCGGCCACGGTGGTCGTCCTGGACCGGGCCGGTCTGGCCGACCAGTCCGTCGTCGACCAGGCTGCGGCGCTGCATGAGGCCGGCGTGCGGGTCCGCACGCTGTCGCTCTTCTACGACCAGTGGCTGGGCAAGCTCCCCGTCTCGGAGCTGGAGCGCATCGGTCTGCTGTTCGACATCGGCGAGCTGCACCGGGCGCAGTACGGTCGCATCAAGCGCATCCTCGACGCCATCGGCGCCGCCGTCGGTGCGGTGGTCCTGCTGGGCGTCGTCCCGCTCGTCTGGATCGGCAACCAGCTCGGCAACCGCGGCCCCCTCCTGTATCGCCAGACGAGGGTGGGCAAGAGCGGCCGGCAGTTCGAGATCCTGAAGTTCCGAACCATGCGTGCGGCTGGCGCCGGCGCTAGCACGGCGTGGACGGGCGAGGACGACCCACGCATCACCCCGTTCGGGGCGTGGCTGCGGCGCTCGCACCTCGACGAGCTGCCCCAGGTGCTCAACATCCTCCGCGGGGACCTCTCGGTCGTCGGCCCCCGCCCCGAGCAGCCCCGCTACGTCGAGGAGCTCGACGCCAAGATCCCCTTCTACCGGTTCAGGCACCTGGTTCGGCCGGGTCTCACCGGCTGGGCCCAGGTCAAATACCCCTACGGTGCCAGCGAGGGCGACGCCTTCGAAAAGCTCCAGTACGAGTTCTATTACCTGCGCCACCAGAGCCTGGCGCTCGACATGCGGATCACCGGTCGGACGCTCCGGAGCGTGTTGGGGAGGGGTGGTCGGTGATGTCGCCGGTGGATGTCGTGATCCTCACATGGAACGACGGCGAGCTCCTCACCGCCGCCGTCGACTCGGCCTTGGCATCGACCGGTGTCGACGTCAACGTGATCGTCGTCGACAACGGGTCGGAGCCAGCGGCCGTCGTGGTCGACGACCCCCGGGTGACCCTGGTCCGCAACGACGCGAACCGTGGTGTCGCCCCCGGACGGAACCAGGGCGCGGCGGTGGGCACGGCGCCCTACGTGTGCTTCCTGGACAGCGACGCCCGGCTCCTTCCGACGACCCTGGAGCGGTTGCTGGAGCCGCTGGTCGCGGGCGCGGGCGTCGCCCTCTCGGCCCCGGTCTTCACCGGGCAGGCCGCCGAGGCCAGCGCCGGCCGGGCGCCGACACTGTCCGACAAGGCGCTCCGGCTGCTCGACGTCCGCAGCACCTACCGCCGCGTGGCCGCCGGCGGGCCGTGGTGGGACGTCGACTTTGCCATCGGGGCGTGCCAGTTCGTGCGCCGGATCGCTTTCGAGGCCGCGGGCGGCTTCGACGAGACGTACTTCTACGGGCCGGAGGACGTCGACTTCTGCCTGCGCCTGCGGGAGAGCGGACTGCGGGTTGTGCAGGTGGCCGGCGCCGGCTGCCACCATCCGCCCCGCCGGCGGAACCGGGGCGTCCTGACCAAGCGGGGGATGCAGCACGCCACCGCCGTCTGCCGCCACCTGTGGCGGCACCGGGGATTCAGCCGGCGGGTGGCCGCATGACGTCGGTCGACGTCGTCATGGTCGCCTACCGGAGCGACGACGTCATCGCCGGCGCTGTCGACCGGGCCCGTTCGCTCGGGGGGACGGTCGTCGTCGTGGACAACGGCGACGGCGGGTCGGCCCGTCTGGCGGCGGCGATGGGGGCACTCGCCATCCACGACCCGTCGAATCCTGGCTTCGGCGCCGGGCAGAACCGCGGGGTGTCGTTCACGGACTCCGAGTTCGTCCTCCTGTGCAACCCCGACGCCGACCTGCGCCCGGGTGCAGTGGTCGAGGGCGCCGCCTACCTGGACGCCCATCCCAGCGTGGCCGCGGTGCAGGGCGTCATCGTCAACCGGGCCACCGGGCAGCCCGAGCGGAGCGCGGGCCTGGAGCTTCGTCCGGTGCACCTGCTGGGGCGGGCGGTCGGTGCCCGCCGCCTGCTCGCTTCGGGCGTGGTGTGGTCCGTGGCCGCCAGGGTGCCCGCCGTGCGGGACCACGCCGAGCGCATCCCCGCCGGTCCCGTGGAGGTCGAGAGCCTGGCCGCCACCACACTCCTGGTGCGCCGGTCGGCCTTTGACTCGGTACGTGGCTTCGATGAGTCGATCTTCCTCTACGGCGAGGACCAGGACCTTTGCCACCGGCTGCGCTTGGCCGGGTGGACGCTGGTCGCCGTCCCCGAGGTATGGGCCGAGCACGTGAGCGGCGGGTCGTCGGCGTCGAGTGTGGCGCGCGAGCTGTCCTGGTGGCAGGGGACGATGCGCTATGCGGCCCGCTGGTGGGGCGCCGGTGCCTGGTCGGCGGCCATGGCCGCCGCGTCCCTCCGCACCGCCACGCTGGTCGCCCGGCACCCGTCGCTCGCCGGCCAAGCGGTGCGCACCATTCTCATCGGGCCGGCGCGGGCCCGGCGCGCCGGAGCGTGGGTCGCATGAGCACCTGCTCCGTCGCCATGGCCACCTACAACGGCGCCGTCTACCTGGAGGCCCAGCTGCGGAGTATCGCAACGCAGGCGAGGCCTCCCGATGAGGTCGTCATCGCCGACGACGGTTCGACTGACGGGACCTTGGACATTGTGCGGCGGGTCGCGGCCGACATGCCCTGCCCGGTCGTGGTCGTCGAGGGCGGTGGGCGGCTCGGCCCGGTCGGGAACTTCGAGCGGGCCCTGCGCAACGTGACCACGGAGGTCGTTTTCCTGTGCGACCAGGACGACCTGTGGCACCAGGAGAAGGTGGCCATCCTGATGGAGCGGTTCGAGAGGGACGCGGCTGTCGGCGGCATCTTCTCCGACGGCTTGATCGTCTCCGACGATCAAGCGCTCCGCGACCGGAGCCTGTGGGACACGGTCGGATTCACGCCCGACGAGCAACGCTCCTTCTCCGCCGATCCGCTGCAAGTACTCCTACGGCGCAACGTGGTCACCGGGGCGTCCCTGGCCTTCCGCTCCGCATTGCTGGCGTTGGTGCTGCCCTTCCCGTACGGCGGCTGGCACGATCTCTCGATCGCCATCCTCATCGCGTCGACGTCGACCTTGGAGCTATGCGACCGCCGCCTTATCTCCTACCGGCTCCATCAGGCCAACGCCGCCGGATTGGCGACCGGAAGCCGCCGCTCGCAGATGCTCGACCGCCCTGCCCACCTGGCCAACCTCGACGCCCAGCAGCTGCACTGGTCCTCGCTGCGGGCCCGGATGGCGAAGTTCCACGCGTCGGCTGACGTGCTCATCCGGGTCGACGAGAAGCTGGCCCACCTGGCCCGGCGCCGGGCGCTGCCCAGGCGACGCCTGGCCCGCGTCGGCCCCGCTATCGGCGAGCTCGTCAGTGGTCGCTACACCACCTACGCCGCCGGACCATGGTCCCTCGTGCGTGATGTGGTCGGTCCGTGACCGTCACCACCGGGCGGTATCGTCGCCAAGTGCCGAGGGAGCCGGGCCTCGGCGCACCGTCGTTGCTCGGCGGCGTGGGTTCGGACGTGGCCTGGACGTACGTCGGCGTCCTGAGCGTGGGCGTGGCCAGCCTGCTCGTGCCGGCTATCTCGCTACGCCGGCTGGGACCGACTGGCTACGGCCTCTACGCGCTCGTCGCCGCCGCGTCCAGCTTCATCATCCCGTTGGACGTCGGGCTGTCCTTCGGCGTCAGCCGGGCCGCGGCACGCGAGGCGACCACCGAGCCGGGACCCGCCAGGGACGTCGAGCGAGCCCGGGTCGTGGCCAGCCACTCGCTGTACGCTGTGGCGGCCGGCGCCGTGCTGGTGCTCACCGCGATGGCGTGGCTCACGGTCCGGGTCGGTCTCGTAGGTGGCACATCGTCGCGGGGGTCGGTGAGCGCGCTCGTCGGCTTCCTCGGGCTCAACACGGCAGTCGTCCTGGGCACGTCGGCCTACAACGGGCTGCTGCTGGGCACGCGGCGCTTCCGCACCGCTGGCGGGGGGGCGGTGCTCGGCAGCGCCCTGACATGCGCCGCGTTGCCTTGGAGCACACATGCGATGTCGGTGGCGGGTATCGGCTTCGCCGTGCTTCTCGGCTCTGTAGGCGCCCGGAGCTTCGTCGTCCACCAGGCCCGCCGGGTCACCCCGTGGATGGTGTTCCAGCGCCCAGCCTGGCACAACGCTCGCCTACGCGAGGTGGCCGCCGTGGCGTTGCCGATGATCGTCGTGGGAATCGGCAGCCAGATCGTTGCCACGACCGACGTTTTCATTATCAGCATCATGGGGTCGTCGGCGTCGGTCGGGCTCTACCGGGCCGCGTCCCTGATCCCGTCGCAGATCATCTACCTGGTCTTCCGGGGATACGACGCCTGCTTCCCGGCGCTGGCGCAAGAGCGCGACGAAGCGCGGCAGGAGGCGGCTACCCGCACGCTGACCCGGATCGCATCGGTCGCAGGCGGCGTTGCGCTAGGCGGCGTCGCCTGGCTAAGCCCCGAGCTGATCAAGCTGCTCACCGGCCGCAGCAGTGACCTCGGGGTGGACGTGCTGCGCATCTTCGCCGCCGTGTGGTGCGTTAACGCAGCGGCACACGGTCTGGCACTCGTCCTGATCGTCCGACTCCAGCATAAGATCTTCACGCCCCTCGTTCTGGGTGAGTCGGTGGTGAATGTCGTAGCGTCGGTCGTCCTCGTTCGCATTATGGGGCCAGTCGGAGCGGCATGGGGCACGCTGGCCACCATCGCCGTCTCGAACCTCCTCCTGCTGCCGCTACTCACGAGGAAGCACCTCGTCGAGTCGAGCTTCGCCCTGGTGCTCGGCAACGGCCTGCTGTTCGCATGCCTCGGCGTCGCCGTAGCACGACTCGTCGTTTGGCTGGTGTCGACCCTGGGCTTCGCCGGGACGGCGCGGCTCGGCCTCGCCGCAGTGGGGCTGGTTCTCGCCGGCGCCGCCCTCGCCGCCGTCTCCATCGGCCGGGAGGGCCGCATGCTGATGTACGGCGCGATGGGGTCCAAGGGCGCTCGCGAGGCACAACCCGTCCCCCCGGAGGTCTACGCGTCGTGAGCTTCACCGTGCGGGAGCGATTCGCCGACTACCGGTGGCACCTCGATCGGCTGCGGCGGCAGGAGTGGACCGAGGCCATGCGGGAGCGACTGGCCGCCCGCCAGGAGCGCTTCCTGCTCGAGCAGGCGCGAGCCGGCGGTGACGTCTGCTGGGTGGAGGACGACGACGACCCGGAGCCCCTCGTGACCGTCCGTATCGCCACGTACAACCGGGGCCAGATGCTCGTGGACCGGGCCGTGCAGTCGGCCCTCCGCCAGACCTACGAGCGTCTGGAAGTCCTCGTCGTGGGGGATCATTGCGACATGGCCACCCAGGACGCCATTGCGACCGTCACCGACCCGCGGGTCAGGTTCGTGAACCTTCCATACCGGGGGATGTACCCCCACCACCCACTCCAGCTCTGGATGGTCGCAGGGGCGGCACCGATGAACGCAGCACTGCGCCTGGCCAGCGGGGCCTGGATCGCCCCGTGCGACGACGACGACGAACTCACGGACGACCACGTCGAGGTCCTCCTGGCCGAGGCGAAGCGGCGCCGGCTGGAGATGGTCTACAGCAAGGCCAACATGGAGGTGCGGGCCGGCCAGTGGGCCGAGATCGGGAAGTGGCCGCTGCGACACGGCCACATCAGCCACGGGTCGGTCCTCTACTCCGCCGGCTTGCGGTTCCTGCAGCACAGCGAGTCCAGCTGGCGCCTCCATGAGCCGGCGGACTGGAACATGTGGCGCCGCATGCGGCGGATCGGCGTCCGCATGGGATTCCTCGACCGCGTCACCTTCGTCCATCACATCGAGGCCTACCGCAGGACGGTGCTCTGATGGCAATCGTCGCCAAGACCATGTCCGCCGCGCTCCGGCATGCCGGCAAGGCCGGCGAGACCGCCTTCTGGCGGGTGCGCCGGGAGGCTGCCCGCCGCCGGTTCGCGGCACTCCCGCCCGGCACCAAGCTGCACTTGGGCTGTGGCAGCAACCACTTCGAGGGCTGGGTCGAGGTCGACCTGGAGCGCAAGAACCATCCCGACTTCCTACACGACCTCCGGCTCGGGCTCCCCGCGCCGGCGCGATCGTGCGCGTACGTCTACAGCGAGCACCTCTTCGAGCACCTGGCCCTTGCCGACGCGCAGCGGCTCATGCGGGACTGCGCGGCGGTGCTCCAACCCGGAGGCGTCATGCGGATCGCCATGCCGGATCTGGAAAGCCTCGTCGGCTACTACGCCGGGAATTGGCGCGACCAGCCTTGGATCGTCGACCACAAGTACACCCACCTGTCGTCGGCGGCGCAGATGTTAAACACTGCGATGCGCGACTGGGGCCACCTGTACCTCTACGACTTCGTCGACCTCGAGGCCCGTCTCGAGGGCGCCGGGTTCGAGGGTGTCCGGCGGTGCGCGTGGGGGACGTCGGAGACCGACGTGCTGAACGGCTTGGAGACCCGGGAGGACTCGCGGCTCGTGGTGGAGGCGGTGGCGCAGTGACCGTGGAGACGGAGCCACAGCTGGCGATCTTCGGCTCCTCGCCGGCTTTCGCCGAACCACTGCACGTCGGACGGCCCAACGTCGGCGACCGTGCCGCGATCATGGCGCGCATCGAGGGCATCCTCGACCGGAACTGGCTGACCAACGACGGCCCGCTCGTACGGGAGTTCGAGGACGCCGTCGCCCGCCTCCACGGGGTGCGCCACTGCGTGGCAATGTGCAACGGGACCATCGCCCTCGAGATCGCCATCCGAGCCCTCGGCCTCACGGGCGAGGTGATCGTCCCAGCGTTCACCTTCGTTGCCACCGCCCATGCGCTGCAGTGGCAGGAGATCACGCCGGTGTTCTGCGACGTCGACCCCGCAACCCACAACATCGACGTCGGCCGCATCGAGGAGCTCATCACGCCCCGTACGTCCGGGATCCTGGCCGTGCACCTCTGGGGCCGCCCGTGCAACGTCGAGAGGCTGGAGGACATCGCCCGTCTACGCAATCTCGGGCTGCTCTTCGACGCGGCCCATGCGTTCGGCGCCTCGCACAACGGGGTGATGATCGGCAATTTCGGTGACGCCGAGGTCCTCAGCTTCCACGCCACCAAGGTGCTGAACAGCTTCGAGGGCGGCGCCGTCCTCACCAACAACGACGACCTGGCCAGCCGGATGAAGCTCATGCGCAACTTCGGGTTCGTCGGCGTGGATAGCGTCGGGTACGTGGGGACCAACGGCAAGATGACGGAGGTCTGCGCTGCCATGGGGCTGGCGTCGCTCGAGTCCTTCGACATGTTCCTCGCCGCCAACCAGGTGAACTACGACGCCTACGCGTCGACGCTGGCCGGCCTGACGGGGATCGAGCTCGTCCGCTATGACGGCGCCGACCGGCGGTCGCGGCACTACGTCGTCGTAGAGGTGGGCGACGACTGCCCGCTCACCAGGGACGAGCTGTGGAAGGTGCTCGTCTCGGAGAACGTGCTCGCCCGCAGGTACTTTTTCCCGGGCGTCCACCGGATGGAGCCGTATAGGTCATTCTTCCCCCATGCACGTCTGCTTGTGCCGCAGACGGCGCGCCTTGCTGAGCGGGTCCTAACCTTGCCGACCGGCGCTTCCGTCGGCGTCGATGACATTGGGGTCGTCGCCGGCATCCTGCGTCGCGCGATCGCGGCCAGCGACCAGGTCCACCGTTGCCTGGCCGAGGTGGGGATCGAGGCCGACGTCAGCTATTCGGGGACTGTGGCCCAGGCGTCGCGCTAATCGGCCGGGCCGGGACGCCGGCCACGGTCGTGCCTGCGGCGACGTCCCGGAGGACCACCGCGCCGGCACCGACGGTGACGTCAGCGCCCACGGTCGCGCCCGGTACGACTGCGGCGTGTAAGCCAAGGGTCGAGCAGGCGCCCACGGTGACCCGGCCGGCGAGGGCTGCGCCGGGCGACAGAGTGGCGTAGCTGTCCACTACGCAGTCGTGGCTGACCGTGGCGTTAAGGTTCAGGTGGACGTGGCGGCCGAACCTCACCCCGGTCGTCACCCGGACCCCCGGGAAGGCTACGAACCCCGGCCCGTATGTCACCCTGAGTCCGATCGTCGCGGAGGGGTGCACCAGGCTGGCGGCCTCGCGTCCGGCATCTGTGGCGAACCGGTCGAGCTCGCGCCGTGCCCGGCCGTCGCCGATCGCGATGACGTAGTCGACTTCCATGCCAGCGAGGTCGGCGACGGCACCGATGCGCGGGGCCCCGAGCGCGTCCAGGATGGTCTCGTCCCAATAGTCGTCGGCTAGGACTCCGACGAGGTCGAACGCTGGTGCCCCGTGGTTGATGTCGTGGACGATGCCGACGATTTCACGGCTGTGACCGCCGCCACCGAGGATGACCAGGGGTCGGGCGGCCATGGCACCCCGGAGCTTAGTACCGCCCGCCATAAATACAAGTACGTAACTACGGTCACGTAACCCGGCCCTTCCTGTAACGTACGGTCTCCCCCGGGAGGGGGTGCCGATGCCCAGGAAGAGCCCGTACGTACTGGACCTCACCGCCGAGCAGCGCCAAGCGCTGGAGGAGCGGGCCCGCCGCTATACGTTGCCGTATCGGGAGGTGGTCCGGGCCAAGATCGTGCTCCTGGCCGCCGCCGGCCTCGACAACGACGAGATCGCGGCTCGTTTGGACATGCGCCGGGAGATCGTCTCGAAGTGGCGGAAGCGCTTCTTCGAGGAGGGCCTGGCCGGCCTCGATGAGCGTCCCCGGGGCGGCCGACCCCCGGCTTTTCCCCCCTGAGGTGGTCGTCGCCGTCAAGGCTCTGGCCTGCGAGCTGCCGTCGCGCCTCGGGGTGCCGCTGGCCCGCCTACACGTCCCTGACATCGCGTCGGAGGTCGTCTCCCGGGGGATCGTGGCCGAGATCTCCGGCACCACCATCTGGCGGTGGCTGTCGGCCGATGCCATCCGGCCGTGGCGAAAGCGGTGCTGGATCTTCCCCCGCGACCCCAACTTCGAGGCCAGGGCGGCCCGGGCGCTCGACCTCTACGCTCGGCGGTGGGAGGGCAAGCCGTTGGGAAAGAAGGACTTCGTCATCTCCGCAGACGAGAAGACGTCCATCCAGGCCCGGGTGCGCTGCCACTCCACGCTTCCGGCGGCACCGGGGCGGGACATGCGCGTCGAGCACGAGTACGACCGGGGCGGTGCCCTGGCCTACCTGGCGGGGTGGGACGTGCACCGGGCCAAGGTGTTCGGGCGCTGTGAGGCGACCACCGGCATCGAGCCGTTCGGGCGGCTGGTGGAACAGGTCATGACCGTCGAGCCCTAC
>JAHFUP010000092.1 GCA_023265025.1 Acidimicrobiia bacterium | reverse complement strand
CACAGGGACAGGCCGCCCGCATCCTCGAGCTCCTTGATGTCGATCCCATCACCACCCGCTGACCGGAGGCCACAAATGAGTACGACTCGACGCCCACTCATGTACGGAACACCCGGCTAGTGCAGGAAAGAGCTGGGGCACGTGCTCCTCGACCATGAGGCCCAGGTGGTCGTCGACCGGGACCTGGCCGAGATCGAGGCCGAGAGCGTGGCCTACATCGTCTGCAACGCCCTCGGCATCGACAGCGCTTCCTACAGCCTGGCCTACGTGGCCGGATGGTTCTCTCTACCGGGAGAGGGCCTGTCTCCCATGTCTACGGCGAACCTGTGGAGCGATCCGCGGCCCCTGGTGGACATCCCCGGCTGTCGTGTCCACAGCACCTACGGTGCGCGCCATGCACTCCCGAGCCCATCGACTGGTCCTGCCCTCGACGGGCGCTGAGTCTTGGACGGTGGTCGGCGCGGACGGACTGCCGATCACGGCGGCCGAGAGCTTCCTCGTCTACCTCGACGCCCGCGAGTTGTCGCCGGAGACAGTGCGGACCTACGCCCACGCGTTGGCGCTGTTCTTCCGCTTCCTCGACGAAGGGGCCCTCGACTGGCGGGCGGTTCGACTCGTCGACCTTGCCGACTTCATCGTCTGGCTGAGGCGGCCGGCGCCGAACGTGATCGTGCTCGACCTGTCGGCTTCCCGCCGTAAGCCCCGCACCGTGAACAAGATCCTCTCGGCCGTGTCGTCGTTCTACGACTATCAGGTGCGCAACGGCTGCGAGGTGGCCGCCCGCCTCGTCGTGTGGCGCAACATCGCCGCCCGCCGCTACAAGCCCTTCCTCCCCCACATCACCAAGTCCAAGCCCCAGCGCACCACAGCGCTCAGGTTGCGGGAGGACCGACGGCGGCCGGAGACGCTGAGCCCGGTTGAGGTCCAGGCGTTGCTGGACGGCTGTCGGCACCTGCGCGATCGGCTCCTGTTGTCCCTACTGCACGAGACTGGGATGCGGATCGGCCAGGCCCTCGGCCTGCGCCACGAGGACATGCGCACCTGGAACGGCGAGGTCCTGATCGTGCCCAGAGCGGACAACGCCAATGGCGCCCGGGCCAAGACCCACGTCGAGCACGTGGTGCACGTCAGCACCGCCCTCGGCCGGCTCTACTCCGACTACATGCACGCCGAGTACGGCGAGCTCGACAGCGACTACGTGTTCGTGAACCTGTGGGGCGGCCGGCGCGGCCAACCGCTCAGCTACGCCGGCGTGTACCGCCTGGTGACCGGGCTGCGCGCATCGACGGGCGTCTCGTTCGCGCCCCACATGCTCCGCCACACGCACGCCACCGACCTCCTGCGGGCCGGCGTTCGGCTGGATATCGCCAGCAGGCGTCTGACCCACACGTCGGTGGCCACCACCTCGGATACGTACTCCCACCTCGACGCCGAGGACATGCGCCTAGCCCTGGCCCCCTATTGGGAGGCGAGACGCTGATGGTCCGAGCCAACCTCGCCGGAGCGGCGATGGCCGTCGACGACGGCTATTGGCAGCGGCTGACGGGCGCACTCCGACCCGAGTTCCGGGTCGACATCTACCTCCCGGAGCGCGCCGACGGTGTTCTGGGCGTCGGCCTCTGTCGGGTCAAGGTATGCGAAGCACTGGCGTCGGGCCGGGGTTGGTGCACGACACATCATCGCGAGCTGAAGCAGTCGACCCTCAGCGACGAGGCCTTCGCCGCCACCGCCGGCCCTGGGCCGGCCCGAAGGCGCCATGGCGCCCTCGCCTGCCGGGCGACTCCGTGTCCCAACGGCGCCGGCCGGATCGGACTGTGCGCCCGTCATCTGTCGCGTTGGTCGAGGGCTGGGCGACCCGATGTCGACGCCTTTGTGTCTTCGACTGGCCCCGTGCTTACCGACGGCCCCTGCCCGGTCGCCGACTGTGACCGTCCCGGCGCGTACTCCTACGGCATGTGCATCGGCCACACCCTGCTGTGGAGGAAGGACGGACGCCCAGATCTCGACAACTTCATCGCCAGCGTGCGCTTGACCCGGCCGGTCGAGCCCGCCTACGACTTCCGGGGACTTCAAGAAGCCGTCCGCCTCGAACTGCAGTACGCGCTCCAGTGCCGCCACGATGACGGCAAGGCGCGCTGCGAACCCAGCTCGTTGGTGCCCACGGTCGTGGCCCTGCGACGCCTCGCCGACGAGCGAACGTCGCTGCTCGACCTACCCCTGGTGGAGTGGGAGCGCCGTATCGAGCCCCGCTGGCTCACACGGCGCACGACGCCGCACCCGTTGGCATTCCTGCGTTACGCCTACGACCGCCTCAGCCTCGTCGCCGACGGCGGGGACGAGTACGCCAAGGACCGTTGGGACCTGCGCCGGCTAGGGCTGCACGCTCCCAACGACAACACCGGGCGCACGATCCGATTCGACGACATCGCACAGCCTTGGCTGCGCCGTGCCGTGCAGCAATGGATCCGCCTGCGCATGGGGCGGCTCGCCATCACCACGGTCGCCGGCAACGCCATCCACCTGCGCCATTTCTCCGCCTTTCTCACCGACCGCCACCCAGACGTCGTCCGACCCGAGCTGTTCACCCGGGCAGTCATCGAGGACTACCTCGTGTTCGTGGCCCGCCCACCGGACCAGGCCCCGGCGACCAAGTGGGTTTCGTCGCTGGGCATGTTCCTCGACGACTGCCGGCGATTCGACCTGCTCCCCCTCCCCGAGGCGGTGCGGGTCTACCGCGAGGACTTCCCCAAGAAGCCCCGACCCCTGCCCCGGGCCCTGGACGAGCCCGTGATGCTCCGGCTCGAAGCGGCCGAGACCCTGGCCCGCCTCCCCGACGACGGGACACGCTCGATCGTGGTGATCATGATGCGAACGGGCCTTCGGGCCGGCGATGCCGTGCGTCTGTCCCCGGATCCGCTCGCCTTCGACGCAGCCGGCGCCCCCTACCTTCGGTTCTTCATGAAGAAGCTCCGGAAAGATCAGCACCTCCCCGTCGACGCCATGGTGGTCGAGGCCGTCCGGGCCCAGCAGGCGCACGTACAGTGCCGCTGGCCGGGCGGGTCGCCGTGGCTCTTCCCCCGGCTCAAGGCCAACAACGACGGACGCGCACATTTCGCCGGCTGCACTGTCCAGGCCAGCCTGACGCGCTGGATCCTCGAGTGCGGCATCGTTGACGGCGCCGGCAACCCAGTCAGCCTGACCAGCCATCAGTTCCGCCACACCCTCGGCACCCGGATGATCAACCAGGGGGTCCCTCAGCACATCGTGCAGGAAATGCTCGGCCACGAGTCGGCCCAGATGACCGCCCACTACGCCCGCCTGCACGACTCGACGCTGCGCGACGCCTTCGACGCCTACAGCCGGGCCCGTGTCGGCATTGACGGCCATCTCGTCGTCTACGACCCAGACGGCGAGACGTCGGACGGCGAGTGGATGAAGGAGCGCCTGGGGCGGGCAAAGCAGACCCTCCCGAATGGGTTCTGTGGCCGCCCGTTGCAGCTCGAGTGCCCTCACCCCAATGCCTGCCTGACGTGTCCGGACTTCCTCACCGACGTCACCTTCCTCGACGGCCACCGCGAGCAGCGCAGCCGGACCCGCAAGCTGATCGCCACCGCCGAGGACAACGGGCAGTTCCGCCTGGTCGAGATGAACCGCAAGGTGGAGGTCAACCTCGACGCCATCATCGCCACGCTCGAAACGCTGGATCCTCCGGATGCACGCTGACAACAGCGGGCACCTGGCTGCAGCTCAACAGCGGCGCCATCAGGAGCTGGTCGAGCGAACCAGCAGGACGCTGCGACGACTCGATCGTGAGGGAGCTGAGATCACCTTCGTCGCCGTCGCTTCCGCCGCCGGCGTGTCCAGGGCGTTCCTCTACAAGACCCCGTCCCTCTGCGAGGAGATCGCCCGCCTCCGTCGCCTCCGCCCCACCCCGGGCCAGCGGGTTCCCGCCGCACAGCGCCGTTCCGATGCCTCCAGGGACGCCGCTGCGGTCAGGCTCACAGCGGACAACCTGCGGTTGCGCGCTGAGAACCGTGAGCTGCGCGCCCAGAACGAGGCGCTACTGGGCCGCATCCGAGAAGTGCGCGTCACGTGATGCTGCGCGGGCGATCTGTCCCTAGTCTGGATAGGCACCAAGGGAGCGCGCCGGCATCGCACAGCTGCGTCCACCCCGCGGTCACAGACGGACAGCCGCCAACTGCCGACTGCGCAGCCTTCCCCAGGCTAGATGCGACGGGGCATGCCCAGCGGCCTGCCCTGTGCGTCGATGGCGAGGAGCGTCATCCGGCCTGTCCTCCGGCAAGCGCCACGAAGGCGTTAAGAGGCCCGGCGAGTTGCGTGTCGTGTGACCCATCGTCAGTTTCGATTCGGACTGCGATGGCTGACGGAACGACGAATCCACTCACCGCCGCCAGCTCGTGTTCTGTCTGCTCGTCGTCATAGACGACTAGGCCAACAGTGCCCAGGCAGAGCAGCGCCTCTCCATCCCAGCCCTCGGTCGGAGGCTCCCAGGGGAGTTGCCATCCCGAACCCCGAGCGCCACCGCCGCTTAGGTCCTGCCAGCTCCCATCAGGCGACCGCTGGGCGAGGATGGTGTCGCTCACCCAGGTCCCGTTGGCCGACACGCCGAAGCGAAACGCCGCGCCCCATCTCCGCCATCGGTTCACGGCGAGAAGCTGAAGCGGCCCTGGCTCGAGGCTCGCAACGGCCGGCACGGCACCGAGCTGCAGAGCACGCGTGATGCCTTCGGTCAACGTCACGGACAGATAGTTGCACTAGAGAGTCTGCCGGTCGGCGGCCGGGACGACGCTGCCGATCAGAGCTCAAGCCGAGCCAGATGTCAGCACGGCGGGGCCTATCCGGCTGACCTACCTGGCTACCGTCCGCGCACGATCATCCAACCCTCGCCGCTCCGCGTACTTCGGCAGCGCGGGCCTGACCACCCTCTCGATTTCGGCAGCGGTCAGGCTTCGTTGTGCGACGAGAGCGGTCGACAGTTCGGCGAGGGCTTCAGCACTCCTTGCCACGATCCGTTCGGCGTGCGCTCCTGGACCACCGATCAGGTGCTCCAGTTCCTGGTCGGACAACAGACTCCCGAGGTCGGCCTTGGCCGCATCGATGACACCTGGCACCGGATCGTCGCCACGGGCCCCCACAGTCGCCGCTTCAGCGGAGGGGCCGGCGAACACCACTGTCATGTAGGTCCCGAGGTCAACCAGCCGACCAAACGCCCGTTGGCGGTTCAACGCTGGTTCGGCGACCGCCACCAGCAGGGGGTCGATGCAGTGCTCTGGTCCTTCGATGGTGGCCCGCTCGACCACCCAGCCGAGGAGCATCGCCGCCACGACGTGGCCAGCCTCATGAGCTGCACGAGTTTGATCCAAGGTCCGATTCGCCAGAACGCCATGTTCTCAGACTTTCGTCGGCTCCGGTAGAACGGTCGTCGGACCAGCAGGTGCGATGCAGCAGGGGTCCGATCGCCACGGCGCCTGTTCCGTCGACATGTCGCCAGCACGACGTGGCTGACCACAGCGCTGCTCAGACCAGCGTGCTGAGAGAACGGTGGTCCGCTGGCAGCGTCGAGCGCATCCAGCGAACGGCCGAGCGCGTGGTGAGCACTGCCCATGCCGTGCTCGCGGCCATGGCCCCGGCCGAGGTCGAGGACCTGGCGGCGGGCGCGTGAGCGGCGCAGAGGCTTGCGTGCGGCCGGGCCTGGCCCCCGGCTACCAGGGCCGGCTCTTCGGCCCGGCCATCCACGCCGGGCCGTGCTGGTGGCGCGTGGTTGACGCCGCCGGCACCCGCCAGGGCGCGCACCCCAATCTGGTGATGGTGGTCGGTCAGGCCCGGGCACTGGCGATGGCCGACGGCCGGGCCTGGATCGTGGCCAGCGATGACGACGCGGTGAGCGTCACCTACGACGGGACGCGCTTTTCAGTTCTCCCTTGCGGGCCGGGGTGGCCTGCCACCACACAACGAATCCTGGCCAAGCACGGCCTGGAGAGGAGCAACTGAGATGAGCACAGCAACCGCAGAGACAACGACCGAGGCGACGGACGCCCCGACCGAAGCAACGGAACCGGAGGCGACCGAGGCGAAGGCCGAGGCGATCCTGGTGGAGATCCCGCTGGAGCAGTTGCGGACCAACCCTGTGAACCTCCGCCGCTGCGTGGGCGACATCAAGGCCCTGACGAAGTCGATCGCCGAGGTCGGAATCGTCGTGCCCCTGATCGTCACTCCGTCCGAGGATGGCACCTACCTGCTGGCCGCGGGGGAACGCCGACTGACCGCAGCACGCGCCGCCGGTTGGCCGTCGCTCCGTGTGTGGTCACGACCCTGACCGAGGCCGAGCAGGTCGAGATCATGCTGACCGAGAACGACGACGACCGAACTCCGCTCAGTCCATCCGAGCGGGCCGCGGGTTACCTCCGGCTGGTGTCCCTCGGCTGCACCGTGCGCCGACTGGCGGCCAAGGTGGGCCGCAGCGCCAAGCATGTCAGCACCCACATGGCCCTGCTCGAGCTGCCCGAGCGGGCCCAGCTCGCGGTCGACGCCGGCGAGCTGTCGATGGCCGACGTGGCCGCCCTGGTGAAGGTGAAGGACCAGCCCGAGCTGATCGAGGAAGTGCTGGCCCTGCCGGCGTGGAACCGCCACGACATCGCCACGGTGATCGAGCGCCGCATCGCCCAGCGCCGCCAGGAGGAGGCCTACGCCGAGGCCGTGGCCGAGCAGGAGGCCAAGGGCCAGCGCGTGGTCGACTCGGCCGGCGTGAGCCAGTCCAAGGCCAAGCGCCTGCGAGACCTCGGCTTCAAGGTGGCCGACCACCGGAGCGAGCCGTGCCACGCAGTGGTGGTCGAGCGCTACCTGCGCGGCGTCGAGGTTGTCGATGTCTGCGACGACCCCCGCCGCCACACCGCGAAGGCGGGGGCGGCCTCCCGCTCGGAGCTCCAGGTGACGCCGGCCACCGTCGTCGGCCAGAGCCCTGAGGACCGCGAGCGCCGCTCGGAGCGCAAGCGGGTGCTTCGTCGCCGGGCCGAGTTCCTGGCCGAGGCCCTGACCCGCCGAACCGTCCCCAAGCCCCGCGACGCGACGGCATTCTGCCGGTACTCGCTCCTGGAGCAGGCCAACGGCAACGCCTGGGCTCGGGCCGGGGCGCTGCTGGGGGTCGAGCCGGCGGCGAGCCGCCGGCGGCAAGGACTGGCACCGGCCCATCCGCGAGCTGGCCGACCGCTCCAGCGCCGACCTGCTGCGCGTGGCCACGGCGATGGCGGCGAGCTGTGCCGAGGAACGCATCAGCTCCTACGGCGGCTATGGCGGCGGGGGTATCCGTTACGTCGAGGCCCTGACCAGCCTCGGCTACGAGCCGGACCCGTTCGAGGACGCCGAGGTGGCCGCAGCCCGCGAGAGCGTGGTCGAGGACGCAGCCGAGGAGGGGGCGGCCGACGCCGACGCCGGCACCACCGACCCCGGCGACGACACCACGGCCGACGACGGAGTCGGACACGACGACGAGCCGCCAGCGGCCTGAGTCGTCACCCTTCGCAGGCCGGGGTTCGGCTTGCCCGCTTCGCGCATTCAACCTGATCAGCCGGGGCGAGCACGTCGCCCCGGCACAGACCGGAGGTCCACATGGCAGAACAAGACACCGCCACCCGCATCCGCGGGCTCGGCTACGAACTGGCTCAGATCATGGCCATGCTCCGCCACTTCGGGGGCGAGGCCAACACCGAGGCCGCAGCCGGCCTCGACGACGCGCTCGACGACATCGACCGGGCGGTCCGGGCGTTGGAGGGCGAACGGCTCGTCGCCGCCGAGATCGACCGCCTGGTGGCCTCGAGCTAGCAGCGCGCCCCCTCGTCGGCTGGGGAACACGGCCGGCCGCTTCCTCGCAAGACCAGTGGTGCCCGACGAGAGGGCACGAGGGGAAGGAGGGACCGGGTTGGTCCCCACCGACAGCCGAGCGGTCGTCAAGGCACTCGCCGCGCTCGATCCTGACCAGCTCGTCGGCCGGTGGCGGGCTGATGGTCTGGCCCGCCTGGGCCGCCCAGGTGTGGCGAAGACCGGGCCCAAGGCGGCCGTGGCGGAGCGCATCGTCGCCCGGGCCCATCGTCGCCCGGGCCCATCTGCTCGATCGCCTCCTCTACCTCGGCGATGACCCCGCAAGGATCGCCCGTACCTTCAAGGCGGAATCCCTGCGCCTCCTGACCGTCGAGCTCGGCGGATTTCTCGGCGTCCCGAAGTACGGACTCGCCGCCCAACTGATCGGACGACGAGACACCCTGCTTCGGTCGATGCAACACGACTTGACGAACGGAACCTGAGCCACCAGCCCGACGTCGACCAACGACGCCGACGAGCACCAGGCCCTCAACCGGAACGAGCAGCAGCCCGACGTCGACCAACGACGCCGACGAGCACCAGGCCCTCAACCGGAACGAGCAGCAGCCCGACGTCGACCAACGACGCCGACGAGCACCAGGCCCTCAACCGAACGAGCCGACCACCAGCCCGACGTCGACCAACGACGCCGACGAGCACCAGGCCCTCAACCGAACGAGCGACCACCAGCCCGACGTCGACCAACGACGCCGACGAGCACCAGGCCCTCAACCGAACGAGCGACCACCAGCCCGACGTCGACCAACGACGCCGACGAGCACCAGGCCCGACGAGCCCTCAACCAGTGACGTCGAGTCTGACGTAACCCGCAGCCCAGTAGGTCAACGTCAACGTCAAAGGCGAGGACAGGCGTCACGAACGACCCGGAGAATGGAGCAGGTCCGCAACGCCAGCGAGCCGAGGCATACACATTTGCAGGTTCCGCTTTGCGGAACCTGCACGGCTCGCCGTGCCGGCTGAAGTTTTTACGAAAGTTCTGTGGCGTTTCGCCCGGAGACACACCAGTAGGTAGGTAGGACCATTTTTCCGGAGCCCTACCGTGATCGTACGTGTCACCACGTTGGGTGCGGCGGACGGCAACGCCGCCGGCGCCGTCAATGCCGTCGTCAAGTACCTCGACGGGCGCGCGACGGCGCCCGGAGGTATCCACCCCAGCCCGTTGCCCGAGCTGCCGACGCCCGACGACACCACCGGCATCGTCGGCTACTACGCCGACTCTGTAGAAGGCCCGGGCCGCTGGCTCGGCCGGGGCATCACCGGGATGCGCCTCGGAGGCCACGTCGATCCGGAGCAATTCCGCCGGGTACTGCTCGGCCAGCACGCGGTTACCGGGGAGCAGCTGGTGGGGGCGCGTGGCTCGGCGGTGCGGGCCGAGGGGGCCAGCCGGGAGGCGGCGGCGGTAGCCGCCCACGGTGAGCCCGACGAGCTCCTCACCCTGCCCGAGGCCGCCACCCTGCTGGGAGTAACCGACCGCTACCTGCGGCGGGTGGCCACCGAAACGGCGGCCCGTCGGTCCGAGCAGGCCGCGGCCATCGCCGCCGGCGGCGCGCCCCCCGAGCTGGGGTCGACCTACCTCACCGCCAGCCACGACGGGAACGGAAAGCACTGGCGGGTGGCCCGGGGCGAGGCGGAGCGCTTCGCCCTCGAGCGCAAGGTCCCCGCCGCTGTCGTGGGCTACGACCTGACCTTCTCCGCCCCCAAATCGGTGAGCATTCTGTGGGCCCGCGCCGACGCCGCCGGCCAGGCGAGGATCCTCGCCGCCGTGGACAAGGCCGTGGCCGTGGGCATGGACTACATGCAGGAGCAGGCCGCCTGGGTCGGCCGAGGCCGCAACCACCGCCGCGCTCAGGGCCTGGTGGCCGCCGACTACGTGCACGCCACGTCGAGGGCACTTGACCCCCAACTGCACCACCACGTGGTGGTGGCAAACATGGCCGAGTCGCCTTCAGGCAACGTCATGGCCCTCGACGGCCGGCCGTTCTTCGCCCACGCCAAGACGGCCGGCTACCTCGCCGCCGCCCAGCTGCGTCACGAGCTGGCGTCGAGCCTGGGCGTGGAGTGGGAGGCCGTGGAGCGAGGGCTGGCGGATGTGGCCGGGGTGGGCGAGGCCGCCATCGCCGAGATGAGCAAGCGGTCCGCCGAGATCGACGAGTACGCCGAGGCGATGGGCGCCGACTCGGTCGCCGCCCGCCAGGTGGCCACCTTCGCCACCCGGGCGGCCAAGGACCACGCCGTGGATCCCGAGGCCCTGCGCCCGGCGTGGAAGCGCCGCCTCGACGAGGCGGGGTTCGACGCGCGAGCGGCGGCCGCGTGCTACGGCCGCCAGGCCGCGCCCCTGCTGGTGACGGAGGGGGACAGGGACAAGCTGTTCCGCCGCCTGGGCGGCGAGCGCGGTGTGACCCAGATGGCCTCGACGTTCGATCGCCGCGACGTGCTGCAGTTCGTGGCCGAGTGGTCCGGCGACCGCCTCGACGCCGCTCAGATCGCGGATGTGGCCGACGAGTGGCTGTCCACCGACGCCGTGGTCACCCTGGAGGCCGGCAACCGCGAGGGCCGCACCGCCGATGTCATCCGCCTGGCCGACGGCCGGGTGGTGGCCTCGGTGGCCGGCGAGGCGCTTTACACGACCCGCCAGGTTCTCGATCTCGAACAGCGCCTGTTCGCCGGCTACGAGCGCGGCCGTCACGCCGGCGCCGCCGTGGTCCCCGAGGCCACCGTCGAGGCGGTGCTGGCCCAGCGCACCAAACTTGACGACGAGCAGCGCGCCATGGTGTGCGCCATCACCCGCTCCGGCCACCGCGTCCAGTGCGTCCTCGGCCCCGCCGGTGCCGGCAAGACCACGGCGCTGGAGGCCGCGGTGCGGGCCTGGCAGGACACTGGGTTCAAGGCCCTGGCGACCGCAGTGCAGGGCACCCACGCCGAGGTCCTGGGCAACCGCACCGGCATCGAAGCTCGCACCGTGGCCAGCCTGCTCATGGCGGTCGCCAAGGGCACAGTTACGATCGACGCCCGCACCGTCGTGCTGGTGGATGAAAGCTCCACCCTGGGCAACCGGGATCTGCTCCGGCTCATGGAGGCGGTGGAGGCCGGCGGCGGGGCCCTGCGCCTCATCGGAGACCCGGCCCAGCACACCGCGGTGGCCGCCGGCGGGGCGTGGCGGCGGATGTTGGAGGACTACGCCGCCGACCGGGCCGAGGTCACCACCCTGCACCGCCAGCAGGGCGAGGACATGGCCGACGTGCGCCTGGCCCTGACCGACTACCGCGAGGACCGGGTGGCCGCTGCCATCGACCGGCTGCGCGCCGGCGGCCGGGTCGTGGAGGCCGACTCGCCCGAGGCGGTCATCGACGCCCTGGTCGCCGACTGGTACTGCGACCGCCAGCGCCGCCTGGCCGACCCCGAGCTGGTCGTCAGCACCATGACCGCCGACCATCACGCCGAGCGCCGGGAATTGAACCACCGGGCCCGGGCCCTGCTGGCGGCCGACGGCACCCTGACCGGCCCCTCCCTGGACCTGCCCGGGATCAGCTTCCGGGCCGGCGACGAGGTGATTGCCACTCAGGGCGACTCCCGCCTGCGGGCGCCCGGTGCGCCGGCCAGGGACCACGTCCGGACCGGGGAGCGGGGCGCGGTCGTCGAGGTCCGCCTGGGCAAGCAACTGCGTGACTCCGCTCTGGTCGTCGACTTCGAGCGCCGGGGCCGGGTCGTGGTCGATCACGGCCATCTCACCGACCGGGTCCGTCCCGGCGTCATCGGCCGCCTGGCCCACAGCTACGCCCTCACCACCTACGCGGCCCAGGGCGAGACCTATGAGGCCGGCCGCGGTCTGGCCACCGAGGCGGCCATGCGGGCCGGTGTCTATGTGGCCCTCAGCCGGGGGCGCACCGACGCCAAGCTCTACGTCCTGCGCCGCCGTGACCTGGCCCCCGCGGCCGATGAGCACCTGGACCTGCCCCGGCTGGAGGCCACCACCGCCATCCTGGCCGAGGTCACCGCCCGCCTCCAGGCCCAGCAGGCCGAGCGCCTGGTCACTGAGGTCGATGCCGACGCCCCCGAGGTGGCCCGCCTGCGGCGTTCCTTCAGCCTCGGCCAGCTGTCGGCCATGACAGCGGGCCCGGCCACGCCCGAGTCCCACCGGGCCCGCCGGGCCCTGGTCGATGAGCTGAGGGCCATCGCCACCCGGGCCCAGGTCCGCCCCGATCCCGCCGTGGTCGCCCGCCTCGGTCCCCGCCCCGACGGCGGCGAGCACCGCCGGGTGTGGGACGCGGCCGTGGGCGAGGTTGCCATCTTCCGGGCCCGCTGGGCGGCAGTGCCCATCACCGGCGGCCCGGTCGCGTCGTGGGCCCTCGGGCCGCAGCGCGCCGGTCAGGCTGGCGAGGACTACGCCACCGCAGCCGCCCTGCTGCGCCGGGCCGAGGCCGCCGCACTGGCGCGGCGGCCGACCGCCGAGCTCGCCCGTCAGCGCGGCGGGCTGCTTGACGTGTTGGCCACCTCCGTTGGCGCCACGGCGCCGGCATCGTCCATCCCACCCGACGCGGCCGGGGCGGCCGACGCTTTGGCCGCGGCCGAGATGGCGCATCGTCTGGCCCAGGGCCGACTGGAGCGGGCCGAGGCGGCCCGGGACCGGCGACGCAGTCCCCAGAGCATCGAGCTGGCCACCCAGGACGTGGCTGCAGCCCGCCTGCGCGTGGCCAGTGCCCAGTCTCGCCTCGACGAGGCCGTGCACGCCCAGGCGGCGCGCGCCGGCGACCCTGACGGCCGCCATGACGCCACCGAGCGCCTGGCCACCGTCGATGCCGCGCTGGACTTGCAGGCTGACCGCGCCGTCGTGGTCCAGGCCGCCTACCTCGCCGCCACCCTCGGTGCACGGCCCGCGCCCTCACCCGGCCGAGCCACCTGGGATGCCGCCGCCCGAGCGGTCGAGCGCTACCGCCACGTCCAGCTCGGCCTCAGCCCCGACGTCGCATCCCCGTCGACGTCGCCATCGCCGGTGGGCGACGGCCTCCTGGGCGCCATTGGCCTCCGGCCCGATGACGGGGCGGCGGCGACCGCCTACGACGACGCCCTGGTGGCCATCCGCCGGGCCCGGGCCGAGCTGCTGTTGGCCGAGATCGCGTCCCAGGCGCCCGAAACCCCCTACTCGTCCTCGCCGGCCGACCGCCTCGCCGCCCGCCCTCTGCCCAGCCTCGTCGACGAGCTGGAGCGCACCCGGGCTGCGGCCGCCAGGCGGGCGATCGCCGAGCGGCAGGCGGTCGCCGCTCGGGCTGCGCTGGAGGAGGCCCGGGCCGGCGTCGCCGAGGCGTCCATCCCGCCGACCGAGGCGCCCCGGCGCTGGAGCCGCCGGTCGACCTCAGCGGCCTCCGTCGATGCCGAGGTGCTGGCCCAGGCCGAACGTCGGCTCCGCCAGGCCCAGACAGCCGCGGCGGCAGCAGAGGTCGCCCTGGCCGCAACCCCGGCCCCGCCGCCCCACCACGTGGCCACGCTGGAGGAAGCCATCGTGCTGCGGGGCCGCAACGTCACCGCCGATGCACTTCGTCATCCACCGCCGTGGCTGTGCGCCGACGTCGCCGCCCGGGTGGCGGCCCACCCCGTAGGCCACGACGACGTCGATCCCGAGCGTCTCGCCCGCGGCTACGGCCGCCTCGCCACCTACGCGGAGCGCAGTGGCCTGGCTGACGCCGAGCGCGTCGACGACATCCTGGCCCCCGATCCCCTCTCCGACGCTCTCCTCCGCCACCGCATGGCCACCGTCGAGGACCTCGGCCCGGGGATGGGCGCCACCGTTGATGCCGGGCTCGACCTCGGGCTGTAACGGCTCAGCCCCCGGCGGCGCCAGCCGCGCCGCCAAGGCGGCATGACACTGGAGGTCTTGGGGCCCAGCCCGCGTCCACCAGGCGGCGCTCGGCCCGGACGCGCTGGGCTCGCACGGCCCGTACCGCGCGGCCTTGGGCGCTGGCCAGCTCCGCCGGGCTGTGACCGAGCACTCGCGTGGCGTAGATCACCCGGGCGTCGTCGACGGCAAGGCGCTGGGCCCCTACGGCGTCGACCACAGCCAGCGCCAGGGCCTCGGCGCCAGGACGCGCCGGGCTGGCCACGAGATTGGCAACCTCATCATTGAGCGACTCGAACGTCCCCCATCGCGACGACCGCACCAAGGCGGCGCGCAGAGTTATCCAGGTCGACTCGCAGATGGCCTGGGCGGGCCACGTCGGCGACGTGCCCGCCAACGCGCCGATACGCCGTAGCGCGACCTCGACGACATCGGCCTCGAAGTCCTCGCCTGCCTCCCAGGCCTGGCGGGTGGGCTGGCGGGAGCCACCGACCCGTCGTCCCGCCAGCTTCCGCAAGGCCGGTACAACCGCCTGCAGAACGGCCCGGGCCGCCAAGGGCTCGCCGGCGTGACGCAGCAGCGCACCCAGCACCGCAGCGGCGGCGGCGGGCGTCGCGGCCCGGCACGAGCGTACGGCCTCGGCCGGCGAAGCCATGCCGGCGAGGGCGGGTTCCACCATCGCCCACCGCCCGAACGCGACCTGCGCCTGAGGGCTGGCGCCCACCACCGCCCACTCGGCATCGAGGGCCTCGAACAGCCTGCCGTCTCCCATGGCCGCGCAGCATGAGGAGTCGGTGTTGACGGCAACGTTGACGCGTGAACCCGCGGCCAAAATTTTTTTGGCGGCCACACAGCGTCACCCCGGACGCGGGCCAGCCAAGTCCGGAGCATGTTGCGGGTCCGCAACATCGGCCGGCAACGTGTTCTCCCGGGCCGGGCACCGTTGCCGCCCGGGGGCTTCGACGCTGCACCATTTCGCGGCAACAATGCCCTGACCAGCACCTTCGGCCTCTCCTCTTGGGTTACGCCCGGACTCCCCAGCGGCGAACGGACCGCTCCGCCACCCGGCGACGCCAGCCTTCGCCCCCAAGTCGGCAGAGGCCGGCTGCAACGTTGCGGCCCCCTCACGCGGCGGACGCGCAACGTTGGACGAACGGGCCGCAACATTTTCGTCAACATCAAAGGCGCACGCTCCGGCCATGGAACCCTCCTCTGACCCCGGTACCGAGCAGGTGGTGGGCGAAGGCCACTACACCGTGGTCCTCGCCGGCGGCCATCGCACGCTGGAGGTGACCAGGGCCGGCCCCGACTTCCGGGCCGGGCCGTTCATCGTCTCGTACCTGTGCGGGCCTGACAACGAGAGCGACTACCGGGCCTTCGCCCACATCACCGCCGCCGGCGACGGCCGGCTCTGGCACCGCTTCCGGGAGGACTCGGCCCTCGCCGCCGCCCTCGCCGCCCTGGTGGCCGATCCCACCGGAGCGGCGGGCACGTATCGGCGAGGCCTGCGCTGCCTGAGGTGCCGGCGGCGGCTCACCCATCCCGATTCCATAGAGCGGGGAATGGGACCGAGCTGCGCCCGCGTGCCGCGACTGGGCACTCCGCCAGACCCGGCCGCCGGGTCCGCCCCCGGGCCCCGGCACCCGACCTACCCTGGCTCCCATGGGTGACCGCCTGCCCATCAGAGGGGGCCAAGACCGGGGCCGGGCTGACGCGGGCTGGCAGGCAATGGTCGCCAGGTTCGCCACAGCCGGCGATGCCCGCCGCCTCACCGCACAGGTGCTGCGCGCCCTTCCCAACCTGCGCCTCGCCGACGTGGTGGGCGTCATCCCAGCCGCCTGTGCGGCGGGCATGCCCAGCCCTGCACGCGGTCACTGCCAGACCATCGACGCCGGCCTGGCCGCCATCGACGCCCGCGGACCGGGGTGGGTGGATCGTCGCTACCCCATCGCCCTCGTGGTCGCCGAGCTGGCCGACGCCGGGTTCGACGCCGCCCACATCGTCGCTCTGTTCAACGGCAACGTACCGATAGACCAGCTCGGCCCAGCCGTCGCCGCCCTGTTCCCCGACTACGTCCCCCACATCGGCGACGAGGCGCTCGGCCCCCTCCTGGAGGACTGTTGGCGCTGCCCGCTGCGGTGCTGCCAGCCGCCACAGCGCCGCCGGCTTTCCCGATGGGCCCGGGGCACCGTGGGCCAGCTGGCGGGTCCACTCGTCCGGTCGGGGACCTCACCGCCGCTCCAACCCGGCCCGGCCTGCACCACCGGCGCTGATGGGTACTAGCGCCAATCTCAACACCATCGCGATCCACGGGCGCAGCTACGTCCTGGCCTGGGTGGGCGCCAGCGCGGCTCACCTCGTGGCCGAGGCGGGAGCGGAAGACCCAGCCCGGCCGATCATGAGCCATGCCGGAGCCGAGCCGAACCCTGCTTACGACTTCGACGAACTCACCAATGCCTCCTGGGCGACCAGGACGTTGTGTGGCCGGGGCGAGTGGATCATGTGCCCGACCGAGGCCGGTCGAGCCTTCCTGTCGATGTGGAATGAGCGGGAGGACGCGGTCCTGGCCCCCTCGTGCAAACGCTGCCTGGCCATCCTGGACAAGCAGTTCGCTGAGCCGGTTCCCGCCGAGCGCCTCGGCTGGAACGTGATTCGCGCCATGGAGCAGCTGCAGGAGTGGGGCTGTGTCCACGTCCTCGGGGTCCCGGCCGACCAGGCTGAGCTCCTGCGAAAGCGGCTGAGGGTCGAGGCCCGCCACCGGGGCTGGAAGTTCCTTAGCAGGGTCGGCGATGGCTACCTGATCGCTGCCTCGGAAGACGCGCTCTCGCCCGAACGGCGAGACCTCGTGATGGCCGAGTCGATGCAGCGCATCCACGCCGTCAACAGTGGCGCTCAGCTCAGCCAGCCGTCTTGGCGGTTCGCGTGGTCATAGCCGACCACGCCCGCTCCGGTGTCGGGAGCGCGAAGCGCCTTGTGGCTTACCCGTCGACGAGCGACGCTCCACCAACCCTGCCTCGCCGACACCGGGCGCGACCTTCCTCGCCGTCGCTGAGCTCCCTGGCGGGACCAGCGGGGCCGGCGTGAGGCGTCACCGATGCCCCGGGCGGAGGACCGACCAGACGACGGCGCGCAGCAGCTCTCCTTCGACGCGCTCCTTGCCGGCGTGCCCTCCGGGGATGATGGTGAGGACGATGACCGACGAGAGCCGCCTGGGAGCGATGGACCCCTACGGGGTGAGGGCGATGCGCTACGTGCGCGATCACTGCCCGAACCGGTACCGGGCGATCGAGGACCCGGTCAGCTTCTTCTCGAGCCTGGGGGACCAGCTGCGCGACGAGGTGATGGCCCTGGAGCCCGCACTGGCCGAGCCAGCGCCGGCGGGCGAGACGTGGGAGGCGGGCGTCGGGCGGCGCAGCATGGCCCGCCTGATGGCCGAGGAGAAGGTCTTTTCGGAGCTCTTTCAGTCGATGCCCCCCGAGCCGGACCCGGAGGACGACGAGGCGGGCTGGGAACCGTTGATGCCGGATATGAGCGACATCGACGAGGCGGAGGCGGAGCAGCCCTAGCCCCGAGCTTCCGCCCCGGTGGCCAGGGTGACCTCGCCCCCGCCGGGGCCAAGGCGAAGGCGAAGGCCAACATCGCCGCTCTCGACGTCCTCGACGTCCTGGCCGCCGAGGCACGCCCCGCCCGCCCCGACGAGCAGGCGATCCTGGCCCGGTGGTCGGGTTGGGGGGCGCTGCCCGGCGTGTTCGACGAGGACAACGCCGAGTGGGCCCAGCTCCGAGCCGAGGTCCGCCAGCGCCTCGACGACCGGGCCTGGGAGGCGGCACGGCGGACGACGCTCAACGCCCACTACTCCCCTGCGGAGGTGGTCGAGCAGGTGTGGGCCACCGTGGGCGCCCTCGGCTTCGCCGGTGGACGGGTGCTCGAGCCGGGCTGCGGCAGCGGGAACTTCATCGGGCTGGCGTCCGCCGGCGTCCACCTCGACGTGGTCGGCGTCGAGCTGGACCCGACGACGGCCCGGATCGCGTCGGCCCTCTATCCCCACGCCGACATCCGGGCCGAGGGTTTCGAGCGCTCCCGCTTCCCCCGCGACTCCTTTGACCTGGTCGTGGGCAACGTGCCCTTCGCCAAGGTCGTGCTCCACGACCCGGCCCACAACTCGGCTCGGCTGTCCCTGCACAACCACTTCATCGTCAAGTCCCTGGACCTCACCCACCCGGGGGGCGTAGTGGCGGTGGTCACCTCTCGCTTCACCCTCGACGCCCGCAACCCGGCGGCCCGCCGGGAGATCGCCGATCGTGCCGACCTGCTGGGCGCGCTGCGTCTGCCGGCCGGCGCGCTGCGGGCCGCGGCCGGGACCGACGCGGTGAGCGACCTGGTCATCCTGCGCCGGCGTGAGCCGGACCGGGCGCCGCGGGCCGACTCGTGGGAACGCAGCATCATCCTCGGCATCGACGGCGGGGAGATCCCGATCAATGAGTACTTCGTCCGCCATCGCGAGCGGGTGCTGGGCCAGCTGGTGGCCGGCGGCGGCCAGTACAGCCAGGTCGACCTCCAGGTCCGGGCCGATCCCGACCGCCCGCTGGCTCCCGCGCTGGCCGAGGCCCTGGCCGCCATCGTGGCCGACGCCCGGGCCGAGGGCCTGGAGTGGGCGGCGGGGACGTCAACCCGCGCTCCCGCCCAGGTGCGCCCGCCGGCAGCGGACGTTCTGCAGTCCCACCACAAGGAGGGCAGCATCCTCTCCACCGGCACGGGCGGTTTCGCCCGCGTCGTCGACGGTGCGCCGCAGCCCTACCCCGTCGCCCCCCGCAAGGACGCCGGCGAGCTGCGAGCCCTGGTCGGGCTGCGCGACTCCCTGGCCCACCTCCTCGACCTGGAGGTGAGCACGGTCGACGACGCCGGCGCCGACGTGGTCCGAGCCGAGCTCAACCGCCGCTACCAGGCATATCAGTCGCGCTACGGCGCCCTCAATCGCTTCTCCCTGGTCCGCACCGGCCGCCAGGACCCCGACACCGGCGGTGACCTCTATCGCCGCTCCTTCCCCTCCATGGGCGGATTCCGGGCCGATCCCGACTACCAGTCGCTGCTTGCCCTGGAGGTCTTCGACGCCGAGACCCAGACCGCGAGCAAGGCCCCGATCCTCCGGGGCCGGGTGCTGGCGCCGCGCCAACCCCGCCACGGAGCTGACAGCGCCCAGGACGCCCTGGCCATCTGCCTCGACGAGCACGGCCGGGCCGACCTCGAAGTGATCGCCGGCCTGCTCGGCACTGACCGCGGCTCGGCCCGGGCCGAGCTTGGCCAGCTCGTGTGGGAGGACCCGGCCACCGCCGAGCTGGTGCCGGCGCCCCGGTACCTGTCCGGCGACGTGCGGGCCAAGCTGGCCGTGGCGGAGGCCGCGGCCGCCGAGGACCCGCGCTGGCAGGCCAACGTGGAAGCCCTGCGCCAGGTCGTGCCCGTCGACCTCGGGCCGACGGAGATCGACGCCCGCCTGGGCTCGTCGTGGATACCGCCGGCAGACGTGGGGGACTTCCTCGTCGAGGTGCTCGACTGCACCAGGCCCATCGTCGAGTACGTGCCGGTCACCGCAACCTGGGCCCTCACCGTGCCCACGGGGGACCGCCAGTCGGTAGCGGTGCGCAGCGAGTGGGGCACGGCCCGGGCCGACGCGGTGAGCCTGGTCGCCGCGGCGCTTAACCAGACCCCGGCCTCGGTCTACGACACCCTCGATGACGGGCGCCGGGTCCTGAACCCGGCCGAGACCATCGCCGCCCGGGAGAAGCAGGAGGCCCTCGGCGAGCGCTTCGCGGCGTGGGTGTGGGAGGACCCGACCCGGCGGGACCGCCTGACCGAGACCTACAACCGCCTGTTCAACTCGACGGTGCTGCCCTCCTATGACGGGTCGCACCTCAGCCTCCCGGGCCTGGCCGCCAGCTTCACCCCCCACCGCCACCAGCGTGACGCGGTGTGGCGCATGGTCAGCGAGCCCACCGTGCTGCTGGCCCACGACGTCGGGGCGGGCAAGACCGCCACCATGGCCATGGGCGCCATGGAGCTGCGCCGCCTGGGCCTGGTCAAGAAGCCGGGGTTCGTGGTCCCCAACCACATGCTGGAACAGTTCTCCCGGGAGCTGGCCCAGCTCTACCCCCGGGCCAAGGTCCTGGTGGCGAACCGCGACGACGCCTCCGCCGCCGGACGCAAGTCCTTCGTGGCCCGCTGCGCCACCGGCGATTGGGACGCAGTGGTCATGACCGCCTCGGCCTTCGCCCGGCTCCCGGTGTCCGACGACACCCGCCGGGACTTCATCGCCGAGCGCATCGCCGAGCTACGGGGCGCCATCGCCGCCTCCAAGGAGGGGCTCAGCGTCAAGCGCCTCGAGGAGCGGGTGGCCCGTCTGGAGCAGAAGCATGAGGCGCTCCTGGCCACCGAGCGGCGCGACGACGGCGTGACCTTCGAGCAGTCGGGCCTGGATTATTTGCTGATTGACTTCACCACTCACCGATTACGCGTACGGCACGTCCGCCGACCT